>NZ_JBNAKP010000043.1:0-101660 GCF_049706645.1 Methanosarcina sp. | reverse complement strand
GGAGTAGTTTTGTAACAAAGTTAGAATACAAAGCTCAATGGTTCGGGAAAACGATTCTGAGAATAGGACAGTTTGAGCCTTCTTCAAAACTTTGTAACGTTTGCGGGTATTATAATTCACATCTAACACTAAAGGATAGAGAATGGACTTGCCCTGATTGCAAGACTCCGCATGATAGGGATATTAATGCTGCAATTAATATCAAAAAGTTCTCTCTCCTTGACCAAAATCTAATAACTATTTGACACCTGCGGAACGCAGGGAAGAGCCTATGGACTTGTTCTCGAAAGAGAGAGGGATGAAGTAGAAAGCCCCATAGCTTTAGCGTGGGGTAGTCCACTGGAAAAATAGCTTGAAAACCACGAAAATCAGGATAAATAGCCCGACCCCTATCTGGATGAGAATTTTTCCACGCTCAACGAGCTCTTTTCTGGCTTTAATTACTCCGTAGCAGACCTGTCCCAGGCCTATTCCTGAGGGGAAAACCAGAGGCCACATGTAGATTCCGCTTTGCAGGTTCCCTGTTGCGTACTGATAAAAAAGAACGAAGCCTAACATATTGAGGGTCCAGCCGAGGGAAGCAAGCCGCTCTCCTAATTTAGTTACGGATTCCATAGCTGTAGCAAAGAAAAACATTCCCAACACTATTAGATAGAATGGCAGCGTAAACTTTCCAAGGCTAATTTGTTTAGAAACGATAACCACAAAGACCGCCACAAGAAGTAAAAGGATAAGTACAGCCGTTATTATACTGTAGTCTTTTCCTTTTTCCAGGTTTTCTTCCATGCCGCCCCAAACTAACAGATCTTATTCCTGAAACATTATTTATATTAAATATTATATAATTTTTGTAATTATATCCTTATATTTGATTCTCTCACTTATAATACGCAATTTTATCATTTTACTTACAATTCGAAGAAAAAGTAATATTTCCTGAACAACTAACTTAAATGCATAGGGGGTTTGCAACTGGCACAGAAAACAATTGAAAAATCTGAGGAAGAATGGAAAAAGGTACTTACGCCTGAACAGTATCATGTCCTGCGGGAGAAAGGTACGGAAAGACCCTTTTCCGGCAACCTGTACTATAACAAGGAAAAAGGAGTTTACACCTGTGCTGCCTGCGGCCAGGAGCTTTTTTCCTCGAATACCAAATTCGAGTCCGGAACCGGCTGGCCAAGTTTCTACGATGTGATTTCGAGTGACAGGGTAAAGCTCAAAGAGGATACCAGCTATTTCATGAACAGGATTGAGGTAGTCTGTTCCCGCTGCGGAAGCCACCTGGGTCATCTCTTTGAAGACGGGCCTGCACCAACCGGGAAACGCTTTTGCATTAATGCCGTTTCTCTTAATTTCAAGAAAGAAGGAGAAGAAGGCAAGCAAGGCGAAGAATTAAAGTAAAGAGATTAAAAGTAAGAAAATTAAAAGTAAGAAGGTTTTTGGTCAAGCTTTTTTTTCAAAAAGCTTGTGTAATCCGGATAAGCCCAATCTCTGTGATTTCTAGATTTTACGGTTGCGGATGGGGGGTTAAGGTAAAACTTGAAACTGGAAAAAAAATATATTGAGATAATTGGGTTTTTAACCTTTTTAATCTCTTACCTCTTATTTTTCAACCTTTTATTTTCCGTCGAGGGATCCGACCTTCCGGTCTACGCTCCAGGCACGCTTATTTTTGCCTTTTTCGGGTACTGGCTCGGAGGTTACCTGTACGAGAAATATTTAAAATGAAACGGATGAAAAGGCTTGCTGGAAAAATTACTCCGGTTATCACAACCTTAGACATATCTATATAGAGATTTTACTGAACTTTGATTTTCATAATATTTATTATAGATTATAACAATCTATTGAATAGATGTTAAAAGCGATAATTTTTGATGTGGATGGGGTTCTTGTAGACTCCATGCGTTTCCAGGCCGACGCCTGGGTTAAAGCCTTCAAGGAAGTTGGTATTACCATAACCAGGGAAGATATTTACGAGCTCGAAGGCTCAAACAACAGGAGGTTAATTAAGTCAGTTTTCGAAAAGGCCGGAAAAGAGCCTGAACCCTGGCATTTAGAGCAACTGCCTGAAAAGAAACGCGAAGCTCTTGAGTTTGATCAGATAAAACCCTTTGAAGGCATTCTGGATTGCCTTAAGGAGTTAAAACGGCATTTCAAGCTCGCCATGGTTTCCGGGTCACACGTCGATACAGTAACCAAAGTTGTGAACAAGTATTTTTCTAACTGCTTTGAGGTAGTAATTACCGGCAGCGACATGGAGCGCGGGAAACCTGATCCTGACCCTTACCTCAAAGCCCTTGAAGAGCTTGATCTGACAAAAAACGAGTGCATAGTAATTGAAAACGCACCTCTGGGGATAACTGCCGCCAAAAGGGCAGGGCTTTACTGTGTTGCAGTTGCAAGTATGCTTGAGCCTGAAAAGGTGGAGCACGCGGATCTCGTGCTCGAAGATCATGCTGCCCTTCTCGACTATCTGAAGAGCCTCATTCCCGAGTGATCAAGGCTTTTTCTGATCATTTTTTTCTGATCATTTTTTCTGGTCATTTTCTTCACTCAACCAAAGGTTTGCAAAAGTATTGCGGGAACTGAAGAGGCTTTTTAAAAAGTTTTTTCTCTAAACCCTTTTTCAAGCATTTCCCTTACAGCACGGGGCCCGTCCAGTTCTCTGGCAAGCCTTCGCAGCCTTTCGGTTTTATTCCTGTACCTTTCTTCTTCGAGAACTTCCCGAATACATTCGAGGACGACCTCAGGAGGTGTGGAATAACTTAGTATCCTTCCATAGGCTTCTTCCTCAATCACTTCAGCATTATTCTCCTGCTCGCTATGCCCTCTGTCAGGGAAAGAAAGGATAGGAATCCCGAAGCTCAGGGCTTCCATAATGGTACTGTGCCCTCCGGGAGCTATTACTGCATCAGAACTTTTCAGGTATGGGTAAGTATCTTCTATGAACTTAAGAAGCTGTACATTTTCCGGCAGGTCAACAAGCTTTGAGGGATCAAATGAAGGGCCTGAAATCAGGGTATAATTAATGGATTGTTCCAGCTTTGCTGTTTCGAGTACCTTTCTGAAAATAGGTTCTCTGTACCCAAAGCCCCCTATAAGGGAAACAATATGCGGCTTCTTAAGGGGAACCTGCTCCACTTCTTCGTATTTTTCTTTTACAAGGGGGCCACTGTAGAACAGCTTTTCCTGAATTTTACTCCGAAAATTCAGGTTTTTCTTGCAAACGGTATAAGGAAGCGGATAATCAGGAATAATTATTTTGTCTACCTTTTCAAAAATCTGGTTGTAGAACCTCCTGGTCACTTCCCCAAGAAGCCTTAAGGATACTCCTCTATTTTTAAAAAATTCTTCCATATTTGATTGGTTCAGGATAAGGTATACCGGAATTCTACGTTTAAAACCAGCAAGCGTTCCCAGATAATAGCTGTCCGAAAAAATGACATTCGGGTCTATCTCTTTTATCAACTTCAGAAGTTTCGGCCCCCCTAAAATATCCGCGTTTTTGAGGGTTGCCTCAATCGAGCCTGTGAAATCCAGGGTTCCAGCCTTTCCGATCAGCTTTATCTCTGAAGGGATTTCATGTGTCGAATATCCTGCCTTTTCAACCATTTCTTTTGAATATCCATAAGCTCCGAAATGCACTTCGTGCCCGCCAGCCAGAAATTCTTTCCGAGCGCAAGACTGCGGCTTGTATGTCCAAGCCCTTCTCCACAGATTAAAATTATTACCTTCATTCTTATCCCTCTTTTTCTGAATGTTCTTATTCCCTATTCGCTTTTCGCTCGGATTTTTTATCTTTCTGTCTTCAGTCTTTTTCATTAGATTTTTCTTTAATCTCTTTTTCAAGAAACTTCCTTACAGCTGCAGGTCCGTCAAGTTCCTCTGCAAATTCTCTCAAGCTTCTGGTCTTCTTGTAGTACTCTTCCCCTTCCAGAATTCCTCTAATACAGGCAAGAATAACTTCCGGCCCTGCAAGGTAGCTCATTCTCTTTCCGTATCCCTCTTCTTCAAGTACGGTTGCATTATTTTCCTGTTCTATGTGTTTTTCATCCGGAAAAGAAAGCAGAGGGAGTCCGAAAGAAAGACTTTCAAGGATTGTTCCATGTCCTCCTGCAGTGATTACCAGGTCCGAGCCTTTGTAATAAGGAAACGGATTTTCCGTAAAGCCTACAAATTCAACGTTTTCCGGGATTTTTGGGAACTGTTCGGGATCTATTCCGGGCCCTGAAATAAAGGTATAGTGGATACTATGATCCAGTTCTGCAGCCTCAAGTACGCTCCTGAATATGGCTGCTCTGTATCCGAAAGCACCAATGGTTGAAAGGACGTTTGGGCGCTGGAAGGTTTTTGACTCAACTTCACTATATTTGCACCTGATAAGTGGGCCGCTGAAGAAAATGGTATTATTGATACTTTTTGTAAGTTTGAAGTTTTTTCGGTTTACAGAATATGGAAGCGGATAATCAGGCACAATGATGCCATTTACACTTCTGAAGATGTAGTTGTAAAAGCTCTTGACTAATTCTCCTGCTACTGTCACCAGGAAATCCTGATTCTGGAAAAATTCCACCATATTGAACTGGTGACCAATAAAATAAACAGGCGTTCTCTTAGCCCGTGCAGCAAGAATACCTGTATAGTAGCCATCCGAAAGTATGACATCAGGTTTGAGTTTCTCAATCAACCTCAAAAGTTCTCTGAATCCTGAAAGGGAAGTATTCTTGAGGGTTTCTTTAATGGACTTTTTGATATCAAAGATCCCGGCCTCTCCGGCTAGCGTTATTTCAGGGGGAATTTCATATGCCTGATATCCTGTTTTTTCTACCAGCTTTTTTGAGTTCCCATATGCCCCAAAGTATACTTCATGCCCGCCAGCCAGAAACTCTTTTCCCAGAGCAAGACCTCGACTTGTGTGGCCAAGCCCTTCTCCGCACATAAAAAGTAAAATTTTCATTTTATTCAATCCCGGTATTTACCTTTCTTCCATTACTCTAAACTGCTTCTATGGGCTTAAAACTTTCAGGAGTAATTTGCATAAAAATAATCTATTCTGTACGAAGCAACCGTATATTCAAAAATAGAATGAAGAGATTCAGGAGCAAATCCAATTTAAAAGGGAGTAACATGGGAAATTTGGGTTTAATAGATGTTGGCATATTTTCCGGTCTGTTCGTATCTTTTTCTGGTCTGTTCGTATGTTCTTGTCCCACGCTACTAAGTAATAATACTCATTTCCTGTTTATATATTTTTCTTCTTTTCTATGTAATTGGCTAATTAAGTATGGATATTTAGCCTCAAATGTATATTTATTTGTCAGAATTTTATTTTCTGAATAAAATACCTTTGAATCCATCTTACGAAACTGATTAAAGACTGTCAACTGAGGCCTTGTTCGTGATAAGAAGAAACCTTTGAATCACCTGAATAAGGAAATCAGTTGTTTTCATGAGTAGCATTGTAACGATCAAAAATAACACTCAGGCCAGTTTTTGAAAGCCGCTCTTCCCTCGGCACAGAAATATGAGGCTCCTGGGTTTCTGCCGGAGAATATTTGACAGCCAGTACTCTCATTATACCCAGTACGAGCAGTAGAGTCGCCAAACTTAAAACAAATTCGTACCCGAATTTTTGTGCATAAAGTCCAACAGCGATTTCACGCAGGACTATTAGAATTGTGGCATCCGTTATATCCGTAAGCTTAATCCGATCGTTCTCCTGGTAATCCACGAAGGCTTTGAAAAGGTCAATGACAATAAAAACCGTCAGTACACTTGTCACCATATGATTGAATCCGCTTTCAAGGGATTCAAGCAAAATAAAACGAATATCCAGTAAGGTTTTTGCCATCCCCACAACTAATGCAAGCAGCAATATGTAAAGAAAAATCGTACTTATCATGTCTGTTACTTTTTTGAACAATTTTATGCTATCCACATCTTTCCTCCTAATATTGGCTGCATTACTCATATTTTTCAGATCATATATACTCTTCCGCATTATTCTATATAGTAATCTCCAAGAACCTATTGTTCGATTTTTCATTATTTTTATTGATCTTTGTTTGCCGGACATGGGACTTTTAGTTTCCCTGTTGTACTATTATTATTCTCAACAAACTTATTAATCGAAAACTTTGTGAGCTTACCGAAAGTTCTGTGAATGTAACTTACTAATTACCCTCTTCTTTCATCACGAAAACAGTATCTAGAGTCAATTGTTAATTTCTTCTCCTTATAAAAACAGATTTAATAACCGATTTGATTTAACTGAATTCACTCACATTCAAAGCAAGTTAATCGTAGGACAGCAATGTTTATTTAAGTATAATATAGATCAACTGTAAATGGACGGTAAAGAAAGAAAAGATCCTCGAGAAGCTAACCTTCAAGAGACTAAGCCTGAAGGAGCCGATTTTATAGAAGCTAATCTTGAAAAGGCAAATCTTATAGGTGCTAACCTTAAAGGGGCTGACTTTAAAGGAGCTAACCTTAAAAAGGCTAAACTCCAGGGAGCTGAACTTCAGGGAGCTAACTTTGAAAAAGCTAATCTTCAAGGAGCTAAACTTCAAATGGCCATACTTTGCGGAGCTGACCTTGTAGAGGCTGACCTTCAAGAAGCTAACCTCCAGAGAACCGACCTTACAGAAGCAAATCTTGAAAGGGCTAACCTTCAAGAGGCTAACTTTAATGGAGCTGATCTTCAAGAAGCCAACCTTCAAGAGGCTAATCTCCAGAGAACTGCCTTTATAGAGGCTAACCTTGAAAAGGCTAATCTTCAAGGGGCTAACCTTCAAGAGGCTAGCTTTAATGGGGCTGACCTTGAAAAGGCTAACCTCCAGGGAGCTAACTTTCAAGGAGCCGACCTGGAAGGGGCTAACCTCCAGGGAGCTAAACTTCAAGGAGCTAATCTTCAAGAGGCTAATCTCCAGAGAACTGACCTTAGAAAGGCTAACCTGGAAGGAGCTTACCTCGGAAAGGCTAACCTTGAAAAGGCTAAACTTAAAGGAGCTAACCTTAAAAAGGCTAAATTTGAGCAGACTAAC
Organism: Methanosarcina sp.; assembly: GCF_049706645.1. GTDB lineage: Archaea > Halobacteriota > Methanosarcinia > Methanosarcinales > Methanosarcinaceae > Methanosarcina. The sequence continues at coordinate 94,608 of NZ_JBNAKP010000043.1, read as the reverse complement.
CTGGAAGAGGCAAAATTTAAAGAAGCCAGCCTTCAAGGAGCTAACCTTATAAAAGCTAAACTTATAAGGGCCAAACTTCAGGGGGTTAACCTTAAAGGGGTTAAACTTGAGGGTGCTAACCTTATAAAAGCTAAACTTGAGGGCGCTAACCTTCAAAGGGCTAACCTCACTGGGGCTAACTTTAATGGAGCTGACCTTCGAAAAGTCAACTTTAGAAAGGCTAATCTTAAAGGGGCTAAATTTAAGGAGGCAAATTTAGAAGGGGCTCAGCATTTATTAATTGACCAGCTTTCTAATGTAAAAACACTTTATAATGCAAAATTAGATGAAAAACTTTCAACAAAATTAAAAGAGATGCATCCTGAGCTGTTTAAAGCATCTGATTAAGAGCCTATCCGAAAAGTGTATAGCCTATTGCAGTTTTCAAAATAGAAATATTCACAATCTAACAGGTACTCGATATTATAGACCTATTGTACCTTTTAACATGTATTATTGGCTTTCTGGATAGTCTCTGAGATAAATAACCCGCGAATAGGTGCTTTTCACTCACAGTAAGTGATCGTCAGTCGTTATCTTTTTCCTTACATGCCTTTTTCATTCAGGGGCAATTTGCTTAGTTTAAAAAACACTTTACCTGGACTTTCTTATAGGAAAATTCCAGTATCCAGTATTCTTATTAATTCTTATTATTTTTCAACGAACCCGGTAGAGCTATTTTTCCTGTTTCACTCTAAGGATTGGAGATATCGTGAATTTCAAAAAAGATTATACCATAGCAATTATGCCATAACAATTATGCCATAGCAATTATACCGTATCAATTATACCATAGTAATTGTAACACATAACAGGCAAAAATCAGGATACTGAATCGGTATCATTCCTCAAATGTCTGCAAAATCCAGTCTTTTATCTCATCTCTGACTCGCCTGAAGACTCTGAGCCGCTCTTCTTCTGATCCAACAGCCGCGGCAGGATCTTCAAAACTTTTGTGAATTACTCCTCTTGCTCTGGGAAGTCTGGTCGGAAGCTCCGGATTTGTGCTGCAGATAGGACAGGCCGCTTTAGCCCGATCGCAGACCGTGACCGCTAAGTCAAATACAGTATCCTGAAATTCCTGGAAAGCTTTGGAGCGCTGATTGGATACATCGATGCCGATTTCCTTCATGACTGTAACAGCGTGAGGATTAACAGTTGTGGCTTCAATGCCGGCGCTGTAAGCCTCGTATCGATTTCCATAAATAGCCCTTAAAAGACCTTCGGCCATCTGTGACCTGGCTGAGTTATGGGTACACAGAAAAAGGACCTTCTTCTTTTCCTCTGGTCTCATACTTGTTACCATCTTATTATTATTGCGCATGATGATAGATTAGCATTGTGATTGTTCCTGCATCCGGTTTCGTGAGGTCTGGGATGCCAGAAAATTTCGCTGGTTTTAGTTTTCATTTTTTTAGCTTCATTCTGTGTCTCTTTTACAATCTGGTCTAAACTCAGATTATATTATACTATCAACAACTTTTTCTTTTTCTCCTCCCGAGAAAACTCTGCAAACTTGCAGATGCCAGCGCGTGCAATCGGATTCTGGCGCATCAATTTCAATCAGGTTGTAACACTGAGACATTTTTCCACGAACTTTGGAAGAGCAGACGGTTCCCGCACTGATGACAAGCATATCGTTTAACCTCCAGACCCAGGGGATGTGCCAGTGCCCGCAGAGTACGAGGTTCACACCTGAACGGTCCAGGAGTTCCAGGACATCTCCTGCGTCTACAAGTACATTATTTCCTCTGCCAGTCCTGGGAATTGGAATAAGGTGGTGGTGCAGGGCAAAAATTTTGAAACTGCCTAATGAGAAAATAGTCTCTATCCAGCCGTAATTCTCCCTTCCTATGTGCCCTTCTTCAAGCTCAGGCTGGGAAGAATCAAGCCCTATTACAGTGACTTCGTCAAAGTGCCCGAAAGTCGATCTGGTTTTGAAAAGATCCTCAAAAAAGAGGTAACCTGCGTTTCTGGAGTCATGGTTTCCTGGAACTATTACCTTGTTTTTGCATTCAATCCTGTCAATGAATTTTTTTGCCCCATTATACTCGGCTGCAAGCCCATTCTCAGTCAGGTCGCCGGTGATTATTACAATATCCGGAGAGTTCAGATTTATGTTTTCAAGCATTGAATCTGCAATCTCAGGCATATAATATGCCTCTGAGAAATGAATGTCTGAAAGATGTACTATTCTTTTGATATCTATTCCTCTGTCTTACTCATTCAGTTTCGACTTTTAGAATAGAATTCATAGGGTAATATATGTATTTATCCGATTTAGCCTATATATAGGAACGAAATTAGGATATTCATAGACAAAATATCTTTACTATATAGTTTATTATACTTCCAACAGTGATTGATATTTTTTTCTCTTGGTATTCTTTGTTTGAAACCTGTTTTCCAGCTAACCTGCGAGAAAACAAAAATGTGCATACGAGGAATTGAATGCAAAATGTAAGTACTTGAACGTCCGGAGATGTTAACTTATTAATTTATGGGCCACAAAAAATAAAAAAAAGAAATTTAAGATACAGACTTACTGTAATAAAAGTAACATGGGATAATTAAGTAAATTTCTACTGATAGCATATTATCCGGTCTGTTTGCGTGCTGGTTGTTCGTATATTTTTGTCCCACGCTACCAATCAATGATATTCTTTCTCATTATATATATTTTCCCGTTTTCTATGTAATAATCTCATTAATTATTGTTATCTGTTTCAGAAAACAATATTTTTTATTTTTCATGTTTTTCCTTCGGAGATTTTGGGGAATACTCTATCCTTCAAATAGCTTTTTTTGCAAAAATGGGCTTAAAATTCTGCTTTTCCATCTGCTCCTTTTGTTTATTTTATTTATGCTATGACCGATAGATAATCTGCTCACAATCGTTTTCCTTCTTTTTCGCTTATTTTTTCCTCCTTTTCACCTATGTGTTCTTTTAATTTTATATTTAGTGTACTTACTTATCTACACATTCAATTCACTTAATTTAAATATATGAGTTAAATAGAAAAACTATATTCTTTAGCGAAATCTCTTTATACTCGTCCTGCATTCTTTTTACTAAGTAAGAATTCTTGAACCTTTTCACTGCAAGGAATTTCTGAATAAAATGGTCGTGCTTGTTTATGCGAGGAAAAACCGGAAACAATGCTAAAACAACTGTAAGCTCTGAGGTTGCAGAAACTCTTCTTCAGGAAGGATGGAAGAAAATGGATCTGCATGTACACTCTTCCTGTTCCTATGATGTCCCTCCTGTGAGGGCAATGCATCCTGCAGTTCTCTTTGAAAAAGCAAGGTCGAAAGGGCTTGATTTTGTGACTTTTACCGACCATGATACTGTCAAAGCTTACGATCTGCTTGGTTGGGAAAGGGAAGGACTGGTTCCAGGGGTTGAAATTTCACTTAACGACCCTGAACACATAGGACACACTCTTCACGTTAATGTTTTTGAACTTGATTCGGAAGAGTTCAGGGAACTTGAGTTGATTGCAAATCAGGAACGCGATTTTAAAAGCTTTATCCGCTATCTCAGAACTCACGACCTTCCCCATATGTATAACCATCCCTTTCAGTTCGCTATCGGAGACCGCCCTAATCTATGGGCTGTACCTGAACTTATAAAGCAGTTTCCAGTTGTTGAATATAACATGCAGAACTTAACGGAGAAAAATCTCATAACTGCAGCACTTGCCAGGAAGTACGGAAAAGGGCTTGTTGCAACTACAGATAGCCACACAGGAGGCATGGGAGCTGTTTACACCCTCGCAAAAGGGGAAACTTTCAGGGAGTTTTTTGAAAATGTTAAAAAAGGAAGGTCATATATTGTGGTTGAAGGAGGGGCCAGGCGACATATTACAAAAGAATTGAACTCCTGGATTGAGCTTGTTTTTACCATGGATAGACAGTTACGAGAAGATCTGAGTTTCACTACAAAGGTCCCAAGCTTTGATAGAGTAATAAGTCTTTTTGCAAATGATAGAATTAAAGATTTTCCCAGAATTAACAGCCTGGCAATGAAATTTTTCCAGAATTTCTCAAGGTCGGGACTCCCTGCTTACATGTACATAAGGGCTGAAAAGCCTATGGTATCCAGAATAGAAAAGATCTTGAATCAGATAGCATGAGTTATTGGGTTGCTTAAATATCCGGTAATGTTTAATTTAAATCAAGTTTATAAGTTTTTTCACAGCTTTTCTGTTTTTTTGCTAAACCCTTTTCCCGCCAATTCTTTTGTAGAATCAGATGTATTTTTAACGCAGCCTGCCAAAGTAGATTTTTCGCTTTTTAGCACCCTATCTGTCTTTAATTCTATTACACTATCAATAACTTGCTCTTTTCCAGAGGAAAATGAAAAAAACCAGAAAATAAGTAGTGGGAATTGAGATGTAGAACATAAGTATGTTAACGTCTCAAAAATGTCAACTTATTAACTGGTAAATCACAAGAAATAAAAAGAAAAGTTTTGAGGGATTGGTTCACTGTAAAAAAGTAACATGGGATAGCCAAGTAGGTTTTTTTTACTTATGGCACGGTTTCTGGTCTGTTCGTATATTTTTTGTCCCACGCTACTATTTATCGATAGTCCTATCCTGTATATAGGTTTTTTCTTTTTTTCTATGTAATTATAAAATAAGTATTGTTCTCATGTCCAGGGAATATATTTTCTCTTTCGAATACAATTCTAAGATTTTTTGACCTGATTTATTCTGCTTCTCTTCTTTACTTCTTTATATTATTTCCTTTTTTAATCGGTTCGTTAACTGAGTGAAAGTCCCTCAAACCTGCAAACCTTTTCAAAACCTGCTTGATCGCAAACTTTTTCAGAAAAAGTTTGATCAAAAACCCCTGGAAGCGGCGTGGTTAAGCGGCGCAACGCAAACCTTTTTAAAAACGGTTTGACCGAAAACGACGCAACTGTGTGGTCAGGCGGCGAAACGCTTGCAGGTCAATGTTTGTGGTCAAAAGGGTGGATTTATGGGCAAGAGAAACTGTTTTTCAACTTTTTCAAGAGGGGTAATTTACAAAGTGGGTTTTCTCAGGGTTGCAGATATGTCTCGGATTTAAAATCCGGTGTGAACTTTTCGTGTCTGCCGTTATTATTAATCATTGACGAACTGAAATGCAAGTGTTTATACGCAAAGATATTGAGAATTGGGGTAGGAACAGAAATAAGGGTACAGGGCGACAAAAACAATGCAAAAATACGGGTCAAAGGTAGCGAGAAGTATTAAGAAATCCAGGGATTAAAGACGAGTTTAAAAAAGAAAAAGAGAACCGGAGGGTTCGGCTTAGAAGCCGTAGTTCTCCGGCAGGAAGACTTTAACTTCACTCTTGTATTTTGTAAGGCAGTCGTCCATGAAGGTGTCCATGTCGTCTGTGAGGGAGTCCAGGGATGCCTTTGCGTCTGCGAGTGCTTTGGTTTCGAACCTGGAGAGCTCGAGCTTGCCGGCTGCACCTTCGCTGACAATGTCGCAGCATGCGATTGCAGCGTTCTTTGCCCTGAGGTAGATGTTGTCTCCGTCCTTGACAATTGCTTCGCCGACTCTGTATGCATTGTCGTATGCGAGTACGTATGCCTGGGGGTCTCTGTACCTGTCGGAAAGCATGAGAAGGTCCCTGAGAACTTTGTCGTTCTTGGTTTCAAGAGCGGTGTTCATTAGGGCGCAGTCGTATGCCAGGGTTTCGGACCAGCACTGAACAGTTGTACCACCGAATTCACCGTGGTATTCAACAGACTCGTTGGACCAGCAGTCACAGCACTGCATAATGAGGTTACCCATTACATCAGAGTGAGCGCAGGTGGAGGTCTTACCTTCCTGGGTCATCGGCATACCGGTGATGGCTTTAATGATGACGTTTTCATATCCGCAGTCCTTACCAGGGCCTTTTGCGCCGGCTTCGTATGCAACGAGGGACCTTGGGGCAGAGATTGCCCTTGCGAGAATTGCGAGGGTGTGGGCAAGGTTCTTGTCGAGCAGTCCACCGCCGATGAACATTGCGGTGTTTGCCTGGGCGCAGTCGGTGTCACCAGCTGCAACAGTGCCGGTCTTCTGTGCAATTGCTGCAATATCGGACCAGATCATTTCCATATCAATGGAGCCGAGACAGCCGATTGCATAGAGCATACCAGCAATGTCGTTCCTGAGAACTGCGTAGTCGAATACTTCCTTACCACCCATGCTCTCTACGGAAAGCAGGTCAGCACCGGCCTTGGCGCATTCTTCAAAGGCTTCGAGGAAGACAGAGTACTTGTCGCCTCTAAGCTGGAGGAAGTCCCTGTTCTCACGGATGTCACCGATTGTGTGGCGGAGTGCGCACTTTATGCCGTATTCATCGTGGTATTCTTCCATGATGGTTTTCTGGGCATGTGCAACTTCTGCTCCCCAAGAGGGGTTGTTGGACATCTGCTGAACGTGTTCGGTTTCGAGGATGACTGCCGGGAAACCGACCTGGACCATTCTTGCCATAATGTCGGTAGTGATCCTCTCGTATTCCTTTACGAGCTTTTCCTTGGATGCACCGGCTTCTGGCCTTGGGGCATAGTTAACTTCAGGAATTGTATAGCCTGCACCGATCTCGAGACCGAGGCCTGCTTTTACCGGGTACTTGGATACGCCGAAGGTCATCTCGTCTGCGCTTGCGTATGCCATTGAAGTGTATCTTTTTGCTGCCATTTAACTCACCTCAGTGCTTGTGGAATTTGTCTCTTAATGCTGCGATATCTGTAGTACCTGCAACGATTGCGTCAGCAATCTTGGGGGCGTCAGCGGCTTCTTCACCGTATACACCAAGTGCATACTGGGATACGAAGTCCTGGTTAACTGCGCCGCCACCGCATGCGAATGGAATCTTATATCCTTTCTCAAGGAGTTTGTCGTTAACTTCCTTGAATGCATACATGGTGGTGGTCATGAGTGCAGTGCCTGTGACCAGGATTGGGTTGTTTGAGGCAACTGCTGCAATGACTTCGTCCACAGGGACGTCCCTTCCGAGGTCAACTACATTGTAGCCGTTTGCCCTGAGGAGAGCGGTAACGATGTTCTTTCCAATGTCGTGAACGTCACCTTCTGCGACGTGGCAGACAACGGTTCCCTTTGTTACAGGAGCAGTTTCGGAGTTTTCCTTACAGAATTCGATACCATCGAGCATGGCGTCAGCAGACATCATGACATTGGGCAGGAAAATTATACCTTCATCATAGAGCCTTGTGACAACACCCATACCGACCATGAGAGCGTCATCGATAAGAGCAATGGGGTCCCTGCCTGCATCGATTGCGGCCTGGAGACCCTCGATAACGTCATCTTCTTCTCCTTCGAAGATGGCCTTTGCGATCGGGTAGATTAATTCGTCCTTAGGATAGATCTCTTCTGCGGCTTCTTCAGGCGTCATTGCCTTTTCCAGAGCCACATTGTATCTGGTTAACACTTTTTTCAGACTTGCCTCTGTAAAGTCCAACATATTTTTAAACCTCCGTTTTGGTTTTTAGCAAAAAGGTCGCTACCGTCCCCGGGTCTGCAGTCCCGGAGATATCAGGCATCGTGAGGTTCCGGCTTTACCTCCGTGAAGTTCTTTCTTTCGGGGTATTCAGCCCTGAAAAAATCCGCAACGCATCCGTTCTAAGGATTCTATCACCAGATTTTCCTCAGCATCTACCAGCGAAAAATTTTCTTCTTCTCACCGGAACTTTTCCTTTTTGATTGATTCGCTTTTGATTGATTCGCTTGCCTGTAATGCTGACAAGCGTATACAGCATAATTAGGGGAAATTATCACATATACCATAACCGACGGAAATTTTTTCCTGGTTTTTACGGCGCAATATGGGGTCTGAAATTTTGAGCCGATTGCACGGCTTTCTACCCTCAAATTTTTTGCTGTTTTTTCTCTTAATAAACGAGCCTTAAATTTTTGAGATGATTTGGCAAGTTCCCTCAACTTTTTTTAGACGTGTGGGTCGAAACTTGATAAATCTTTTTGAACAGTGCAATTATTCAGATAAAGCCTATCAAAAATTTCAATGTTCGTGCTTTGCTCTCTCAATTTTACACAACTTGATTATTCACTCAGTCAGGGTGCAGAATTTTCTACTCTACCCAGTGATACCGTTTTCATGGGAACCGGGGATTTTCCGAAACTCCTGATATTACATTGTCTAGTTCCCTCACGTTTAAAATTATTCATCCAAATCCTTTTATATAAATGGATATATCGAATATCCCCAATATATGGCACAAACGCTTCTTCCTATGCAGGTCGTACAGGACCGGACCGGAACTCGAATTTTCATCCGTCTTCGTACGGAGATTTTAGTGTCACATGATACAGATATTCTATATTTAAACAAAAACGCGATAGAAGTGGTTTGAATGCAACATGAGTTAATAGATGTCGTATTTCGTTCCCAGAAAAGAAAAGACCTCCTTTTACTCTTGGGAGAGGAACCAAGAACAATGGAAGAAATTAAAACCCTCCTTGATGTTTCTCCCACGGCTATCTTACCCCAGATCAAAAGGCTTACAGACAGCGACCTTGTTATTCAAAAAAATGGCAGTTACGAATTGACAGATATGGGAGACCAGGTGTTTAAAAAAGTTCAATCCCTTGTCAATGTCCTTACTTTGCTCGAACGAGACAATTACTGGATCGAACACGACCTGAGCGGAATTCCTCAGTATCTTCTCGACAGAATAGGGGATCTGAGGGACTGCAAGCTGGTTGAAGCCGATCCGAGCCAGATTTTTGAGCCAAGTACGGAACTTTTGAGTTTCTTCTCTTCTTCACGTTATCTTATGGTATTTTCATCCTTTTACAGGCCCGAATTCCTACCCCTTTATACAAAGCTCGGAAGGCTGGAGTCGGAAGTCACCCTTATCTTCACGGAGTCGGTGCTCGAAAAAATCCTGCATAATTATGAAAAGAAAATAAGGAAGCTTGCTACGCTGCAAAACACCGAACTTTTTGTCTGTAATGACGGGGTCAAACTGGCTGAACTTATGGTATCGGACCGTGGGATGATGATCTCTCTCTTTGATTGTAACGGAAGATTCTATCATAATTACATGTCCTGTTCCGAACCTGAGGCCATAAACTGGGCAAGGGAACTTTTTGAATTCTATAAATCAAGAGCCTGGCAGATCGAGAGTGAAAAGTGCATTGATAACTTTGTCTGTACAGTCGAAAGCGGAACTTTTCCGGAATCTATGCTGCTCAGCCTGCACTGAGGTATAAAGGCAATTGTAAGGTAGATTGTAAGACAATTTGTGCAGACCTAATCTTTAGAGTCTGTGCAGACTTGATCTTTAGAGTCAGATCCCCCAATGAAATTCCAGATATCACTCCAGAATCGCTTTCCGGAGGTTAAATTGAATGAGTATGGAACTGCAGTTAATAGACATAATTTTTTTTTCGGACAAGAGGAAAAATTTGCTTCTGCTCCTGAAGGAAGGGCCAAAGACAATTGAAGAAATTAAGACCGCGCTTGACGTCAGTTCCAGTCCTATAATGGCCCAGATCCGCATTTTGCTCAAGGAAGGGCTGCTGGTGCAAAGAGGAGACAGCTATGAGCTCTCGATAAAAGGAAAGCTTATTATTCCCAAAATGGAACCTCTTCTCTCCACTTTCCAGATTTTCGATGAAAACCATGATTACTGGGCAAGACAGGAGTTGCGGACTCTTCCTCCCCACCTGCTGGACCGGATTGGAGAACTTGGCAGCTGTAGAGAGCTTTTACCCGAGAGAACCCATATCTTTGACTACCCTCCTGAGATCATGGACCCACTTTACAGATCAAGGACAGTTATGGAAATCTCTTCATTTTTCCGCCCCGGATATCCGAGCCTCTATCTGGACCTTGCAAAAAGAGGTATTGAAGTTTCACTTGTTCTGGAAAGGCCAATCTATGAAAGACTGATTTCCGACTACACGACAGATGCAGAAAAGTTCTTAAACCTGGAAAACACGCGCCTTTTTGTATGCGACCATAAAATCGAGCTTGCTTCCAGCATCGTTACCGATCGGTTTGTTTCTCTATCCATGATCTCTAAAGAGGGAAGATACTATAATCATGAAATGGTGAGTTTCGAGAAAAGCGCTCTTGCCTGGGGACAGGAGCTTTTTGACTATTACAAAGATATGTCCGAACAGGTAACTGAGATTTAACTAAAATTAACTGAAATTTCAGTTTTTTGTTCCCAAAGTTTGAAATAGCCTTAAGTTCCAGCTTCTTTAATCAATGAAAAAGCAAGGTTTTCCAGCAGTAATTGATGAAAATACTGAAATCCTGATTCTCGGGTCTCTTCCGGGCGACGTTTCTATCAGGAAACATCAGTACTATGGGCACCCAGGCAATGACTTCTGGAGGCTGCTCGGCAGTATTCTCGGAGAAGATCTTCAGGGTATGAATTATCAAAACCGGCTTGAAACCCTGAAAAGCAATAAAATAGGGCTCTGGGATGTGTTTAAAGCCGGAAAAAGGGAAGGAAGCGAGGATGCAAAGATAAAGGACGAAGAGATAAACCGATTTTCAATGCTGAAAGATATGGCTCCGAACCTGAAGCTGGTTCTTTTTAACGGCAAGAAATCCGGACAATATGAACCGATTGTAAGGGCAATGGGGTATGAAACAAAAGTCCTTCCCTCTTCAAGCGGAGCGAACCGGCGATTTCCGAAAAATAGGAAGTCAGAATGGGAAGCAGCTTTCAAGCGTTGATAGGCCAGGCGTTGATAGGCTCTTCCTGATCTCCACAATCTCCCCACTCCTCGAAATAATCTTATTTTGTTTGCAGAATCTATTTAAAACGTGTAATTCCTGTCTTTTCAGGTTATCTTATCTCTATAGCATGTATGGGGCAAGCTTCTTCACAGGCTCCGCAGTCTACACATTCTTCTTCATCTACGACTGCACAACCTTCGTCCTCGTCAATAACGATTGCTTCTACAGGACACTCCTCCACACAGGTTCCACAGCCTGTACATTCTTCTTTCTTGACTTTTGCTGGCATATTTTTATAACTCCTTTCTTTCGTTTTTCTCCATACCTTTTTCTATACTTCTCTATTACTCTTCTAAACTACTCTGTTCCGATCTACTGGGATCAGTATTTCTTAAGTACATCCGGGATTTAGAAGCTAAATTTATCTGAAATCTAAGTTAGTCTGAACCCATTTTTATTTATGTTATTTTATATATAAATTTGCTCTTAAAATTCACCAACCCTTTTTGCAGCCAGGCTTCCTTTTTTGTTCTTTTTCACTCGCCGATTATTCGGTCTTCTCCCAATCTATCCAAAATTTCAAGCAACTTTCTTTTACGTCTGTTAATTTCCCTTATCTCCCCGAGATAAGCTTCCCACTCTTCTTTCTTTCCAATGGACTCCAGAGTTTCCTTTATTTTTCGGAAATACATTGATGCTGTTTCATATGAGCTTACTTTTGTTTCGGAGATCAAACTTTCTGCAAGTTTTTTCCATATTTCAACTGCGATTTCAGGATATTTGCCCTTTATTGCATCAGCAATTTCATTTTCTGAGACGGAATCCCTGTATTTTTCGGTCCCACTCCTGCTTTTTTTAAGCTCTTCGTACCAGTGGACTGCTTCGTCAGCATCATTCTCTTGAATAGCTATCTGTATTAACAGGTCAAGGACAGGAGGTTTGATTTTTCTTAAAGAGCCAGTCTCCAGAAGCCCTGTTTTCGGGAGAATTTCAGGAAGGATTGAAGATTCCTCCGCAGTTTTGGCTTCCTTGGCTGGCAGCTTTCCGTTTCTCAAGTACTGGAGGGCAGCCTCTCGGATTTCCTGCCATTTCCCGATTTTTCCGGCTGCTTCCCGCATCTTAATATAGCTGGCCAGCTGGGGAAACCTGAAAAACTCTTCCGTTTCAAGAGCAGCTACAAAAAGCCAGTTTTCTTCCTTTTCTTTAATCTCAACAAGCATCTGCAGGAGCTCCCTGGCATTGCCAGGTTTATCTTCTCTGCTCTCTTTAACTCCCTTATAGATCCATTCTTCTGCTTTCTTTTTTTGTCCGGAGCCGAGTAGTTCTCTGACAAGCCTTAGATAATTGCCTGTTCTTTCGGCTTCGAGTTCGGAGATCGGGATAATCTCTTCAGAAAGCCCGCCTTTTCTCAGGGCATCAATAAGCCTGTCAACAACATAATCTCGTTCCCAGGATGAGTCCTGCAGGACACCTTTTCCTTTTCCGGTTTTTTGCAACCGGGCTTTCAGGGCTTTTGCAAATAACCGCCACTCTTCCCGAGTAAAGTCTCCTTTCCAGAAAGTATGCTCATTAAGAATGTTGTAGTTGTCTTTTAGCTCAAGCTCAAGGGCATAAAGCATTTTCTTATGTGCAGGAAGAGAAGATTGAGGTAACGCTCTGAACACCACGTCCATGCAGCTTGAAATTTCGGTTCCGATTTTTCCTTCTTCGTCATATTCCGCAATTTCCTCATACCTGTCCATAAGCTCTTTTCCTATCTCGAGCAGCTCATCAGGATGGCCTGAATCAAGGATACTTTCCAGCCGAACCTGCACGTTTGAAAAATCAGGCACATCCTCGCCTTCGGAACTCCAGAAATCATAGTCCTCAGTTTCTTTCCAGAGCTTGTCCAGCTCGGAATATATGCTCCGAATAATTCTCTCCGGATTTTCGGATGCAAGGCTCTGACGGTCTCTGAGATACCTGGCAAGCCTGACATCTCTTTTTGCAAACGCTGTCAGTATTTCGATTAATTCCGATTTTTCCAGCTGTTCCAGATACTCACGAAAGGCCAGTGAAGATTCCTCGGCCCCATAAGCTCCGGAAGTGCCGGCTCCTGCATACCGTCGCCTGGATCTTTCAATAAACAGGTCTTCCTCAGTAATAACCGGGATGTCTTCTCCCTGCTCTATATGGTCGAGATATTCGAGTACGACTGCAACTGCGTGTTTGCACTCATATCCAACAGGGCAGGTGCAGGTCGAGCTTAGTTTCCCGTTTTCCAGGTGCACTTCTGTAAAATACTCTGTTGTCCCCTCTACAAGGGCAACCAGGCTGCCCGTGGAGGTGCATTTGATTTCTTTCACCCGCCCTTCTTCCTGGTATTTGATCCCCTTTGCAGTGGCCTTATCTCCAGCCCAATTCTGGAGATCGCTCCATTTGAGTTCCTTGAAAGTGTGGGGATCTTTGCTTTCTTCTGGCATATATGATTATTTATACGCCGTAATATAAAAATAGAATCATGAGCCGAATTATAAGCTCGGCCATAGAATTCGGTCTTTTAGTCCGGCTGCAAACCAGCGTTAAGTAAGGAAAAAATCTCATATTTTGAATGTTAACCGAAATGGCACGGATATTAAAGTGTTAAAGCGGGCATATCCTTCAGGAATCTTCTTCTACTTTCCGGAGCCTTCTGTTGCCTTCAGGAATCTTCTGCCAGATAGATCCGTGTTGTGAACTCCGTTCCGCCATCGGGTTTAAGTTCAAGCTCTCCGTCCAGCTGATCTACCAGTGCATTTACCAGTTGCAGGCCAAGTGTATCAGGGTTCTCGATATCAAGTTTTTCAGGAAAACCCACACCGTTATCCGAAACTATCAGAATAATTCTTGTTCCCTTACATCTTTCCTTATACTCTTTATCCTCATACTTTTTATCTTCAAACGGTTTATCTTCACATTTTTTACCTTCAGATCCTTTATCTTCGTCTGCGAAGGGTTTACTTTCGCTCTTTTCGTCTTTATAGAGCCGGATTCGGATTTCCCCTTTCCTCTGTCCTGGAAATGCATGTTTTAATGAATTCGAGACGAGCTCATTGACAACAATTCCGAGGGGAATTGCCATATCCACATCGAGGAAAACATCCTCTTTGAGATCGGTTTGCAGGCCTACTCCGGGATGATCAACCCTGTAAGTCTGGAAAAGGTTCTCGACCAGTTTCCTGAGATATGCTGCAAAGTTGAGTGTCTCGGTATTCTTTTCCTGATAAAGTTCCTCATGGATAAGAGCCATGGATATGATCCGGCTCTGGCTCTCCCTGAAAGCTTCTCTCACTTTTTCGTCTTCGAACTTTTCAGCCTGGAGATCCAGAAGTGAAGAGATTACCTGCAGATTATTTTTGATCCTGTGATGAATCTCCTTTATGCGGGCTTCTTTTATTTCGCTCAGAGCTTCTTCTGCCTCTTTTTTCTCTGTAATATCGTAAACTGCCCCTTGATACTTATCTGACTTCCCATCCCTTCCCGGAATTTTCTGATACAGCTCTTTTATCCATCTTACTTTTCCGTCCTTACATACTATCCTGTACTCAAATTCGGTATCATGAGCACGGGCAGAATTTTTAATCATGGTTACCTGTTTAAGGACAGCAGGTCGATCTTCTGGATAAATGATGTTCATCCACATAACCTGCGTAGACATGAAATCCTCTTCACTATATCCGGTAATCTCTTCGACAGTCCCGTGAGTGAACTCAGGAATAAGGTCTTCATCAAGCTGAAAAGCAATTCCCTTGAAGTTATGTATAAATGAACGGTATTTTTCCTCGCTTTTTTCCAGCCTTTCCTGGGTGAGCTTTCTTTCAGTAATATCTTTAATTATTCCGAGAATTCTGTTCACTTTACTTTCTTTATCTTTCAGGCAGACCCCGGTGTCTTCAATAAAAATGTAATTTCCATCCTTTTTCGTGTATCTGTATTCTGAACGGTAAGTGCCCCCATCCGTAAGACACCTGTGGTAAGCTTTCTCTATATTATCCCTGTCTTCCGGGTGAATCCTGCTCAACCATAATTGAATGCCCGCATCCTTGAAATCTTCAAATGGAAAACCCGTAAGTTTCTCAATATTGCCTGCCCAATCAGCATAATCTTCCTCTACATCGTAATCGTATACTAACTGCCCTGTCTGTTCAGCAATTATACGGTGTATTTCTTCACTCTTTTCAAGCCGTTTGCGGGTAAGTTTCTCTTCTGTAATATCCTTGACTACCCCAAGAACTCTATAAGTCTTGCCATCCTCGTTTACGAGATATGTCCCTGTATCCTCAACGTAAATATAGGTCCCGTCTTTTTTCCTTAGCCGATACTCTACACGCTCTCTTCCGCCGGTTTTCCTGGCTTGCATAAAGTTTTCAATCACATAATTCCGGTCTTCAGGATAGATATGCTCTATCCAGTTCTCCAGAGTAAAATTTTTAACCTCTTCCAGGCTGTACCCGAAAACTTCTTCAACAGCGCCTGCCCAGGAAAGCCTGTTATTTTCCAGATCGTTATCATATACTAGCTGTCCTGTCTGTTCGGTGACGATTCTGTACCTCTCTTCAATTTCTTCAAGGGATTTTTCGGATTTCCTGAGGCTGGTGATGTCCTGCAGAACCGTAACAAGCCCAAATATGTCCCCGCTTTTATCCTTGAAAGTGGATCTATTTACAAGGAAAATTCTTTTTTCTCCGTCTGCAAGGACCATTTCCTGCTCATGAGTCCGGCTTCCTCCTGACTTCAAGAGGTCGATGTCAACCTTATCCCATTCCCTGCAAATTTCCAGGAACTGCCTTCCGTCCAGTATAGCTCTTTCGGGAAACCTTTCTACTAATTTCCTGCAGATTTCAGATGAGGTGAATCCAACAATTTCCTTCTCAGGGAGACCGATAACCTGTCTGGCAAATATCTCATTAACCCCCAGATACATCCCATTCTTATCTTTATAGGAGATGGGATTGAGTATTGTATCAAGCATAGTTTTAAGAAATTGAAAGTCGCCCTGAATTACAGGCTCGTTTTTATCACTTGCCGGAGTCTGGCTGCGGAATATCTTGCCTGCGGCGTTTAACTTTTTAGTGCTCTCATCTTCCGGTTTTCCAGGTTGCTGCTCTCCACTTTTCATTTGCTTGGCTCCTTTTCCTGGCTTCATAAGCTCCTGGCGCTGCATTAAATGGAAAACCCTCAAATTTCGCCAGATGCGATTATTCCGTTTGAGCTCAGAATTCTTTTCAGCAAAACGGCCTTTTAAGGTTTTTACTCGAATCGTACGATATTTTTATAAACTATTCTATGGCCTTTATAAATTTATACATATACATTGAACAAATTCACATTGAACAAATTCCTGAGTCGCAAACCTTTTCAAAAAACGCTTGATCACAAACCTTTTCAAAAAAGGTTTGATCGAAAACGCAAACTTTTTCAAAAAAAGTTTGATCAAAAACGGCGAAAGTCTGTGATTGAGACTGATAATAATCCCCAAACCCTATCCGGCGTGATCAACCGGCCCAGCGGTTGCGGCCCAACGTTTGCGACCCAACGGTTGCGCTCAAGGAGGCTAATTTCTAATAAAGACACTGAGCTGCACTGGAAGGGCTGAATTATGGGCAAGATAAACTATTTTTCAATTTGCTGAAGAGGGATAATTTATCGATATGAAACGGTGCTTTTAACTCGCCCAGGTAGGAGAATTTAAAAAAGTTGAAGCTTTTCCAGGTCTTCTTTCTGGTTTATGAAAAGTTAAATGAGTCTTTTCGTGTGGCCGGAATTTATGGAAACTTGAGCGGGTTAACTGCGTTTATCTATCTTAAGCTATGAAGAAATTTCGATTTTTCCTCTTCCTCCTCATTTTCTTTTTCTCGGTTTTTACTTTCTTCCTCTTTTTTCTTTGTTTTGAGGTTTCTCTGAGTTTTCTGAGAGATGTGGTGGGTTAAAATGAGCGAGGCTTAATGGATTAATTTTCAATAAAATGAATCCGGAGGAAAGAGTTTTTAATCGAATTCAAGAAAGGGAAAGATCTGAAATATGGTTAAAACTACCTGAAACGATTGTTAATTTTTAGATAGACTGGGGATTTTTCCTTAGGCGGATTGGTGATTTTGCTGTTCAATCAGCAAAAATAGTTGAGATATATTACTTTTTTGGATAACAAAGAGCGTTTTGAGTAAGTCATCCTTATATTAAAAAACAATTTCCAGAGTGGAACCCCTTTTCGCTGAGCTAACTTAAGATACTTTATTCAGAATTATTGTTATCTGGAAACATATATAATTCATAACATATATCTGATATTTAATAAAAACTTCCTTTTGGATGTATAAAACTCTTTAATTCTGGGGGAAATTCTGGGGGAGCGAGCAATCGGGCGATGATAATTCCCTTGCGTAGTGTAGACGCCGGATCTTTCAGGCTTCTGGCTGTTTTATTTTTTTGCTCTAACTTCTGGTTTACTTTTGATTTTGTCTACTTCTGAGGCAGGAGTGAAATTACTTTCAGCCAGGTATATAGAAGGGGGTGATTATATTATTTTATGCGAATGTGGGGAGTTAGTAGAGGAAGACACTTTTAAAGATTATATACAAACTTCGGCCAATCCTTCTACAAGAACTATAGGTCATCGAAAGTGCGGGATAATTTTCAATTTTATTGACGGTAAAAGTCCAAAGAAATATTCTTCTCGAAAAGAATTGAAAATACTGGCCGCTAAATTTGCAGGTAAAAATGAGCTGCTTACGGAAAATACAGAAAGATTTCTGCTTGAAGTGGACCGTCTAAAGTCCTGCGGCCAATTCTCCGATGCCGAAATCCTGGTTGGTGCATATAAAAAAATACTGGAAGCTGCTGGAAGCGAAAAGCGCCCTGAAAGCCAACCCGAACGAAACCGGGGCCTGATAGGCTGATTTAGAATGTTCACTTCGGTAATGTCAAAGCGTGCATACGGAATCCACATGAAACCTTATGCTGATAATTTCGAGCACCTTCTTGATGAATTCTCCAGAATCGATCGACTGATCCGCAGCTACCTTAAAGTGTTTCAGGCAGGGCTTTCTGAGCCTGTTGATGAATTTAGAGGACTTTACGTTTCGGAAGCTGAAATCGAGGCATTTCTAGAGTCCCGGGGTCTTGAAACGGGGCAAAAGCTTCTGCCGGATTCCGTACTGGAAGAGGTCGAAGCTGCACGCAGGGATAGCAATATCAGAAACGTAGAGAGCCTGAAATGTGGCAGGGAACTGAGGCTTCAGATTTTATCCGAACTTTTCAACCTGGATACCTTTGAGATTGATGTGCTTTTAATCGGGCTTGCCCCGGCACTGGATCTCAGGTATGAGAAAATCTATTCTTATCTTCAAAACGATGTGACCAAAAAACAGCCTTCAGTCGACCTGGCTCTTAACCTGCTCTGCCCGACAATAGAAGCAAAACTTCAGGCAAGAGCGTATTTCTCGCCAGTCTCTACCCTGCTCAAAAACAATCTGATCTACCTTGCAGGAAAAGAAGCAGGTGAGTATCCTGAAAAGCAGCACTCTGTCATATCGGCTTTCATAAAAGTAGATGACAGAATAACTGACTTTTTACTCGGGTTCAATGAGCCGGATTCGCAAATTCTGGGTTTTTCATATCTCATAAAAGCAAAAAATTCCTTTGAGACCCTGATCTTGCCCGAGGACCTGAAAAACAGGTTGCAGGACTCTGTAAACTGGCATCTTCAAAATAAAATTCCTTTGAAGGTTTTATTCAAGGGGCCTCACGGAAGCGGGAGAAAAGCTACAGCAGAGGCTGCCTGCAGGGAAGCTGGGATTAATCTGCTTATCGTTGATTCGAAAGCCTTTTCCAGGCACGGATTCTCTGAAATTGCGGATCTGGTGCTCAGGGAAGCGCTCCTTCAGGAATCAGCCCTTTATCTTGAAAACTTTGATGTTCTGGCTGCAGATACAGAGGTCGGGCTTTTCATGAAAAATTTCCTTCATGACCTGAAGACCTTCCCAAACTGGGTCTTTCTGGCGGGAAGCTGGTCCTCCGAACAAAAAGAAGACCTGCAAGAGAACCTGATGGACGGCCTGGTAAATTACGGCTTTCTTCCTTTCTCCTTTCCCGTCCCTCCTTATTCACTGAGAAAAAAGTTGTGGGAAGCTTTCCTTGAAGGAAACTCCCTTCTGGAAGAGAATGCGGATCTGAAAGAGCTTGCGAGCAAATTCAGGTTCACAGGAGGCCAGATAAAAGATGCGGTCTGTACGGCAAAAGAGATTGCAAGGGCAAAAAACCCGGATGTTCCGGCATTGTCGGCAGGGACTCTTTATGAAAGCTGCAAAATCCAGTCAAACCAGAAACTGAGCGCGCTTGCCGTGAAAATCAGCCCGCAATATAACTGGGGAGATATCATTCTTCCGGGAGATACCCTGGAACAGTTAAAAGAAGTCTGCGGCTTTGTCAGGTACAGGGATACTGTGTACTCAGACTGGGGTTTTGAGAAGAAATTGTCTCTAGGAAAAGGTTTGAATGTGCTGTTTTCTGGCCCTTCGGGGACCGGAAAAACCATGGCAGCGGAAATTCTTGCATCGGAAACTCAGCTGGACCTCTATAAAATAGACCTTTCATGCGTTGTCAGCAAATACATAGGAGAGACTGAAAAGAATTTGAGTAAAATTTTCAAAGAAGCTGAGACCTGCAATGCAATTCTCTTCTTTGATGAAGCCGATGCTCTTTTTGGCAAGAGATCCGAGGTGAAAGACGCCCATGACCGTTATGCGAATATTGAGACCGCTTATCTGCTCCAGAAAATGGAGGAACATGAGGGGACCGTGATACTTGCGAGCAACTTCCGAAAAAACATGGACGACGCATTTCTTCGCAGGCTGCATTTTACAATCGAGTTTCCTCTTCCCGATGAAAAATCCAGGGAACTCATATGGAAACATACCTTTCCTGCCGAAACTCCGCTTGGGAAAGATATTGATTTTGCTTTTCTCTCAAAATTCAAACTTACCGGGGGTAATATCAAAAACATAGCGCTCTCAGCTTCCTTCCTGGCCGCAGCCGGCTCAGGAGAGGTTGGAATGGAACATCTAATCAGGGCTACAAGACGTGAATATCAGAAAATTGGAAAACTTTTTACTGAAGCTGATTTTGGGGAGTATTCCAGATTTTTGAAATAAGGGCACAGGCCCTGTTTACAATACAGCCTTAAAACTACGGATTTTCCTGAGTGGGAAATCTCTGTCCATTATTTTCAAGCAATATGGGGGGATAAGATCATTGTCTGATTACAGAGCAATAGCTGACGTTGGAGAGACCTTGATTGAACTTTTAAGGGACAACATGCAGGACCTGGTTGACAGGGACTCAATAGTGTTATTTTCTCCTGGAGAAATCGATTTCAATGAGAATGTGCGGCTATCTCTTTTTCTGTATCAGGTGCTTGAAAACGCCCACCTGAAAAATCAGGAAATGCAGGTTGCAAATCACACAACGCTTACATTTCCGCCGCTTACCCTTGAGCTATATTACATGTTGACATCGCATGTAGCGTCAGGAGCCCAGGATAAAACTGCCAGGTCGCTGGAAGAATATACCGTACTCGGGAGGGCTCTTAGAATCCTGTACGACAATTCCATTCTGAAAGGTTCGGTTCTGAAGGGAAACCTGGACAAAAACCAGGAATTGCACATCGCGATAACTTCCCTGAGCCTGGAAGACCTGGCAAAAATCTGGAGTACCTTCCCGAATAAGCCTTTCAGGCCTTCAGTTTGTTATGTGGTTACTCCTGTAAGTATCGATTCGGAAAGGGAAATGGGTGTTCAGAGGGTGGTGTCCAGGGAAATAAACTATGCGCAGATGAAGGCCGGTAACGGGGGAAAATGAAATGGCTTTTTCCAGGCTCTGTGAGACCGATACCTGTACTGTATATCCTGGGGATGTTCGAACTCTCAAGCTGTCTTTTGCAATCTGGCTGATCGATGATTATACAGAAGACAAACCTGTCGGCGGCATCCGGATGGAGATTAAAAATACGGGTAAAAAAGCCTTCAGGAACCTCAGCGGATATTATTGTTTTACGGGACTTGAGGCAGGGAGTTACACTGTAAGCATCAAGCCTGAGCTGTATTTCCCTGAAGAAATAATAGCCGATATGTCAGCTTTTTCCGATCCGAAGAACCCGGTAGTTGAAGTTAACGGTAAACCTGAAATTGCCCTTAAACCCAACCCGGGGTATCCGTTCCCTGCCATTGCGACTCTTGTTAGAGGTCTGATAGAGTCAGGCTCAGGAAAACCGGTAGCTGGCCTGAGAGTTCGCGTGAAGGGAAAAGATATAGAAAATCTCACAGACAACAGGGGAGAGTTCGTACTTTACTTTAAAAATGTCGTAAAAACCGAGGAAGTAATCCTGATAATAAACGGAGAGCCTGGTGAGCACTCCATAACAGTAGAAGAAGGAAAAACAGTTTCTGCAAAAAAAATTTTGATACCGTGAATAACTTAATAACGCAGGTTTTTGAGAATCGGGCAAACTTCAAAATCAGAAATCGGGGGACTGCCCGGATATAATGTTGATCTATGATCAAAATAGGGGGAATAAATATACCGGAATATTTAGCACCAGGGGTATATATTGAAGAATTCGAAATCGGGGCAAAACCTATCGAAGGTGTCAGTACAAGTACGGCTGGATTTGTAGGCTTTGCGGAAAAGGGTCCTCTTAACAGGCCGACTCTGGTAACGAGCTTTGCGGAGTACCAGAGTATTTTTGGGGGGTACCTGTATAAAGATGGCCAGCTTGACGATACAATATATAATACGATACGCTGGCTGCCTTATGCGGTAGAAGGTTTTTTCAGCAACGGAGGCAAGCGAGCATATGTAATCAGGGTAGCTGGCAAAAATGCAAAACCTGCTTCCGGTCATATACCGGACATCTCGGGAGTTACGACTACACTGGTTGCAGACGCTAACGCAGGATCTTTATTGCTGGATGTCAAGGATGCAACAAACCTCAACCCTGAAGATCTTGTATTTCTCAGGGACGGCGCCCTTTCGGAATACATACAGGTGAAATTTGCAGGTCTTTCCAAAGCCCTTGCCCTGAACACGCCACTGACAGGTGGCACTCAGGAGGACGGGACTTTTCCTCCAGGCACTAAGATCGTAAAACAAACTATTGGTTCCACGTTCACTTTAAAAGATGATGTGAATGCAGGCGATCTAAAAATTAATGTCGACGAAGACGTTAGCGGGTTAGCCGAGGATGTAATACTTTTACTCAGGGGCAAAGAAATCGAGATATGCATTGTCAAGGCTGCCGACGCAGGCGCAAAGTCAATTGAAGTAAAATCTCCTCTAAAGTTTAAACACGCTAAAGGTGTGAAGATAGATCTGGTTTCCGATTCGACACCGATAGACCCGCTTTCTGAACTGGAAAATGGAGATTTTATTATCCCGGTTGATCAGGCTGCATCAGTGAGTAAAGACGATGCTGTCAGGATAGGTGAGAATTATTTCCTCATTAATGAGGTAACAGGGCCCGATATACTGCTTATTACGAAAGACAAACTCAGGTACACACACAACGTGATAGCAGGTCAAAAGCCGCCGGAAATAAAAAAGCTGGTAGACGCTATCAAAGTCAATGCCTCAAACGAAGGAAAATGGGGTAACAGCATAAAAATAATAATAAAAGATAGTTCCCTTTCTAAAGCAAAACTAAAAGGAGACGTTGCAAATAAAGACACCTTTGAACTGAGTACCGTAAACGGTATGGAAAAAGGAACCCTGCTGAAATTCGAATCTACTGACAAAGACCCCTCCTATGGAGTGGTAAAAGAAGTCATCAACACCGGAGACAGTAAAAAAGTACAGCTCTATGATAAAATCTCTGAAACCCTGAAAGATGGTATAAACGTTTCTTCAGTTGAATTTGATCTTATTGTCCGGTTCAACGGTTCTGAAGAAGTCTTCAACCAACTTTCCATGAACAGCGATCACAGCCGCTACATAGAAAAAGTAATTACTGAAGACAGTTCGCGCCTTATAACAGTAGAAAACGTCAGTAGTACGGGAGACCCGGCTAAAAAAATCCCATTGCCCACACTGGATAAGGAGCCCGGATGGCTTCTTACTGGAGGAACTGACGGAGCCCCGGCAGATGCAAAGTCAGTTGAGCAAATCTACGAAGGCAAGGATGATGTAATCCCTGAAAACAGGAAAGGGATCTATGCGCTGAAAAACAAAGACGATATAAGCATAATTGCGGTTCCGGGAATCACTGCACAGGCAATACAGGATAAGGTAATTACCCAGTGTGAAGAATTAAAAGACCGGTTTGCGGTTCTGGATCCAGCCCAGGGTGCCGACCTCGATGAGGTTCAGGAACAGCGCAATTTGTACGATTCCAAATATGCTGCCCTTTATTATCCCTGGATTCAGGTCTATGACCCGGTTTTCCTGAAACCGGTCAACGTTCCTCCAGGCGGGCATGTCTGCGGAATTTATGCCCGCAGCGATACCGAAAGGGGGGTCCATAAAGCTCCTGCGAACGAAAAAATCAACGGGGTACTGGATCTTGAAAAGTATAAGGGTAGTGCAAGGATTATTACGAAAGGCCAGCAGGAAGTCCTGAACCCTAAAGGGGTTAATTGCATTATTCCTTTCCCGGGCAGGGGGATCAGGGTCTGGGGTGCCCGTACAATTTCCAGTGATTCGCTCTGGAAATACATAAACGTCCGCCGCCTGTTTATCTATATCGAGAAATCCATTGAAAGAGGAACACAATGGGTCGTTTTTGAACCGAATAATGAAAAGCTCTGGGCAAGGGTTAATGCAACAATAACCCAGTTCCTTACCGGGGTCTGGCGGGACGGGGCGCTTATGGGGACAAAGCCTGAAGAAGCCTTTTTTGTCAAATGTGACCGTACAACCATGACCCAGGACGATATTGACAACGGAAGGCTGATATGCATTATCGGGATTGCTCCTGTAAAACCTGCAGAGTTCGTTATCTTCAGGATAGCCCAGTGGGCCGGGGGATCTGCAGCGACAGAGTAATTGCTGGCAGAAATTCAAGTGAAAACTGATTAAAATCATTCAGAGAAGGGGGATAAGATATGGTAAGAGCAGATCCATACAGACAGTTCAGGTTCAGGGTAGAAATTGACGGGATCACTCAGGCAGGCTTCAGTGAATGCACTTTCGGAGACACGACCACCGATGTGGCCGAATACAGGGAGGGAGACGAGTCCCCAAGGCCCAGAAAGTTGTCAGGGCTGACAAAATACGGAAACATAACTCTCAAGTGGGGCATTACGGATTCACTGGATCTATACAACTGGAGGCAGCAGGTGATAGATACAGGCGCCGAGGGAGCGCGGAAAAATTTGTCGATAATCCTGATTGATGAAGCCGGGGCAGATAAAGCCCGCTGGAACATTGAGAGAGCCTGGCCAAGCAAGTACGATCCCGCTGACTTCAATGCCAAGGGGAATGACGTGGCCATAGAGACCCTTGAAATCGTCCATGAGGGTTTCAAGCGGGCTTCGTGAGAGTGCTGAATGTCTTTTTAGAGAAATTTAAGGGGGAATTTTTCTGGAGTTTCAAACCGAGTTTGATTTCACCCTGCCTAAAGGCTATGTGGACAGTGAGGGGAACCTTCACAATAAAGGTACCATGAGGCTGGCAACAGCTGCGGATGAGATTCTTCCCCTGAAGGATCCGAGGGTCAAATCCAATCCTGCATATTTGACTGTAATTTTGCTTTCCAGGGTTATTACGAAGCTTGGGTCCCTTGAAAACATTAATCCGGCTCTCATAGAGAATCTTTTTGCTTCGGACCTGGCATACCTTCAGGATCTCTATGCAAGGATCAATGAAAACGCTGCAAACGAAATCCAGGCAGTCTGCCCAGAGTGCGGGCACAAATTCGAATTAGAGGGGCTGGAACCGGGGGAATGACCGGCTACCCCCTCGAGAGATTGTACGAGGAGGTAGCCTTCATTGCCTATCATTTCCACTGGCCTCTTGAGGAGATCATGACGCTTGAACACAGGGACCGCCAGCGCTGGTGCGAGGAAATCTCGAAGATAAACCAGCACCTGAGTAAAAACCGTGAAAGAAGCATCCTCGAGGCCGAATAAGGAAGGAGAAAACGCCAGGAACAAAAATGCGAAAAGCGGAGATAGAAAACGGAAGAATAAGGAAAAAAAGACAAAAATAGGAAGACTGAGGCAAAAAAACGGAAAACGATGAATATTGGGGTAAAAAACAGGAAAATGGGAAAAAAGGCAGTTTTGCTATTTTATGCAGGCATTATAAAAGGCCAGATGCCGGGGTTTATGGAGGGGAGATAGAATGGCAGGTACGGCAGGGAAACCGGATCCCTACATGTCTTACCGTTTCAGGGTGGAAATCGGGGGGATTACTGTTGCCCAGATGTCCGAGGTAACCGGGCTTCAGGCAGAAACGGAGACAGAAACCTATGAGGAAGGCGGGGTCAACAATTTTGTGCACATCCTTCCTAAAAGGACCAAATACAGGAACCTGGTCCTCAAGCGAGGCATAACCGAGCTTGATCAGATCTGGCAGTGGCATCAGGATGTTATCAACGGCCGATTTGACAGGAGAGACGGGGCTATAATCCTTATGGATTCGGCAGGGAATGACAAATGGCGATGGGAGTTTTCCGGGGCTTATCCTGTTCAGTGGACGGGCCCCGAATTAAGAGCCGACAGCAATACGGTAGCGTTTGAGACTGTAGAGCTTGCCCACCAGGGTATCTGGAAGGGGCGCAGATGAAGAACCTGAAAGTCCGGGGAACAGGCAGACTGTGTGGAACAGGCAGGCGACATATTACGGTATCGAACCCGAATTTCCATTCCAGGTTTATGAAAAGACATTCTTCCGTGAAAAAGAGATTCTTAAGTTTCCCTTTGCTGTTTTTCAGAGAGGGGGTCGGAGGAGGTCAGGTCTGGAAAAACCAGTTTTGTTTCCCGGTTCACTTTCAATTCTTCAAGCAAATTCTTTCCCAGGCATTCTGTAAAAAAGAAACGAGAGTTGAAAACCGGCTTTTGCAATTCTCTCTCCGGGGAGGGGAGCACGACGTACATCAAGGAGTGCCGGATATCCGGGGCATGATTCCGGGAAGTCGGGACGCTGCTCGAAAAATGATACCGAGCACTCAAAAAGGCGTTCATTTCCGGTATTCATCAGGGAATGAGGGTTTTCATCCATTATTGTATTCGGTAGCAGCCGGGAAGATCCTGCACAGAGAAACTCCTGGAAGGAATCTCCTGCACGGTTCGGTTACTGCACCGAAAACAGCGAAATCTGCATTCTTTCCGGATGAGAAAGGGCGAAAACCCATAAATAAGACCTATCCCTTGAAGGAAACTCCTGAAAAATCTCCCGGAAATCCTGTCCTGGCAAAAAGAGAAACTCAGGATTTAAATCGACCCATTCTGAAAAGCCTGGTTGCTAAAAGTATAGTTACTGGAAATGTTACTGGAAATGTTAATGAAAATGTTACTGGAAATGTTACTGGAAATGTTACTGGAAATAAGTTTCCTGATACAAATGCCGTTCCCGGAGAAACTTCCAACGGCAGAAACGCTGTGCCTGAAAAGTTTTTCCCGGTCAGGAATCCTGTTTCCAGGAGGGTTTTACTCGACAGGACTGCCGTTTATGAGGGCTCAGCTATCTCAGATCCCACCTGTTTCCCTGGGTTAGCAGCCAACTTTAATTCCAGGCTTATCGTTCCTTCAGATCCGTTTTTTGAGCCTGTTGTTGACAGGTTTCATGCAAAAGGGGTTTATCCTCAGGCCTCAGGGAAGGAACTTGTTTTTAACACAGGGGCCGGGGTAAGCCAGGAACTGGAACAGGAAGTGACAGCAATAAAAGAGAAACTGCTTAAGGCCGAGCAAGCTTCTCAGGCCAGTCACTCATCGATTTACTCGAAAATAGAAGAAGAATTGAAGCAGAAGCTTGAGATAAACCGGATTTCGGAACAGGTTCTACAGCAGATCGTATGGAGACTGAAAATCGAGAAAGAAAGAAGAGGGCTTCTCTAAACCTGGAAAAACTGAACCGGAAACTGGAAGAGAGCTTTGTAAGCTGGAGGGAAATGGATGAAACGCAATCCAAGGAAAGGTTTTATTGAGGTTGTCCGGGGGGGAAAGGAACAGCCAAAGCAAATTGAGATTCTTTATTTTCCTTCGGAGTATTCAATTGAAAAAAGTAACAGTTTTTCGGAGGTTTCGGTACCTGGGCTCGAATCCTCTTACCTGCAGTATGTAAAAGGTAATTCGGGAAGTATCAGCCTCGAAGTTTTCTACGATACCTATGAAGAAGATGGGGTTGATGTCCGAAAATATACGGACCAGCTTACAGGGCTTATGAATATCGATCCGGAACTGCATGCCCCTCCAGTGCTTCGCTTTATGTGGGGCATGGACTCAAAAGAGCCGTTTTACTGTGTACTTGAGAGGGTGACCAAACGGTTTACCATGTTCAACTCGGACGGCATTCCTGTCCGGGCAAAGCTCAGCATTACTCTCAAAGAATTTAAAATGGAACTCAGCAGCCGCGAGAAAAAACTTCAATCACCTGATAAGACCCATGTTTATACCGTAAAGCAGGGAGACAGCCTGTGGATGATAGCTCATAGCGAATACGGGGATTCCAGGCTCTGGAGGCCGATCGCGCTTGCAAACAGGCTTGAGCATCCCAGACAGCTCAGGCCCGGTACCGAGCTGACCATACCTCCGGTGGAATAAAGCATGACACAGGAAATTTCGTCCGCTGAGATCTACGCCCCCGCCTTTTCCGTATCCTGGGCAGATACCGATAAGGCCATTCCGAAAAACGAAATCACAGGGCTGGAAGTGGACGAAGACCTTGAAAGCCCGGGGATGTTCCGGCTTTCTTTTAATGAAACTTTTGACCTAAAAACTCAGCAGTTCCGATGGCTGGACGACAGCAGCATTGCTCCGGGGACCATGCTTATAGCTTCTTTCGGGTACGCTTTTCCTCATAAAGAAAGCCGGATCAGGGGCAGAATCAGGGCATTATCCCCGGGTTTCCTTGCAGGAGGGCCTCCAACGCTCACGGTTGAGGGGTACGACCTTTCCCACGACCTTAAGAAAACGCATTCGGAAGCCAATCTCAATGAAGTAACATACTCCGATGTGGCCCGCGAGATTGCCAGGAAAAACAAGCTTGATCCCTCAGGAGTGGAAGATTCGGGAATGGGGCCTTCGAGAAGGATTGAAAGGAGGGTAAATGAGAAAGATTACGATTTTTTGAAGAGACTGGCAGACAATCTCGGGTTTGAATTATTCATCAGGAACAGAACCCTCTATTTCCGGAAACCAGATGATGAGCGAAGAGGAAGTATGGATTTTCAGTATTATAAAAATATAATAAGTTTTACCCCGAGAATGAGCGCGGCAAATGTAGTAAATGAAGTTCGGGTGACTGCCTGGAATGAAAAAGATAAAGAAAGGATTTCCGAGACTGCAGAACTTAATGAAATAAAAACAAGCATTGGAATCCCGGGATTTGCTGATATTGTAGAAGAATCTCAGGGAACCAGGCTGAGTGTGAAAATCGAGGGGCGGGTTGTAAGATCAAGAGAGGAAGCAAAAGCAATTGCACTCTCTGAGTTAAAAAAGCG
Source organism: Methanosarcina sp. (assembly GCF_049706645.1). Lineage (GTDB taxonomy): Archaea > Halobacteriota > Methanosarcinia > Methanosarcinales > Methanosarcinaceae > Methanosarcina. The sequence goes on along the minus strand of NZ_JBNAKP010000043.1, from coordinate 66,176 downwards.
AAATGTCGGATTCATTACCGGAACCCTTGAATGTGTCGGGAATCCTGAGTTGAGGCCAGGGATTACCGTAAATATCGTTAAGGTGGGGGAACGCTTCAGTGGAGTATATTATATTACGAAATCCAGGCATGTTCTTGGCGAGAACGGATACAGGACGACCCTTGAAGTCCGGAGGTGCCTCTGATGGCCCTTAATGAACTGTTCGGGCAGGAAAATGAAGACCAGGCCAAAAACATATACGGAGTTGCAATTGGCATTGTTACCAACAATAAAGATCCTGAAAAGCTTGGCAGGGTAAAGGTAAGTCTGCCCTGGAGGGGAGAGAACGACGAAAGTTACTGGGCAAGGATTGCAAGTCCTATGGCTGGCAATGAAAGGGGCATGGTTTTCTATCCTGAAGTTGACGACGAAGTTCTTGTAGCCTTCGAACAGGGAGATGTAAACCATCCCTATGTGATAGGGTCACTATGGAACTCGAAGGACCGCCCTCCCGAAACCAACAGCAGCGGAAAAAATAATCTCCGCAAGATAAAGTCAAGGAGCGGGCATGAACTCATTTTTGATGATACTGCGCAGCAGGAAAAGGTTGAAATTAAAACAAAAGCAGGGCACAGGATCGTGCTTGACGATTCTTCGGGCCAGGAAAAAATCGAAATTACCGACAGGACCGGAAATAACAAAATCATGATTGATTCCGTAAAGAACTCCATTGCAATGGAATGTGCCATGCAGATGACTATTAAGGCCAATATACTCGAGATCGAGGGAACCACTTCCCTCAGTTTGAAGTCTAATGCTGTTCTCACGATCCAGGGCCTGCCTGTAAAGATAAACTGAGGAAGAAACAATGCCGCCTGCTGCAAGAGTTGGAGATATGACTTCCCACGGGACTCCACTTGGGCCCGGCCCAGGAAGCCCGAATGTTTTGATAGGGGGAATGCCGGCCTGGAGAGGCACGGCAGATTTCCATGCATGTCCTCTTTCCTCAGGCCCTGTACCTCATGCAGGAGGAGTTGTTGTGCCGGGCAGCGTCACGGTTTTAATCAATAACCTGCCCGCTGCCCGCCAGGGAGATATTATTACGGAAGCAGGGCCACCAAATACGATTGTGCTTGGGTGCCCTACAGTGCTTATAGGGTAAAACCCGAGACAGAACACGGATTTTGGGGGGATTTGACATTAGTATGGATTTTCTCGGAAAAGGATGGAAATTTCCCTTTAACATAAACCATCTGGGAAAGGTGGATATTTCCAGCTATGAGGCGGATATAAAAGAGGCGATTTTCATAATCCTGGGAACTGTACCGGGAGAACGCATTATGCGGCCGGATTTTGGATGCGGGATCCATGAATACGTTTTTTCCACAATGGATACGCTCAGCCTTCGCCTCATCGAAAATGCCGTAATTGAAGCCCTGACCCGATGGGAGCCGCGTATCGAATTAATTGAGGTTAAGGTAATAACCGACCCCTCAAGCGAGGGAAAAATTTTGATAAATCTTGATTACAGGGTCCGAACCACAAATACCAGTTTCAATCTTGTATATCCGTTTTATTTAAAAGAGGGGGTGTAAGTTGTGAAAGTTCCTGAGATCAGTCGGCTGAATAAAGATGCTGTGCTTCAGGAAATTATTAAAAAAGCTCCCTTCTATCTGCCTGAATGGAAAGCGGAAGACCGGAATGATACAGGTTTTGCCCTTTCAAGGATTTTTTCAGGTATGGCAGGAACTATTTCTTCCAGGGTAAACGAAGCCCCTGGCAAGCATTTCCTGTCCTTTCTTGAGATGCTCGATTTTTCCCTCATTCCGCCGGGGCCTGCAAGGGTTCCGCTCAGTTTCGTACTGAGTGAAGGAGCTTCGGGAAATGTCCTGATCGAAGCTTCTACCCAGGCCTCGGCTAAAGGCCCTGAAGGAGAAACGGTTATTTTTGAAACCGAAAATAACCTGCTTGCAACGCCTTCAAAAATCACGGCCGTATACAGCGTGATAGAAAAGAAGGATGAAATTTTTGACCACACGCCTGCAGTAAACGGAGAAGGCCGGACAGAGCTTTTTTCGGGCAAGGAATCTTTACAGAAACATACACTTTATATCGGGGACGAAGAGCTTTTCAACCTGAGCCAGGGCTGTATAGAGATTTCCTTTGAGGGAGTCGGGAAAGAATTTATAGACCTGCTTGCAAGCGAGAAATACGCTTTATGGAAACGGCCTGTCGAGATCACGGAAAAGAAAAATGGGGAGAAGAAAGAAATCAAATGGGTCGATTTCAGGAGTGTAAAAAGCGTATATGACAAAGAGGCAATAATAAGGCTGGAGATTAATCCTGCCGGAGGAGAGGAGGCCAAAGAAAATCTCCTTCCTATTACTAAAGTTAAGGTGAACGGGCTTGAGAGCAGGTGGATAAGCTGTGAAATTAAAGAGTCAATGATTAATGAATTTAAGGATTTTAAAGTTAAGTATCTAAAAGTTTCAACATTTCCCTCTAAAATTCCCAAAAAAGAAGATTCTATACTGAAGGTCCAGGGTATAGGAAGTATTTATTATTCAAGACTCGCAGGAAATCAGGCTAAACAAAGAATTGAAACAATAAACGAACTTCTGGCCCTTGATGATGAAAAGCTGGCAAATCTTCTCCAGTGCAGTAAAATAAGAGCTCAGAACATTCTCGAAGCTGCAAGAAAGGAATTCTATGACAAAACCGGAGAAAATGCGCTGGAGAGCAATAATAAAATTAAAGGCATTGATCCGGATTTCCTGTTCTATAATGATGTGCCGGTTGAAGTTTCCGGAAAAGAGCTATACCCGTTTGGGAGCAGGCCCAGGCTGAGCGACACTTTCTATATAGGCAGCGCTGAGGCCTTTTCAAAAAGGGATTACAAAGTATGCCTGGCGTTCTACCTTGAAGCCGGAAGGTCGTATTTGACTCGTAGAGACCCGGCAGTTATAGACGATCCTCCTCAGCTTTCCTGGGAGTACTGGGACGGAGAAAGCTGGGCCAGCCTTGGGATTGATGAAAACCTATGTGAAGACGGGGGATGCCAGGATAGGAATAATGAAGAAGATAACCCGAAAGAATTTTACAGGATAGAAATTCCTGAAATGCCTCCTGTAAAGCCTTCAAAGGTCAACGGCAAGGAAAGCTGCTGGATTAGGGTCAGGCTGGTCGGAGGAAATTACGGGAAGGACTATGAGATAATCGGAAGAAATGTCATTAATGGCAAATTTTGCCCTCCTGTTATAAATGATTTAAAAATTAATTATTCGAGTTCGGAGGGTAAGCAGCCAACTCTCGTTCTTGCTGAGAATAACCTTGAATTCAGGAATTTCACGAAGGAACTCAAAGACTCCAAAGAGTTCTGGCCTTTCAAAGCCCTGCCTGATGCTTTCCCTTCAATATATTTCGGGTTTGACAGGGCTCTTAATGAGGGGCCTATGAGCCTTTTCATAGATATCGAGGAGGGTTTCGAGTACCCGGAGACTTTCCTGCCCGAAGTGAAGTGGCAATACCTGGCAGAGGGTGAAATAGGCGGGAAAGATAATCCGGAGAGCTGGAAATCGCTCGAAGCCCTGGATGAGACCGCAGGGTTCACAAAAAAGGGGATGCTTCAGTTTGTTGTCCCTGGTAAGATGCTTGCTTCCAGCCTTTTTGGTTCGGGAGAACAATACTGGATAAGGGCACTCGTAACCGGACATTTCTTTAAAAAAGATATGAATGAAGAAATTAAAGAGATGAACTCAGGTCGGGTATCCCCTGCATATGCCGGATTTCTCAGGAAGGAAAGGCCGGAAATCTACAGGCTTCTGGATTCCAGGAATGCGTTTCCTTCAGGGACAGGCGACAGGGAGGCAGCCGGTGAAAACGTAGTTCTCGGAACCGAAGCGTGCAAAAAAGCCTTTGAAATTTTCAATATTGATTTTCAACCTGAGGCTGCCCGTGAGCTTCCTCCGAAAGTTTCTGGCTTTTATCTCAACTCGGTCTGGGCTGTCCAGGCAAGCACGACTTATGACGAGATAATCGGTTCAAGCAGCAGGGAGCCGGATCAGGAGTTTTCCCTCATCCACAGGCCCGTACTCGAAGAAGAAATATGGGTTGATGAGTACGGAAGCATCCCGGAAGAAGAGATAAAAAGCCTTCGAAAAGACCTCCTGCAATTGGAAACGGATAGCGAAGGAAGGCTCAAAAAAGCCTGGGTGCGGTGGAGCAGGGTAGACGATTTCCTGGGTACAGGTGGCATAGACAGGCACTACACACTCGACAGGACTGCAGGAAAAATCCGCTTCGGGGATGGGGGAGAAGGCAGGATTCCTCCTGCAGGCTTTGAAAACCTCAAGGCTACTTACAGGAGCGGCGGAGGAAAAGCAGGAAACCTCAAGGCTCTTGAAATCTCAAAACTCCTGAGATCCATAGCTTTTGTTGACAGAGTTTACAACCCTGTATCCTCGGGAGGAGGAGATAATGCCGAACAAACGGATTCGCTTCTGACACGAGCTCCTGTCACCCTGAAGCACAGGAACCGTGCAACGGCAGCCGAGGATTATGAATGGCTCGTAAAAGAAGCTTCACGCGAGGTCGCAAGGGTAAAGGTACTGCCGAACTTTAATTCGGAAGGCAGGTTCAGCACCGGCTGGGTCACAGTCGTCATAGTCCCGGAAGGAACCGGAACAAAGCCCCTGCCCTCAAGCGAATTAAAGCGGAATGTAAAACGCTACCTGGAAGCTAGGTGTCCTCCTGTGCTGTTCCTGAGGGTAATTCCTCCTCTTTATGTCCGGGTGGATGTACTGGCAGAGATCAGGACACAATATATTGATGCTATTCCTGTAATTGAAAAGATAGCCAGGGAAAAAATTGCTGATTTCCTGCATCCTCTGACAGGCTTCGCTGAGGGAAAAGGCTGGAATTTCGGGGATGCACCCTGCCTTTCTGACATATACGCCATACTCGAGGGTATCGAAGCTGTAGATTATGTGGCGAATGTGGAAATAAGGTATTTTGAGGGCTCAAAGGTCCTCACTCTGACCGACACTTCCGTAATCAAACTGCCTGAATATGCGCTTCCTTACAGTGGAAAACATGCAATAGCTGTAAAATGGATTAATGGCAAGAAGGAGGGGTAAAGCCTGTCCGTACCCGTACCCAATCTCGATGACAGGACATTTGATCAGCTTGTAGATGAGGCAAGAAAGTTAATTCCTGTGTATGCCCCGGAATGGACTGACCACAACCTGAGCGATCCCGGGGTTACACTTATTGAGCTTTTTGCGTGGCTAACCGAAATCGAACTGTATCGAACGAACCTTGTAACCGACAGGCACCGCCTGAAATACCTCAAGTTGCTGGGTATAGCTCCAGAAAATGAAAAACCTGCACATGTGGACCTCAGCTTCAGCTCACCCGAAAAAACGGAACTGGCAAAGGGGATGAAGGTCTCAACCGAGCTTGCTGGCAAGCGAATTTATTTTTTGCTGGATGAAGACCTGACTGTAGCTCCGGACACGTTTAAACTTGAAAAACTGATAGTTGACGAAGATACGGGAGGAGTTTTTGACCGCACAGGTGCAAACGAAGCAGGCGACCTTTTCTTTGCTCCTTTCGGCGAACAGGTTCGGGCAGGATGTACCCTTTACCTGGGTTTTGTAACCGATAAGGCCACCCCGCCTGAAACTCTCAATTTCATGTGTTATCTTTTTGAAAAAGACCTGAAAGTTCCGGGGAGCCATGGGGACGAGAAAGAATACGAATTTGAGAATGCAAAGTTGAAATGGCAAATCTGGCCCCAGGCAGGAAACGGTCCCGATGAAGAAATCTCAGTTGCGGACAACACGGCTGGGTTCAAAAAAAGTGGGAGCATTGTTTTAAAAGGGCTTGAAAGCTGGAAAGCAACTGACAAAATTCCGGTCATGAGCTTTGAAAAACCCTATTTCTGGCTCCGCTGTATTGTCGAAGAATCAAATTACGAATACCCTCCAAGAATTGAGAAGATAAGGCTGAATACGATCCCGGCAACCCAGTACCTGACTGCAGGAAGCAGGGAAGAAACCGAAAACGGGGCTGAAAGCAAAAACGAAGACGGAAATCTTAACGCTGGCTTTAAATGGCAGGTCGAAGGGTTTGAACGCCTGGATATTACAAATTACAGGCCTTCGGCCGGCTGGAAAAAGGCACAGTCCATTGGAGAGGCAATTGAGGCTTTTCTCAGGGATTTTAAGGTGCCGTATACAGCAGTAACAAGTTCCGATTATGAGTACATAGCCCTGAATACTCCTGAGCTTAGAGTAGCTAAAGCAAAGGCAGTACCCAACTACCGTCCTGATGCCTTCCAACAGGCAAAATCCCTGCGTACGGAATCGGTAAAATCCGAATACAGCAGAGGCTCGGTCACGGTTGTAGTAATTCCTTATACCCCGCTTGAAATTCTTAAAACTCCGCCTGAACCGTCAGCAGGTTTTATACAGGCGATATGCAGGCACCTTGACAGGCACCGGCTGATAGGGACCGAAATCCATGTAATCCCTCCCAATTACGTAAAAGTGACAGTTAGTGCCACTATTGTTCCGCTGGAGAGCTATCCTGACGATGATTTGATCCTGACGGATGTGCTGTCTGCACTTAACAGGTATCTCCATCCCGTAATCGGAGGATCCGACGGGCAGGGCTGGCCTATTGGGAGGGATGTTTACCTTTCTGAGCTTTATGAACTCCTGGAAACGGTCGAGGGGGTAAAATGCATTATCAGGCTTTCGGTTTCAGGGGAACCCGGAGCGGTTCGGGATTCACAGGGTAACCTCCTCCTGGGTTCGAAGTTTTCGAGCGTCTATTCCGGGAAACACAGTATAGAGATTGCAAGGGAGGCTGAAAGTTGCCTGAAAGGGGGTGATTTGCATTCAGGAAATTAAATGTGAATGGATCAATACAGGGGCACTTCTGGAAGAGTTCATGGAAGGGGTCGAGAATCTCGACCTCGGACAGGGAGACCTGAGGCTTTCCAGTGCTTATTCGTATTTATTCGAGGAGGTATTATTCGAAAATCCGGGTTTTACTATTGAAGATATTGCAATCGATGAATGTGGTTTTCTTTATCTTCTGGGCACAGAGAAGCTTGCAGGTACGGAAAATCTTCCGGGTACGGAAAAAAGCCTGATATTCAAATATACAGGAAATTCGGCTGCTCTTAAGCCTGCAGGAAATTGTCCGGAAGCTTTTCCTTTAAGGCCTGGAAAAATTTCTGCAATTGGGGTAGACGAAGATACCCTGTATGTTGCGGATACTCTTGACGGCAGCAGTTTCCGCCTTCATGCTTTTACAAAAAGCGATTATCAACTTCGCTGGACTCTTTCAAAAGGTCCGGCTGGAAAGGATCTTGAAAAAATCCTCGGCATAAAGTGCGATAAAAAAGGGAATATCTATATTCTTGAGGTAAAGAGGGTGCTTTCTATCAATAAGCAAAGCCCCCTTTATCCGGAGCCTGCAATTTCCTGTGAAATCAATGAACCCGGAGAGCCGAAAGCCCTGGAGGTAGATAAAGAAGGTAAGCGCTACGTCCTTGCAGGAAACAGGGTCTATATCTTCAGGGAGGGGGAAACCGGGGTGGAAAGGAAAATCGATATCGAGAACTTTTCCCCCTCAGGAATTGCGGCTGACTCCTGGAAGGAAATCTTTGTAGGAGAGGCGGATAAAACAGGAAACGAAAACCAGAACGAAAATACCATCCATAAGCTGGGACCCGACGACCGGTTTTATCCTCTGTGGTCTTACAGGGGTAGCTGTAAAAAGCTGTTATCCGGTCCTGAAGGCAGGCTTTATGTGCTTGACGAAAAAGGAAAAAAGCTTACCAGTCTCATACGCAAAAAAATAAACCTCAGGGCTTCGGATGGTTCTTTCCGGGGAACCTATCTCTCAAAACCTGTTGACAGCCAGGAAAACGGTATTGTATGGCACAGGCTTTTAATTAACGGAGACTTCGTAAAAGGCACTCAGACAGAATTTTTTTATTATGTTTCGGATGAAAAACTCTCACAAGCTGAGATTAAAGCTCTTGATCCGGGCAGGTGGAAAATAGGCATCTCCAAAACATCTGCAGTTCAGGGCGATAAGAAGAGGGATGCTCTGTTTCTGGATAACGCAGAGGGAAGATATCTGTGGTTTAAAATTGTTCTTTCCGGTACTGAAGAACTCTCTCCTGCTGTCAAATCCATAGCAATATTTTACCCGAGGGTTTCGTATATTGATTACCTGCCCGCCATCTACCGGGAAGAACCGCACAGCAAAGACCTTCTGGAACGTTTTCTTTCCATATTCGAGAGCATAATCTTTGAAATTGATTATACCATTGAGCACATTGACCGCGTTTTCGATGCCGATTTTGCCCCGCCTGAATTCCTTTCCTGGCTTGCTTCCTGGCTTTCCGTTCCTGTAGAGGAGGGCTGGACTGAGGAGAAAAGAAGGCTTTTTATCAGGCATGCGGTCTCACTATACAAAAAAAGGGGTACGAGAGAAGGGCTTTCTGAAAGCATTGAACTTTTTACCGGAGTAAAGCCTTTGATTGTCGAAAATTTCCGAATCAATCTTCCGTGCAAAGGCGATAGGCCGCTTTCCTGCAGTGGCGAAGATGCAATCTTTTTCCCGCCTGAGGGAACTAAAGTGAAAATCGACGGCAAAGAGGAAAACCTTGTCAATATCCTTTTCGGAGCGGAAAGGTTTGCTTTTTCGGTTTTCCTGCAGGGTTCGGGCATTACTCCAGCTATCCTGAAACAGGTCGGGAGGATTATTGACGAACAAAAGCCTGTACACACATGCTGCAACCTGAAAATGCTCGAACCCTGGTTCTATCTGGATATGCATACGTACCTTGGAATTAACACCACACTTACGAAACCTGAGTTCATTCTTGGAAAAACAGCGGTTATTGGCAGGAATACTGTCCTGCACGATGGCGAGAAGGCGGGGCAGGTCGAAAGGCATTCCAGGGTGGAAATCGACACGGTTCTTTCTTAACACTTTTTAATCCTAACTTCTGCAATGCTTGTTACAATGCTTGTGACATTTTGTGTAATAGTGCTAAACCTTCCTGTAATAGTGCTAAAACTTTCTGTAATACTGCTAAAACTTTCTGTAATATTGCTAAAACTTTCTGTAATACTGGTAAAAACGTACTTTCTTAAAATAAGAGGGGTAATGGTATGTCAAATAATACGGATGAGACTGATAAGTGCAGACTGCACCGATTCGAGAAAAACAACTATTTTTATGGCAAGTTAATGACGGTCCGAGATTTTGAGACCGAGCAGAGTTATTTTGACGGGAAAAACCACCTTATCAACAGGCTGCTTCACGGCTCCGGGCTTGTATGTGGTTTCGAAACCCTTGAGATCAAAGACAACGGCGACAGAATTACAATTAATTTTATAGACGGGGGTATGGCGCTTGACTGCTGCGGGCGCGAGCTTGTAGTGCCGGCAAACACACTGGGAAAACCGATAATAGACCGTGGGGGGAATTCCGTTCCTGACTTAACAGCCAGTCCGTATCTCTATCTGAAATATAAGCCCTGTTACGACGGGTATGTTGCTGCAGCTTCAAATCCTTCAAGCTGTGAAGAAAAATGCTGTCCCGGAAGGATTGTTGAAGATTTTGAAGTAATAGCCTCGAATGTAGAACCCGACTCAAAAAGCATTACTTGCCGTGCCGAATTATCAGGGGAGTCAGAAGAAACTATCAGTGTAAACGAGTGGCTGGAAACGCTTGAAATAGATCACATCTCCTGCCCTGAATGCGGGGAGAACCAGGAATCTAAAATTTTCCTTGGGAAAGTTGAGGCTGTGGAAAATGGTTTTGCAGTTAATCCGCGGAACACGGAGAAGTACAGGATTTTCTTTACCCGGAAGGAACTTTACCAGCTTTTAAAGTGCCATATCCTGGATCTGGATAACCCTCATGGGGTAACTGCCTCCCAGACCGGGGCACTCGTAAGTGTGGACGGGGTAAGCAATCCGGGTGGAAATGTTGATCTTGTTCCAGCAAATGCCATTGTTATTAATCCTGACGATACGAACAATCTTATCAATATAGGAGAAACCCATTCTGCAAAAACGGACAATCCCCATCAGGTTACTGCTGAACAGACAGGGGCACTCGTTAGTATAAATTCAGTCAGTAACCCCGGAGGGAATGTTGACCTGAAGCAAGGTACAAATATCACAATAACTGCGAACCCTGCAGCTCATACTATAGAAATTGCTTCCAAAGGAGGCGCAGACCCTGCAACGACGGTGCAAAGCGTGGGCACCAGCCTTATTGTGGGCACTTCGGATAAATATTCCCGTGAAGATCATGTACACGACCTCGGAAGAGAAGTTGTTGACTTCGGGAACCTTTCCGGAACGCTTCAGAACCAGCTCAATTTGCTTTTTATGTATCTGAGAGAGAGGGCTCTGAAATGTACGGTCAGTAATTTTAAAGCAGCTGCGAACAGGTTAGACAGTGGTATGGCCTTTAGAATTTACCAGGTAACCAGGGAGGTAGTAGATAATAGAATTTACGAAAAAGAGGAGGATTTCATTTCTTTTATGAAAGACCTTCTGGAGTTGATGATAGGATTTGCAGACGAAATTCAAGGAAGAGTTCCAGGTGATATTTTCGAAATATTTATGAGATTATTGGAAGAGCTCAAAGAAGCGATCAATTCAGGCGATGCTCTTCGGATAGCTATCCTGCAGGATGAGGTTTGCTTCTATGTTACGGAGATGGAAATACGAGGATGAGTTCCGGAACAAGCCAGGAATTCTCTCTTGAGTGTAGATTTTTCTGATTTACACTCTAACTATATTTTCAGTATCTTTTCTGATTGTTTTGATGGTTTAAAATCTATTAATTTTTTATTATAATTTTGAGGTACGGATCTTTCTCTTCCAGCAATCTAATTCTTGTTTTTGCACAGTTTTCAATTTTTAGCTGGCATATCTAAGTATAAATTACTAAACATAAATTTGGGACGGGTATATGGCTGAGAAAACTGGAGTTCATGCCAGAGTGCAGGAATCAAAGCCGAAATGTTCGAATTTTTGCAAACAAAAATCCGGCTATAATTCTTCAGGGTCTTCTGCTGACAGAATATTACAGCTTCAAAGGACTGCGGGCAATCAGGCAGTTCAGAGACTCATCAAATCAAGAGCTTTGCAGGCAAAACTTACTGTTGGCCAGCCCGGGGATATATATGAGCAGGAAGCCGACCGGGTAGCTGAACAGGTACTGGCCACGCCGACGCATCAGGTCGTTAGTAACACATCAACACGCATTCAATGCTTTCCAGAACAGTCGACTGGGCAGACGGGGGCGACGCCCGCGAGTGTTAACCAGGCACTTTCCAGCCAGGGCAGGCCGCTGGAGCCGGCTTTACGGCAGGATATGGAGCAACGCTTCGGCTACAACTTTTCAGAAGTGCGGGTGCATACCGGCGAAATTGCTGAAAAATCGGCCCGGGAGGTGAGCGCCAATGCCTACACTATGGGCAACAAAATTGTGTTCGGTGCAGGCCGATTCGCGCCAGAAACGCAGACTGGAGTCCGGTTGCTTGCCCACGAGCTGGTACATGTAGTTCAGCAGTCAGGAGCAGATTCAATGCGTGCCGGCCAGAGCGATAATGAACGCGGCTTGCCTCTTCTTGCCTCTTTGATTCCGCAGAGGCAAAACGTGCCGTCGCCGATTGGTGCCTCCATCGGCCAGGTGTCCGATCGATTGATTCAGCGCGACCAGGACCCCAAGAAACCGGAAAAAGGCATTGAAAAGGCTGCTGAGAAAGCCGAAAGCAAGGCGCTCGAGGAGTCAAAGAGCACTGCCCTGTCGGAGCTGAAGGAGATCGAGTTAAACTGGAAGGAGCTTCGGGACCCTGCGGCAGGCTTCGGCGATGTTACGGACTGGCTCGTCAAGGGCGACATGGTGATTGGCCTCCTCCGGAAGCATACGGAACTCGCGCTTGATGCTATCGACAAGGGCGACTTTGCTCTGTCGAAGTTCATGACGTCTATAGTGGAATCCGATATGGTGATGTACCGGTTTATCGCCTGGCACTTGGCAGTCTATGTTAACTTGCTTTCACTGGAACCAGATCTGAAGGATCTTATCCGTGCCTTTGACGCCGACGACCGCGCATTCACCGGGCGCGCCAAGGCGGAGGAGATAGTGAGGCTGCTTATACAGCTTGCAGGCAGGTATCGCAAGCAAGCTCCGAAGTGGCTTGAACTCGTTAAAATCCTGCCTGCCGAGGTAGAAAGGACAAGCGGCCACAAGATCAGTCTGACAGTAACAATCGCTGCACACCAGGATAAATCCGTTAGAGATCTCTTTGCTAATGAGACCGGGAAGTTCATCCAGGATCAGGCTGAGCTCGAGACCCTCGTTGGTGCGACAAACCAGTTTCTCGACACCGCTTTTGAAGAGGGACTCGTTCAGGCGGCAGAAGCCATTGTTGAGTTCTACTCTGTTAGAGGTGGCAAGCGCGGAGGGCCCAAGGCCAGCAGGAAGAAGAAAGAAAAAAAGAAGGAGAAAAAGAAGAAAAAATACCAGTGTACCGCCAAGTGCCAACAGCAGTGTCCGGGTGGGGTGGAAGGCACTGTTCCCGGCATATCTAACAAGAATTGCTCAGAGGCGACGCAAAGGGCAAAGAGCGCAATCCGTAAAGGCTGTTATCCTCGCCATTGCAATTGCAAAGATACTGAAGGCTTCATAGGCACGGGCACGCAATGTGAGAATCACACCCGGTGACCGCCATAGCTATTTCTTCAGATATCAAGAGACTTGACGCACATTTCGGTATAAAAAATCTATTTATTTTAAATATTTGACTTTGAGTAGTTCGTAGACCTGAATCTTTAGCTTGTCATATTTAATATATAAATTATCAAATACTAAACTGGAGACGGATACATGGCTGAAAAAGCTAAAGTTCGTGCCATAAAACAGGAACCAAAGCAGAAATGCTCGAATTCTTGCAAACAAGATACTAGCTACAGTTCTTCAGGAGCTCCTGCTAGCAGAATACTGCAGCTTCAAAGGACTGCGGGCAATCAGGCAGTTCAGAGACTGATAAAATCAAAAGCTTTGCAGGCTAAACTTACTATTGGCCAGCCAGGGGATATCTACGAACAGGAAGCTGATCAGGTGGCCGAACAGGTAATGAGAATGCCGACATCACCTTCTGCGGCAATGGGCCAGGCCACTATCCAGCGGCAAACCCTGAAAAGAGACGAAGTGACGCAGATTAAGCCACTGGCGTCTACCATTACTCCACTCGTGCAGAGGGCTCCCTCAAACTCGATGAAGAGTTTCGAGCCAGGGACTAATTTTGAATCAAAACTGAACATAAGCAGTGGGGGCATCCCTTTGCCTGCAAGCACACGCGCTTTCATGGAACCGCGTTTTGGGGCCGACTTCAATGGGGTGCGGCTGCACATGGACAGCCAGGCAGAACAGTTAAATCGCTCCATCAGTGCGCAGGCGTTCACTCTGGGGCAGGATATTTTCCTGGGTGGGAGCTGGAACGATCTCGAATCGAACACTGGAAAAAAGTTACTGGCACACGAGTTGACGCATACAATTCAGCAAAGTTCTGGGCAGGTTACCGGTCTACAGCGAACCATCGGTGAGGGGCATGATCTTAAATCATCGAGGTTTGCGGGCGATCCTATCCTGGAGGCATGCTACGATGATAAGGCCCGTCTAACCAGAGGATCTCAAGGCCGTTCGGTAGCGAAGATCCAGCAAGCGCTTATGGATCTTGGGTATGATCTTGGGCCGAAAGGTGCTGATGGCAATTACGGACTAATGACATGGAACGCCGTAAAACAATTCAAAACAGATCAACACCTTGGTTGGGAGCATGTGGGTGATGTCGGGCCTGGCACTATGGGCCGTCTGGATGAGCTTTTCCCATCGGGTCTGGATATCCCAGAAGAAGAGGACGAAGCTGCTGATGGTGATACAGAGGTTTTAGGCCTGGCTGAGGTTCCAGAAGAAGTGTCAGATACTCCAGAGATCTTAGATACGTTAACGGAAACTGTTCCTTTAGGAATTCAGATGTTTAAGATCCAAATGAAAGAAACTAGTAAGAAAAAGCCTAAAACTAGTAAGAAAAAGTCTGCTGCCAGTGCAGAGAAAACTATTACGCTGATTGAGGTTGACCAAGAGAAACAGAGAATGAAGATTACTTTTAGTGATGGTAACTCTGTTAGCCGTGCCGTATCCACTGGCAGAGGGCTGCCAAATACGAAGGATGACCCCTGTAAGACGCAGACCGAGAAGAATTGTACCCCGAACGGCACATTTAAGATAACTTCCAAGGGCGATGCCAAAACGGAAAATTCAGAAGGTGATGCCATGGCCTGGTATGTAGGTTTTGTGGATACAAGAGGTATCGGTATACACGACTCTCAACCAGTTCCAGGCGTTCCTCATTCACATGGTTGTGTCAGGGTTGGGGATTCACCCGAGGCTATGAAATTCGCAGAGATGATCAATAAGCGTTCCGTTTTAAACAAGACTATGGTAATCGTCAGGGGAAAGGCACCAACTCACCCCTGGAAGAAAAAGTTAGCTAAGAAGAAACCATAATAATATTGTCGGTGCATAATGTTATTCGAGCACCTTAACGCAGAGAGTCTGCACAATCAGTAAATGTGCAGGCTTATACTGTCAGACAAAATTGTCTCCGGAAAACCTCAGGACTCTCTACTTGAGGGCCTTCCGGCAGATATACAGTACAAATTCTTATTTTGACAAATAATTCTTTTAATTTTGATCATTTTTTGAGGCAAACTTTTTCTTTTCGATTTGATTCGTTTCCCAATCTAAGTCTTAACTGAAATATTTAATATATAAATTACTAACTATAAATTCTGGACGGGTATATGGCTGAGAAAACTGGAGTTCACTCCAGAACACAGGAACTAAAGCCGAAATGTTCGTATCTTTGCAAACAAAAACCTGGTTATAATTCTTCAGGATCTCCTGCTGACAGAGTGTTGCAACTTCAAAGAACTGCGGGCAATCAGGCAGTCCAGAGACTGATCAAATCAGGAACTTTGCAGGCTAAACTGAGAGTAGGTCAGCCTGATGACGTTTATGAGCAGGAGGCGGAACGGGTGGCTGAGCAGGTTATGCGGATGCCTGATGTTCCTTTGCATACCGGAGGTGCCCGAATCCAGCGAAAATGCTCCAGGTGTGAGAACGACAAAAGAGATGAGAAGTTACAGGCAAAAAAAACATCAGGTGAAATCTCTGAAGCCTTCTCGAATATAAGGGCAGATGTTAGCACAATAAGGGGCGGAGGTCAGCCTCTTCCTGAATCGGTACGTGCTTTCTTTGAACCTCGGTTCGGCCATGATTTCAGTCAGGTGCGGGTGCACACGGATTCGAAGGCTGCGAAATCAGCGGGGATGATAAATGCGCAGGCTTATACGATAGGGAGAGACGTGGTGTTCGGGGCAGGACAATACCTTCCGGAAACTAGCAAAGGAAATAGGTTGCTGGCTCATGAATTGACACACGTGGTGCAGCAAACAGGCAGCTCAATTGGATTGGACCATACTCCGGATTACCCTGAAATGTTTCACCCTGAGCGACCTTTTTCGGGAAGTAAAAGCGTTGAGACTGTGAGCACTGGTAGAACAAAATCTTTGATTCTCCAGTACCAGCTTGAAGAGCCACCTGGACCGCCAGATTTGCCCGAATTCCCAGAGTGCAAAATAGATCCGTTCAAAATAATAATGTTGCTCTTAGGGAGGGGAGATAAACAAACAGCGCAACAAGTTATAGACTGCTGCAATCTCGTAGAAGATATTGATTTATGTACAAGTGATATCATAGAGGCTGCGCAAAGATTACTGGAAAAACCTGAACTTAAATGCCCTGCTCCATTTAAACCAGGCTCAGGAGAAAATAGAGGTCTCTGTTGTGAGAACGAAAAGCGAGATAAAGATCATTGCTGCAATAACGATAGAATAAATCTTGAATCGAATAAATGCTGTCCTGAAGGGACATTCCCTTCTGGAAGGATATGTAAGCCTCCTTCTCCACCTTCTCCAATATCTCTTTGTCCAGAGTGGCAAAAGACAAAAGGTGGAATTTGCTGTAAGCCACCACTGGTTCCTCAGGAATATAGATGCATTTCGTCACCTCAGCCCTGCCTACCACAGCAGATGACAAGAGATGGAAAGTGCTGTAAACTGCCGCTGGTTCCGCAGGGATTCCAATGCATTCTGCCAGCAAAACCTTTGCCTCCATTGCCACATTCTGAAGAGATTTTCTTCAACTTTGATATGCCAAAAAGAGGGGCAAGCGGCGCATCGGCTTTTAGCAGTAGTATTACCTCCGAAGGAAGAAGTAACTTCCGGAAGCTTATCAAACAAATTAAAGCTAATCCGAACCTCCTGGTGCAGTTTATGGGGATGGCTTCGCCAGAAGGAAATATAGAGTATAATCTAAAACTTGGTGAGAGACGGGCGAATCTGGTTGCTGAAGCGGTAATCCGCGAAGGCATTCCGGAATCGCGCATAGCTGATCCACCTGCTGATTTGAGACCCGAATGCCAGACCGTGCGTCTAGGGATTGTCACATGTGGCAAGGCTGGAGGTACAGGTCCACGGGACCGCCGGGTTTTAGCACGACTCTTCGTGCCTAACCTGACTCAATGAAAAAAAGAGTCACTGATTTATTAAATTCAAAAACCATGTCAAGATTCAGGAAATAAAAACTATTGAGGGCAGGTTTATCGGTAGGAAATTAACACTTTTTCAATTTATAAGCAGGCATTCCTGAAATGTGAAACCTTTCGTATCTTTTGGTATGATTTCCAATATTTTTTAAAGCTCTTAATCTTTAACTTACATTTTAATCTCTAAATATACTATATTAAATGGGGACGGGTATATGGCTGAGAAATCTGGAGTTCACTCCAGAACACAGGAACTAAAGCCGAAATGTTCGCATCTTTGCAAACAAAAACCTGGTTATAATTCTTCAGGATCTTCTGCTGACAGGGTACTAGAACTTCAAAAAGCGGCAGGCAATCAGGCAGTTCAGAGATTGATCAAATCAGGAACTTTGCAGGCAAAACTTACGATTGGCCAGCCTGGGGATATATGTGAGCTGGAAGCTGACCGGGTGGCGGAACAGGTAGTAGCACCTCAGTTCCAGCGCAAGTGCCGACCATATCCCGAAGAAAAAGAGCTTGTCCGATGCAAAACCGCACCCGGTACAGAGGGCTTATCAGTCCAGGACAGTTTTATCCGTGACCCCGGACAGGGGCAGCCTCTTGACCCTGCTGCACGTGCATTTTTTGAGCCGCGCTTCGGACATGATTTCAGTCAGGTACGGGTGCATACTGGCCCTAAGGCTGCAGAATTAGCTGGCGCGGTAAACGCACTGGCATATACGGCTGGGAAGAATGTAGTATTCGGCATCGGGCAGTACCAGCCGAATACTGGCTTGGGAAGGAAGCTGCTTGCTCACGAACTGAGCCATACAATTCAGCAGGGGGCAGCACCGCGCCAGGAACTTGAGCCCGATTCTATCCGCAAGGACCTTGTCCGGACTCGCTCAAGAGGGGCGCACATTATCGCCAGAAAGAATGATCCGAAAGCCAAACGTGACGATATGCAGCTCAAAAGCACACTGAACCCTTCAGGCAAGGCACATCTCTATGCGAATCAGGTTGCATCAATTTACTTTACAACCAAAAACTATGTGCCTGATCAGGATGACCACAAAGTGCTCAGGCTTCTGGCCCAGGAATATTTTTACACCGCCCAGAGAAAAGGAGGGCTTAAAGGAAAGGTCATCGGGCACGCCGACATCGAATTCTCCTTGAACCCGGACAATCAGGAACTATCTTTTCAGCGCGCCAGGTGGACGGCTGCAATTTTCAAGCATCATCTGGTTGAAGCAGCCGCAGGCACAGCAAGAGTTTCGCAGGCTGATCTCCAGTTTGATATCGAGGGAAATGGGACTGGTTTCTGCCTGGGCGATCCGGATTGCGCAGGGAAAGTCCGGCCTGAAGCCCTGGCACGGTATCGTCGGGCCGATGTGCTCATCTTTACCGAAAAAATATCTGCCCCTGAGATTTCTTCCTGCCCGCCGGGTTCCGGAGCCGCCGTAAAAACCCTGGGCGAATACATAGAATTGATACGTTGTGCCGAAGTTAAAACCGGGTATACACCACGGCAGATGCTGGCAATGCTCAGACAGATGTATTACGGTAAGGATTGGAGTGCAACCTCTCAGGACCCGAACTGGAAATTCGTAATTCCATGCAGTCCTGATCTGGGCAATCCGAAAGGTAAGCTGGGAGAGAAACTTTTTGAGGCATTGTATAACAGCGACACGGTTGAAGGAACTGATCTCGGCCATGTTTTCACCGGATTGGAAGCAATGACATGCCCTTCATCGTCAGTGACCTTATCCAGAACAAAGACTTTTGCAGGTATGAGCATCGGAATCAGCCTTCGTGTTGATCTCAGTAACGAATCGTTTGCTACCTGGGGCGGAGACCTTGGCGCGGTGGCTGGCGCAATGACCGCCTGCTGGATGATGACCAATGAGGAGCGTGCGAAGAAATCGAAGGACTGTCACCAGGGGAATTCCCCAAAAGGCCTGATTTATTACTTTACAGAACTGCACGCACCCTCTCATGACCTTGAAGGGGATCTCGCCCCGTTTGTCATGCGTGCTGCGGAAGGAAAGGCATGCGGAGGTTCACTGGAGACACAGTTCACTCCCCAGGCTCCAATCTCCAGTATTTTTAAGAATTTCTTTTACAATATAGGCCCTGCCGGACGTACGGGCAAAGCTCGTTACCAATGCTTTGCGGTGGCTATCGGTGCGGATGTCGTAAATGGCAAAATAACCAACAGGGCATCACTGCTCAGTAAATATGAAGAAAAAGTGCTTTCCTTTGCATGGGCATACTATGTCAACCTCAAGCATGAAATCCCGCGGTCTGATCCGATTGTCCCAATGCTGCTACGTCATTCTCAGGGAGCCCTGAACCTGTTTTTCGACTGGCTCCAGGCGAGAATGCAGGAGTAAAATTCATAAGCCAAAAATATATACTGCCTGAACGCCATTTGAGCCAGGGTAAAAGGGATCTTTAACCATATATGCCAGGAGTGAAGAACCGATGTGGAAAGTAATTCACTGGAATTGCGAAAACTGCAAATGAAAATACTTGATTTTGGTTAAGATAAAATTTTTTTCTTTTCTATTTGATTTTGTTTTTTTATAGCTTTCAGTCTTTAGTCAGCATATTTAATATATAAATTACTAATTATAAATTGGGGATGGGTATGGCTGAAAAATCCGGAATTAGTGTCCGAACACAGGAACCAAAACAAAAGAGTTCGAATTTTTTCAAACAAAAGCCCAGCTATAATTCTTCAGGGTCTCCTGCTGAAAGCGTGCTGGAGTTTCAAAGAACAGCAGGTAATCAAGCTGTTCAGAGACTGATAAAGTCAGGAGCCTTGCAGGCTAAACTCAAAATAGGCAAACCCAACGACATATACGAACAGGAAGCTGATAGGGTGGCTGAGCAGGTCATGAGGAAATCGGATCCTGTTATCCAGCGCAAGTGTGCAAATTGCGCTGAGGACAAAAAAAAGATTTTACAGTCAAGAGAGTCTTCTGGACAGTTACTGGGGACCCAGAGCCAGGATATACCTTCTATCGTGCATGAAGTGCTGCATTCTCCCGGCCAGCCGCTTAACGCTGCCACGCGTACTTATATGGAACCGCGCTTTGGACACGATTTCAGCAGAGTGCGCGTGCATACCGACACTCATGCAGCGGAGTCGGCTCATAAAATAAACGCGCTGGCTTATACGGTTGGACAGAACATAGTTTTTGCAGCGGAGCAGTATTCCCCAGGAACCGAGAGGGGTGATAAATTGCTAGCTCATGAATTAACACACACTGTGCAACAAATGCCAAACCCTTCTGTTTGGCGGCGTCGTCTTTCTGCTTGTGATGACGAAAAAGAAGACGAATTCCTCGAGAAAGAAGGTGCGAGTTCTACACAAATGTTGAGGCGAACCCCTGCAATCGGTGGAACCCCGGTGACTACGGTTATGGAAAGCTACCTGGGCCTTGCCCTCCAGAGAGCGCCAGATGATGAAATTCTGGAAGAGACAGCTGGCAAGATCACCGAACGAAGCGCAGAGAAGGCCTGGTCTGAAACTTCACCAGGGATTACCAAGCAAGAACAGCCTCGGGAGAGCTTCCTTCTGATGAACTTCGCTATCAGCAAGGACGAGTTAAAGAAGGAGCATCAAGAATTTCTCAGGGACACGATTTACTTTAGAACTTTGACCAGTGACCCGATGGCGAAGATAGTAATCATCGGCCATGCTGATTCGACCGGCTCGAAGAGCTTTAATAACCGGCTTGCCAGGAGTAGGGCCCAGGAGACGGAGAAGGCATTCAGGCAGATGGGCAGGCACAACCTACGCATAGAAACTGTGACGGGTAAAGGAGCTAACGAACCTATCGCTCAGAATGACAGTGTCTTTGGCCGCGCCGAAAATCGCCGGGTTGAGATTCTCGTGAAGCCATGGAAGCCCGAAAAGCCTGTTCCCGAACTCCTGACCGAGCTGCAGAAAGGCATGAAGCCTTTTGTGGTTAAGGTGGATAATTTCACTGCGTGCCCGTTTCAAGACACCGTAAAGAGCATCGCGGAGGAGGCTTTTAAGTCTATCCCCACCGTCCGCTTTGATTGGGAAGGCAAGTCTACCACCCCCGAAGCTTTCATTTCCTTCGACGATACAACAACCTTTTCAAAGGCTCTGGGTCTTACCGGCGATATTTTCCTGAACAGTTTTAGAAAAAACAAAATTTGCAAGATCCCCGGAGATGACAAAACCTGTGAAAAGGTCTTTCCGGAAACGGCGAACTTTATGGGTCATGCCATCGCCAATACGGTCGTCCATGAAACGGGACACGCTCTTGCCCTGGATCATGTGCCCGCCACAGACAATTTTATGTGGACCCCTGAGCTACACCCACTACACGCCAAGGCTAACAAGACTTTTGATGAAAAGGTTCTCCTACAGCGCACGCTCCAGTTGGTGTCCGGGACGTTCAACGCTTCGCAATTTGTCCACATGGTTAACCGAATCAAAGAGAAACGCAAGACAAAACCAGGAGTTGTTGAGTTTGAGTGAGACCGCGTGCAAGCAATAGGAAGGGCCGCCTGTGAAGTATCCCGGAGAACCCATAGATCGGCGCCTAGGAAGTGACAGTCTTTGGCAAGCAGCTTCAGTGCGTCGGAAGAGGCAGGAAACAGCACTTCATAGCCGACTTTCTAATGGAACAGATAAAGGGACACAGTACCTCCGGCACGGTGAAGATGATCAGGAAGTGCGGGAAGGGAATTTAAGATTTCGTTGTTCATCGAGCCATTGAAGTTAGCATTCGGCTCTGAATGAGTTGGCCGACTTCAGGGTCAAACCGCCAAGCTGGGACTTTAAAGGATTGTTCGAATTGAATCTGCTACCTGTAAATCCCTGAGCTCTCAAACAAATGCGCCGATAATTCGCCTGCAGTAAACCAATTTGTTTAAAGGTTGTCGTGATGTTGCCTGATCACCCGATTACATCTGGGCACTCCATGATTCATAATTTTTCTCTTTATCTAACATATTTAATATATAAATTACCAACTATAAATTGGAGATGGGTATGGCTGAAAAATCCGGAATTAGTGTCCGAACACAGGAACCAAAGCGAAAGAGTTCGAATTTTTTCAAACAAAAGCCCAGCTATAATTCTTCAGGGTCTCCTGCTGAAAGCGTGCTGGAGTTTCAAAGAACAGCAGGCAACCAAGCTGTTCAAAGACTGATAAAGTCAGGAACCTTGCAGGCTAAACTCAAAATAGGCAAACCCAACGACATATACGAACAGGAAGCTGAGAAGGTAGCGGATTCGGTTATGCGGGCTTCTGAATCTTCGATGGTATCAGCAGGGGAGTTTCAGGTCCAGAGGAAGTGCTCAGGTTGTGAAGAAGAATTGAAAAGGCAACTTGAGGAAGAGCCTGTTCAGGCTAAGAAGATTACAGGCCGGAATCCTGAAGTAAATACGTTTATCGAGTCACCGATTAAAGGCTTGAAAGGAAATGGTCAACCTCTTTCTAAGGAAACAAGGGAATTTTTTGAGCCACTTTTTGGGCATGACTTTAGCCAGGTGAGGGTGCATACTGATGCAGATGCTGCGGAATCGGCGCAGAAGGTAAATGCAAAAGCCTTTACCCTTGGAAAGGATGTGGCTTTTGGCTCAGGCCAGTATACCCCGGAAACAGCTGAAGGAAAAAAGCTGATTTCACATGAATTAACACATGTGGTACAGCAGGGAAAAAGTTCCCGGTTGGGGGTACAACGGCGGGTTGGACCGAAAAATGCCTGCCGCAGTATCCACAAAAGACCCATGCCGGCAATAAATACTGATAAGATACCTGTTTCATCGCTTTATTCTTCCTCTGAAGTTATACAAAGAGCCATGATATGTTCCAAACGCCTCGAAGCTCCAGTAATTGGCTGGTTTGCGAACCATGCATATATCGACGACACCGGAGGTAATGACTGCCTGGGAGCCGGTGTATCAGGGAACTATGCAATAACTAATCTAATAAGAGGCAATTTTTTGAAGGGCTGTGCAACCAAGACGGACCATTCTGCTGATCCGCGCGGGCGCAAACCAAATAAAAAACCCTGTGAACCAAAACCTGGTGTAACAGATGTTTCCCAATGTTTGAGGAACGCTTTTAACAGTTATATCGATCCCAGCCTTTACAAAAATCCTTCAGGACCTAATAGCAACACTTTTGCCGGAACCCTTGCCCGTGCCTGCTGCAAAGATGCAAGTTCAAAAGGCCTTGGATGGGTGCCTGGCTGGAACCATGCACCTGCAACTCCCTGTCCTCCACGGACAACATCTCCGGCTCCAGTGCTTACAGCTACGGGGCTGAGTACAGGAGGAGGTTTCAGGGGTTTAATGGAAAGAGATCGGCAGAGAGTAAGGAAAATGCTTGAAGGTGACAGGGAGTAGACGACAACAGAAATAGTCGAAAAAAATAGCTGAACAAAATTGTTGAACCGTGTAATAATTGATGAATTACAAAAAGGTTCAAACTTGCCGATTTCCCTGGAAATCAAAATGATTAAACCATTTTCATCAGGACGGGATAGGTAATCAGCAGCTGGATATGAAAGCTTTTCACCTCATATACTAAGGATGAATCGGTTATGACAACAGAAGATGTGCGCAATATAATTGAAGATCTCAGCAGGCAATTTGAGGCTGCAATACAAACGCAAGATATAGTAAAAATCGTACAGTTATATACAGAAAAGCCGAAATTTATGCCGCGTGGCGGGGATATCCCGCAGTTCGGGCCCATTCCGGATGACCGCTGGTCCAGGGAATATATAAGTAGGTACTGGTACGATGTTTTCCAGGTCCCTGAATCTGGTTTTAAGTATGTTCAACGTGTATACGAGATCGAGGTGCTCGGTAATGTGGCATATGAGATTGGGACTTATTCTCTTGCAGCGGATACTGGAGTAGGGGACGATCTTGAGAAGGGAGTATACTTCATTTTCTGGAAGAAAGAGGGCGATCAATGGAAGATTGCAGTACATATTTTGAACACGGCAAGCAGTCCTAAATGGTTATTCGTACCTGAACTGTTAAAGAATATACAAATTTAAACCCCGAGAGTAACGAGATAGTTTAGTTTTAGCATTTTTTAATTCATGTAGGATATTTATTTAAAGAATTACACTTGAAATTGATAGAGGTTTACTTAGAAGCTTATCCCAAACTTGCTTCTTTAACTCGCGTGTTCTGGCGGTATGTTAAATTCAGTTCACCACAATAGTAACGTAAAACCGGTCTATTATCGAACTTTCTCCTTCCCAATCACGCCATTTTTTAATGCTAAGCCTGTGAGACCCAACTTCAGATACGCGAAACCGGAACACTCGCACTCCTCCTGCACCAATCGCATCTCCAGCTCTCTCGAAACTGTCACTTTCCATTTCCAATCCTCCGGCGGTCTTTATTTCCCGTCGGTATCAATCCCAGCGTTTTTCCTTATCCTTACAAAGAGATCAGTCACATCAGCATTTACAGATTATCAATCTCAAGCAATTTCGAGGCAACAGCTAGATTCATCCGGAGAATATCCAGTGCGAGTTCGTAGTTGATGTGATCAAGCGTGTCATTAGCAGTATGGACATTGTTATTCGAACTGTCGGTTCCTTCGATCGTGAGAACCGCAGGAATAAGCTCATCAATAAAGGGGACATGATCACTGTTGAATGGGTTCTCCGACACCTGAACTATCAGTGACGTATATGTAGCAGCTGCTTCAGCGAGCTCTCTCATCAGAGACCTGGAAACCGGAGCTCCTTCGAGCAGAACAGCCGGCAATTCGGTATTCAGGGTCGCAACCATATCCATGTTGATGACTGCAGCAATACGGGTTTTTTCACCCTCTGGTAACTCGCTGACGTACTGTGTGCTTCCGTGAAGCCCCTGCTCCTCTCCGCCGAAAAGGATAAACCGTAAGTCATGTTTTGCCGGATGTTCCGCAAGCACGCGTGCGATTTCCATAACCCCTGCAGCCCCGCTGGCATTGTCATCGGCACCCGGAGCGGGTGCATTCTTCCCGTCTCTTATGTTAATCGAATCCAGATGAGCGGTAATAAGCAGCAGTTTACGAGTTCCACTCTCACTTCCCGGGCGGTCTGCTACGACATTAAAGCTGCTATTACTTCCTACATTTATTTGGCGCTGTTCCGCCTGGTAACCAAAGCTCTGTAACTGATTGACAGCCCACGCCGCTGCGCTGGTAAATTGAGAACTTAAGGAGTGGCGTGTCTGGAAATCTACCAGTGAGCTCAGGTAAGAACCGTATGTAGCCTGTGATATAGCCTCAATATTCGCCTGCAGGCCGGGAAGGGCTAGCCTGGCTTCAGGTTTTACTATATCCATTATCACGCTGTCCACTGCCAGCGGGCGCACTGTCCACCATTCGTTTTTGCTTTCAGAAAGACGGCTTACTTCTTCGGGAAGTAAATCCGCCACCAGGTATCGGCCTTTTTCAACGACTATCCGAACTTCAGGATGTTCGTCCTGAAATGCCCTTCCGGTCTGGATAACAAGATAAAGCTGGCCTTCGAGCTCTCGACCTTCTGCCTGGTCCGGACTTATTCCAGCCTGTATGGCTTTACTGGCAAACCCGGTCCATTTTTCCGAAGCTGTCCATACTACAGTCTTATCCCCCAGACGGGCCCAGTGCGCCCCGGAGTTTCTTGCCAATTCCTCAGCACTGTGTTTTTCGCTTGAATCCGAGAGTACTATATATTTCCCCATAATTCCCCCAGTACACGGGTCAGGAAGATGCTGGCAATTCCCGTACCTTCAATATTTCTGAATTACACTGAAGGATCTCCAGGATTCGAGGTTCCCTTTCTTCCTCGAAGGATACATGCACATGCCCAGGTCCTTCCAACTTCCAGCGCCCATTAATTCCACGAAGGGTATCAGTTCGGCCAATTTCCCAATCGATGAATACTCCGGCTGGCCTGAACTCGATCCCGTCCCGGCCGCGAGCTAACGGAAACTCGTACTCAGCTGGCCTATATACTATTATTCCATTCGTATCTTCCTCAAAGGAATGCATCCATTTCCGGAAAATCTCGTCAGGTAACTCGGCCATAGTTTGTCCTTTATATACTCTTACCCGAACAGAACTCCTCATTTTCCCTGCTCACGGTTTATAAACAGGTACTGACTGGCTCAGTTTCTAACCATCATTCTTAATCCTTTTAATTGGCACAGAGAAAAATCGGTCACGAAGAACACATCAACGTGTTCTATCATTCAGGTGATATTCTTTTCATCCTGTCCACAGGCATTTCATCTTGGCATAGACATTTTACCTTCAGACGGTGGCTTTTCCATTTCTGCGCTTTCTGCAGCAGTGAGGAATGATGACCGTGGGCCTTCAAGGCATGCATTTATACGAATAGCCTGACCCTGTGTGAACATAACCATGCACCTGTCATCGACGTAATCCATGTAGTTCATGAACATATCGCCATTTGGTGTGTTATTGCAACTGGGATGCGGGAACCCCGGAGCACCATAGTTAGGCCCGCCCTGGTTGGGAGTGTCATCGACCTCGTCCGTGCCCGTACAGCCTCTACCGTCGTCGCCCCAGATATGATAAAGATTCAGCCAGTGGCCTATTTCGTGGGTTGCCGTCCGTCCCATGTCAAATGGCGGCCTGGCAGTTCCAGTGGTACCAAACCCCGTATGAGTGACAACAACTCCATCGGTTTCAGCGGGCCCGCCTGGGAACTGAGCGTACCCAAGTAAACCTCCACCGAGTTTACAAACCCAGATGTTCAGGTAACGGTCTGTCGGCCATGGGTTCTTGCCACCACCTAATTCGGATTTTACTTCATCATTGGTAGAAAAAGAGGTCAGGGAAGTCTGGGTGCGAGTTATTCCCGTAGTCGGATTTCCATCCGGGTCTTTTGTTGCAAGGAAAAACTCAATTCCCAGGTCTGCCGTAAGCTCACTCCAGATAGGAGGCACCTGCGAGATATCCGGATTAAATTTGCGGAAATCCTTATTGAGGACATCCATCTGGCTCTGGATCTGAGCATCAGAGATATTTTCCTCCTCTTTATTCCATACAACATGAACTACAACAGGAATTCGGATGGTTCCGACCCTGGAGACTGCCCGTAAGCCCAATTTATATGTAAGAGTCAGGTTTTCGATTCGATTGCGTTCCATTATATATGACTCGGACTCGGTGAGCAGCCTGCGGTGAACCTCCATTACCCCGCATTTACGCTTAGTTGGTACTTCTGAAGATTCTTCCCCTCTCTCCCAATTTTCAAACTTTTCCGCCATGCGTATACATCCCCACTAAGTTCTTTGTTCGGAACCCCGGATCTTACAGTCAGTGATAAGTTTCAATATTATCTCAGGTCAATATTATCTCAGGTTAAAGATCTATTTTGATACTCTTCAGGATCATCACATCCTGGTAAACCTGAGCATCGCAACTACATGAACCCCAAAATGCCTGTAACCCCAAAGTGCCAGAAGCTTACAATTTGCTTGCAGAATTAAACTTTAAAATTTAGCGGTCTGTCAAGTTTTTTCTGCGGAGGTAGAAATTTCCACATATAATAGAAGATCAAATTTGCTATCCAGGGCCATTTCTCTTAAGACTGCTTTTCGAGGCAAGGTTCAATAATCTTGCAAATTATAGAGAATTGTGCAAAGAACCTTAACTGACATACCACCTGAGATTAGCACACTACCCCAAATTTTGATCGTCTGTCACACCTGTTACAGACCAATATTACTGATTCCGGTATTCAATAAATAATGTTTAACTCTGGTAATTAGTTCCATCCTGACAGCTAGAAATAAATTAAACTTCCGAAGCTCTTATTAATTAAATAACAATGTAGATATTATATAATAATAATAGAACTTAAATTTCTCAATAATGATCAGGATAACTCAAAGTCCTTTCTTTTTGTTCAAATTCCCCACCCAATAGCGAAAACTAGCTATAACAATCTTAGATAAAAGTGATAAACGTTTTTATAAGGTTTCCAATGGTTTTATCTAATGCAGAGGATTTTTAACTGTAATAATAGAAAAGAAATATATAACAATGTAAAATTTGCGTATTTCCTCACCTGCTCTCCCCAGGTAAAATGGGCTGATTAATTTGATCCGATACAGGCTGGTTATTAGAGGTGAATGCAGCCAAAAAGTCAAAGAATCGCATCTACTTTCGTGATGAAAACAGGATTATCCAGCCAGTTCCCTCAGCGGGCCCAAAATATAAGAACTAAATGTAAGAACCTAATACAGGCTAAATAAGGATTTAATCCCGATTTAAAGTATGATTTTAACCCTGAATGAAAGTAAAAACTTATTCCATACTTCCCAGACTTCCATCTCTCATTCCTGTCAGACAATAGCTGTAAAAAATTGAAATAAGAGAGTTTAAACCATTATTAGTCTTTTCTAGGCTGTTAGTCTTTTCTAAGCTGTTCCCATGCAAGCTCCTGCAAAAGCTCTAATAATGATTTTAATTGATCCGGCACTGTGGCATCATTAAAAGTTAATGATTTTTTCTGACCGCCTTCATAAAGTGTAAGCTTGTAGATAAACGCATCAGGAGGGCCTGCCGTGCTGGGAGCGATTTCACTTTGCTGAAGTTCAAATACTCTGGAGCTTTCTATAAGCTTCAAGAGTTTACCTGCAACCTCTGGAGGAAGTTTATCAGTATCTCCACGATATGCTAAACTGATATTGGCGTATCCGCCTGAAGTTTCAAACTCAATGTGCATATAACCAGCGATTCCTGTTTCATTGTGAAGGACCTCCCTGTACTTTTAAAGCACAGGGAGCATGAAAAATTAAAACTGACTTAACTGGGCGGTAGGAGTGCTCGGTATACTGGTCTCATCTTTCGCTGGCAGTCCGACTTCTTTAAACGCTGCTCTCACCTTTTGCGTGGATCCGCTTCTTATTCTTTCACTTTTTATAAGAAGCTGCGTGGCTTTGACGATCTGCGTGACTGCGTCATTAAAAGTTGCCGTAGGCCAGAGATTCTGCAGTGCGGTATACCAGATAAGTGCTGCGTTCTCAGTCTCCAGTTCCCGTGCTGCAAGATAAAAAGCTTTGCTCATGATCCCGCTATTGATATGCACACCGCCGTTATCGTTAGGGCCTTTACAAAAATCTCTCATATGATCAGGCTGAGGTCCTTACCCATAAGCTCATTATCATATGCAGTCCCCGGAGCAGCCATGCAGCGAAGGGCCTCTCCGTACAATTTCGGTCCCATAATTTCGTCACCGATTAGCCAATCGGCATCGTCTGCGGTGACCCCCATAAGCGTCCCTATATCGGGAACTTCAGACGCTCTTTCTTTGCGGCTGCTCCTGTCCTGGTGAATGGTCAGGGTTGCATCCTCAACTCCGGCTTTTGCCGGGTTTTCTAGAATGAAAGACGGAACAAATGTGCAGAAGCATTTATGTCTGGCCCTTGAATTTGTAAAGTGATTTAAGTTTTTATCTCCCAATTATATTATTTAATCGCCTACTTGAGCATAATTCGGAAATCTATAAAAATATACATATATGATTGTAATAAAAAGAGAACCAACTCTTATTTGAAAACATTCATGATTAAATATGCTCCATATACGGTTATATTTTAAGGAAATAAATAATTAACGTGATTATAGTTTTAAGAGCATATTCCTGTAATAAAATACATAAGTCTGAACTGCTGGGTAATTCTCGTTTTAGTTTCCGGCAGGAATTGAGTTCCCGGGCTGGAAAAAAGATTTGTGAATTAATTTGAAGTCGATCTACTGTACCTGGTTGTCTTTGTCTTGATATCTGCTATCCGGATTAATCAGCATTCGGAGATGCAGCGATGCAAAATTTCAAGTTTTCAAGGCTGTTTGCAGATGGCCGTTTGCAGTTATATGAAATTTAAGTCCTCAAGGCAGTTCGAACTCTGCAACCACTGGCGCATGGTCGGATTCCGGAAATTTCTCTTCGGTCGCAAAGGCAATAGATTCGTCATGCAGCAGTTCGTTATGCACTTCCGATCCCTTAAAGTATCCAAGCAGGCTTCTTGATACCAGCAGGTGATCCAGCATTCTCCCTTTTCCCCTGTGATAAAGTGAAAAGCGAGAAGTTTCGGGGATACTGAGTTCGCAGGGAAGCATTACGCGTCTGGCCAGATTACGATTCCCTGTGTTTTCCACCTCACCCCGGATCGCATCTAAAGGCACTTCTCCCAGGTCGGCATTGAAATCTCCACAGACGAATATCCAGGCTTCCTCATCTTGATTGAAGAGCTGGTCAATCAGTATCCGGGTTTCCAGGGCCTGCCCCACCCTCTTCATGGAAGAGAGAAAGAAACCTTCCGACCAGCCAGACGCGGTTTTCCAGGTATAGGTGTCCAGTTTCTGGCCTTTAATATCCGTGGGTATCCGGGATTTAAAATGGAGGTTGACAACATCCAGTATCCTGTTCCCAATGCTGATCCTGGCATGGAGGATCGGTCTCTGCCAGCTTATTTTTTCCGCTTTTCGTTCTTCACCCTCTGCAGCTTCGGCTGTTACGATTTTGTAGAATGGTGCAGGGGCAAAATGGTGTTTGTACTGGTGAGACTCCAGGATCTCATGCCGGCTCAAAATGACAAGGTTGCGTTCATTATAAACTCCGGACCCGTCTTCGGCCATTGTGGATACCCGGTGAAAACCGGCATACCGGGTTTCCTGAAGCAGGGCATCGAGAGCCAGCAGGCGGCGTGGTGATCCTTCCTCCTCCTGTCCGTTGACCTCCTGAAGGCAAAGGATATCGGCATTTAGCCTGAGAAGCTGAGGCCGCATCAGAGAGATGCGTTCTTTTAATGCCGGAAGTTCGTTGGGTTTGTCATCCAGGTTCTCCAGGTTGAAGGTTGCTATGCGTAATTTGCTCATACTATCCCCGTAAAGAAAACTTTAGTTTTGAACCGATGTAAGCTGAGAATCCGTAAAAAATAATGAGCCTTTTAAAGTTCGGTTTTGTAGACTAGGGCTAATCACGGTAATGTGAAAAATAAAAATTATTGCTCTTTATATAATATATTGCAAATAATAACTGTTTTGAAACAATAATGCGTAATAATATTCTGAAACTCACCCTCTGAAATGGATTTCTCATGTTTTCTGTTTACGATATCGATTTTCTCAAAATACGAATCTATGGAAAATTTCCGGATCTAAAATAAATTATGCCTGTAGAACTCCAGAAAGCGGGGGAGATTACTCGAACCCGAAAAGTGAATACCTGCCGGATTAATTCAAACCCTCAGCCTGCTGACCATGAATGTCTTAACCGCAGCAAGCATTATTCGTTATACGACATCAGGCACCAGAAAAATCAAAAATCGTTGACTCTAAAAGAAAAAAGATTAATACAAAACTGTATGGATTGGCCTAATTAGCAGGAGGTTTTGGGAAAATGAAAGAAAATTTACTTTACAGGAATCCCGACCCGGTGTATACCACCCTCGACGATTGGATTCTGGACGAAGCAATTCCGTTTTCTGTCGATTCGTTCGAAACCTTCAACACCGCTGTCGATAGGGTCGTTGCCTCACTAGGTGACTCGGTGGAGTTGCTAGGCTTTGGGGAAGCACTCCACGGCGGCGAGGACATTCTTATACTCCGTAATCGGCTCTTCCAGCGCCTGGTGGAGGTACACGGCTACAGCGCCATTGCTATTGAGAGCAGTTTCCCCCGGGCTCGCCTGGTGAATGATTACATAACCGGCTGCGGCTCGGCATTGTATGAGGCTGTGCAGGACACCGGATTTAGCCACGGCTTCGGCCGGCTCAACGCGAATCGAGAACTCGTGGAATGGATGCGGCGATATAATGCCGATCCTTCCAATCACGTCAAACTCCGGTTCTACGGCTTCGACAGTCCGACCGAAATGACCGGCACCGATAGCCCACGCCAGGTCCTGCATTTTGTTCTCGATTACTTAACCTCGATTGATAGTATCAGCGCAAAGGAGCACCGCGAACGTATTGATGCGCTTCTTGGCCAGGATGCTGATTGGGAGAACCCCGCTGCAATGATGGACCCTACGCAGTCAATAGGCCTGTCACCGGCTGCTACTGCGCTCCGAATTGAAACCGAGGATCTCATTTCAGAACTGCATGTACGCCGCCCCGAGCTGGTGGCTAAAAGTGACAAAAGCCGCTATCTAGAAGCTGTGCAGTATGCAACGGTCGCACGGCAGTTGCTAAACTATCATGCTACATTGGCGCGAAAGTCGGAGCCAGGGAAACGGATTATTGAAGGTCTCGGCATCCGTGAAGTGATAATGGCGGATAATCTGGAGTACGTCGTGTCCCGTGAGCGTGACCGCGGGAAAGTGCTGGTCTTTGCTCACAACAGCCATCTGCAGCGCGGAAAGGCACAATGGCAACTGGGCACTGACTTATTAATATGGTGGCCTGTGGGATCTCACCTCAATGAGATGTTCGGCCCGCGCTATGCAGTCATTGGTTCTGCAGTGGGCGTTTCTGACTCCAATGGTATCAGCCAGCCCGAAGCCGGCACTCTCGAAGCGCGGCTGACTGCTGTGCAGGGGCCGGTGCGGTTTATTCCGACTCACAAAGGCCAGAGGCTTCCAACCTCTGAAATCGCAACCCTTCCGATTCGCTCGGGCAGTATGAAAAACTCGACCTACTTTGCACTAACTCCCCAAAGCTTCACCGACTTCGACTGGCTGGCTGTCCTGGACTCAACGGCATATACCCGCGGTGGGCCTCCGCTCCAATAATGGACATTAATTCCGGGCAGTAAAACTCTTCGATATTTTAAGATATCTAGAATTGAGAGTATTATGAATTTGCTACTCCTTGATTTCTTTAATAAATATCTCCGGGGTAAGGTTCCTCAAATAATAGGCACAGATGATTGCCTGATGATGTGATTTTGTTCAGAGAATAGTAGAAGTGGGTGAATTAAGGAAAATATTCAAAGTTGCTAAGATCACTCAAAACTAACGAGAGCCGCCGGAGGGACTCGAACCCTCGGCCTGCTGATTACGAATCAGCCGCTATACCGCTAAGCCACGACGGCAAATGTACGGGAAAAATAAGCAGACTTAAAATAGCGATCTAGAATTTAATTATTTCGCTTGTGCAAAGCTGTTTATTTTTGCAGGACTGTTTGTTTCTACAAGGCCTGGAGCCCTAACGCCCTTAAATAATCCAGTTTTCCCTTAAATAACCTTGGCTTCTATGCAGATATTATACTGGTGGGGGGCATACGAACGGACTACCCTTTTCTCCAGTACCTCGATTTTCCGTCCTGCTTTTTCCGCAGCTGCCTTTATGAGTTCGATGGAGCTTTCGAAAAGGTCATCTTCAGGGGTTATTCCGTAATAATGAATTATTCCGCCGGGTTTTGTCAGGAGAACCGCAGAATCCAGAAATTCAAAGGCGTTGTGAGGGAGATTCATAATCACATGGTCGGCAGTGCCTGCAAACTTCTTTGCTTCTTCCCTGGCATCGCCTTCGATTGCTTCGATGTTTTTCACAGAATTAAGAATTATATTCTCCCTGAGATAACGCACAGCTTCCGGGTTTTTGTCTATTGCCCGGACTTTCGAAGGCTTTTTGCTCTTTGCGATCAGGATGCTGTAAGGGCCGACACCTGCAAACATATCGACAACGGTATCCCCTTCCTTTACCCAGGAGAGAATTCTTGAGCGCTCGGTCGAAAGGCGGGGTGTAAAATAAGCCCGCACAAGGTCGACTTTATAGCGGCAGCCGTATTCCCTGTGAATGGTTTCGGTCCTGGGCTCGCCTGCAACAACCTCAAATTCCCTGACCCTGAATTCCCCGATTACAGGTGTAAGGGGCTTAAGTACGGTTTTTACATTCGGCTGGGTCCGGAGGAGAGCATCGGCAATTCTCGAAGCTTTCTGCGTATCGAGATCAGGATCCTCCAGCAGGGCAATATCTCCTATTACCTCATAGGCGGGGCTGAAACCAAGCAGGTCTTCAGGAACAGGTTTTTTTTCCTGGAGCTCAAAATCGCATTCTGTAAGTTCAGCTCCCTCAAGAAAACTCTTCAGCTCGTCAGGGGCAGGCTCTCTGGTCAGGGGAAGATAAAGAAATGTCTCATCTGCATTTATTTTTACGGAGTTATCAAGAATCTCAAGCTCAAGGAGCATTTTCCTTACAGGCTCTCCTTTCTTTTTAGGGACTTTTACGCACTGCCGTTTCATGGAAAATCGACCTTTCGGAAGCCTAAGGTTATACTTCTATTAAAAAGCTATCCAAAATTATCGGCTACCTATCCGGTTATTCACCTAACTATTTCTCTTATTACTTATTCTGCTAATTACTCTGCTACCTATCTAGCTGTTTATCCGGGTATTAAGCTTTGAAGAAACATGAGTAAGTTTTCCGGTAACGGAAGATTTCTCAGAAACTTTGCTTCCAAAGGGGTCTTCAAGCCTGGGTCTTATTTTCAAATAAGGTAAAAAACACAACTTAATTTTAAGGGGGCTAAAATTGGTAATGGGAGTGGGCACTAACCAGCTAAGGAAAATCTCGCTTAAATTGCAGATTTCGACACTGTTGACTTATATGCTTGGATTCATTGCATTGAAGCTAAGCGGTTCAAAAAAAGAAGGAATTCCGAGACATGGGAAGATAAATACTCTCGGATACACCCTGGGAGCATTATCTTTACTGTATATGATGTACTCCGGCTTACGGCGTATAATTGCCAGAGCAGCTCCTGCAATCCTTTATGTACACGGTTTCTTCGGGCTTATAACTCTGGCTCTTAGCTCCTTATTCGTAGCTAACAGGTGGAGCTGGAAAACTGTGAAAAATATGAGAATTCTTGTGGTTTTGTTCCTGTCGACTTTCAGCGGAGGAGTCTACATGTTTTCAAGGTTTTATAAAGAAGAAGGGGTTTTAAGAAGACAACAGATTAAAAAACAGCGGGTTAAAACCAGGGTGTAATAATTAGGACTTACGCACTTGAGGTACAAAATCAAGTACAATAGACATTGTAGTTTAACTGGTGTTTTAGACAGTTAAAGGTTTAATACCATTGATCTCTCAGTTCAACTGCGTAAGTCATAATAAAGGATTATGTCGGAAAGTAATTTCTAAAAACGCAAATTTGCAGATTTGCGATCCTTTAATAGGAGATTCCTCCTTTTTTAAAATTTTTGGTAAGGAATTACAATAAATGGTTTCGCAGATAGGAACCAAACGATAGGAACCCAAAAATAAATCCACGAAATCTTAAACTCAGGCCAGTTGAATTGAATTATTGTAATTAAGCATAAAGTATAACCCGAAAATCACAAGGAATGTCCCGCAGGTATAGAGAATATATCTATGCATTTTCGGGGATAACAGGGTTTTACCACGGCCAAATGATCCGGATACGGCAGTAAACCAGCCCAGGTCTGCGGTCCAGTGTCCTAACATGTAAGCCCCTGCAGTTATAATTCCCAGTTCATACTCCTTAAGTACGAGGGCACCACCTGCGGTTAGCCACCAGATCCAGAACTACGGGTTCGAAACTGAAGTTACAAGGCCTATAAGGGTAGGGCTGGAAGTCAGTCTCAAGCCTGAAGAATCCTGAAAAATCTGCGCAGAAGAAGCTGCGGCTCTGGCCTCCTTTAAGGTAATAAGC
Source organism: Methanosarcina sp. (assembly GCF_049706645.1). Classification (GTDB taxonomy): domain Archaea; phylum Halobacteriota; class Methanosarcinia; order Methanosarcinales; family Methanosarcinaceae; genus Methanosarcina. The sequence continues at coordinate 30,854 of NZ_JBNAKP010000043.1, read as the reverse complement.
CCGAAAACCAGAAGCGAAAGTCCTCCTATAAGGAAAATTGCGGAAATCATGCCGCTGTCAACAAGCGAAGCAGCTCCAAAGAGGATCAGAATGTAAAGCAAAACTTCCACGATCATATGCCCGAATACGACCTGAGGGCCTGCAAGCCAACCTTTCTTCAGCGAAATCTCTATAGTTGCAAAAAGCATGGGTCCCGGAACGAGTGCACCTGTAAGCCCTACCGAGAAACCTAAAAGAAGAGCGTTCAAAATTTCAATTGTTAGCATTATAGACCAAAAGCTTTGAAATTTCTGGATTTGTTTTTAAGATAATCTTTACACAGCCGGAAAACCCGGATAAACAAAATAGATGCAAAAAATAGGAAATTTCTCTATATAATAACATAGAGAACCCGCTGGCGAAAGAAAAAATAAAAAAGAATTTAGAGGATAATTTCGATATCCAGTTCTTCTGCAAGCTCTTTATACCTGTTTCGGATGGTAACTTCCGTAACCCCGGCGACATCTGCAACTTCCCGCTGAGTCCTCCGCTCACCGCATAGAATGGATGCAATATAAATTGCAGCTGCAGCAACTCCTGTGGGGCCTCTTCCGCTTGTGAGTTCCTTTTCGGAAGCCTGCCTCAGGATCTCAACGCTCTTGGACTGGACTTCTCCTTTAAGGTTAAGACCGGAACAGAACCTTGGGACATAGTCGATTGGAGACGTGGGCATAAGCTTCAGTGCAAGTTCTCTGGAAATAAAGCGGTATGTTCTTCCGATTTCTTTCCGGCTGACCCTGGATACTTCTTCGATTTCATCAAGGGTTCTTGGGACACTGCACTGGCGGCAGGCGGCATAAAGAGCGGCTGCGGCGACACCTTCAATGCTTCTCCCACGGATAAGGTTCTTGTCCACAGCTTTTCTGTAGACAACAGCTGCGGTTTCCCTGACAGTTCTCGGCAGACCCAGAGCAGAAGCCATTCTGTCCAGTTCGGATAATGCAAATGCGAGGTTTCTTTCAGTTGCGTTACTTACACGAATTCTACGCTGCCATTTTCTTAAACGATAGAGCTGAGCACGGTTTTTGGAAGAAATCGATTTTCCGTAGGAATCACGGTTTCTCCAGTCAATCATTGTGGAAAGCCCTTTGTCATGGATTGTGTATGTCATGGGCGCACCCACACGGGAACGCTTCATACGTTGATCATGATCGAAAGCTCGCCATTCAGGGCCTTCATCCACAAAATCGGCATCAATGACAAGTCCGCAGTCCCCACACACAAGCTCGGCTCGCTCGTAGTCGTGAACAAGGTTCCTGCTGCCGCATTCTGGACACACGGCCTTTTCGGTCTCAAAACTTTGCTCTTTTTGCTTCTCTTTGCGAGCTTTGATCATGGCACGTATTTTTTCTCTTTCAAGAGTGTCCGAATAGCGAACTCTTTCGACTTCTACCATATTATATCACCTTACAAATTAAAATGACCATATGTTTATATTCCCCGGTACTTTGGCTGCACCATTGAAATTACTGTAAATATATATAATGAAGGAGAAGAAAAATCACGGCTATAACCAGCAAAAAATATATAAACCAGTTAATGTTAAACCATAATAAAGAATTCAAACGCGCATTCAATGTCAGAGATCTCACCGAATATAGACTCTTTCATTAACGAGAGCCCGAAAATCTGAATCAGGAGTTTGTTTAAAGCCCTTCACTAAAAAATATGGGTGATTTACAGGTCCAAAAACACTGACAATCGTACCAATCCGATTCAGGGCCTTATCTACAACGACCGAATTCAATTTAGGAAAACTACCTGAGACATTCTCGGGTTTTACCTCATCCCCTCTAATTATCAGGTTTTTAACACCTGATCTGTGCAGCACTTTACCGAGTCGTTTCATATCAGCCACGAATAATTAATAGCTATTTCTCCAGCTCAGGGCAAAAATCTCCTGGCTTTGAGCATGTTATTCTGTCAGTCATAAATAAGAATATATATTATAGACTGAAAAGCATATGTAGTCTACGCTCATTGTATATAAAGATATCGCAAGACCTATATTATACGTTAGTCTTAACTAATTTAAGATAGTAAAGTATAAAATCGAGGAGAGGGAATCCACAACCTTATATATTAAATGGACATTGTTGGCAGCAATCAGACCATATATATGGTCATTTTCAGTCACTAACTCCGATTAATGATCTCGTTTCAGGGAGGAGACTCATTGTCCAAGTTCGTATATTTTTTTGGTAAGGATGTAACTGATGGCAAAGGTAGTATGAAAGACTTACTTGGAGGTAAGGGCGCAGGCCTTGCCGAGATGGCAAATCTCGGAGTCCCAGTACCACCAGGTTTTACAATAACAACCGAAGTTTGCGTACTTTATTTAAAAAATCAGAACTATTCTGAGGAAGTACTCAAACAGATCGAAGAAGCGATCGATAAGCTCGAGACTTTAAACAACAAAAAATTGGGGGACCCGAGTGATCCGCTGCTTGTTTCTGTAAGATCCGGAGCCAGGGTGTCCATGCCGGGGATGATGGATACCGTCCTTAATCTTGGGCTCACGGACAAATCCGTTATCGGGCTCGCAAACAAGGTCAATGACGAAAGGTTCGCTTACGATTGCTATCGCAGATTTATCTCCATGTTCGGAGATGTGGTTTTGGGTATTGACTCCGATAGATTCGAGTCTCTTATCGAAGATAAGAAAAAAGAACTTAAAGTCGAATCCGATACCGATCTCGATGCAAAAGCACTGAAAGAACTGGCTGAAAGGTTCAAGGGAGTTATCAAACTTGAAAAAGGGTTTGAGTTCCCTCAGGATCCTAAAATCCAGCTTCAGATGGCAATTAATGCTGTTTTTGAATCCTGGAATAATCCGAGAGCCATCACTTACAGAAAACTTAATGAGATTGATGACAGCTGGGGCACAGCCGTCAATGTACAGACCATGGTTTATGGTAACAGAGGAAATACCTCAGGCACAGGAGTAGCTTTTACAAGAAACCCGTCTACAGGAGAAAAAAAGTTTTTCGGAGAGTACCTTATCAACGCACAGGGCGAAGATGTTGTTGCAGGCATTCGGACTCCGGACTTTATTGACACTCTTGGGAATAAAATCCCCGACGCTTACAAACAGCTTGTTGATATCTGTCAGAGGCTTGAAGCCCACTTCAAAGACATGCAGGATATCGAGTTTACTATCCAGGAAGGAAAACTCTACATGCTGCAGACCAGGACAGGGAAGCGCACAGCTGCCGCAGCCGTGAAGATAGCAACGGATATGGTGGCAGAAGGGCTGATTGATAAGGATACCGCAGTCACAAGGGTTAAAGCCGAACATATCGACCTTCTCCTGCACCCGAGAATCGATCCTAAAGCAAGACTGGAAGTAATCGCAAGAGGACTTCCGGCATCACCCGGAGCTGCTGTAGGAAAAGTTGTATTTACTGCCGAAGCGGCAGAGGATATGGCTGAGATCGGAGAAAAGACAATTCTTGTCCGAACCGAAACCTCTCCTGAAGATATAGGAGGAATGGCAGCTGCACAGGGCGTGCTTACCGTGCGCGGAGGAATGACCTCTCATGCTGCAGTTGTTGGAAGAGGTATGGGTAAGCCCTGCGTTGTGGGTTGCGGAGAAATCTCTATCGATACAAAGAGCGGCCTTTTCATGGTAAATGGTCACACTATCAAAGAGCACGATTATATTACTATTGACGGAAGTGCAGGCAGTGTAATCATCGGGAAAGTAGATCTGATTGATGCCGAAATAAATGACGACCTGAAGCAGGTTCTTCTCTGGGCTGATGACATCAGGACTCTCGGAGTGAGAACAAATGCGGATAATCCGGCAGATGCAGGCCTTGCCCGCGAACTCGGGGCTGAAGGTATCGGACTTTGCAGAACCGAACACATGTTCTTTGGAGAAGACAGGATTCCCGCAGTAAGGGAAATGATCATGGCCGAAGACGAGAAGTCCAGGAAAAAAGCCCTCAAAAGATTACTCCCCATGCAGAAGGAAGACTTCCTTGGGATCTTCCGCAGTATGGAAGGCCTGCCAGTAACTATCAGGCTGCTTGATCCGCCTCTCCATGAATTCCTTCCTGACAAGGAAGAGCTGGACACAAAGCTCAGGGAGCTCGAAGTCTCAGGAGACTGCGGAAAGATCGACGAGGTAAAGAAGATCATCCAGCGTGTAGTTTCCCTCAAAGAACTCAATCCTATGCTTGGCCACAGAGGGTGCAGGCTCGGAATAACTTACCCGGAAATCTATGATATGCAGGTTCGTGCAATCATGGAAGCAGCCTGCGAGCTTGCAAACGAGGGAATGCAGATTGTTCCTGAAATCATGATCCCGCTCGTGGGCCTTGTAAAAGAGCTTTCCGTTACCAGGGAAGAGGTCTGCAAGATGGCAGAAACGGTCATGGCCGAGAAAGGTGTAAAGATCGACTACAAAGTAGGAACAATGATCGAGCTGCCCAGAGCTGCAATTATCGCAGACAAGATCGCGATGGAAGCCGATTTCTTCTCCTTCGGGACAAACGACCTGACCCAGACAACCTTCGGATTCAGTCGTGACGACGTGTCCAAATTCGTGCCCATCTACCAGAAGGCAGGAATTCTTGAGCACGATCCGTTTGCAGTTCTGGACCAGGAAGGCGTTGGCGAGATCATGAAAATCGGCATAAAAAAAGGCCGCTCCGTCAAACCCGACCTTAAAATGGGAATCTGCGGAGAACACGGCGGAGAACCGAAATCCATAAACTTCGCCTATCAAATAGGCCTTGACTATGTAAGCTGCTCTCCTTACAGAGTCCCGATCGCAAGGCTTGTAGCTGCCCAGAGCACAATCGAGTCCAGAAAGTGAATAAACCCTGAAAGTCGAACATTAATTAAAAAAGGAGCAGGATGAAAGTCCTGCCCATATTACTTTTTTTGAAGATTTTAACTGCGTGCCGCAGGTCTGGAAACTCAATCTGAAAATCCTGATTCTTAAATATGTATTGGCTCTTAAAACTATATTACCTGATGTAGTTTTTAAAACTGGATTTAAAACAGGGTTTAAAATAGAGTTGACACCCGTTATTTAAGGAAAAATCTGAAAATATGACAAACCTAGTATAAATCTAGTATATATCTATTGTAAGTACAGTATAAATCTAGTGTTAAATACAGTTAAATACAGGTTATTGCGGCTAATGGAGCCGCAACTTTCTGTGATGTTTCCGGCCGCTCGGGCGGCTTCCGGAATTAGTATTCCCTTGAGATCATATAATCAGCAATCTGAAGGAGAAGTTCTTTTTCCGGGCAGTCCCTCAGGACATCCAGTTTTGCTTTACCTTCGCTAATGTATGAAGTTGCAAGATCTTTTACGTAATCAATTGATCCGCATTCGGTTAAAATCCGGACGGCTTCGTCGGTTTCTTCTGGAGTAGCTTTCCCTTTCCCGAAAACGTCAAGTTTCACACCCTTTTCGAATGCATCGATTACGATAAGGGTATGTTTTCCTTCCATAAGGTCGCTGCCTCTGACTTTACCGAGTACTTCTTGCGGAGTGACCATATCCAGAACATCGTCATACATCTGGAAGCCAATCCCTATAAGGCGCCCGTACTGGTATAAGGCCTCTGCAATCTCATCAGAAGCACCCCCAAGAAGAGCCCCGATCTTAGCTGCAGCGGCATAAAGGACCGAGGTCTTTTTTTCCACCATCTCAATATATTCAGGTTTAGTAACTTTCTCTCTTTTTTCGAAATCCATATCAAGCCACTGGCCTTCACAGATTTCGGTACAGGTCTTTGAGAGGACATCCATACATTTTAAGATCCTTACAGGTTCATTTTCGACTTTTGACAGGATCTCAAAAGCTTTGGAATAAAGCGTATCGCCTGCAAGAATTGCTCCGGCTTCACCCCAGATCGTGTGGACCGCAGGTCTCCCTCTGCGAATATCGTCCCTATCCATTATGTCATCATGGATCAGAGTGAAATTATGTACAAGCTCCACGGCCACCGCTGCAGGTAGAACCGATTTGAGATTCGAGCCTGCAGCTTCGGCTGCCAGAATAAGAACTGCGGGACGGAGGCGTTTTCCTCCGGCATCTACCAGGTAGCGAGAAGCTTTGTACAGCTCCTCGGGATGGACTACCGGAAGCAGCTCATTAATTGCGGCATCAACATGGACGCTTCTTTTTTTGATCTCATCAATTAGCATCATAAACATCACGAGGTACGGAATATACTTCCTATACAATAATTATTCTTCTATATATAACACTTCACCGTTTCTGAGGAGGTGTACGGTATCTCCCAGTACATATCCGGCATCTTCCGCCATCTCGATGTAGTGTCCGTGCATCTCCATATCCCCATGGGCAGGGATTACATGTTCAGGATTCACCATGCGCAGAAGTTCCCAGTGGTCTTCCCTGTATGCGTGTCCTGAAACGTGCACATTGTCATAAATCCTGGCGCCCCGCATTTTAAGCTTGGTCTCAAGGGCATAACGGTTAGCCTGAGTCATGGGGCTCGGGATCACATTTGCAGAGAAAATAATCCTGTCTCCCGGTTCAACCGTGTAGGGCGTCTCCCCGTTTGCGATTCGTGTAAGTATGGAACCCGGTTCCCCCTGGTGCCCGGTGACGATTGGGAGGTACTTGTTCTTCCCTTCCTGGATAATACGTTTGAAGGCCCTATCAACATCTTTTCTCTGGCCGTACATCTCGACATTGGAAGGCAGCTCCAGATATCCGGTGTCTCTCGCAGCCCCGACATAGCGTTCCATTGAGCGGCCCATAAGCACAGGAATCCTGCCCATTTCCCCGGCTGCTTCAATAATTGCTTTTAGCCTGGGAATGTGGGAGGCAAAGGTGGTGATGATCATCCCGACATCGGACTCTTCCGTTCCGAGCAGCACATCCCTCACCATATCTTTTGCAATCTGTTCCGAAGGAGTTTTTCCTGAGCGCCCGGCATTCGTACTCTCTACAATCATTGCAATAACCCCTTCCTTTCCGAGGGCTTTGAGGCGCTCGAAGTCCGGAGCTTCGCCCATTGTCGGAGTCCGGTCCAGTTTGAAGTCGCAGGCGTAAAGAACCGATCCAACTGGAGTGTGAACTGCTGCAAGCACACAGTCAATAATGCTGTGCTGGACATTGATGAATTCAACGGAAATATCTTCCGTAACCTGGTAGGTCCCACCCGCATTCAACGGAATAACCCTGTTGCAAACCTCAAACTTGCGCTCGGCCTCGATCTGCTGTTTGATAAGGGCCGCTGTATATGGTGTAGAGATAATCGGGGCATTATACCTGTGGGCAAGTTTCGGAATTGCACCTATGTGGTCAAGATGCCCGTGGGTACAGACAATTGCCCGGACAGTACCATTAATTTCTTTCATAATGGTATCATCAGGAATTGCCCCCATCTCGATAAGTTCGAGTGAATGCATTTTGTCAATTTCAACGTCTTCATGGATCTGAACCCTATCGAGCCGAAGCCCCATGTCCAGAATGATAATATCTTCACCTATGATTACCGCAGTCATGTTACGGCCCATCTCATTATAACCGCCGACTGCAACAATTCCTATTTCAGTCATATTTTTACCTCTTATGTATTTTTTTATCCTTGTGAACCCCAATCCTCAAAACATGGATCAGGAGATGACCTTAAAGTTATATCATGATGTGAATGGAAAGCATAATATAGAATCTAACACAGAATCAGCCTTAGAGCAGTCACTACTCAGACCCTGCTCGCAGGGAGAACTCAACCCCCGGATGAGACGATTCATTTGCATCTCTTGCAGAAGAATTCCACTTTAGATATATATTTGTTTCAGTATACAAATATTCAAGTGCCTGTTAAGTGCTCCAGAACTGCCCAGGACTACCTTCAAATCCTCTTTTCCTCAGATGCATTCCTTCAAAGGATTTTACCTGCCAGATCGAACGATTTCTGGCTACTAGTTCAATTAACAGAAGCCTTTACGTGCTCTTCCTTTACTGGCCAGTATTTCAGTATTTCTTAAGAACCTGATTCTCAACCAGTTCTGCAGGGTAAGATTTCCGACTTTAAAGTGCTTTCATAACGTAAAGTCCTCTATTTAAGCCGATTCTCCGAGGGCTTATCCAGTAACCTGCTTTGCTATTTGGGTCTATTTTTAATTGATTCTTATTCCTGATTCTTATTCCTGATTCTTATTCCTGCTGATTCTCACTAATCCATTCTTACCTGGATTATTCCTATCATGATAACTCTCATCAGTTGATTCCTGAGTCGACAATTATCATAAATTATTCCTATTCCAATAATGAAATCACTTCATACTAAGTAATTTCAGCCTGGGTAACTGTGAAACTAATTCTTAGTTTAATTGATTTTACAGTAATTCTATGAAACTAATTCTCTGGTTTAACCGATCTTAGATACTCTATGAGACTAATTTGTTAATTTAATGGATCTTGGGTAATTCTCTGAAATTAACCCTTAATTTAGCCAATTTTACAGTGACTGATATTCTGGTATTTTGTGAATCCTGATGTAGATTCTGGGGTAATTGCTACTGACTTCCAGATAGTTCAGTCAGACTTAATAATTGTCCTTAATGATCCTGGATAGATTTTCCATTATCTGGAAATATGAAATATTATTCATATATTAAAGATTTATTTCGAACATTACTTTCATATCATGTATAAATATTGTTATGGAACGAACCTTCTAATGAACGTATCTGCTATTAGACTTTACCGGTATAATGTAAATTTTAATACAGATAACAGGCAAAAGTAGCCGAAGATCTTTGCTATGCTTTAAAAAGCATCTCCTGCTACTGCATAGTCTTTTACGTTAAAGCCGCGTTGCCCCAGGTACTCAAGGGTCCAGCCAGTAACAACCACAGGTGCGTTACGCAGATCCTGTATGTTTGCACAGCCGCAGAGAAACATTGCAACCCTGAATTCATCCAGCATGCGGGAAAGTACCCTGACAACCGATTCTTTCCCTTCAAGGGCAGGGCCCACAAAAGGCAGGGCTGCACTTGCCGCACTGGCTCCGAGAGCAATGCATTTAGCTATATCTACCCCTGTCCTGATCCCGCCTGTTGCGATAATTGGCAGGGAAACTCTGGCTTCTATAATGCTGGCAACTGTAGGAATTCCAAAATCCCAGAAAAGTTCCCCAAGATGTTCCGAGGTCGAATCTCCACTTTCCCTGGCCCTGTATACCTCAACACCTGCCCAGCTTGTACCTCCTGCGCCTCCTACATCAATTGCGGACACGCCTGCTTTCTGGAGGAGAAAGGCATCTTCCCTTGAGATTCCGGCTCCTGTTTCTTTAATGATTACTGGCGTGCCCAGTACTGAGCAGATCTCTTTTATCATATCGAGGCAGCCAGTGGCATCCCTATCTCCTTCTGGCTGGATGGCTTCCTGCAAGAAGTTAAGGTGAATGGCAAGGGCGTCGGCATCGATCATTTCTATGAGTTTTTCAACTCCGTCAACCCCATATTCGCGAATCTGGGCAGCGCCTACATTCCCATACACAAAGGCATTCGGAGCTTTTTCCCTGACAATCCTGAAAGACTTTTCCTGTGCAGGGTCATCGATTGCAGCCCTCTGGCTGCCAACTCCTATTCCTACTCCCAGTTCTTCGGCTGCGGCGGCAAGGGAAGCGTTTACAGGAATCGTATCAGGATGCCCTCCAGTAATCGACGCGATAAGGAAAGGAGCTTGCAGGCGCTTTCCAAAAAGGTCTACAGACAGGTCCAGTTTATCCATATCGAGTTCCGGAAGCGCCCTGTGGATCAGGGTCACATCCTCAAAGCCCGCGCTGACTTTTCGGGACTCAACCGGGCTTTCAGCACATAACTTCAGGTGTTCGATCTTTCGCTTTGAAGTCGTGTTGATCATACTTCATACCCTTTATCCGGACTGATTCTAGTTCCTATGGAGTCTCCATTTAAGAACCGATATATGTTATCCTCTTTTCCGGCATTGAATATATGTGATGTAATACAAGACGTTTTGCTAAGTTCCAGAAGTTCCTGCACTTTCCCGAGCATACCACCCGTAACATCGGTGCTTTCCGAGCCTCTTATGTAATGCTTGAAATTTTCAAAAGTTTCCGGGGTGATTTCAGGTACGGGTTTTCCATCCTTATCAAGTACTCCATCCTCTGCCGACCCCAGCCCAAGTCGGGTGATCTTGAGTTCTTTTGCAAGGTAGGGAACGATCTGGTCTCCTGAGAGCACGCACGCTCCGAGTTCAAAATCCATAACAACGTCTCCGTGCAGCACCGGTACAAAACCTTTCTCGAGCATGAGCTTAATGTTATCAAGGTACATGCTCTCGATTCGCCCATTTCTGCAAACCGTACAGCCCATAGGATGTACAGCTATAGCCCGGGTTCCATACTCATTCAGAGCATCTACCACCCTTGATGCAAGTTTCTTGACAGATTCATGTGTTATGATCGCTCCTTCCTGATCAAAACTCCTGTCAAGCCCGTATTTTTTAGCGTAAGTGTGCCCAAAGGAACCTGCACCGTGAACAACAATTATTTTTCCCCGGTATTCGGAAACTTCCTTTGCAATCCTCAGGAGGTCAGCTTCTCTTACAACCCCTTGATCTGCAGCTTTGTCAGTAATGATGCTGCCTCCAAGTTTCAGGATAACAGGTTCTGTTGAGACCTTCATGCCATATCACTTAATACCTTTTTTAAATTTCCTTTACTGGTAACCGCGAAATAATGAAATAAAGCTTCAGAAATATTGAAATAAGCTTCAACAAAGTAGAGGTTCTCCATATAGTACGGATCCCTCAATTCGATACAACTTCTTCAATTCGATACAGCTTCTTCAATTCAATACAGCTTCTTCAATTCAATACAGCTATTCGATAAGGTACAATTTTCTCAATTAGGTACCGATTTATTAGAGTGGATTCGAGATGCTCACTCGGATTTCAAGCCCTGCTCAGTGGGTTTTGTTATGGTTTCCTTGCCACCTGCCTTTGCAATGGCTTCGGCAACCTGTATGCATTTATCAGGTGCGGTAAGGGCAACCATGCATCCTCCCCCGCCAGCGCCTGTAATTTTTGCCCCGAAAGCCCCGGCTTTCCGAGCTGAATAAATTAGCCTGGAAAGTTCGAGAATATTTACTCCAAGGGCATCCAGAATCCCCTGATTTACGTTCATAAGCCTGCCAATGGAAGGGTAGTCGCCTGCAAGGACAAGAGATTCCCCGATTTTAGAGATCGTACCGATTGAAGCCATGAGGGGCTCGATAAGTTCGGGGTAACTTTCACGGAGCTTCCTGACATCTGCCACAAGCTCTTTTGTGGAGGAAAAAACTCCTGTATCCCCTATTATAATTCCGCAATCCGGCGTCCTCAACCTCCTGCGGTCAGGGATGGTAACAACCCCTCCGAAAGTAGAAACATAGGTATCTGTGGGGCTTGCCGCTCCCTGAACCTTAATTTCGATCTCATGGCCCAGTTTTGCAATCTCGTTAAGAGAAAGCCCGCAGCCAAACAGCTCATTGAGAGCGCCTATACTCGCAATTGTCACAGCTGCAGACGACCCTAGCCCGGAACCTACAGGAATATCGGAATCAACATCCAGCATAACGCCTTTTATCGGGACGATTTCTCTTATTTTTTCAATAACTGAGGAGATATAGGGATGCTTTTCAAAATCAATCCCTGTTCTGCCGATCTGTGACTGGATTACTACAGAATCGCTGATTTCTGCCCTGACACGGGTCCTCAACTCAACAGCACACGCTATTGCAGTTTCTCCGTAAACGACTGCATGCTCTCCGAAGAGATAGATTTTCCCGGGTGCAGAATATGAAATCATGTTATTCCTCTGAAAGTCCCAGATTTGATTGAAGCATGTAAAGCAGTGATTTATACTTTAATATGAAAGCGAATTTATTTTTGAATGCAATAGGAAACTTATTTTTGAATGTAATAGTAAATTTATTTATGGATACACCGTAAATTTGTTTCTGAATATTAAAATCAATTTATTTTTGGATGTCTACCTTATTTTTCAAACCTATATTAAGTAGATAGCGGTGAAAATCCATAAAAAATTTATTCCGGTATAAGTAAGTATCCCGGTATCCTTGAATTGAAAACGAGTATGTTCCATTTTCCGCAGAATTTCTCTACTCCACGATAATCGCGGCATATCCCACAACTGCGTTCATATCTCCTGAAACATCCCCACTGTTTGAATAGTTAAGCAGTTCGGCCCGGTTCGCACCAAGCTTCTGTGAAGCTGTTAACATCGCGGCAATCGGCCCATATCCGCACACGGATGCGTTTCTCCTGTAAAGCCTTTCATATATTCCCGAAATATCCAGATTAAGGATAGCCTCTATAACTTCATTGTCTATTTCCCTTGCAAGGTTTGCAGGCTGGTAATGAGTAAAATCGCTGGATGCAATGAAAGCTATTTTTTTCCCGCTTTCGGAAGCAAGATTGGCTACAAGGTTCCCCACCTCGGTTGCGGTTTCTTCATCCTGCATACCCAGGCAGATAGGAAGAATCCTGAAATCATTATCGAAGCGGTATTGAAGGAAAGGAAGCTGAACTTCGATAGAATGCTCGTACCGGTGTCCGAGCTCATCCGCATCAATAATACTTCCTGACAGCCCCCCGGCAAGTTCACGATCAACCTCGAGTGTTCCCAGGGGAGTTTTCCAGGTATCCGTAGATACTGATACAGGTGAGCCGTATCCCGTATGGTTGGGACCGAAAATAACATATGTGTCGGCTTTGGGAAGAGCTGCATAAACATGTGCAGCGACCTTCCCTGAATAGACATACCCGGCATGCGGGCAAACTGCCCCGAGGACATTTCGTTCCCGGATCTCCAGACCTTCAAAACATTGCTTGAGTTCTTTCTCCAGATTTTCAGGACGCAGGGGATAGAACTGCCCTGCAACTGCTGGCTGTCTCATTTGTATCACCCATATAAGATATGGGTCATTTTTATATAGCCTTGCAGTATGCAGGACTGCTTCTCGGGATCAGAGAGGTGTTTCGAAGTCGGTCAACTCGTAGTTGAAAGGAGTGCCATTAAGCCGGGATACTTCCCTTGCAAGCAGCCAGTAGACAAGGGAAAGAGCTTTTCTACCTTTGTTGTTTGTGGGAATTACAAGGTCCACGTTTGAAATCAGGTTGTTGGTATCACAGAGTGCTACAACGGGTACACCGATACTGGAAGCTTCCTTCAGAACCTGGGCGTCGCCTGCAGGGTCGGTTACGATTACAACATCAGGCTCAAAGAAACCGTGGATCTGAGGGTTTGTAAGCAAGCCGGGAATGAATCTTCCGAGCATTGCTCTGGTGCCGAGTGCCCTGGAAAACATCCTTGCAGGGTGCTGCCCGTACTGCCTTGAGGAAACCACAAGAATTCTTGAGGGATCGTAATGAGACAATAACTTTGATGCAACTCTGATTCTTTCGTCTGTTGACTGGATGTCAAGTACATATAATCCGTCAGTTCTGACCCTGTATACGAAACGCATCATATCCTGGGTCTTCTGCTGGGTACCTATGTGAACACCTGCTGCCAGGTATTCGTCAATGGACACAAGGGATGTGGAACCTTCTTTAGCAGAAGCTGCTTCATCCTCGGTTTCTACAGGAACAGATCCGGTTTTTGCTGCGGCTTCCTTTTCAGGTGCAGGTTTTGCTTCAGCCACGGCATTTTCTTCAGGCACAGGCTGTTCTTCGGTTTCCTCCTGCCCTGTTTGCTCAATTTCCTCCATAAAGTCACCTCATAATATAGAATCAACAATAAAACACATTCGATATCTGAAAATGTATCCCACTGCGTTTTCAATTGATTTTACGTTTGACCGTGATAGGAATAACTCCGGCCTTCAACTCTTCAATAGCGACACTGAGAGGATCCAGCCGCCCGTCATCTTCAACAAGCACAGGAGCCCCCATTGCAATCTGCAATGATCTTGCACCTACAATTCGTGCACGCTCGAACCGGGTATACTTTTCCTTGACCAACTGATCACCCTAAACTTAAAAACGCTCCGATGAATTCCGATAATTGAAAATCATGATAAGTTTGATATTTTACAGTACATGCCTAAAACCAGCACCCTTGAAATAGGGAAATGGGACCGCTGAGATTCGAACTCAGGTTCCGGCGTCCCGAACGCCGAAGGATGGACCAGGCTACCCTACGGTCCCTTACTGGTACGGCGAAAGCACATCAACGAGTTCGACATGGCTTAGAATCATTCTGCGGCAGCAGTAGCGGGTGATCCCTAGATCATCCAGCACTGCGGCACCATCTTCGCCATCATTGACACGTCTTTTGTACTCATCCCAATAGTTTGAGATTACTTTTCCACATGAGAAACATCGGACTGGGATCATAGTCTTACCTGTAAGATTTCTGGTATTTAGCCCTTGCTCCAGGTCCACCAAAGTTCTTTGACTCTTTCTGCCTGGAATCGCTTACAAGTAGATTGCGGTCATAGCTTGCGAAGTTATCTCTGATGATTGTGTCATTTGTCCATTCCACAATACCTCTGGCAACTGCGGTTCTTACCGCATTAGCTTGCCCGATAATTCCACCGCCCCGGACATCTACATTAATATCAAGCCCGGAGACCACTTCATTTCCTGCGATCAGCAGAGGTTCTGAGATCTTCATCATTACAAGCTCTGGAGTATATAGCTCGAGCGGAATTTTGTTGATCCTGACCTTACCGGTTCCTTTCGTGACTGTTGCACGTGCAGTTGCAGTCTTGTGCTTTCCAGATGAATTAACTACTTTGACCATGAGGACTCACCCTTTAGAACTTCGAACCCATTTTCTGGCTCACTTCACCAAGCTCAATATATTTACTGGAGCTTAAAAGCCTCATATCGGCATCTGCAATGGTGATTGTTTCAGCGCCCTTGAGTTCATAGGGGACACCTACATAGACTTTGAGCCTGGACATTGCGTCCCTGCCTCTTGCTCTCTTATAGGGCAGCATGCCACGGATAGTCCTCTTAAGGATGCGGTCCGGACGCTTCGGGAAGTAAGGCCCGAATTCCGTAGCTCCTCTTTCCCGGGTCTCCCGGTAATCTTTGAGGGTGGTAGCCCTTGAGCCAGAAATTACGGCTTTTTCAGCATTTACAATATAAATCTTTTCGTCTCCTGAAAGCAACTGTTTTGCAACCGTACTTGCAAGACGCCCCAGAATAAGCCCATTTGCATCGATAACCGTCATCTTCGACACCTCAGCGGAATATCCGGATACCGGACCCTTTTGGATTTGCTTCCATTATCTCTTCGAGACTCAGGCACTTGCCACCGGCCCCAGTGATCTTGTCAATTGCAGAGTCACTGAAGGTTAGAGCTGCAACAGTTACAGAGTGGTCAAGGAGACCTGCGCCCAGAACTTTTCCCGGAATAAGCAGGATATCATCCTGTGCAGTGTGCCTGTTGATCTTACTTATATTCACAGCCGCATAGTTTCTGGACGGCATCTCAAGACGTTTCGCGATATCCTTCCAGATGGGGGCATTGTTTGCGTTTGCCCCATCTTTCAGGGTAAGAATCAGAGAAACGATTCTTGGATTTGTTTTTCTTGTCAGTTTTACCAGTGATTTTTTACCCAATGTATGTTCCTCCGCAAGATTTGTATAATCTCACTCACGCGGAAAAAAATTCCCGATCGCGTTCGAACATCGCTATAATTGCCTCTGCGGGACTTAATCCCGGAAACGGCAAATTAAAGAACAAGCGATTAGTCGGAATTGGTATGATGTGAATAACATTTCTAGTACATAAAGATTATGTGCATACGTAGTTTCAATTTGCTAGACTCCAGATAATAAAAATGTTTATTTCTTTTCCATCGACTTGTAACGCGTAACGTTTCGGAATAAAGCTGTGCTGGCATGTGTCCCATTACAAGCAGCAGATACACTGGCAGATACACTAGCACAACTCCGGTATAATCCGCTCACTGAAAACCGGCATTTTCGTTTATTACAGTATTTTCGTTTATTATTAATTATAAAGCCAATTTCGGAGCTAACTGATGGTCAGGACGTATTGAGAAAAAACCCTATTTTTATAATATTAAGTGAATTATATCACTAGGGGAATGATCAATCTCGGGGGAACGGGCAATATCGTGCTGGGTCAGTATCTTATATGTGAGCAAGCACCGAAACCACCGGATTTCTACGTAGATGTCAAAACTAAGGTGGACTGCATGTTATCAGGGCCTTAAGACAAAGAAGCCTGCATAACTAGCCCTGTCACTCCTGCTCTGTCTGCGTTCCGATAGCTGCTGGGGAACCTGCGACAGCCCCGCTTCGAGCCTAAAAGTAACCAAACTTCTCAAAACTGATGAAAACCGGGCTTGACCGATGTAATGAGATAAGTAAACTCAACCGGGTGGTACTACTATGCCGACAGTTATTCAATATCTTCTTGATAGATTAAAGCAACTGGGTATAAGGGATATTTTCGGCGTGCCAGGAGACTTTGCGTTTCCTATCAACAATGCCATATGTGATGATAAGGAACTTCGCTGGATAGGCTGTTGCAACGAACTGAATGCCGCTTATGCTGCTGATGGGTATGCTCGTATTAATCGCATGTCAGCACTGTGTACTACCTTCGGAGTGGGTGAACTCTCCGCATTATGCGGTATAGCAGGCTCTTATGCGGAGCACAATCCGGTATTCCATATTGTCGGAATGCCGAAAATGCAGGTACAGAAGAGACATGCCATAGTGCATCACTCACTGGGGGACGCAGAGTACGGCACATTTACAGATATGGCTTCGTTAGTCGTATGCGCGGAAACCATACTTACACCGGAAAACTGCGTTGAAGAAGTCGAGCGTGTTATCGATGCAGCTCTGGAAAACCGCCAACCTGTCTATATTGCAATACCTCACGATTATGTGAATACAGATATCTTATCCTTTACGGCACCGGCAAAAATGCCTGTAAAAAGTGATCCTGCAACTCTTGAAGAAGTGGTCTCGATTATTGAAGGTAAATTATCGAATGCAAAGCAAGCCTGTATTATGCCGGGTTTCCTTGTTGACCGTTTTGGCCTCAAGGGCCTGGCTATGGTTGTTATTAATGCTTCAGGCTTGCCCTATGCTACTATGGCGCTGGATAAGTCGATGCTTGACGAGACTAATCCCTCCTATATGGGATTATACATGGGACAGCTTATCAATCCTGAAATTAAGGAGTTTGTGGAATCCTGCGACTGTATACTTGCCATAGGCACGATCCTATCCGATATTAATCTGGGCATGTTTACGGCAAAACTGGATAAATCCCGAATTATCAATATCATGCCTTCCAGTGTCCATATCGGGTATACTGATTACATAAACGTACAGATGCTTGATGTACTGGAGGAGCTCACCAGAAGGCTTGATAAGCGTACCGATATTAAGTGGCCTGTGGCCAGACATCCCGCAATTCCAGAGGTAAATGCTGAAGACCCGATAACGGCTGACTACTTATACGCCAGATACGCCGAATTTTTTAAGCCCGATGATATAATTATAGCTGACTCTACCTCATCCTTTTACGGGTTACTGCCTTTACCTTTACCGAATGGAGTTAAGTTCCAGAGCCAGATGCTCTGGGGAGCAATAGGCTGGGCTACTCCGGCTTCTTTCGGCGCTGCTCTGGCTGCACCTGACCGGCGGGTGATTCTTATAACGGGCGAAGGGTCACACCAGATGACAGCTCAGGAGATTAGCCAGTTTTACCGCTATGGTCTAAAGCCTATTATCTTCGTGCTGAATAATCACGGCTACCTGATAGAAAAAATGCTATCTAAAAAATTAGATTACTGTTATAATGATATTCCAGAATGGCAATACCATAAGTTGCCAGAAGTACTTGGTTGCAATAACTGGATAACAAGAAAAGTCACTACCTGCGGTGACCTTGATAAGATCATGAGAGAGCTGAATAATGCTAAAACAGGTGCATATATAGAAATAGTTACACCACAATTATCAGCTCCTCTACTTATGGAAACAATTCATAAAAATCTGTAAAGTCCGTAAATTAAATCCTCAGTCTGTAAATTAAATCATCACCTTAAAATTAAATAATTAAAGAGATTATAAGAATATTGTCTAAGAATATTGTCCAGGAAGGCAGCTTTCATCTTGACTTTATTTTGACTTCATTTTGGCTTTATTTTGACCACTTAAGAGAGCTGCGACTTCCTTCCCATCTATTTGAGTAATTGAAGAATTTTGTTAAAAAGAGATACTGAGTACAGACCTGGCAACTTTTCCGAAGATTGCTTCAATGTCACACCCAAACTTTTTTGCCACGATAAGTGCTACGATTCTGATATCCACAAGGTAGGAAAGCCGGTCCTGCATGGAGTTAATTTCAGAAACGAGTTTCTGCCGGTTTATCCCGCTATCTGCGGAAATAAATTCCAGAACCTGCTCAAAGGAAATTTCTTCTTTTACCTGCGTTTTTCCTCCGGAGCTTTTTTGATTTTCAAGAAAATTCTCCGACGGCTTGAAAGCATGCGGAAGCCGGATACTTTCCACATTAAAGCAAGGCACAAGAGCCCCGGCTTTAAGGGAGAGAAGACCTTCTTCAAGGGCTTTTTCCCTAACCTTTGAGGCGATTTTCGGGGAAAACCATTTCAGGTCAAAAGCCAGGGAGTACTCAAAATCCTTTTCCGAAAGAGAAGCTGAAAGCGTTTTTTTAAAAGGAACGGAAACTACGCGTTTAAGTTCTTCCATTAACTGACCCCTTAAAAATTGATACTGGCAAGAAGAGTATATTATTAGTCTATTATAATACTGAGAGTTTAATGTGATGGCTTAAGTTTAATGTAATAGCTTAATAACACTCTGAGATAAATAAATTTCAGATAACGAAATTTCAGATAAAGAAGTTTAAGATAATAGTTTAAGATAATAGTTTAAGATGAAGAAGTCTAAGGTTAGACTTGAAAAATTTAAACGCTCCGGCTCAGGATTTTTCATCCTGAGCTTTTGCCGGAGTAAAACCTTCCTGAAAAGGAAAGTTTAGAGGGTCACAAGTTTGGCATCGAGTATTCCTTCAACTTTCCGGACCTCATCAAGGATAGGGTCAGAAACTTCAGAGTCTACGTTAAGGACCATCATGGTCACGCCTCCGATTTCCGCCCTGCCAACCTGCATGCCTGAGATATTGATATTGTTTTTGCCGAGCACCAGGCAGCACGGTCCGATAACATTGGGCCTGTTAATGTGTTTGGCAAAGATCATACGGCCTGCAGGGAAGATGTCTACCCTGTCCTCATCGACGGCAACGATTTTAGGTTCATCCCCGACAACCGTGCCTGCAACCAGTTTCGCCTGTCCGTTGCTGCTAAGCCTGATACTGATAGTTGAAGAGTATTCCTCCGAAGATTCGGACTTGCTCTCCACGACTGCAATCTTTCTGGATTTTGCAAGGATAGGGGCATTAACATAGTTTACTCCGGAACCTAGAGCCATCTCAAGCAGCCCTTTGAGTGCCGAGACTGTAAGGGGCCTGGTGTCCTTTCCGGAAATCTCCCCATTGTACCCGATTTCTACCTTTTCGTAATTTCCATTCACGAGCTGCCCTGCAATCTTGCCCATAATCTCCGAGAGCCTGATATAAGGGGCAAGGACTGCCATAGCTTCCGGCTTTACCGAGGGGATATTGATTGCGTTCTTTGCAAGCCCGCCTGTAAGAACGGATACTACTTCCTTTGCAATATCAATTGCCACATTGACCTGGGCTTCCTGTGTGGAGGCTCCAAGATGAGGAGTAACAACGACATTGTCATAATTCAGGAGAGGGCTGTTGAAAGGAGGCTCTTCGATGAAAACGTCTATTGCTGCGCCGCCCACTTTTCCGCTTTCAAGAGCTTTTGCCAGGGCTTCTTCGCTAATAATGCCGCCGCGGGCGCAGTTGATGATTCTGACGCCGGGTTTCATCAGGGCAAACTGTTCTTCATCGAGAATATTCCTGGTTTCTTTAATAAGAGGAGTGTGCACTGTAATATAGTCGGCTGCTTTTGCGATTTCGTTAACTGTAGCCAGTTTGACTCCAAGCTCGACGGCCCGCTTTTCGGAAATAAAAGGATCATACCCCATAAGGTTCATCTCAAGTCCTGAAGCCCTTTTTGCGACTTCGGAACCGATTCTTCCGAGCCCTATGATTCCCAGAGTCTTGCCTTTGACCTCAATGCCCGTGAATTTATTGCGTTTCCATTCCCTTGCTTTCAGGGAAGCGTTTGCCTGGGGGATGTTCCTGGACATTGCCATCATCATGGCAATAGTGTGCTCTGCTGCCGAAATCATATTCCCTTCGGGAGCGTTAGTCACAATAATGCCTTTCTTTGTAGCTGCATCCACATCAACGTTGTCAACTCCGACCCCGGCTCTCCCGATAACTTTCAGGTTGTCGGCAGCCTCGATAATCTTTTGAGTGACCTGAGTGCCGCTGCGTATTACAAGAGCATCGTAATCCTTGATTTTTTTCACCAGCTCGTCTTCGGAAAGCCCGGTGGAAACGTCAACTGTAAAGTGTTCTTTTAAAATCTCCAAACCTTCGTTGGAGAGTGAGTCGCTGACCAATACTTTCATGTCAATTTCTCCAGATAAATACGATAAGCATGAAACATTAAATTTTAATAGAGAATACCAATCAACCTGATTACACTTAAGCATTATCACCCATATTAGAGGCGAACCCTGCTCGTTTTGTTTTTATTAAGGTTTTCTTCCCTGCAAGATTATCCTACCAGCCTGATTATCCCTATCTTCGGTTCGTAACACTGCCCGCCCGCAAGCAGAGCACGGATTACCTCTTCTACAACCTGCTCAGAAATGCCTCTGGAAGCCGCAGCGTCTATAAAAGCTGCGTAATCTACTCCTTTGTTTCCACCCATTTCCCTGAGCAATTCGAGCACAAATTCCTTCTGGTCAGCCTTGGCGCCTGTACCATCGCCTGAATCCAGATCCAGGGTTTTGAGGCCCTCCCTGATGGAAGACCGAAGTAGTTTTGCAAACTCACCGGGAGAACGTTCCCGTTCAAGCGCAATGGAAATCCCTTCCGCAAGCTCGGAAGAAACGCCTTTCTCCATAAGGTATTCTCGAAGTTCTTCTCCATGATATCCGCTGGCGAGGGAATCCGAGAAGGCTTCAAGCCTCTCAACCGTCTGTTCTGCGGTATCTACAACCCATCTGTTGCGGATTTCCTCGTCCACAACATTTGCCTCTTCAGCCCGGATAGAGACAAAAACCGAGCCGGGCTCTGGTTCGTAGATCCTGGCTTTTCCTGTAAGGGCAATGAAAGCAGGAACCTGTACCGTTGAAAAGAAGATAGAAGCTTCAGGCTGGTACTGCCCTGCGTATACCGTAAAAGCCCCAGTCGGATCAACTATCCTGGCCTTCCACATCTCGCTCTGTGTTCCTATGTTGTCAAGTTCCGTGACAACCCCAACCACAAAAACACGATTAAGGATGAGCCCAAGCGGGCTAATAAGCAGGTTCGGGATTTTCGAATCTGCGGTTTCCGAGTCAGACCGTGCGGATTTTTCAAGTTCTCTGCAGGCTTCGAATTCCCTTGCAAAAACCCGCTTTGCAACCTCTCGTTTAAGCAAGGTCAATTCCCCCACCGGAAACCTGCGAACACGTATCCTGTCCATCCTCTTCATCCGGCCCGAGCCTGCGAAGCAGTTCCACTACCCTGACCGCAAGATCATCTTCAGGTACCCAGGCCTTTTCAGCTACAAATGAAATTCCGTATTCGCCTTTGGAAGCGTTGCCCCGTACTGCAAGATAGCGGCCTGTAAGAAAGCGCCTTAAATCTTCATAGACTGCATCTTTAGAGACATCAGAGAACATCAACTGTTCGGCTTCTTCAAGAGTTTTTCCATAGATAATTTCCGCAAGTTCTCTTGGAAACATAACTGACATGGAGCCTGTTCCGTCATCCAGTACGGCTTTGATCCGCATATCCCGTATCCCTTCTACCTTGCCGTGCACCCTGCAGCTTCCTTTCTGGATTACACGGCCGCATTCAGGGCAGCGGGAAATAATGCCTGAACCGGGCCTGACTGAAACCACATTGCCTGCTGCGGCTACGTCAAACAGGCTTTCTCTGGAATCGATTTCTTCAATTTTGAGGGGAGCGGGATCTCCGGCTGTGGATTCGAAGGTAAATGCGAGTTTTTTAGCCTCTTCCGGCCCGACCTGGGAAACTTTTGTGCTGCTCAGGATATTGACCGACGGCATTCCTCTAAACATCCTGACCTGAGCTCCCTCGATCCGGATAATGCTTCCTATGTCAATGCCAGCAAGTTCAGTCCAGGCCGTAAAAGGCAGCCTGCCGGTCTCATCCCCAAGCACGCCTGAGATTACTCTGGACTCGCGTCCTTTTACTAACACTTCCCTGTGAGAAAGCTGAAGCACGCAGGCTACGGTGTCGACGGAAAAATCCGCAGCTCCTATGTCAATTAACTTTTTTGTCTGGCTTCCTGAAAGTGTGGATAGGGGAGGAAGCGCAGAGTCCGAAATTTTAGATACGAGAGACTGCTCCCCTATCGAAAGCCTGATCCGGTTCTGCCAGATACGGGTATAGGCGTTTTTGATGTTAATAACATCCCCGATCGAACCTGGCAGCTCCCTCCAGGAAGAAAACAGAACTGACCCGGTTTCGTCCGCAAGAACTCCGGTGTAAAGCCTGGAAGGGCCTTCCTGAGCCCCTTCCTGCGGGCGGATTGATTTTTCCCCAAGATCCAGGATCCTGCCTGTAAGCTCAAAATTTTTAAGGTTAGCAGACAGGTCCTTTATTTTCAGGACTTTCCTTTTTCCTCCGAACTTGCGGAGAATACTCTCTTTTGCAACATCAGGCGGCACGCGAAAAGCAATGAGTTTCTCAAACTCTGCCCGGATGCTAGTCTTTTCAAGGTCTCCAAGCGCCCTGGTTAACTCTTCAAGGTGGGGCGCAATCTTCTCATCCATTTTTAGGCCTCCATTCGAGACAATAACAAAACAATAAAACTTTAGAATATTATGGGATTTTACAGTATTTAAGGCTATAATTGAAAACTAATTTCCTTTATCGTAGAGGATAGTGAACTATTATTTAAGGATAGCTGTTTAGAATTTTTGATTTCCAAAGGTATATTAATTTCGGGATAAAATTTCTTTTCTGGTAAAGTATTGAGAGAAATTTTGCTAAAAATTGGTAAAAATCCTGGAAAAGGGAAACTTTTCTTTTTCTAGAAAGCTAAAGCCTGATTAAAGGAAATGAAAGCTTGAAACGGTAAAGGGAGAACTAATATGAGAAGACTAAAAGGAAAGAATTTGAGAGCTTTTAAGCTGACAGCACTTGCGATTATTCTGGCAGTTCTCTGCACCTGCTCGGCCGCCTCGGCCTCGAATTTAAGGGTAAGTTCGGAAGCGGAAGGGGATTACATCTCTATACAGGCCGCAGTAGATGCCGCAGAAGCCGGAGACACGATTTTTGTAAAGCCTGGAACCTATGTTGAAAACCTCAAAATAAATAAAGGGGTGAGAATCTGGTCGGACTCGAGAAAGCCTGAAGAGACAGTTATAAGGGCAGCCGACCCCTCGGAAAGCACCGTTGAAATCAGCGTGGACCGGGCATCTTTCAGTGGATTTGGCATTGAAGGCTCGGAGAAAGCAGGAATCCTGCTAACAGGGGCTAAAAACTGTTATGTCAACAATAACAGGGTCCAGGGGGCCGAATACGGCATTCT
This sequence comes from Methanosarcina sp., assembly GCF_049706645.1. Classification (GTDB taxonomy): domain Archaea; phylum Halobacteriota; class Methanosarcinia; order Methanosarcinales; family Methanosarcinaceae; genus Methanosarcina. Next base: position 7,070 of record NZ_JBNAKP010000043.1, on the reverse strand, counting down.
ACTCAATGGTTCCGAAAGCAATACTATAAGCAACAATCTCGTTGCCCTTAATGAAAAAGGAATAAGGCTCGAAAGCTCCAATTCAAACGACATCCTGGACAATATAATTGCCTACAATTACGGTCCCGGAATCTCCCTTGAAGCGAGCAGCAGGAATTTTATCTATAATAACTACCTCAAAAATACCGAAAACGTCGAAGAAAAAGCCGTAAACTCGGAAAATCTCTGGCAGAGCCCTCTCGTGACAAGACAGAACCTCGTCCGGGGCCCTTACATTGCCGGAAACTTCTGGGCTAACCCTGAAGGCAAAGGCTACAGTGAAACCTGTGTGGATGAAAACAGCAACGGGATTTGCGATGCCCAATATAATATCACAGGCGGAGGAACCGATAAGTCTCCACTTTTCCCAAAAGTCCCGAGTGCCGTTAAAGCCCTTGAAAGCAGCCTGAATGCCAGTGCTTATGAGCAGGGACTGGCCGACAGGGAGAATGCAACCGGCTCAGAAACGTCAGCAAATGAAACCGGAGGAACAGCGGAACCAACAGCTGAAAACGCTACAAATGAAGAGGCTTCAGGAGAAGCCGAATCGCCTGGCCCGGGATCTGGAATTGTGGCTATAGCTATAGGCGCGGCTTATTTCCTTACAAGGGCAGGTAAAGACGAGTAAATAGCTTCAAAATTTTCTCACTGGAGTAATCTTCCTGACGCTGGGGGAAGTCTGCACACCGGAGTGACCGAAAGTCGCTTCCTGAGACTCCTTCAGTTTTTGATGAAATTTGAAGAAACAGGCATTAGTAGAAAATCAGGTTCACGTAAAAACCCTGCAGTATTTCGGTACAAAATGTGAAAAAAACTTTAGAGTTTTGAATAAACTTAATAAGGTTACTAAAGTGGACAGCAGGTAAATTGCTTAAACACGGTGAATAAAAAAGCTCTCAAATATGAAAAAAGGATAAAAAGGTCAGCTGGTTAGATAGAATCACTCTTCTTACCCGTGACCTTATTTTACTAATTCAGTTTAAAATATTTACTTGCTTTTTACCGTAATACGTCCAGACTTTATTACCGTATTACTTCCTATCACATTCTTTACTGTCAAGCCGACAGTGTACTTTCCTGCTTTACTATGTGTATGTGCAGGACTCTGAATGTTGAATATCTTCCATCTTGTTTCTTGAATCAGTTGTCAAGAGAGCCGTATCCGTACCCTTTTGCTACCCAATTCTCAACGTTGCGATCGGATGGCCCCAGTGTATTTGAGCCTGATCCTACCTGAACGTAAGGTGACACGTTCCACATAACGTTATCATGGACCTTAATTGAGCCGCTTGCATGAACGTTTCCAACGCCTGCACTGCTGCTTGATCCTTTGAAATCATGCATGATATTGTGGTGGACATTCGCATTTGTCAATTTATTTTCCAGCTCAACGCAGCACCAGCCAGATCCGGCACTACCTGAGAAGGTATTATGGTCCACTTCAATGTTTGCGCAATTGTCTATCCTGACACCTGTATTGGTTTGAACCTCAACATCACAGTTATACATTCTGGAATCCTTGGTGCCTGATAAGAATGCTACACCATCATGTCCTACGGAATACATTCTGCAATTATATACATCTATTCCGGAACTTTTACTGATTCTGACACCATCACTATACAGATAGCGAGTGAATAAAATGTCATGTACTTTACTATTGCTCACAGACCTGAATTGTATGCAGTTTCGATAGTTTCCGTGACCACCATCACGAGGTCCGGTTGCCGTACTTTTGAATTGAAGATCACATACTTCAACGTTGGAAACACCTGACCCGAATACGTACGCAGATGATCCCTCTGAGTTACAAACTGAACCAGTGGCAAAGATTATTGTATCGTCGCCTGCACCTTTCAGTACTATATTAGATTTCAATATTATAGGTGCACTTATCTTATAAGTGCCAGCACCAAGGATGACATATCCCGGGTTACTTGATGTTGCTTTTGATGCCACGGAATTTATTGCTTTATTAATTGCAGCCTGGGCATCTGCTCCAGATGTCGCATTTACAGTTATTGTATTCTGTGCGCCTAATGCAGCGGGTACGCTTGTTAAAATAAGGCATGTTACTAGGAATAGGGTTCCTATCTGTCTTTTTAGCATCGTATCACCTTTGGGTTGAGTTTGGAATCTGAGTAAACTCAAAAAACTTTATAGGGTCAGAGTATATTTTTTCCCAGGGCATATACGGCCGTTAAGCTAAGATCTACTGTCAGGAATAGGGTTTCCTGCTTCATTTCCAGCATCGTATCACCTTTGGGTTGGAGTTCGAATTTGGGCAAACTCAAAAAACTACAGGATAGCAGTATGTTTCTCCAATAGTTGATACGGTTGTTAAAATAAGACCTGCTGTCAGGAATAGGGTTCCTAGATTCTTTTTTAGCATCGTATCGCCTCTGGATTGGACTTCGAATTTGAGTAAGCTCAAAAACTCCAGGATAATCGTATACTCTTTCCCAGATATTTCTCAAAATTCCATATTACGTTACTCGTAATGTTTTTCCGAACTATCTAATTAGACCGAGTCTATATCAAATATCTAATTATGCCGGGTCTATACGGTAATTCAAAGATTCTAATTACGTCTGCGTAATATTTTGAATCTATCCAATTCGGTTCTCTGCGATTTATGTGGGGCGGACACGCTGCACACAGAGTTTCACTCTCCAATCACATTATAGGGATCAGTCATCGGAGGTGGGGCCGGACATAGAAGTTCTGGCTTCTATCACTCAAAATCTGTTACTGACCACAGGATATTACTGATTATGGTCAATACCTGGTGTTTCACTAGATACGGCCTCTAACCAGGTCAACTCTTTTGAAAAGCTTTCGTTTATCTGTTGTTTAATTGCTAAGTTGACATCTAAGGTTTATACCGATTATATTATAAAATATTTTTGCTTTTTTGAATAAAAATTTAGACAATGTGCTCTATATAACGACAAAAAGTTATTAAAAAAGGACCAACTTTAATTGAATATTTCTACCATTAACTTCAAGAATTCAAAATACTTCAATGAAGCTGTTTAGAAATTGAAGACGAAAATATTTTTGCTTTCCTAATATGATAACTGAGAAAAATTATGAAAATAATATGTTAATTCTAACCAGTGATTTATTTCCAGAGGTTGTCTTAAAATTCAATCATTTTCACAATTGGATAATGGGTAATTTTAGGTGCTGTGGGTAACGTTAACTGTTTCAAATGGGCAGATCCTAATAAAATAAACTGATTAATCCATGCCTTCTCATTAATGTAAAAAACAAAAAATTAACGGAAAGTAGATAAAAGAAAAAGAACAGTTATCTGCCCCTTTTCTGTCCCAAAATCATTTGTGGGCAAAATATGCCACAACCTCTTCTTCATCTACGGCATCGATCCTGCAAAAACCGAAACGTTCGAACTGTACGATCCTGTCAAGTTCGGTTGCAATTCCGTGCTCACCGATTCCGTTAATATCGCCTTCGGGGCCGCGTACTTTCACATTTATTCCGTCAAGCGGAGCCCAGTGTATAATTTTCGCTTTTGCTTTTTTAAGGGCTTCAAGAGAAATATCAGAGAGTTTTGCCTGAAGCGGGGAAAGCGAGGTAATTTCGATATTGCAGAAATCTTTTAAGCGGATTACGGAACCCAGTTCCAGCTTTTCGGTATCATCCAGGCAGACAAGCACCTTATTTCCTACAGCAATTTCCCGAACCCCTCTGGAATGGTCAGTAGGATGGAGAGGAAGCTTAGCAACTGAAGGTTCGGCATCTGTTATTTCCAGTTCGACCGGATTCCAGACAAAGAAATAGCGGTTTGCAACAGGGTCTATAATTTTGCGGTTTTCGGCGTAAAGAGACTCCATGCTTATGCTTACATCGGTCATTCCGACTCCCATCTCGATCATGAACTTCTTGAGGGCTTCCGCCTGAATTCCACGACGCCGGATTGCCCGGATTGTGGGAAGCCTCGGGTCGTCCCAGCCGCTGTATTCCCCTGCTTCTATGGCTTTTCTCAGGGTACTGGTGCTGAACTTTCCGAATTCGTGAATCTTGACCCTGCCCCAGTGGGTTGTTTTTGGGTACTTCCAGCCGAAGTATTTGTAGATATAGCCTTGACGCTTTTCGCTGTCTATAAGGTCTTTTCCCCGGATGATGTGGGTCATGCCCAGTTCGTGGTCTTCGATTGCGCCTGCAAAATCCAGAAGGGGCCAGACAACGTATTTGTTCCCGATTTCAGGGCGGGGGTGCGACATCTTTCTTATCCTGAAGGCTCCCCAGTCCCTCAAAGCAGGGTCCTTGTGCTCTATATCGGTCTTGATCCTCAGCACTGCCTGCTGGTCTTCATACTCCCCGGCAAGCATTTTCTCCCAGTGCATAAGATTTTCTTCAGGGCTGACATCCCTGTCTGGGCACGCTTGTTTGGCATCCTTGAATTGCTTGAAATCTCCCCCTTTACAGAAACAGACATAAGCTTTGCCCATCTCGATAAGCTTTCTTGCGTAATCGTAATAGATAGGGAAATGGTCAGAGGCGTAAACAACCTGGTCAGGCACAACCCCGAGCCATTTGAAGTCATCGAGATACCAGTCATAAGCCTCAAGCATGGGCCGTTTTATATCAGGGTCGGTATCATCAAAACGCAGGACGAACTTTCCTCTGTATATTTTCACGTATTCGGAATTGACTACCATGCCTCTTGCGCTGCCCAGGGTCGCAGGCCCGTTGGGATTCGGGGCAAAACGCATTACAACTTTGCCGATTTCTGCTCCTTCAAGGGGTTTTAAGCCTTTGTCAGGCTCCTTTTTTACACTCAGGGCTTCGATAAGTTCGGGGGCAATTTCAGAAAGCTTTGCTTCCCAAGTTTCAGGATTCCCTGTGCCAATTTCGGCAACAATGGCTTCAAGAGCCTCCGACACTGCCTTCGGGTCGGATCGGAGTTGAGGGCACTCCCCCATTACCTTGCCCATTACAGCCTTGGGCTGGGGGGGTTTCCCGTATTTTACAGCGTTTTGATAAGCATATTTTTCAATTGTTTTAAGATCTTCAGGACTTAAGGTCATAGAAGTTTCTCCAAAAATAAACTGGATTGAATGATTCAGAATGCAAGCTTTTTCACAAACCTTTTCAAAAAAGGCTTGATCGCAAACCTTTTCAAAAAAGGCTTGATCGCAAACCTTTTCAAAAAAGGCTTGATCGCAAACCTTTTCAAAAAAGGCTTGATCGAAAACGGCGAGTCTGTGAATGAGAAATATTTATAATCCCTAGGCCCTATCCGGCGTGATCAAACGGCGCAACGTTTGTGGCTCAGCGGTTGAGGCTCAACTCTGGGTTCGAGAGGACTAATTTACAAATAAAGATACTGAAGTGAGCTTAATAGGGTTGATTTAGGAGCAAAAAAGATTATACCGTTTGCTCGACTGGTTTGCGAAAATATTATTTTATTCAGATAATAAAATGTTCTCTAATAATATATCCCATGAGTTTGGGAGTAGTTGTTGGAAATTACATTTAAAATTGATATTTTTCTTTCTTCTTAACCCTTTATAAGTTTATTTTGAATTCTTAAAATTGTGGAATCTACATTCTAAAGACAAGATTCAATCGCTTGTTTGTTTTTGTTCGGCAATATCATTTGCTGTTGCATATGGGTGAGAATATCTTTCGTTTTCTTCTGTGTATGATTTCATATAGATTTTTGATTTAATTTGAACAGCTTTCACAGGACAGTAATTGAGACAGGCGTAACAGAAAAAGCACTTCACATTTTCCTGCCACACAGGTTTATTATTAATCATTTTTATTTTTCCGGACAGGCAAACCTTTTCACATTTTCCGCAGCCCATACACCTCGAATTTGCATAAAAATAATCTTTTGCACCATTGAATTCGGCGTAAGCCATTCCCAGCCGAACCAGACGTCCTAATCCACGACTGGCTGGAATGAACTCGGAATCTTTTTCCCGGCTATTCTCTTGATTCATGATAATTTTTTGAATTGAATTGAGTCTATTCCGGACTTCAAATTCCAGTTTTGCGATTTCTTCATTTACTGAGGGACGATAATCCTTAAATTTCGGATCGTTAGAGGCCATGTTCAGAGTGAAATACGAATTAAGGCTTTTACCTCTTTTTTTCAGTATGTTATCTATTTCCATGAATGCTATATGCTGGGTGCCGGCTCGTGTAGCTATAGCAAAAATGTATCTGGTTGGCTTTAAATCCAGTTTTTTAATGAATTTCTTTACAGGGATAGGAATAGTCATACCATGAATAGGAAATACAAAACCTACCGTATCCGCACTGGTCTCTATGACATCTTTATTTAAGAGACTTACAATTGGGATCAGATTTGCTTCTGGAAGTCTTTTTTGTAATTCCTTTGCTACATATAGCGAATTACCGGTTCCTGAAAAATAATAAATCTCTACTTTAGTCATCAAAATCCCTGATTTCAGTCCTTTTGATTATTGCCCCTTTATTTTTATCTGGCTGATATTATATATATGTAGAAGAAGATTAAACTTACATTGAACAAGATTTCCTGTTCAAAAGAAAATGCGATATGAGATAGTAATGTTCCATTGGATATTAGTACTACAGACACTTTCGACAATGCCTGATTTATAGCAATATTCAGAAAATTGCAAAAACGAAGAAGACCTGTGTTATTGCTAGAATTAAAAGACTTGGAAGTTCTTATTCTTCTTGCTTATTTTTCACCTGCCAACTTTCCATTTGAAGGGCGATGAATGCAGAAATCAAAACCAATCCTTTTTACTGAAATTGGAGTAAGATGCTAAGAATCAAAGACTGAATCTACTGAAGAGCTATAGCTAACTTAACAAAAAAGTACCTGACTCAATAGAAAATTATCGAACTCAGCAGAAAAGTATAATTTTAACTTAAAAAAGAAGAAACTTCCGTGTCAAAAAGACACGGAATATTCATATTTAAATTGTGTTCCTGATTAATTATTTTGGAGGCCAGTTCTTTTCCATCCAGCCTGGGAGCCTTCCGGAGTCCATTGGACCAACCAT
>NZ_JBNAKP010000042.1:0-16900 GCF_049706645.1 Methanosarcina sp. | reverse complement strand
TATCTGAAGGAAGTGTTCTCACCCACAGAGATACAAAACCAATTATCGCAACCGCCAGAGTATAAGGCCAGCTGGATTTTATTTTATCTTTGAATGATGATACAGGATGATCCTGAGAATTCATAGTAACCCCTTTAAAAGTAAACATCATGAATTAATGTATAATTACGAAAAAGAAAATTAAATTGATTGTATTAATTCAATGTAACAGTTTATAATTCTATCCCATTTCTGATCCGGAGCTTCGTAATGCTTTCTTTCTCCAAATCGGCTTAGAATAGCTTTCCTGATAGAATCGACATTCCCCGGAGGGACAAAAAAAGTTCCTTCATATTTAGCCATCGATTCTTTCAAGCCGCCTACCTCAGAAACAACAACAGGCTTTCCAAAAGACATGGCGATATGAGCAATTCCGCTCTGGGAAGCCCTCAGGTAGGGCAGAACTACCACATCTGAAGCGCTGAAATATACATTTACTTTGTCATCAGGAACATATTCGTCTACCAGCGTGATACGATCATAAAAGGGAGAGGCCTTAATCTGGTCAAGCAATTCCTTACGGTCTTCCCAGATTTCCCCGACAATCAACAACCGGCTTTTCTCAAGAATTTCGGAAGGGAGCTGCTCAAAAGCCCTGATAAGATAGGGAGTACCCTTATACTTTCGAATCAAGCCGAAAGAAAGTATAACGAAGTCATCCTTTATTGAGAGCTTTCTTCTGGCTTCTTTTATGTCGAGCAGTTCCCCGTACTGGTCATAAAGCCCATGTGGGATCACATGGATTTTTTCAGGGGAAATAGAGTATCTTTTTGCAACAAGCTCTTTATCGGATTCAGAATGAGTAATATATGCATCAAGGTTTTTGCGAAGCAGTTTTCCTGTTATTTTCGAGTATAAGCGGATAGGAAGTATTGATTCTTCAAAAGGGTCCACAACTTCGTGAAACTCTATAATTAGTTTCGGTTTATGCAGCAAACCTGCAAACATCTTCAGCAGAAGCTGCATATGCGCAACCGAAGAAGTCCACCACTGCAAAACTATAATATCCGGCTTTTGCATTTTAAGAAAATGATATGCCTGAATCCAGGTCAGTGGATTGTTATAGTCCATGCCGTCAAAGACAGGGATTCCGGGAGAAAAATTCAGGTCTGAAATGTTCTTCCCCACATGGGACTTCCCGGGAAAAAGAAAAGTTGGAAGCAATTGCCGAAAGCAGACTACTGAGACGTCTTTTTCCGCAGACATGGCATTTGCCAGACGGATAGTATAATAACTGATGCCGCTCAAAAAACGTTTCGAAGGTCCGACTATGCAAATGCTTTTATTAGATGTCATTTGCCTAAACTATCACATTATCTTTATATTAAGCTAATGCATTACTCCGTATAGGTTCCAGTGTAAAGAGGTTGAGCTTTGAAAATAGCCCAGATCTGTCCCCGTTACTCTCCTGATATCGGGGGAGTGGAAACTCATGTCAAAGAAATTAGTGAAAGGCTGGTTAAGGCAGGACATGAGGTTGAGGTTATAACAACGGATCCCACGGGAAAATTGGGTAAGAGAGAGACGATAAATGGGGTAAAGGTTGTCAGGTTCAGATCTTTTGCTCCTGGGAATGCGTATTATTTCGCTCCTCAGATCTACACTTATCTCAAAAAACACGATTACGATGTAATTCATGCACACAGCTACCATGCTTTTCCTGCATTCTTCGCATCCCTGAGCAGGCACGGCGGAAAATTTGTATTTACTCCCCATTATCATCGGCGCGGCCATACCGCATTCAGAAATTTGCTGCACAAGCCTTACAGGCTTTTCGGGAGGATGATCTTCTCGAGGGCAGATTCCGTAATATGTGTATCGGAATATGAAAAGAAACTTGTGGAATCGGATTTTAAGGTTGCCGCGAAAACCGTAAAAATCCCTAACGGAATAAACCTCAAAGAGTTCCAAAATTTGAAGCCGCCGAGAAAAGGTTCAAAAATGAAAACAGGGACAGAAAAACTTCTTCTCTATGTGGGTCGCCTGGAAGAATATAAGGGGGTGCAGTATATTATCCAGAGCTTGCCTGAACTTCAGGATTTCAACTTGAGGATTGTCGGGAAAGGGCCATACGAAGCCGAGCTTCGCAATATGGCAAAGAAGCTTGGGGTAGAGGGAAGGGTTGAATGGTTAAAACAGCTTTCAAGAAAAGAACTGCTTGAATGCTATGCAGATGCGGATATATTTTTGATGCTTTCTTCTCATGAAGCCTATGGGATAACAGTTGCTGAGGCGCTTGCTGCGGGTACTCCGTGTATAGTTGCGAAAGGAAGCGCACTTGAAGAGTTTGTGGACGGAAAGAACTGTATCGGGATTGAGAATCCGGTTTCAAAAGAAAAAATTGCCAGAGCAATGAAAGAAATTAAGAAAAAGGAAAGAAAAGAAAATTCCGGTGGTATAAATTCCGGGATAGATAAAAACATAATGGATTGGAACGAAGTTTCAGCCAGAATTGAGAAACAGTATATTCAGGATAAAGAGTAAACTTTCAGGATAAAGAATAAATTATTCAGGGTAAAATAATAAATTGCTCTTTTAAAGTAAGAGATGCTATAAATTATTCTGGGTTTCTGGGGAACTGGAATATGGAAATTGATTATATAAATGGCCTGAAAACAGACGAAATATTCGGGATGTCAAAATATCAAAGTGAAATTCATAGCAGGTTAGACAATGTCAAATTAAATCGGATAGAATATCCTGATGTATCAAAAGTAACCGGGGTTAATAGAGTTGTCGAATATTTCGCATATCCATTCATTGTGAAAAAGAAAGTAATTGAGAATAATGTTAAGCATGTGACCCGTCAGGATCTGGCCTTTCTCCTGGAATTAATGGATTTAAAAAAAACCATTGTTACCTGCCACGACATTATACCTGTAGCATATTACAATACTCGAAACCCAATCTGGAAACTTAATGCAAAAGGCTTGAGAAAAGCAGAAAAAATAATTACGGTATCCGAATTTTCTAAAAAGGATATCAGTAAGTACATAAAATACCCTGAAGAACAGATAGAAATTATACCTCCTGCAGTAGACCATAATCTGTACTATCCAAATAGAAGTAAGAAGTGCTTATCAAAATATGGTATTGGTGACAGCGAAAAAGTAATTTTATATGTTGGAGCTGAAGAACCGAGAAAGAATGTTCAATTTTTAGTAAATTCATTCAGCAAATTAAAAAATAGGATTCCACAGGTAAAACTGTTAAAGGTAGGAACGCCAAACTATATCGGAGTAAGAGAAAAGCTCCTGAAACAGATCGAGACCCTGAACTTACAGAAAGATGTTATCTTTGTAGGGTATCTTTCAGAAAGAGAGCTAGCAGAACTGTATAACGCTGTAGATTTATTCGTATTTCCGTCTTTATATGAAGGATTCGGGATGCCCCCCCTAGAAGCTATGGCTTGTGGAACCCCAGTAATAACATCAAACACCTCCTCACTGCCGGAAGTTGTGGGAGACGCTGCAATTCAGGCAGATCCTTATAATGTTGAGAAATTTGTAGAAGAAATGTATGAAGTATTAACAAATGAAGAGTTTAAAGAAGAAATGACCAGAAAAGGCCTGAAAAGGTCAAAAATTTTTAGCTGGGATAATTCGGCAAAAAAGACATTAAAGGTTTACAAAGAGTTGTAATTTCGGAAATATTTACAGGGAAATGTGACATCAGATCATAGCTCCATCTTTAATTCCCTTAAAGAAAGAAATAAAAGATGGCTTCATATCGCTTTTTTTTTGCCGATATAAAATCCCACCAATAATAAGCCACATCCGAAATCCAAAAAAATAAATTAAAAACAAAGAATATTGCTTTTTTGAAGAGTGTTTCTTCATAAACCAGAATTTATTTCTTGTATGGTGATAGAGAGTAAAACCGGTTATTTTATTACTTGTAGCTCCACCCTTGTGCCAGATTTTTCCTTTTGGCACATACACTATTCTATATGATGCTTTACGAGCACGTACACACAACTCAGTCTCTTCAAGGTATGCAAAATAATCTTTATTCAAAAAACCGATTTTATAGAATAATTCACTTTTTGCAAGTAATGCACAACCTATTACACAGTCGACATCTTCGGGTTCGTCTGAGTATTTGCTTTCATGCGACGTCAGGTTAATTACTTCACCCTTATTCCAGTAAATTTTTGCACCAGCAGATTGAATTTCTTGAGGGCTTTTGTATTCGTGTACAGTTGGCCCCAATACTCCTATATGCGAATCATTCTCTGCTACATTTACCAATTCATTTAAGAAATAAGGATCAACAACCGTATCGTTGTTAAGTAAAAGAATATAATCCGGATTAAGGTTGTTTAATGCAAATCTAATACCAATATTGTTTCCTTCAGCAAAGCCATAATTATCATCGTTTTTTATAAGAATCAAATTGTTTCTTGAAACCGGGTTATTATTAGCTTCTTTTATGGAAACTGAAGATTCCAGTTCATTTTTCGAATATTCCTTCACATAAATAGGTTTATTTTTAGGTGAATAAGAAAAAAACGTAGATTTAACTTCGACTTTCCCTTCGGCATAGTTTTTTATTTTTTGTATAGAATCATCTTTTGAGCCATTGTCAAGTAAGACAATATCGTAAAGGGGATATGCTATTTGATAAACAGACTCCAAACATTCTATAGTGTCTTCCCAACCGTTCCAGTTAAGAATTATAAAGGCAACTCTAGAAGTCATTTCTATTCCTTAATCTTTGTTTATTACCTGATTCTGGTATTATCACGAAGCAAATCTCCGCTAAAACTGAAAATCCCATTAGAATAACGATGATAGTTCATTTTCAATAGTTCTTTTAGAACAAGCGGAACTCTCTTTCTTCTACTAACAGGTAGATTGGTACGTACACAAAAATGGGAGAATCGAGCCTTAAGATGTGGAATTTTGTTTATTTTCAGAGAAGGGAACTGAGAATTAACTAAATGTTCATAAGCCAATTTGTATCTCGCGCACTCGGGCTGAAAATTATAAAGGCTTGATTTTAAATTTTTAAATTGCTCTATTTTTCTATTCATTTTTTCATGTAAATTGAAAGGTTCATCTCCCGCTCCTACCTGTTGCATACGATGCTGACGGTACTTAATAAGAGGTTCTGAAATTATATTTAAATCTGATGCAAAAGCAATTAGCAGTGCAATCCACCCATCATGAACCCAAATATCAGGAATTGGAAAAAATAATTTCTTAAATTCCGAACGAAATGCCATTGTTGAACCGGTTACAACATTACGTTTAAGCAATACTTCGAGAAATTTGCCATCAGTAAAGTGACTTTGCTCTTTTTTACTAAATCCGATAGATTGCCACAGACTATATCCCAGAGACCTTAAATTTTCATCTACTACCTCCGCATCTGTAAAAATAAGTGCTGTCGAAGGGGAAATCGAGAATAATTTTTCAATTTTATCCAGTTTATCGGGATGCCAGACATCATCCTGATCCGAGAGGAAAATAATATCTCCTGTGCACAACTTAATAGCTTTCTCAAAATTCCTGGTAGAACCCAGATTCTTTTCGTTGAGAATTACATGTACAGGAAAAGAAGCTTTCGATGCGAAGTTTCTTAAAAGTTCTAATGTATTATCCTTTGATTGATCATCACAAATAATCATTTCATCTGGGGCTCGGGTCTGAAGGGCTATACTTTCAAGCTGTTCCTGTAAAAACCGAGCACCGTTGTATGTACAGAGAGCGATAGAGATTTTCAAAAGTCTTGAGTCTCCATTAAGTTGTTATTCATTTTTCTGGTTAAATAAGAATCATAAAAATTAAATCCATTTCACCAAATATCTTAAGAACTTTAATAATTATTGCACTTATATAATGCATCAAGGCAGAGAAAACAAAATTTGATGCTAACTTCGATCATAAAATTTATAGCTTTGAGGCAAGAAAACATATTAACCACTGACAAATGGACTGATACTTTCATATAACTTGAAGATAATAAAAACCTCCATGAATGCTTATCAATTTATTGGTCACTTTTGATCAATGAAAATTTCCAAAAAAAATGGGGGTTTTGGATATTTTTTTACTAGGGCATGTTTAAAGAATAAATTGTATATTGTTAAAGCGTTAAATGCATCGAATAAACAAAAAATTACATTTTTAGGTCATAGGAAAAATTTATTTTTTAAGTTAATACTAAAACAAAAGCAGATTGCCTGCATTATCGTCAAGCAGACTGCAGGACAATTAGCGTTTTCAAGGAGAACAATATCGTTTTTAAAATTTGACTTAGATGCGACTACTTGAGCAGTGATTGAATGGAAAACAAAAAAAGAATTAGAAGTTTGAAGTGTGATAATTTAAGGAAAATAAAAAACAAAAGAATTAAAGAGATTCACTTAGCTATTTCACTGCACACATCAACTAAATTTACAAGTTTGAAGAGCAAATTATTACCTCAAAATACGAGAAGAAGAGAAATATATAACTTTGCGAGATGCAGTGCTGAGACACTTAAACATGAAGGTTTGGAAATATTTGTTCACCAGGTAAGAAATCGAACTTGTGAAAGGTATATTAAATCATCGAAAGTTCCAGTTTTTGAAACAAAAATAACCCAACCAAACAATGCTCTATCTCTTGATAAAACACTGCAGGGAAGTTTCGTTTTTCCGGCAAATCACTTGAACAAGATAAACATCTTTGCAATTGTATTTCAAAGAAAGAATTCTAAAATTAAACTTCAAATAATTGATGAGAAAGAAACGGTAGTCAGAGCAGTAACAGTAAAGGATTCTAAAATCAAAAACAACGGATACACATCGTTTAAATTTAAACCAATAAAAGAAAGCAAAGACAAATTATTTTATTTTAAACTGAGCTCTGTCGAGAAAACCTCAGCTTCAGTATGGTATAATGATACCGAAGAAGCGAGGGAATTAACATTACTTTATAACGATGCAACCTTAAATGGGAATATTGGATTTCAAGCCTTTTCAAATTTAGGAATACAATGTGAATACGATTTATGGATATTGAGAAATAACCTCACTGCCATAAAGAAACAACAATGTATAGACGAAGGGCAAAATTTTGAATATAAACCTAAAATAAGTATTATAATGCCGGTATATAATGTAGACAAACTTTGGCTTGAAAAAGCTATTGATTCTGTGAGAAATCAACTCTACACTAACTGGGAACTATGCATAGCCGATGATGCATCTACAAAAAACCATATTAAACCAACTCTATCAAAATACTCGGGGATTGACTCTCGAATAAAAATAAAGTACTTGGATAAGAATCTTGGCATTTCAGGAGCTTCAAATGAAGCTTTATCGCTAGCTACGGGAGAATTTATAGGATTGCTTGACAACGACGATGAATTAAGTGCTGACTCACTCTATGAAATTATAAAATTATTGAATAAAAAGCCCAAAACTGATTTCGTATATAGCGACGAAGACAAAATTGATCTTGAAGGAAAGCGCTGTAGACCTTTTTTTAAGCCGGGTTGGTCACCAGATTTATTAATTTCAACAAATTATATTTGCCATTTTGCAGTGATTAGAAGAAAAATAGTAGAAGAAGTAGGAAAATTCAGATTAGGTTTTGAGGGAAGCCAGGACCATGATCTGTTTCTAAGAGTTGCAGAAAAAACAAATAAGGTAGAACATATTCCAAAAATACTTTATCATTGGCGAATGATACCAGGCTCAACGGCACTAAGTACTAATTCTAAAGATTACGCACGTATTAATGGAGTCAAAGCGTTACAGGACCATTTAAAACGACAAAAGATAGAAGGAGCGATATTTGATAATCTGTATCGAACAAATTATCTGGTAGATTATACAATTAAAGGAGATCCTCTCGTTTCAATAATAATTCATTTTAACGATAATATCCGATATATAAAAGAATGTATCAGCAGCATTATTCAGAATGAGGGAAAAACCAGATATGAGATATTACTGCTAGTAGCTAACAGAAGCGAAGAATCACCAATCTCAATTCCTGATTCAATAAAAAATAGCCCTAATGTAAGGATCATAACACATGAGTCATCTTTGAATGCATCTGCTATCAGTAACTTTGCTGCAGAAAAAGCCAGTGGAGATTATCTTCTGTTCTTAAGTGGCAAAATTAGAGTAGCTACCAACAACTTGTTAAGTTACTTATTAATGAATGCACAGAGAGAAGAAATTGGCTGCGTTGGTCCCAGAATTCTTAGCCTGGATGACACAATCAAGAGTGCAGGAATTGTATTTGGAACAAACGGCGAGAAATGTGATGTTTTTTCAGGAATACCTGAAAACGCTTGGACTAATTTTGGTCTGGGTACCTGGTCTAGAAACTACCTTGGAATCAGTAGAGAATGCTTAATGATAAATAAAGATAAGTTTTTCCAGACAGGCGGCTTTAATAAAAGTTTGAGAAATAACGAAGACATTGACTTATGTTTGAGGGTTCAAAAAAACGGATACAGAAATCTCTTGACAGGAACAACTTATGTATATAGCTATAAAAGATATTCAAGAAAGGAAGAGAATTCTCGTAAGGAGCTTCAGGAAATTTTGAGATCTTACAGATACTTAGAGAATGGGGATCCTTATTATAATCCAAACTTAAGCCTGGAAGAAAGCTTATGTAAGCTTAATCTTATTTATTAAATTGGCTTTTACACTAAAACCCCTGGTTCTTAAAAAATAAGCTCTGCAAAGACTCACAGTTTAAACTTGAAAATATTATTTCTGAAAATGTAACCGCTATATCCGTTGCTTATTAAGATAGCAGTTTATATGTGTAAATAATTGAGAGCATCATTTAAGCCACATTTTAAAATTTTCTTTTGACATTAACTTTTTAGCCTGAATATCTGTCCTTTTAGAAATCATCAAAGGTAAATTTCCGATAGCATCCAAATTTCCTTTAACTAAAGATTTAATCATTTTGAAGTTTCTAGTTCTGGCTAAATATAATAATGTGAAAAATCCAGAATGAGCCTTTGAAATTAAAAATAACATAATAACTTTAGGTGGCAGGTTCTTAATAACATAATAGTAGGAATTTCGCTCAAGAAGGTATTTCTTGAACGGAGAATCGTTTCCGAGGGTTGCGGAATGTATGTGATATATCACGGCACGAGGAACACAGACACTCTTCCATCCAAATAGTCTTGCCCGTGTAGCGAGGTCAACGTCTTCATAGTAGGCAAAAAAGTCTTTATCGAAAAGACCTGTATGATTTAACATTTTTGTTCTATAGAGAGCAGCACCGGCACATACCCCAAATACTTCGGTAATTTTACTGTACTGGCCGAGATCTTTTTCATTACGGCCTTCCTGGTATGCTGCTCCGCATCTGTTAACCGAAATTCCAATAGCATCAATAGTATCAGGATTATTTAATAATAATATCTTTGGCTGGCAGGAACCTACACTTTCGTCGGACTCTAAAGCGTTTACCAAGTATTCCAGCCAATCAGGTTCCACTATTGTATCATTATTCAGCAAAGCAATGTACTTAATTTCACCTCTTTTTAAGACTTCTCTTATAGCTACATTATTCCCTTCAGCGAACCCTAAATTCGACCCATTTTCAATAAGTTTGATCTCTGGATAGTGATCTTTAAAATATTTTACGGATCCGTCTGTAGATCCATTATCGACTACTATAATCTCATAATTGGAGTAGGTCGTTAGTTTGAGGGCTTCAAGGCAATTTACAGTGTTTTCCTTACCGTTCCAGTTAAGAATAATAATGCTAACATTAGGACAGTCCATGTTTACCTTCCGAATACCTGATAAAATAAATCGATATCCTCTTTTTCAAAACCTTTCAGAATGTACAGGACGATGAAATACACAATTGCTGCAAGTAAAATTAGCAATATCAATATATAATTCTGGAAAATCAGTATAAATACTGCCATGAAGGCCCCTGCTATCAAAGATTTAAGAATAAAATCAGAGAATAATGTGGATGAATTCTGTATCTTATGAATACTATAGATCATCAGCAATCCCACAACCAGCTCAGAGGAAACAGTTGCAACAGCTGCTCCGTTATAACTGAACCGAGGAATCAGGATAAGATTTAAAATTATATTAAGAATTGCCCCTATAAAAGTAAATACCATAAGAGTTGTTTGTCTGTTTGTTGAAGTAAAATAAGTTGAAGGCGGATAATTGACAAAGCTCAGTACACTTGCCCAGATCAAAATCTGCAAAGCAGAAACTGAAGGAAGAAATTGTGCACCATATAGGAACACAATAATTCTTTCTGCCAGGATTGTAGTTCCTATGCCGATTGGGATTGCAATTATTGCGAGAAGTTTAAATGATTTTGATAAAGCAAATTGCAGAGAATCTCTGGAACTGACATAGAATCTGGAGAATACAGGATACATACTGCTCATAAGGACCACAGGTATAATGCTGAGAGCATCTATCAACCTGTAAGATGCTGCGTACCATCCAACCATAGCATCTCCTTTTATCATCGAAAGCATTACCATATCCGTTTTAAAATAAATAATAACAAAAACACTATTTAACCAGAATGGAATTGACTCTGAAATTGTCTGCTTCCAGAAAGTCCAATCTATTTTTAAGTCCGGAACTGCAAATTTCCTCATACAAACAAAAAAGCTAGATACGAAGATGATTGCGTTTACAATTAGGTAAATGGACGCAAAAGAGATTAAATCAAACTTCTGTTCTACTGCAAAAAGAACGCCAACGGTCATGAGTATACTGTTTAGGATTGTACCGAGAGATTGAAATTCAAATCTCTCAAATGCTTGAAAGGCAGAGTTAAAAACTTGTGTGAAGTTTAATGCAATATTGGAGAGTGTAATAATGTAAACTACATTTGCTTTCTGTTCAGAATAGCCTAGAAGACTTACTACAATGACAGTAATTCCAAAGGTAATTATTGCTAATAAGGTTTTCATTAAAAGAAAATTCCCAAGATACTTAGGTGCCGTGGATTGATTACGTGAAACTTCCCTTGTCATTAATGAACTAAGTCCAAGATCTCCAATAAGCCCAATAATCACAGTAATAGAGAGTGCAAGACTCAATATTCCTAAATTTACTTCCCCAAGATAACGGGCCATATAAAAAAAGTAGAAAGCGCCAAGAACTAGACTTATTATTTGACCGGAAAATAAAAATAAACTGTTCCTAGCGATGTTTCGAACGGTAGTCAATGGATTTACTCCATGTTTTTGTTTTTACTATGCTCCTGGATCAGTATCCCAGCTCTCAACAAACTCTCAAACGTACCTGCATCACTCCAGAAACCATCCAGAATACGGTATTCCATAGTGCCATTATTAACAAAATAGTTATTGACATCAGTTATCTCAAGTTCCCCTCGCGCAGAAGGCGTGAGGGTTTTAACGATTTTGAATACATTATTGCTGTATATATAAAGACCGGTAACTGCAAAATTGCTTTTCGGCTCACGAGGTTTTTCCTGGATTCCTATTACCCTGTCACCCCTGAGTTCAGCTACCCCAAACCTGTGGGCATCCGGGACTTCCTTTAAGAAAATCTTGGCACCGCCTGTAAAGTTTGAGACATCCTCTTTAATATTATCCTGGAAAATATTATCTCCAAGAACTACAACCACATCTTCTTCATCAGCAAAACTCTTTGCAAGGCCTAAAGCCTGTGCGATCCCTCCGGCTTCTTCCTGAATTTCATACGTAAACCTGACCCCGAGATCTGCACCCGATCCCAGCAACTCAAGAAAATGCCCGGCATGGCCTCGGCCGGATACGATCATTATCTCTTTGATACCTGCGTTAATGAGAGTCTGGATAGGATAAAAGATCATTGGCTTATCATAGACAGGTAAAAGGTGCTTGTTTGTAACTTTAGTAAGGGGGTAGAGCCTGCTGCCGGTACCGCCTGCGAGTATTACGCCTTTCATGCATTTCTCTCCTTCAGATAATCTTTAAGCGCTTCTTTCCAGTGTCTCATAGGCTCGGTTTTAGTGTTTACAAGAACCGAATACTTTGGACGCCTGGCTTTCCTTGGAAATTCCTCACTTGTACAGGGAACAATATTATTTATAACGGCAGATGCGAAATCGTACCAGGAACACACACCCTCATTTGTCACATGGTATATACCGGCTTCAAGTTCAGCAATCTCCGTGATCTTATTCGAGAGATCCACGGTATAGGTGGGTTTTCCAAACTGATCATTAACAACTCTGACAGGGTCCATCTCACCGGATAATCTCAGCATTGTTTCTACAAAGTTTTTTCCATGCGTACCAAAAAGCCAGGAAATCCGGATAATCCTGTAGTCGTCCAGGTTTTCTGCAATTTTCTGTTCACCAAGAAGTTTTGAGCTACCGTATATATTAATTGGATCAGGAGTGTCAGACTCAATATATTCTTTTTTTGACCCGTTAAATACGTAGTCTGTGCTAAAGTGTACCAGTGTCGCATCTATTTCATTGCACGCTTCGGCAATGTATCCGGGTCCATACCCGTTAACCTGGAGTGCCAGTTCCTGCCTGTCCTCACAGCCGTCAACATCGGTATAGGCAGCTGCATTTATCACCAGATCCGGGTTTATTTTTCGTATGGATTCGAGTACCTGATCCCGGTCTGTTATATCAATGTCTTTATGAGTCAGTTTGACTGCATCAGGAAATACCTTGCAGAGATCTGAGCCAAGCATCCCGCCGGCACCAAGAATTAGCGTTTTAATGGTTCCCACCACCATCGGTTTATGACGTACCATCGGACTGTTTGCTCAAGGGCAGTGTCAAAGTCATACTCAGGCTTCCAGCCCATTTTCTCCAGTTTGCTGCCGTCGAGCGAATAACGAAAATCATGGCCCTTGCGGTCTTCAACATATTCAATTGAAGATTCGTCTTTGCCAAGCATTTTAAGAATGCGATAAGTGATTTCGAGGTTTGTAAGCTCATTTCCACCATCTATGTTGTAGACTTCTCCGCTGCTCCCATTGTGAAGAACGAAATCTACTGCAGAACAGTGGTCTTCAACATAGATCCAGTCCCGGATATTGAGACCGGTCCCATAGACAGGTACCTTTTTTCCTTCCATTAATCTGCTGATGAAAAAAGGAATTAATTTTTCAGGGTACTGATAAGGCCCGAAGTTGTTTGTGCATCGGGTTATGCAAACGGGCAGGCCGTAGGTTGTATAGTAGGACATTGCAAGAAGATCGGAACCCGCTTTGCTTGAAGAATAAGGGCTTGAAGGATTCAGATTGTCATTTTCAGTAAAAGAACCTTCCTTAATACTGCCATATACTTCATCAGTTGAGATATGGATGAATTTTTTGATACTATGTGCAAGCGCACTTTGCAAAAGGGTATTTGTCCCGAGCACATTTGTCCTGACAAAAACCGAGCCATCCTCAATTGAGCGGTCAACATGGCTTTCGGCTGCAAAGTGCACGACACAATCAATTTCTTTCATTACTTCAGTGACAATTCGCGAATCACAGATATCCCCCTGCACAAAAGAGTAGTTCGGATTATCTTCAATATCCTTGAGATTGGCAGGATTCCCGGCATAAGTTAGTTTATCAAGGTTTACAATTTGATAGTTGGGATACTTATCCAGCATGCAATGGATAAAGTTGCTGCCTATGAATCCGCAGCCCCCTGTAACCAGAAGTCTCATTTAGGTCACCCCTTGGTACGTTAATAGATAATATGGTAGTGTGAATTAATGATGTCACAAATTATGATACAATAAATTACAATTGATAGATAAAAATCTTATATAAGTTTTAAAAATTCATTTTAGCTTCTTGTAATTTCGGGAGTAGCAAATCCTTCGGAGAAATCTTTATATTCTCAGCTTTTATTTTCCAGTCAATATTCAGCGAGGAATCATTATAGATAATTCCTGCTTCAGCCTCAGGATGGTAATATTCATCGCATTTGTATTGGAAGATAGCGGTTTCGCTCATTACAGAGAATCCATGAGCAAAGCCTTTAGGAATTAAAAATTGCCTTTTGTTTTCAGCCGAAAGTTCAACCCCGACCCAGTTAAGAAAAGTAGGGGAATCCTTCCTTAGATCTACTGCAACGTCATATACTTTCCCCTTCAAAACTCTTACAAGTTTCGCCTGACTGAAAGGAGCCAGTTGATAGTGTAAACCACGAATTACTCCATAAGATGATTTTGACTCATTATCCTGAACAAAAGTGTATTCTTTTCCTAAGAGGCTATCCAATGTTGTTTTATTATAGCTTTCAAGAAAATAGCCACGGTCATCTATAAAAACTTTAGGTTCAAGTATAAAGAGATCGCTTATTTTTGTGTATATTACCTTCACACTTATCAGTTCCTCCCATAGACATCGTCAAACCTGACAATATCCGCTTCATCCACAAGTTCTCCCAGCTGCACTTCAATAATCTCAAGCGGAACTTTCCCGGGATTTGACAATCTGTGTTTCTCTCCTGCGCTGATAAAGGTACTCTCCCCCGGTCTCAGGAAAAACTGCTGTCCACTCACTTCCACACAGGCCATACCTTTAACAACCACCCAGTGCTCACTCCTATGGTAATGCAGCTGAAGGCTTAATTTATGGTCAGGAAGTACTGTAATATTTTTAATCTTATGCTCTGCAGAGACTTCAAGCAAAGTATACGAACCCCAGGGCCTGTAAACGGTCTGCCCTATGTATGCCCTTTCATCCTTCCTGTCTTTAAGTGTTGAGACAATATCCTTTACCTTCTGGCTGCTGGACTTAGGGCAGATTAGTAGAGCATCGCTGGTATCGACAATAACCATATCCTTAATATCGATGAGTGAAACAAGTTTGCCGCACCTTGAATATACGAGATTTCCATCGGAGTTGAGCAGCAGAGGATCGCATTCATGGATTACGTTTCCTACAGGATCCTTTTCAAGCTCGTCATAAATTGCCGCAAAATTCCCGAGATCACTCCATTTTTCCTCCAGTTTTACAACTGCGACTCTATCGGATTTTTCCATTATGCCATAGTCAATGGAAATTTTGTCCACGCATGCGTAAATCTCATTAATGTCCTCTTTGTTTTCAAAGCAGGCGAAAACAGACGGTGCGTATTTTTTAACTTCGTCAAAGAAAAGCCCTGTCTCGAAAAGGAACATCCCGCTGTTCCAGAGGCAGCCTTCCTGAATATACTTCTCTGCGGTTTCCAGATCCGGCTTTTCTCTGAATTCCGAAACCCGGTAACCCGGCCCACAGGCTTCTGAGGTTTTAATATAACCGTATCCCGTATGAGGAAAAACAGGAACAACCCCAAAAGTGACCAGATAATCCGAAGTCAGATCTTCAGCCAGAGAAATTGTCTGCATTGCAGTTCTGTCAAGGACATGATCCGAAGAAAAGATTCCTACCACTGACCGCCCAAATTTTTTTTCAATTTCTTTCATTCCAAAAAAGATCGCAGGGAGGGTATTCTTGCCTTCTGGCTCGATTAAGACATTTTCTGAAGGGATTGAGTACCCTATTTCTTTAATCTGTCCGATTACGAAAAATTTCTGAGCTTCATTCGTTACAACGAAAATTTCGGAAATATCAGAAATTTCAAGGCACCGGAGGACGGTTTCCTGGAAAAGAGACGTGCTTCCAAACTTTAAAAATTGCTTGGGATACATTTCCCGGCTGAGAGGCCAGAGTCGCGTTCCTGAGCCGCCTGCAAGAATTATTGATTTTATACCTGTCATCTCCTTTAGATATTGGTTAAAACGGATGCAATCTTAGTAATCGAATTGAAGGTATATAGATTGATTTAGAAATAAAAAGGATATCGATACGCTGAAAAACACGCGATTAGAGCAATATATAATGAGAGTCATTAAATAAGCTTTGCCCGGGAAAGAGTCAACCTGTTCACACCCTGAACGACAGGCAGAGCATTCCCTCTAAAAAAGAATAACTGATTGCTAATATAATTTTTCACAGGATACGCCTGTTAAAACAAGACCTTTGTAGATTGTTGCTGACAAAAAAGCTTTATTGCACAGCATCAGAGCATGCACCTTTCACGATAAATAAAGAGAAATAGAGAAGTTAAATAAAATAAAAAAGTTAAATAAAATAAAGAAGTTAAATAAAAAAAAAGTTGAGTGAAGAGAAAGAGGTTACAATAAAAATATTTTTTTATAGCATGTTTTCAATTATATCCGTTTTTCAATTATATTGATACTTTCAATTACATCCGTGTCTTCAATTATATCCATGCTTTCAGTTTCAAACTTTCCACAGGCAGCCCGCCGTACTGCCTTTCGCCAATCTCCGAATCTTCGTTCAGGATCTCAATTGAAAACCCGGCTTCTTTCAAAAGCCTGAGATATTCCTCTTTTAACAGCGCACCTGCAACGCAGCCTGCCAGCAGGTCTTTGTCATTTTTCAGGTCTTCAGGAAGCTCGGCCAGAAGCACCATATCCGAAAGATACATCCTGCCCCCTGGCTTCAAAACCCTGAAGGCTTCCCTGAAAACCTTTTCTTTATGCGGCGCAAGATTAACCACGCAGTTGCTGATAATGATGTTCACAGACTTATCCTCAACCGGAAGGACCTCAATATCTCCAGAACGGAACTCAACATTTGAATAGCCGTACTTAAGGGCGTTTGCCTTTGCTTTTTCAAGCATTTCCGGAGTCATATCAACTCCTATGACCTTTCCTGAACTTCCGACTTTCTCTGCTGCAAGGAAACAATCAAACCCTGCACCTGACCCGAGATCGAGAACAACATCACCGGGTTTTATTTCTGCAAAAGCTGTCGGGTTGCCGCACCCAAGACCCAGATTCGCATCCGGAGCAGCTTTAAGATCATTTTCAGAATAGCCAATAGATTTTGACAGATCTGTCGCACTTGAATCTCCGC
>NZ_JBNAKP010000041.1:0-17981 GCF_049706645.1 Methanosarcina sp. | reverse complement strand
CATCCCGAACACAGCAGATAAGCCTGCCCACGTTCCTGACTGTACTGAAGTACGCGAGTCTTCGGGAACTCTGGATCGCTGCCATACTCACCCTATACCTATTTTAAAATCATTTTTTTTAACACTAGCTTTTCTGATACCATTTTATATTGTTTTTTGATCCTGATTCTATATTGTTTTTTTATACTGGTTTTGATGTTACTCGTTACATTGCTTTGAATTTACTCTTTTAAAACGTTTTATCTACTTAATTTACAGTAGGTCTGTTCTTTTCTTTCTGCTTTTATACTTGAGCGAACATAGCAAGAAAAGCAGCTTACTGCTGCCAAGCGCAATTCGGACGGCAACTCAGATTGCATAATAAATAACTAAAAAAGATTAGTATATTAGTATAAAAGATGCTAAAAATCTGGTTTTTAATTTCTTACTGTATGAAGCTTTAGGTGGATACTCCTGGGGCATTGGAAGGTTTTACCTTTTATCAGGCCTTTTCCACGAGTGGCCCCAGGGATATTCTTAAAACTTAGAGATGCAGCGTTATTTCCTTAAGTGCCGCCCTTATCATTAGATCTGCTGCGCCAGATAATTCTGGATACCTATCTGGTTGATCTGGTCCATTTGGGCCTCGATCCAGTCAATATGCTCTGTTTCTTCCTTAAGGATCGACTCGATAAGCACTTTAGTGTCGTTATCTCCCAGCTCCGTTGCCAGACGGATGGCTTGATTATAGCCTTTAATAGCTCCCTCTTCGGCCCAGTGATCATGATCATGCATTTTCGGTACTTGATCGCCGATGCGAATCTCACTCAGATTGCTGACTATGGGTTTTCCTTCGAGGAAGAGAATGCGTTCGATTAGCTTTTCTGCGTGTTTCATCTCGGTAATGGCTCGCTTTTCGATTGCCTCACCCAGCCGGTCGTAATTCCAATTTTCGCACATTTCGGCATGGACAAAGTATTGGTTAACAGCGGCCAGTTCATCTGCTAGACGAGCGTTTAGACAATCGATTAATCTCTGATCTCCTTTCAAATATATGCCCCCTTACAAAAGAAATTACGGTTTTTATATTTATACTTAAACTCTAAAATAAATTTTCCATATTTGCCTGGCTCTTGAAAACGTTACTAATTCATGTTTTGATTGACGTTACTCAGGCTATCCAGAACTCATTTTATTCTTAAGCATTAAAACTTCCCTGTCTCCCCAGAATATTATGCGGTACATGTTATATAAACAAACTGAATATAAATAGGCTATGTGTTAATAAAATAGGAATTCTTGATTTATAAAAGTCCAGTAGAAGGTTTATATTGCAATTTTCTTGAGCAAACGAAGAAGTCTAAATTACAAAAATAAAAATTAGTTATGAATTTAGAAAAGGTTTAAAATCACTTATTATTGCTCCCAGGTTCTTGATACGCTTCTTTCTGTTTTTCTTCCCCTATTTTTTCTGTCAATCTCGAAAGGGACCTTGCGACAATTTCCTTGTCAGGTGAATTCAGCTGCTCGAAAATTGACAAAGAAATTAAATAATTCCTCAGCAGCACTATATTCTCCCATTATTCATTTATTCCTCTAAGCCGGCACAATCTTGTTGCAATTCCGCTCTTACTCCAGCTCCTCTTTCATTTTTAATGACTAGTAAGCCTAAATTAAACAAGTCATTTCCATCATCCAGAATTTTATGATCTGTCCAGAATTATCCAAGTCTTTCTGTCTTTCTGTAAAGAAGCCTAAATCAGCAAACTTATAGATTTTTAATTATTTTCTGTTTTTGATCGATGACACTTAGCTATTAGAGGAATCAACATCAAACTTTAATTCTGTGAATATTATAAAAATTGTCTAAAATTGTTAAATACCATGAAGCCCTTAATTATTTGTGAGGGATGTTTATGAGTGGTCAAGAAAGTAGAGACATGTTTGGCTTTAGGCTTGAAAAGTGGGTTCTCGGGATAGACGAATGCGCGTTTGAAAATTTAAGAGATATTGGAAAAAGTAAATCCCTGCGTCAACACCTTATTGAGTCAGTTGATAACTGGGTAAACAAAAAGGAGCCACTTTTAACAGATGAATTCATTTTGGAGATATGTGATTTTATTAAAAGCGAAAATGAAGACCTTTACTACCGTTTGATGAATAAATGCGCCCTAAAAGGAATAACTGTAGGTGAGGGCATATTTGAAGCTCTGGGCTTGCTGACGTGTAGAACAGTAGATGAGCAGCAGTGCAGAGAGCTTAGAGATAATTTTTCTGAATAACACGTTTGATTGGTTTTTATATTTGTCAGGCTGAACCTTAATAAGTTTCAGCATTTCTATTTTTTCCGTAGTTTTCTAATTACCTGTTAATCCTGAAAACAGAATTTCATTTTTTGATAAATTTGTTTAAATAAAAATCAAGCGTATATTTATTGGGGGTAACTTATGGGTTACATCGAAACCTGGAAAGAGGTTATGCAAAGACCGTCTGATTTTTACAGGGGAATGCCAGAGACCGGAGGATACGCTGATCCACTTACTTTTGCAGCAATCAGCTTCATTATATATGCGCTTCTAACCGCGCTTTTAACTGCACTTCTTGGCCGTGGAATGTATATGGACGGCATGTACGACGGAATGTATGGCAGTGCTGGAGAGTTCGGCTTTTTTGCGATACTTATGACTGTAATCATCACACCTATTGCAGGTATCATTTCTCTCTTTATCGAAGCTGCAATACTGTATGTTATTTATAAAGTGCTTGGAGGTACGGGAAGTTACGAAGGTACTGTAAGATTCATATCTTATGCAACTGCTGTGCTGGTGCTTACCTGGATTCCTATTATTGGCTGGATTGTCGGGATTTACGGAATATATCTCTATATCGTAGGAGGTATGCACGTACACGATGTAAGCATGGCAAGGTCCGCAATAGCTGTGTTCCTGCCCGTTTTACTGGGTATCCTGCTTATGATCATCATTATGGCAGGGTTACTTGCTTCAACAGGATTATTTCCTCTCCGCGCTCTTTTGTAATGGAGTTACCCTTTTATAGGTAAAACTCCCTTTAGTTTTAGCGCATGTGTCCCTCAAAAATTTAGGGAGATATTGCCTTAAACTAAATATTTATATATTAGAACTTCCTTTAATTGCATCTACACGAGCAATAAGATCCTCAAAAGTGCCAAGATGGCGGAGCGGCTACGCAATCGCCTGCAGAGCGATTCCATTCCGGTTCGAATCCGGATCTTGGCTTTAAATACTTCTTTAAATAGCCAACTGTTAAATAATCAGTTAACCTGAAATTATAAAATAGGCTAACTGAATCCAAATAGTGCCAAGGTGGCGGAGCGGCTACGCAATCGCCTGCAGAGCGATTCCACTCCGGTTCGAATCCGGACCTTGGCTTCTTTTCAAAAATTTCTTTCTCTTTTGTCCAGGGCTTTTAACTCCTTAATTTATTTCTTTGAATTCTCATTTTTTAATCCGCTTGAGCGAACGAAATAATTTTTTTGCCCATAAATAAGTCCCCTTGAGCTCAGTTCAGTTTCTTTATTATAATTAGCCCTCTTGAGCGCAAGCGTTGCGTCGCTTGACCACGCCTACAATACCTTTTTCGCTCAAGCCTTTTTAAAAAGGCTTGTGAAAAGGTCCCAGTCTTCCCGAGACGGGACTCGGGGAACGAAACTGACAGCAGGCTTCCGAAACGCAATTCCGGCGGTTCAACTCATTTGTCGGACCTTATTTTTATATTAGAAAAGGCTAATTCTCGAACATGGATCTTGATGAACTCATGCGAAGGCTTTTCGAACTTTATCCTGAGGGTTATGACTATGGTTTTAATGATCCCTTTTCGGCGTTAATTTCCACTGTGATGTCCCAGAGAACCCGGGGCAATGTAACCTGTTCTGCAGCAAGGAGGCTTTTTGAGAGGTTTTCAACGCCTGAAAAGATGGTGAAGGCTGACGTTAGCGAGATTGAGTCCCTTATAAAAGAAGTTGGCTTTTACAGGATCAAAGCAGGGAGAATAAAGGAAATTTCCCGAATTCTTCTAGAAAAGTACGACGGCAGGGTCCCTGATGATATGGAAGCCCTTCTTGAACTGCCCGGGGTCGGCCGAGAGACTGCTAACTGCGTGCTTGCCGATGCTTTCCTTAAAGATGCCCTTGCAGTGGATACGCACGTTCACAGGATTTCTAACAGGCTCGGCCTGATAGAGACGAAAGTCCCTGAAGAAACTGAAACTGAATTGAAAAAGATCTTTCCACAGAAATACTGGAGACACATAAACCTCCTGCTTGTAAAATTAGGGCAAAATATCTGCCGGCCTATCTCTCCCAGGTGCGGAATCTGTACCCTGAATGATATGTGTCCCAAGATCCTCCTTTAATAGCGGTTTCCTCTGGCTCCGGATATTTTGAAACCAGATCCATAAATCGAAATTATGAGACTTATCAGGGTTGTAAAGGGTTGTAAAAAAACCTGCAGGGCGATACGAGATTATTTATATAAGGCTGCCATTTAGCAGGCAAAAGGGTTATCTCTATCCTCGGTTTGATGGCAAACCCACTTCATTATGAAGCCATCGCCACGCTTACAGATTATCAATACGCTTATTAATTTCGGATATATTATTTATTGAATTTACGAGGTCAAATATGTTTCAAATAGGAGAAGCATTAATGGGGCAGGGCGCAGAACTTGCCCATGTTGATTTGATGATAGGAGATAAGGGAGGACCCGTGGGGCAGGCTTTTGCAAACGGCCTGACCCAGCTTTCAGTCGGACATACCCCGCTCCTTTCAGTTATCAGGCCTAACCTGCCGTCCAAACCTTCAACCCTTATTATCCCGAAGGTTACGGTAAAGAATATGGAACAGGCAGCAAAAATTTTCGGGCCTGCCCAGACGGCGGTCGCAAAAGCAGTAGCAGACTCAGTCGAAGAAGGCGTAATCTCAAAGGACCAGGTTGAAGACCTTGTCATTGTAGCCAGTGTCTTTATCCATCCTGATGCCCAGGATTACAACAAGATCTACAGGTACAACTACGGAGCAACAAAGCTTGCAATCAAGCGTGCTCTCGACGGCTTCCCGAACATTAACACTGTGCTCGAAGAAAGCAATAAGTCCACCCATGCCATTATGGGATTCAAGGTCACAAGGCTCTGGGATCCACCCTACCTTCAGATTGCTTTTGATAATCCTAACATTGAATTCGTGCTTTCTGCCATTTCCCAGATTCCCAAGAGCGATCACGTTATTATCGAGGCAGGCACGCCCCTTATCAAACGCTATGGTATGGACGTCATCTCGAAGATCAGAGATGTCAGGCCCGATGCCTTTATCGTAGCCGACTTGAAAACCCTGGACACAGGAAACCTTGAAGCAAGAATGGTTGCCGATGCTGCCGGAGATGCTATTGTGGTTTCTGCCCTTGCCCCGATCAGCACTATTGACAAGCTCATTGAGGAAGCGCATAAGACAGGCATCTATGCAGTCATGGATACGCTTAACCAGAACGACCCGATTTCTGTCTTAAAACAGCTTAAGGTCATGCCTGATGTCATTGAACTCCACCGTGGAATCGACATCGAGGGCACCGAACATGCCTGGGGCAATATTGAAGAGATTAAGAAGGTTGCTCCAAAAGCTCTGGTTGCTGTTGCAGGCGGGGTCCGTCTTGACAAGGTGCCTGTGGCTCTGAGCCAGGGTGCTGACATTCTTGTGGTGGGACGTGCGATCACCAATGCAAAAGATATCAGGGATGTTGCCGAACAGTTTATCAACAGCCTTAACAAACCGGAAATTGACCAGTTCAGGGTCATGACTGACTTCTGAGCAGGTTTAAGAATTTCCCAAAAAAGTTGCCGGAAGCTACTGCCAAAGGATGGAACCATGCAGTGCTTTCGGCAGAAATTTGTCAGCGAAAGCGCTGAAATCTGCGCTTTCCATTTCTTTTCACTTTTCAAGAGGGGATTTCTTGGGTTTACCATTCATTTTATTGAACTATAAGACTTATTTGCAGGGCACGGGCAAGGGAGCAGTGGAAATTGCAAAGGCCTGCAAAGCCGTGTCCGAAGAATCAGGTATCGAGATAGCAGTAGCCCCCCAGCTTCCGGATATTTACAGGGTAGCCTCGGAAGTTGAGCTTCCGGTCTTTTCCCAGCATCTGGATGGGGTAGGGGCAGGAAGCTTCACGGGTCATATTTTCGGAAAATCCGTAGAAGAGGCAGGCGCTGTAGGAACCCTGATCAATCATTCTGAAAGGCGCCTGACGCTTGCAGAGATCGAAGCATCATTAAAGGCTGCAAAGGAATTCGGGCTCAGGACAGTTATCTGTACTAACAATGTCCCGACAACTGCAGCAGCTGCAGCCCTGGGTCCGGATTATGTTGCAATCGAACCTCCTGAACTTATAGGGAGCGGAATTCCTGTCTCAAAGGCTGATCCTGAAGTTGTTAGCGGTTCCGTTAAGGCAGTTGCGAAAATCGATTCCAAGGTAAAGGTTCTTTGTGGAGCCGGAATTTCGAAAGGTGAAGATCTCAGGGCAGCCCTTGACCTTGGCTCTCAAGGTGTGCTTCTGGCGTCTGGAATTGTAAAAGCTGCAGACCCAAAAATCGCACTGGAAGAACTTATCCGTCTGGTTTAAGTCTCTTTTTGATATTCACTCCCAAAAAACGGATGATTAGGAATAGATATTGCATTAAAAGGAATACGGCTGAAAAGCCGCCCTTATTTAATCTTTTTTGGATTACTGGTATGCCAGAATAAGAGGTTTAATCGCTTTTGGATCGCCGATCTCGATAAGAAGTAGAGCGGTCTCATCCTTTGTTTTTTTGTCAGTTGTTTTCAGGTTCTCTATCAAAGGGTCAACTGCTACTCCTTCCATATTCTTCAAGGCTCCTCTGGCACTGGCTCCGAATTCTGTATCTCCCAGTTTTGCCACGAGCAATCCCGCAACTTCCTGGTTTCTGGTCTGGCTAAGAGCAAAGAAAGCTTGTTTTCTGAGGTTTACATCTATGCTTTTATTGTCAAATACACTTTTTAGAGTCTGTACAGCCTGTGGATCTCCTATCCCTCCGAGAGCTGAAACTGCAGCCATTCTAACTGAGAGCATTTCCTCTTTATCGTTGAGTATACCAGTTAGAGTCTCAGTCGCTTCAGGGCTTCCGATTCCTCCAAGAGCAAGGACAGCACTCTTTCGGAGATCCTCATTAGAGTTAAGCGAATCTTTTGCTCTTCCCCCTGAAAGTTTCCCACTGTTCAGGACTTCTATAAGAGGCTCTACCGCGGCCTCGTTTCCTATTTTTCCGAGTGACAGGGCTGCACTACTTCTCACCACTATACTATTGTCCCTCAGTCTATCAATCAGATTTGGTACGGTTGTTTCTTTTCCTATTTTCCCAAGAGCTATTGCAGCATTGCTCCTGATCGTGGGATTCTCACCGTCTTTCATTCGTTCTAGCAGGATATCTACTGCTCCTTCATCCCCGATTTCTCCAAGTGCAAATACTGCGCTGCTTTGTACCGGGGGATAGTCTCGAACCAAAATTCCTGTTATGGGATCTATTGCTGCTACTTCTTTTCTTTCTCCAAGAGCCATTAAAGCTGCAACTCTTATGTTTCCACTGTCGCTTTTAAGAGCTTTAAGAAGCTTTTCAGTTTCGCTTCCTGGCTCATCAGGTCCAAATTCTGAGAGTGCAACGGAATCATAAACACTTGAGTTCTGTTCTTCTGCTTTAAGTGCTGTTTCAAGAGCATTTGTTTCGTCTTTATAGTCCCTGTCAAGAGAAGTTGCAAGATTTCTTCTCATTGTTTTATCCTTGGCTTCCATAGCCTGCAGAATCTCACCTGCGGCTCCACTCTGTGCCTCTTCTTCGACTGCATTCCCAGTTGTAGCATTTTTTAAATTCTTTTCTACAAAGCTTTCGGAAAAGATATTTTCTGCTCGATCATCTCCGGTTTCAAGGAGCGCAAGAAGCATATAACTGTTTACTTTTTCTGAACTCGAAAGGTTTGACTCGATTCTCTCAATAAGACCATTAGCCGCCAGCCCTCTAAACTTCCCAAGTTCAGCTGCGGCGCTCAATCTTGTTTCATGATTGCCGGCTTCCAGCCGATTTGTGAGGTTTAAGATCAGATCTTCGCTTGAAACCCCAGATCCTGTCTGTGGGTACGTCTCATTTCCCCTGACTTCCATAAACCTATCACTATTTGCAAGAAGTGAAAAAAATATAGAAAGAGTGATAAGGACAAATAAAAGAGAAACTCTCCATTTAACTCCAGACATCATATCATCTTTTTTTTTATTGTTTATATTACTTTCTCCTCATATTAACACAGACGTCTCAGGAAGAGATTTTTTACCTTTGAGGCTTCAGGTTTTTCTCTCTAGATTTTTCTCTCTTATCCTGCACCCCAGGCCGCAAAGAAGGGCTATTACCTCGGATTCGACAGAATCGGCATTGCAATCCCCAAAAATCGTTATCCTGTAAGTAACTGCTAGTTCTTCCGCTTTTTTTCTTTCTTTTTCGGTTTCTACCCGACTAAGTCCTTTATAGTCTATCCGGTTAAATCCTCTATAAATATCACTTATTTCACAGGCTGCAAGCTGTTTGTTTGTATTTATAGCGTTAAGTATAACTTCAGGATCAGCCCCTTGAGGGATAAGAACCGAAATATCCCTGGTAGAATGCTCAAGGTTTTCTTTTCTCCATTCCCACAATTCGGATTCCGAAAGCAGGCGAAGATTTTCAAGTTTGAGTTTTACTAATTTATTTTTTATATGGGGGGAAGTTCCCTTTGAGGCCAACTTCGTCAGAACAATCTCATCCGGCCCTACCTTCTCCAGGGTACCTACATGGATTTTTCCGGAATAAAAATGGGAAAACCCACAGACTTTTCCAACGGAGTTCAGGATGGTTTCGTATTCGGCTATTCTGGAATTAATCAGTTTGTCCGATTTGCGCAGGGCATGAGCCGTATCTCCGTACTGTCGAGCAGCAGCTTTCATTTTTTTCGCAAAGCCTTCCTCGTCGTGGGCTCGTACAAGCCTTGAAAGTTCTTCACATTCCCTGATAAATGCGTCATGCACCTCCAGAACTCCGGGATTTTCCATCTGGATAAGGGCATACAGATATGGGTTCTGGCCGAGAATCCTGCCTACGAAGTCCAGCATTATATCGTAGACCGGGCTTACGAATTTTCTGGATCGTTTTACATCAAAGTCTAACCTGTCAATTGTCGTTCCTATGCTGATATAGGCAAAATGCGTGAGTCCCTGTACAACCGAGACAAGCCTGTCATGTTCGGCTGCAGTAGTAATTTCAACATGCGCCCCGCCTTCCTCAAAAAGCTCCTTTATTACCGGGAACCACCTTTCCGAGCGTCCCTTTACAGGAACGAGAATGACAGTCTGCCCCCGGATTGTACGAATCGTTGGGCCGAACATCGGATGAGTGCCCAGAATTTCCACATCTGAAGGGGCGAATTTTCTCATGGCTTCTACAGGCTTTACTTTAATGGAAGTAAAGTCCATAAGAAGACTTCCGACTTTCATTTTCGGGGCAAATTCCGCAATAGTCTCCTCAGTCACATTAATGGGCACCGAGACTATTACTATATCACTTACCGGAACAGTTTCTTCGAGATCCGAGGCAAAAGGAACTTCCAGTTTCCTTGCAATCTCCGTTTTTCCACCTTTTCCCCAGACTGTAACTTTGTAACCCCTTTCTTTGAAAAATCGGGTAAACCACTGTCCCATTTCTCCGGTTCCACCAAGGATCAGAACTTTCGTTTTTTCAGGATTTTGATCCATACTGGTCTGACTTCCGGATTCCAGATTAACACTCAAGCCTGCAAAGCCTCCAGAACAGTTTTTTTCATAAGTTCGACTGGAGGTTCGATTCCTGTCCAGAGTCTGAAAGCTTCAGCTCCCTGATAGACAAGCATTAGGACTCCACTCACGGTCTTCGCACCTGAGGCTTTTGCTTCTCTTAAGAGTCTGGTTTCCAGAGGGTTATAGACAATATCAAAGACAGTAAGGCCAGGGTGGAGCTCTTCTGCTGTGGCAATAGCAGTGTCTGTATTCGGGTGCATTCCAAGAGTGGTAGTGTTGATCAGGACACTGGCATTCTCTAAAAGGTCTTTTAATCCGGAGAGCCCTTTTCCCTCGACTTTTCCGGGAAGGGCTGCGGCTGAGATATCTTTTGCAAGCTCAATCGCCCTTTCTTCGGTCCGGTTTATTATTATGATTTCAGCGCCGTCAGCCGCAAGCTGAAAAGCAATAGCTCTTGCTGCTCCGCCTGCCCCTGCAAGTACTATCTTTGACCCCTTTATTTCCACTGCAACGTCCTGAAGTGCCTGTTTTGCTCCCAACCCATCGGTATTGTATCCCCGGATTTCTCCCGTTTCCCCAAAAACGATAGTGTTTACAGCCCCTATCCTTTCGGCCAGTGGATCCGGTTTTATGCAGCCAAGTTTCAAAGCTGCCTCTTTTAAAGGCACTGTCAGGTTGAGCCCTCCGAATCCCATAGCTTCAGCCCCAAGAATTGCTCTTCCCAGTTTTTCGGGTTTGACCCTGAAAGCGTGATAGATACAGTCCATCCCAAGGGCTGAAAAAGCTGCGTTATGCATTGCAGGAGAAAGGGAATGGCCTATAGGGTCTCCAAATACGCCAAAAACTTGCTTCATTCGAGCAGCTCCATTATCTTTTTTATTTCAGCTACCTGAAACTGTCCGGGAGCTGCAGAAACCGTATCTTCGACAGCCGCATATGTCAGGACCGAACCGTAAAAAGGAGCAATCACCCTTGTATGCTTTCCGAGCTTGCCCATCGCGATTGCACATACAGCGCCTCCTGCTTCCGTGGCATCCAGTGCAGCTCTTAACAGGTCAAGTACATCTCTCATCGAGTGCGGCATAACAGCAAGTTTCGCAATATCTGCCCCTGCCAGAAAAGCCTCTTCAAAAATAGCTTTCATTTCCTGAAAAGCCGGAGTTTTTAAAAAGTCATGGGAAGAAATTATTATAGTTTTTCCGCAGGCTTTTGCCGCTTTTACTGCTCTGTCTCTCGCATCTCTCCCTGCAGAGAGCTCAATATCTACGACGTCCGGCCCGTCTTTCAGGGAAAGGAGATCTGTTAGAAGCCCGATCCTTTCGGTCTCTTTTCCTTCCCACTTTCCTCCTTCCGCACTGGAGCGGTTTGTAACAATTACCGGAAGCCCGGTTTCGGATTTTATTTTTCTTATTGTTTCTGCAGCTATTTCCAGGTCCCTGATCCCGAGCAAATCCAGCCGGATTTCGAGAATATTGGCTCCCAATTCGGCAGCCTTTTTTGAAGTTTCAAGTGGTTTTTCAAGGATTACTGCGACAATGGCAGCTTTTTCCTCAAGGTCAAGCGGGCCAATACGAATCATTGCTTGCTCCGGTTTTCCTTTTCCGCTGACAATTGTTTTTCTTTGACAGGTTATTTCTCTATAATCGTCTCTTCGATCTTTTTACCGAAATGCCTGGCTCCTTCTTCCAGGCGAACCAGAACTTCGTCGCCTTTCTTGAGTTTGGCAACTGAGACAGGATTCCCGTCTTTTCCAACCAGTTTGATGGTTTCGGCATTCTGCAGGATGGCGCTCAGAGTCCGATCTCCTGCTTTTGCTTCAATAAGCATGAGAGGGCGGCTTTCGATCTTGACCCTGCCCACAATACCTTCTCTCTGTTTCCCTTTTGAATCCACGATAGTTACGGTATCTCCGGTCCGAAGTTCCGAGAGGTAACGGGTTTTGTCTCCGATCTTGATATAAGAATGAACTGCACCTGCGTTTACCCTGAATGGGCGAGCTGCCACATACGGGCTGTCATCGGATTCGGAATTTACCAGAAACATCCCGCTTGCCTGAGAACCTATGAGCATGCCTTCTCCCCTTTGCATGAGATTGCATGTGTCCACACATACCCGGTCTCCCATTCCAAGAGGTTCGACCCGGGTTATAACTGCAGACTCAAGTTCGGTGCTTTCGCTTTCCAGCTCCCTTGCAGCCTGGATGGTATTTTTTATTTCCTGGGGGTCTCCGCTGTCAAGAAGGACACCGTCTGCTCCGGTTTCAAGGGTCTGGAAAGCCAGTCTTGCTTCTTCTGCACTCTTTACCCCGAAAATAATCTTCACTTCATACCGCTGAAGCTCAGCTATCAGGTTTTCCAGAGGGATAACCTTCCAGTCAGTGCCTGTTACAATCAGGAAGTCGCAGACCTTGCCCAGTTCGGCTGCAAAATGCTCATAACGCTTGTCCCGTATTACGACATATCCGCCAACAGCCACTCCTTTGTCCCTGAGAAGAGTTGCTGCATTTATATCAAGAGAACCCGGAGTTTCAAGGGGTAAGGGTTTTGTTCCATCGCCTTCTCCTCTCTTTCCAACGACTACGATCTCAGCCCCGGATTTATTGTCACGGCCAAACGTTGCTACTGGAATACTTCCCAGTTCCCTTACTTTTTCGACGTCTCCTGGGTTTACAAGCACACAGTCGGCCCCTGATTCAAGGCCTGTTGTAATCCTTTCTTTCTGTTGTTCCCATCCGCCTTCATCGGCTTTTATCCATACGCTTTTCTTTTTCAAGGCTTCAACCCCGGTATACTTTCGTTTTTACTCCGGTCTTTTCCCTTTTTTAACTTTTGTTCGAGTCCTGATTCTGCGGTTTTGATTTCGCTTTTCAATATCTCGCTCTCATTTCAGCTGTTCCAGGGCTTCTTCTACAGGTCTTCTGTGATGTACGATTTCGCAAATAGCCCGGGTGAGTCTGACAGGGTCCCTGTGCTGGAAAACATTTCTTCCGATTGCGGCTCCTCTGGCTCCGGCTTCCATTGCCCCGTCAATCATCTCCAGAAGTTCTGAGTCAGTTGAGGTTTTAGGCCCTCCTGCAATAACTACAGGCACAGGGCAGCCTCTGACCACATCTCTGAAGCTGTCAGGATCTCCGGTGTACACGGTTTTTACGACATCAGCCCCGAGTTCGGCCCCTATCCTTGCAGCATGTGCTACATTTATAGGGTCGTGCGGGTTGGTGATTTTCTTCCCTCTGGGGTACATCATGGTAAGAAGAGGCACACCCCATTCCGTACAGTCCCTGGAAATCTTTCCGAGCTGCTCAAGCTGGTCAGCTTCGGTTTCAGAGCCTACGTTGATATGCATGGAAACAGCATCGGCTCCCATTTTAATTACTTCTTCCACTGTACAGACCTGCACTTTGGCATTGGGGTCCGGGCTCAGGGAAGAAGAACCACTGATATGCACGATAAGGCCTATATCATGGCCGTATCCCCGGTGCCCGTATTTTACCATTCCTTTCTGCATAAGGACGGCGTTTGCTCCTCCTTCGGCTACTCTGTTTACTGTATCGGTGATATTGATAAGCCCGTCAATAGGCCCGTCTGAAATCCCATGGTCCATTGGAATAACGACCATGTTTCTGCTTTCCCGGTTCATCAGCCTTTCTATACGTATCTTTTTACCAATTTCTGACATTATAATCCCCTTCGAGCGCAAAATGCTCTCTAATTGTTATGAATGGTATTATTCTAAAATTCCGTGCTAGTGTGTGACATACTAGCACACTAAACCTATTTAAAGTTATTCCATCTGGCTACAAGACAAGATATACACTCTAATGTTAATGACAATTCTTGAACTTTTCTGTATATTAATGTCCTACAATGATCCTATCTTGCGGCCCACTTTTTGTCGTACATGCACTGTACCGTTGAAAACACGTTCCAGATTCTAAAAATAAAACCGGATTCGAAGCCTGTCGCCTTCGAAGACAGATAAAGATTCTGAACTTCGGAAACATACAAGAATTAAAATAGGATAAGATTGGCTAATAGAGTAAACTCAGCACGTTGGAAAAAGTACAATTCTACTAAAACAGGAACTGAAGGAATTATGAGAGAACTGAAAATTCTTGTTATTAATAACTACGGACAATTCTGCCATCTAATTCATAGGGCTGTTCGGGATCTTGATATGGATACGAAGATAATTCCCAATACAATGCCAATTGAGGATATCCTGGCAGAAGAACCGGATGGGCTGATCCTCAGCGGTGGGCCGGAAATGGATAGGGCAGGCTTATGTTTCGATTATGTCCGGGAAATCGATCTTCCTATTCTTGGAATTTGTCTCGGGCATCAGGCAATTGCCCTGGCATACGGGGGGCACGTTCATGCAGGGAGAAAAGGCGGGTATGCAGAAGTTGAGATAGAGGTGCTCGAAGAGGATGATATTCTGCGGGGACTCGGGCCCAGGACTACGGTGTGGGCTTCCCATGCAGATGAGGTTGCCATTCTGCCTGAAGGCTTTATCCATCTTGCCCGTTCGGATATCTGTGAGATTGAAGCTATGCGCCACCCTACAAAACCGATTTACGGTGTGCAATGGCATCCTGAGGTTTCCCATACCGAGAAGGGAGAAGAACTGCTTACTAACTTCCTTGAGGTTTGCGAGCAATATTAAGATTGATGTTATTAATTTTAAGGGCATTTCAATATCTCAGGAATCTGGAGTGCCCTTTAATAATGGGTTATAAAAAGAGAAATAAACGCTATAAAGTAAAAAGAGCTCGGGATAAATCACATCCCGAGCCTTTTCTTCATCATTTTCTGAATATTAAATTTTCCGCCTCTAAAACCTTTTAGAGCAGTCTGCATGGTTTTGTGGTATTTCAAAAGCTCTCTTACTTCTTCAGGGCTGCAGCCCGAACCTCTTGAAATCCTTTTTATCCGGGAACCGCCTATGAGCTTTGGATCAGTCATCTCCGCTTCTGTCATGGAGTCCATGATGATCTTGTAATTCTTCATCTTGTCACTTGTAGCCTGGAACATCTCATCCGAGAGCTTTACGCCTCCCATTCCGCCCATTCCCATTGGCAGCATGGACATGATCTGTTTGAGAGGGCCCATCTTGTTCATAGCTTCAAGCTGCTTATACATATCCTTGAGAGTAAAGCGCCCCTGCATCAGGGCTTCCACATTCACATCTTCTTCGCTCAGGGTCTCTTCAGCTTTTTCCATCAGGCTTTTGAGGTCACCCATGCCAAGGAGCCTTGAAATGAACCTGTCAGCTTCAAACTTTTCAAAATCTTCCGGTGTTTCCCCAACACCAATGAAGGCAATAGGGGCCTTTGTTTCGGAAACAGCAGATAAGGCTCCGCCTCCTTTTGCGGTTCCGTCAAGTTTCGTTATAATGACGCCTGTAATCCCCACAGAGTTATTAAAGGCATGAGCCTGCTGACTCGCCTGCTGTCCAATACCTGCGTCCAGCACCATGAACTTGTGGTTTGGCTTTGCAACGGCATTGATCCGTTCCATTTCATCTATCAGCTCGGATTCAAGGGCGTGCCGACCTGCAGTATCCACAATTTTCACATCGTATTTTTCCAGGGCTTTGAGGCCGTTTCTGGTGATTTCGATGGCATCGGGATTGTTTTCTTCTCCATAGAAAGCTACGTTGAGCTTTTCACAGAGGGTCTTAAGCTGATGGTATGCGCCAGGGCGGAAGGTATCTGCAGCAATAACTCCTGCTTTGAGCCCTTTTCTCTGGAAGTAGCGGGCAAGCTTTGCAGTACTGGTAGTTTTTCCGCTTCCCTGAAGCCCAACCATCATTATAGTCTGCGGCTTGAGCTGGATCTCAGCTCCTTTGCCGATAATTTCCATCAATTCCTGGTATACGATGCGGATTACGTGCTCCCTCGGGTTCATACCTGCAGGAGGGTCTTCTTTCATTGCACGCTCTTTGATTTTCTGGGACATTCCCATTACTAGTTTTACATTGACATCGGCCTGGAGCAGAGCTCGCTGGATATCTTTTACTACTTCATTGACCGTGCGCTCATCAATTCGCCCCGCGCCAATCAGCTTCTTGAGCGCTCCCTGTAAAGAGTCTCCAAGTTTTTCCATTACCATATGAAAGTCATCCTGCTGAGTTTTTGAGGATAAATGAAAAGATACTCACAGATTTTATTCACACATTTTCGACCTTGTGTAAGAAAGTAACCTTCCTTAATAAGCCTTGAGTTTTAATAGCTTAAAAAAGGGACAAGTAAATGGATTCTAAATATAAATCGATAACCGGCTATAAAAAAGTTACCGGGTAATAAAAATCTGAAAAGGTGTTGTCTGAAAAAATGTTAATACACAAACAAATTCAGAAAAGAATTTTGCCATAGCGGGGGATGGATTCGAACCATCGGTCTACGGGTTATGAGCCCGTCGGGATCTCCTGGCTACCCCACCCCGCTACAGGGTTTTATTTGTCAGGCCACTTTGCCTGGGATAACAAACACAACATACGAACGATCATTTATATAGTTTTCGGTTGATTCTCCTATCTCTAGAGATTTACTTTGGAACTCAGGGTTTTTCTAAAGAAATTTCGCGACTTTTCTTATTTCTTCAGACCTCCTTATCTATTCGTTATTTTCCTATTATCCGGTTTTTCCGGAAATGTATTTGAAATCCCGAACCCTAAATCATATTATGACAAGGTGCTTATTCTGCGGAGCTTATTGCGAAGTGAAGTGCGGCGTTTACTGCGAAGGCTATCCGGGAAGCCAGGGGGAAAAAGAAAAGGGAGAAGGTACGGAAGTGCTTGGATGTACGCAAATTGGCACATCCTATATCTGCGAGAATTGCCTTAAGGATCTGAAACAGGCTCTGGGACCTCTCTAAATGGGCCAGCCATAGAAGTTCCAGCCCCTGAAGTTAAAAGTGCCCTCCTCCTTTTTACCGAATGGGGATGGTAAATCGAAAGAAAGGGCAGGTATAACCGGTAATTCAGGCAACCTCGATATAAAGTGTGAAGGTGTTTCCCTTTGTAGTTTCATTTTCCCAGGGTTTTTTATATACTCCTGTAACCTGCTGACTGCCTTCAGCTACAGCTTTAATTTCCCATAAGCGAACTCCTCCAGCGCCCACAAGAGGTTGCTCGATTCCTTCAGGCTGTTCAGAAGGATAATATTCTCCCGGGATATCATCGGGTCCCAGGCTCACATTGAGTCCCTGGGTGAGGTTGAGTTCCCAGCGATAACCAGTGGACGGATTTTCAGGTAGTCTAAGGTAAAAAGTCTCTCCATTCTCAAGATTTATGGTCTTCCCGTTGTCAGCTTCAGTTACCATCTGCTGCCTTGGCGGCATGGAGTCGGGAGATTCGTGCGGTACGTTATCGACTGCCAGCTCAAAAGATTCGGTTATTCCGTTCACATTTACAGTGTAGTTTCCGGCGTCGAGGCCCAGGACTTCAAGGGGAATAGTTTCAGTGAAGCTTTCTATTGCCTGCGTACAGATTGCATCTTTCGGACGCTTTGTGCTGATATTAATATTGAAGGCATTTCCTTCTCTTTCAGTCTCTATTTTGTCGATTTCGGTACATCCGTCAGGCAGGTAGCCTTCTGCTATTACCTGTATCTGTACAGGAAAAGACTCAAGGGTGATTATCTGGACGCTCTGTACGTTTGCAGTACTGTATATGTAATATTCCCCACCGGTTCCCTGACTATTGTTTGTTATATTTCCAGGTTCGGTTTCGTTCTGTTCTTCGTCAACGCAGCCGGAAAGAGTAATTGCAAAGACCATAAACAGGATCGTAGAAATTTTCGCATACTTCCAAAACTTATTATTTGTTCCTCTTTTCATATTCCCCTCTATTCTATCTGATACGTTTATGAAAAGATGCGTCTGTTCGGATTTATCCTTTGCTTAAGCTTCAATTCTATTCGCAGCTTTATGGGTCAGCTTTCTTTTTGTTGATCTGAACTTTACCGGAATTGTCGTTTGATAATAAGTTT
This sequence comes from Methanosarcina sp., assembly GCF_049706645.1. GTDB lineage: Archaea > Halobacteriota > Methanosarcinia > Methanosarcinales > Methanosarcinaceae > Methanosarcina. Next base: position 170 of record NZ_JBNAKP010000041.1, on the reverse strand, counting down.
GCCAGTTCAGTGATTCACAGCGTAATATCTACTTTTAAGCAAATTTAGGACTTACGCAGTTGCCTGCTTTGCAGGCAACTTTTATTTCCGTAAATTTTATCCTAAGTCATAGATTGGATTTCTTATAAATTGACTGACAGCATTTCTTGTAATACTCAATTTTGTTTCAA
>NZ_JBNAKP010000040.1:0-12128 GCF_049706645.1 Methanosarcina sp. | reverse complement strand
AAGAGAAAAGGAAGAAGAGAAAAGGAAGAAGAGAAAAGGAAGAAGAGAAAAGGAAGAAGAGAAAAGGAAGAAGAGAAAAGGAAGAAGAGAAAAGAAAGAAAATCCATAAAATTCATGAGTACAGATTTTCAATTCCTGATGCATACTTTGAACACTTGGTTAATCTGAAGGGGAAATAATTAAAAAATGATTGGGAAAAATCCTCATTCTCTTTCGAATATTTGAGTTCAAGGATGCAGCTTTGATGATCGACTTTTTTTTCATTAAAAGAATTTTTTGAAGATTCCAGTCTGTAATATTCCATGCCTGAATCAATCGTAATTCTGAATCTATGGTCAGAAGACTCGAAATATTTTCTATAATAACGGTTGAGAAGAGTAAATCGCAGTGATTTAAGGTATTCAATGAATACCTCGGGAATATCGGACCTCATGAAGATTTCCTGCTGTTTTTCCAGAGAATATTTACTATCCAGACAGAATGAGTTCAGAGGAAAACAAATTTTTCCCCCAACAAGGCCTCTTTTAGTTTTAAATTCCAGAACAGGACTTTCAATAAACCCGAGGAGATCTCCATACCAGCGAATACGAACTTTTAATCTTCTACTTAATCCATCAACATTATCAAAATAATTTGACATATTATATGTATCAAGATAGATGTTATTTATATGTCTGGGGAAATTTCTCTCAGTAAAAATCGCAGGATGTGATTTGACAATCAATTCGACCTCATGCATGCTCATTCCGTAAACTACCACTTTTCTTTCATATCGGAATTCTTCCGGATTTTGCATTTTGTCAAGCACAGTTTCACTAAGCATACTTATATACCCCCAAGAAAGAAGAAAAATCAGAAATTCCTGTTTTGCCATATATCGTTTCATAAACTTTTTTATGATCCCCGGTTATTTCACTTCCGTCAATGGACAAAATCGAGCCGGCCTCAATTATGTAGGGAACAGTTGTATTGTCCAGCTCAACTGAAGAGGTCTCTATCCTTCCAGGGCCGAATTCTTGTCTCTGCTGGCAGACAAGAAATCCAACATTACAAGAAGAGATTTTTGCATTATCCAGATCTACCGTGGACAGGTCTTTGCTGACTACGGCTGCACTGCAATTCTTTAACTCCATATCGGTAGCACCTACATAACTGAATTCTCCGGCGCTTAAGCCTGCATTCCCTGCGCCATTGAAAAGGCATTCAGAGATCTCGACCGTGGAGCCTGAGAAGTCCAGGGCGGTATTTCCAGAATTTATAAAGGATGAGCCGGAAATTTTTCCCTTTCCATAAAGCCCTCTTAAAGAACCCGAACTCACATCCTGGAATAATGAGTTTGTGATCGAAAATTCCGACCTGATAATATCAAGCATATAGTCTCCTGCTGTGTTATTGAGGAAATAGCAGTTCTCAATAACTGCAGGCGATTCGTAAAATGTAATAGCCCCATGCAGCTGCCATCCTGATCTTAAGGGTGCGGAGAGGTTACTGAACATAACCCTGTTTAAGCAGGATTTCTCACCCGCATTCAGAATAGCAATTCCCTGGCCTGTTGAATCCGAAGATGTTATTACAAGCGGGGAGTCTTCATTTCCAGAGAGGTTAAGGGGAGAATACGAAAGTATCATAGAACCGTTTAATAGATTTATCTTTGTAGCGTAGTCATCTGAACAGGTAACCACATACCCTTCTGGAATGACCAGGTCTTCTTTTATCTCCCAGTTGCCGGGCATTATACAGATCTTTTTATTTTCGTTATCAAACAAAAGGAAACCAAAATTATTTGCATTCGGACTTTTCCTCATGATATCATCCGATGGGCAATCTTCCGAGATATGAGGCCATATATACACGGATTCGTTGCGCAAAAGGCTGTGTCCCAGGAATCTGTAATTCAGTTTCAAATCGGGAATACACTGGGAAGACCAGTTGAAATTTTCAGGCAGCACAAATTCAATTTTTTCGTATTTTACCGTACCCGGTGACATTTTTCCCTGTAAAATCCTCCCTTTTTCTATGGGTTCAAAGACCACTGAATTCTGGAAACTTACATTGGATATCTTGATAGGTATTGGCTGTATGTTCCCAACTTCAAGGGTGATATTTCTGTTCCCTGTCGAATTGTAGAAATAAACCTGTGCACCTTTAGAAGGGTTGAGCACGGTTCGGATATATTTCTGGTTATTGTAAAATACAGCCTTTGGAAAAGAATAATATGGAAGATCTCTATGAAGGATATCAAGATTTTCTTGAAGCTCTTTATCTGTATCGTAAAGTAAAGAATCAAAATAGGATTCCTGGGAAACTCTCTCAAGCTCCTGGACATACTTTTCAAAGAAAACAGTGTCCTCAAATAATGCATTTATGAATTCCTTGTCAGAATTATCAGAAGTACATGCGAGCTCATATAAGGGGTCATTAAATCTCAGTCCGGAATTGGTGTCAAAGCCGATAGGCTCTAACTTTGAAGTCACAGGATTGTAATAAAACCTGACATTGTGCCAGTTGGTTCCATGTTGACCTCCAAAAACATCTATAATCGCCACATACGTGGCAAATTTATCAATATCAAATACTTGACTGGCTGTCAGGTTTCCAGCTCTAAAAGCTTCAAGTAAATCTTTCGCTTTTATAAATTGTTCAAGCATTTCAGGATTATTCACTATTTTCCCACTTCGATACATATCGACATAAGAGGAGTTATAATAATCATAAGGACCATTAGATGTCCCAGCTTGCTTGAATATTGACTTATCTGAGAAATAAGCTTCTTCGTTAAACCGGACTATAAGCCCTTCTGGGTAACTATTACTATCAATAAGCAGGCTGTCAAAATGTTCCTCCAATGCATAGATCCCTTTGTGTTTTCCGTTTATAGTAACATCAACGAAAGAACAGCGTAAGCAAATAATTCCTTCTCTCTGGATAGCTTTCTGGAACAACCACTCATTGAGATAATTTCTTGTTTTCGGATCCTGAAGCACGAATTGCCTCATTCCTGAAAGCGTATCGTTTCCCTCAACTTTAACGCGGAGCGACCACTTATCGCCGCTCCAATGATCGGCCCAATCACCTTTAAGTCTTAAATCTACATTAACAGTCTGATTTTTGTAATGTATTTTTGCAGGAACATAATCCTCATCAGAAGAAATAAGAATACCGTTTGCAAGTGCAATCTCTCTCTTATATGCCAGTTTCTGGAAATCATTGTTTTTTATATCAATGGTTATTTTCTCAGGATTGGATGTGAGCCCGTTTATATAGTTAATTGGTATTCTGTAATTCTCACGTAAAGCACCCGACAGTACAATCTTTGTTTTAGCTGGATCTAAACCGACCCTTACCAATGTATTTCTAGCCATCTCTTTAGCTAGAGGCGATGGTTTATCAACTGTTCCGAAAAAGCCTGATATGACCATCCCACTAAAGCAACCAGCAAGGAGCACTAATAAAATAACTGAAAGATGAACTTTTTTACTGGATAATAACTTACGCAACTTGAAAGTTATCCTAATCTTCTGACCATCATCTTTCTTAATCTGCATATTAAACCTGCCTGTGGACTCAAATGGCTATCTGTTTAATAAATACCCTGTTGATCAAGGAAAGTGATTTTAATTGATTTGGAAACTGAATTCAACTCACTTTTGAGCGATTCTATATGCTCAAAATCATCAAAACTTACCAGAAAAGTAGACTCAAGAGTCTCACCTGTCTCATCAAACCGCTTCAAATTCACAGCTGAACAGTGTTTATTCAAGATTGATACAATAGTACTCAACTGGATTTTATCCGGATTGTGGCTTGATATAGTCAGGTGTAAGTTCTGATCAAACTCAGGAGCGTACATGAATTTTTTTCTTATTATGATAACTGAAAGAACCATAAAAGTACCAAGCACTGTAATAGCCCGCTGATCTGCTCCCAGGCCCAGGCCAATAGCAATGTTCAGAAAGAGAAAAGCCAGTTCCTCGGGTTCTTTAACCGCAGTCCTGAACCTTACTATAGACAGTGCTCCAACCAGGCCAAGAGAGAGAGCAAGGGAAGATTTTACTACGCTGATTATGAGCATAGTTGTCATAGCAATCATTATAAAATTTTTTGCAAATTGCCGTCTGTTGGAAATCGTGCTACCATAATGAATATACACCTGACCTAAAGTAAAAGCCAGAACGCCAACTATTAGCAGATTAAGTGCAAATCCAGCTACAGGAACCTGATAGCTCTGCGTGGTCAAAAAATGTTCGAATGTTGAAATCTCAGCTTGCAAATTATTTCCCCCACAGATAAGTAAAAAGATCTCAGTATGAGAAAGAAATGAAACTATATAAATTTTTTTCAATTGCCATGTTGCTTTGATATCGAATAGAATATTCGGCAAAGCAATAACGAATTATACCGGGAAAAACTGTCTGTTTATATTTACAATCTTCAGCTACTGACTTGCAGCCCATAGTACATTCTTATAGGAAATCTGTGATCAGGGTTTGCTTTTCGTCCCTTTTGCGAAGTTTTGCGACTCCTATGCCTACAAGCCTGAGCTTTTGGCCTCCTATGAATTCCGAAAGAAGCTGGATAGCCGTCCTTTTGATTACAAAGAGATCCGAAGTCCAGATCGGGATGGTTTTTGAGCGCGTATAGGTGGAAAAATCTTCAAAGCGTACGGTAAGGGTTACGGTTTTGAAAAGGAAGCGGTGTTTCAGGAGGGAATTGTGCACGCTTTCCACAAGCAGATCCAGAGACCCGGTGATCTTTACAGGGTCATTCGTATCTTCAGCAAAGGTTCCGTGTCTGCTGATGGATTTTACACTTTCGTTTTCCCGAACTTCCCCAAAATCGAGCCCGTTTGCCAGCTGCTTCATGCGAAGCCCCATTTTCCCGAACTTTTCCGAAAGCAGCTGCACATCGCAGTTTGCAAGTTCTTCTACCCTTGTAATTCCCATTGATTTCAGGGTGTCAGCCGTTTTTTCCCCTACTCCGGGAATTTTTGAGACAGGCAGCGGGAAAAGAAATTCCCTTATATCTCCGGGCCTGACTACGGTAAGCCCGTCAGGCTTCTGAAAGCCTGACGCAATTTTTGCAATAAGCTTGTTCGGCCCAACCCCGACCGAACAGGTGATTCCTGCCTGCTTCTGGACTTCATCCTTAATCTTCAGGGCATACATGGCAGCCTCTTCAAAATTTCTGATTTCGGGACCTGGCACGAGATAGGCTTCATCCACGCTGACCTGCTGGAACCTGTCTGCAAATCCCTTCAAAAGTTCCATTACTTTTGCCGAAATGCCCGCATACAGTTTCATATTCACAGGCAGAAAGACCGCATCCGGACAGAGCCTGTAAGCCTGTGAGATCGGCATTGCGGAGTGAATTCCATATTTTCGCGCCTCGTACGAGCAGGTGCTTACAACGCCCCTTCCGGAGCCTCCTTTAGGGTCAGAGCCCACAACTACAGGCAGCCCTTTCAGTTCCGGCTTTTCCCTGACCTCAACTGACGCAAAGAAACTGTCCATATCCGCGTGGAAGGTAATTCTCCTTTCCGGAGCATTTATTTTCGAATTGGAGGCAGGCATTACCTTGAGATAGGATAAAACATGTAAAAAAGGTTTGAGGAAGTTGGGTGAAAGTATTAACGTGATCTCAGAAGTGATCTTAAAAAGGCATTTCTACAAAGCCGATAATATATAATTTGGATAATTTTTCAATCCTTATTTTCGGGTTTTAAATGGGGGTAGTTTAATTAAAGCCGAGCAGGAGAGTTTTAAACGGGTTACTTCTGAAGAGACGGAATATTCGGAGAAAAAGGCTATTAACAAGCTGGAAGCAGGTCCTGAAAAAATCGGAAAAAATATCGTCGGACAACCTTTTCCGGAGATCACATCAAAATCACTCTCAGGTAACGTTGTAACGTTTCCGGAAGCTATGGGGGGAAAGGTAACACTTATCTGTATTGCTTTTGTGCGCAGCGCCCAGAATATGATCGACTCCTGGGTTGAGCCATTTGAGCGGGAATTTAGAAAAGACAGCAGGTTTGCGGTTTATGAGATTCCGATGATAAGTAAAGCCTGGAAGGTCATCTCCCGGGTGATCGATTCAGGCATGAGAGGTGGGATTCCGGTAGATAAACACGACAATGTGGTCACTTTTTACGGAGATTACTCAGGCTACCAGAAAATCCTTGGGATGGAAGATACAAACCTTGCTTATGTCTTTTTGCTGGATCCGAAGGGAATTATCCACTGGAAAGGTCAGGGGTATGCCCTACCTGAGACTGAAAAAGAACTTTTTGAAACTGCAAAAACTCTCGTATGATAGCTAATTTCAAGCAAAATGGTGGGTGAAATGAAAGGGGTAAAAATAATATTTGGCTTTTTTGCAGTTATTGCACTTATTTTAACTGCTTATACCGTCGTTAGAACCGTGCCAGCTGGAACCTGTGGAGAAAACGGGACAGGGCTTAGCTGTATTGAGCTTCCGCCTGGTTTTTCCATTGATTATTATGCCGAGGATGTGGAGAATGCAAGATCAATGGCTCTGAGCCCGAACGGCACACTTTTTGTCGGCAGCCGGGATGCGGGAAAGGTTTATGCGGTTCTTGACCGGAACAATGACAGTAAAGCCGATGATGTACTTGTGCTTGCTGAAGGCCTGGACATGCCAAACGGGGTAGACTTCCGGAACGGCTCGCTGTATGTCGCTGAGATCTCAAGAGTAATTCGCTATGATAATATCGAAGCAAGGCTTGAAAATCCGCCCGAGCCCGTTGTAGTTAATGATAGTTTCCCATCCGACCGCTCTCACGGCTGGAAATACATCAAATTCGGGCCTGACGGGAAGCTGTACGTGCCTGTCGGAATGCCGTGCAATATCTGTAACAAAGAAGGGGAAGACGAGCGATACGGGACAATTATGAGGATGGAACCCGATGGAAGCCAGCTTGAGATTTTTGCAAAGGGGATAAGGAACACCGTCGGGTTTGACTGGAACCCCGAGACAGGAGAGCTATGGTTTACTGACAACGGAAGGGACTGGCTTGGGGACGACCTCCCTCCGGACGAACTTAACCGGGCACCTGTACAGGGAATGCATTTTGGTTTTCCCTACTGTCACGGGGGAGATATTCCCGATCCTGAATTCGGGGAACTCAGAAACTGCTCGGAGTTCACACCTCCAGAAACCAAACTGGGCCCGCACGTAGCTGCCCTTGGAATGACCTTTTACACAGGCACAATGTTTCCAGAAGAGTACAGGAACCAGATCTTTATCGCCGAACATGGCTCATGGAACCGAAAAATCCCAATCGGATACCGGGTTACCCTTGTCAGGACGGAGAACGGAACGCCTGTGAGTTACGAGCCCTTTGCCGACGGCTGGCTCCAGGGGCTTGCAGCCTGGGGAAGGCCAGTGGATGTCCTTGTAATGCCTGACGGAGCAATACTTGTTTCGGATGATAAGAATAATGCAATCTACAGGATCAGCTATAGCTGATCCAAAAACGTTGAATTGCTGATCTGAATATCCTGCAATGCTGATCCGAATATCCTGCAATAGCTTAACCGAGTACCTTAAAGCACCTTGCGGGAGTTAATCGGGGTTAGAGAGATTACTGAGTTAGGGAAATTATCTGAGCTAAAACCTTTAAAAAGCTTCCCGGATTCGGTAGAAATATTTATTTTTATACCCGCATATAAGTAAGCAGGGGGAATAAGTTGTTATCCAAAATACCTGTAGACATTAAAAGCGTATCTGAAGGAGACATTGATAAAGAGATCCTCAGAGCCGCAATCATTGCCGAGCTTGATGCTGTAAACCTCTATGAACAGATGGCAAACTTAACAAAAAATGCGAACATAAAAGCCGTCCTTATGGATGTAGCAAAAGAGGAAAAAACGCACATCGGAGAGTTTCAGGCCCTCTTACTTCGGTTTGATTCTCAACACAAGCAGGAAGTTGAGGCCGGAGCCAGAGACGCGGAAGAAGTGTTATCCAAATAATTCCTCTGGCTCCCTTAAACCTAGAATCTCCTTAAAGACTTTCAAGGAGACTAAGTTTTAGGTTTTAAGTTTAATTTTTATTTTCAGGCCCTTTTACAGATTTTATTTTTAAACCTTTTTTACGGATTTATCTTTAGATTCTTTATACGGGCTTTACCCAGACTTTTCTTTCGGATTTTATTTTTCAAACCTTTCTTACATATTTCTTTTTACTTCTTAGCTGTTACAGATTTCTTTTTACTTATTTATCTCACAGGTTGCCGGCAATGAATTCTTCAGTCATGAGATATGCTTCGGCATCGGGGTACTGTTCAGGCGGATGTTTCATAAAATACGCCGAGGGAGGATAAAGGACTCCCCCTTTTCCCCTGTCAAGGGCCAGCTTGCAACATCGAATAGCATCGATTACCACACCTGCCGAATTCGGGGAATCCTCAACCGAAAGCCTGAGCTCAATGTTCATGGGTACATCTCCGAAGAGTTTTCCTTCCATCCTCAGGAAGCAGACCTTGTTGTCTTTCTGCCAGGGTACGTAGTCGCTCGGGCCCACATGGATATTCCCGTTCTCAAGCCTATTTTCGAGTACGGACTGGACGGCTTCGGTTTTTGATGTCTTCTTGGAAGCGAGCCTGTCCCTGTTAAGCATATTAAGAAAATCGGTATTTCCTCCGGTGTTAAGCTGGTAGGTTCTTTCCAGTTTTACTCCCCGTTTCCTGAAAAGGTCGGCAAGGGTCCTGTGGACAATAGTGGCCCCTAACTGAGATTTGATGTCGTCACCTATAATCGGGAGTTTCCTTTCTTCAAAACGTTTTGCCCATTCGGGATTGCTTGCGATAAAAACAGGCATATTGTTTATAAAGGCGCAGCCTGCTTCAAGAGCGCATTCGGCATAGAAACGGGCAGCCTGTTCGGAGCCGACCGGCATATAATTCAGGAGGATCTCGGCCTCCGAATCCTTCAGGGCAGCTACTATTTCTTCTTTTGTCGCACCCTCGCCCTCTACCGGCGAAAACCTGCACTCTTCAGGGTAATTTGCGAGGTGATCGGAACAGCCGTCCAGAACTCTCCCGACTTTCACACTTACCCCTGCCGACGGAACGTCCGGGCAGAAAATCGTCGTGCAGTTGGGAAGCGAAAATATAGCCTCTGATACATCTTTTCCAATCTTCCTCCGGTCGATATCAAAAGCTGCCGCCACCTCTATCTCATACGGCAAGTAGCCCCCAAGATCCCAATGCATCAGGCCAAATGAGTCCGCATCCTTTTTTCGGTAGTATTCGATTCCCTGCAGAAGTGAACTTGCACAGTTCCCGACTCCCGCAATGGCAATTTTTATCCTGTCTTTACCTGCCGCTGGTATTCCCCCAATAAGCTCAAAATAGTAATGGCATAAGATGTTGCTTTAAAATATAACTTTTAAGTATTGCTATGAAACACTGATTTCAGTATTGGCTTTCAAATACTGATGTCAGTATTGACTTCAAATACTGATTTCAAATTTGCTTTCCCAATTTCCCCAAATATTTTGCAGTTTTCAAAACCAGTTTCCAGAGTGTAATCTCATAAAGGATAAGGAATGGAAACTGTGATGCCTGTTATTGTATGCAAAAAATACTATAAAAAGCGTTTTACAAAAAATAAAAATAATGTTAGTCTGTGTACTCTTTTTGAGGCTTACTTTCTCTCTTTCCCAAGTCCGTTTCTCTCTTTCCCAAGCCTGTTTCTCTCTTTCTCAAGCCTGTTTCTCTCTTTCTCAAGCCCGTTTTATCTTATTCCATGCTTATTTTGTAATTAATTCAGCCTGAAACCAAATTTCTCCGGCTTAGAGATTGATCCAGAGTACTAACAGGAGGTGAACTCCTGCAAACGCAGGTACAAGAAATTTAAACATGGGTTTCTGGGTCTTATGCCTGAAATGCTGCATTCCGAGTAATGCACCGATCGGCCCGAAGAGAGAAGCAATCAGCAAGCTCTGCTCGGAAATTCTCCACCTGGCCTTTTTTGCCTTGAATTTATCCATTCCGTACAGGGCATAAGAAGCTGCATTAAAAACAGCATAAATAATAGGGAAAAGAAGATATACACTATCTTTCATGGGAAAGAATTCTCCTTAATAATAATTAAAGGCTGTGATTTTTTACCCGGTTACATTGATTTCATCAGATCATAGAATTACAGTATTAAACAGGTGTCTGCCCGAAATATAGCCAGATAAGAATGCCTGGGACAGGAGGATTTAAATGAGTATAGACCGGAACGAAAGCCGATCAGGGCAAAAAAGCGAGAATAATGTTCATAGAAGTTTACTATCTCCTCCACCCCTGGTCTTAAAAGTAGGCCGCTACCTTCCAACCCTTATACTGATAGGGCTGGCCGTTAACCTTATTCTTCCGCAGCTGGCTTCGGTTGAAACATCCCTGGATGTTATCAAAACAATGGTTCCATGGGCTGTGCTGCTGGCTGCCCTGGGCCAGGTGGTCAGTTATCTGGGAGCCGGTTACCTTATAAATTCAGTCGTAGCAAAAGTAAACCAGAATATCCCGATATTGAAGGGAGCTATAATAACACTTGCGGCTTCAAGTATAGGCATGCTGGCAGGAGGCCCGTTCGGGAATGCTGCTGCGACATACCGATGGGTACGGAAATCTGGCGTCAGCGCCGAGGGTGCAGGGCTTGCAGGTACCCTGCCCACTATTTTCAACAATACGATCTTAACGGCACTGGCTGTAGCCGGAATCCTGCACCTCCTGTTAGCCCACAGCCTTTCTTCTGTACAGTTCTTCGCCTTTGTTTTAATCCTCACTCTACTTGGCCTGGGCTTCGCAGCAATACACTGGGGGATAAAAAATCGCGCAGGTTTCACACTCATTATTGTCAGGATAGCGGCTTACTTTGCCCGGCTCCTGCATAAAACCTACACGCCTGCTTCAACCGAGACTTCAATAAGCCGGGTTTTTGCAGCCCTTGAAACGTTAGGCAATGGAGGCTGGCAGCGTCCGCTTTTGGGGGCTGCGATTTATGCGGGTTTTGACATGCTCACTCTTTATTTCTTCTTCATAGCCGCAGGGTCTCCTGTAGGACCAGAGATCCTGGTCGTAGGGTACGGGCTCCCTCTTCTTTTAGGAAGAATAACCTTTCTCCTGCCCGGAGGAGTCGGTATTGTGGAGAGCACGATGGCTGCCCTCTATACAGGCCTTGGGGTACCCGGCTCAATTGCTGTTGTTGTCGTACTCAGCTACAGGGTGTTTTCCTTCTGGATCCCAACGCTGATAGGATTCCCAATAGCGTTTTATCTGCAGAGAATATGAAGTTAAAATAGAACGCAAAGTTAGGAAGAACACGAAGTTAATTTTCGCCTCCGTTATCCTTCCAGGTTGCGGAGAATCTTAGACGAAATCGCAAATCCCATGCAGGTGTCCAGGGTTGCCGTAGTCATTATTCCTATTACTTTCCCTCCCTGCACGATAGGAGAACCGCTATCTTCCGGCGCTGGCATATCATGGCACCTGAAGCCCAGGAAAAGCAAAGAAGCCCCGGAATTAACCACCCTGCAGTAGTGTATAGTACGGGTATCGTTGATAAGCTCAGCCAGCTCCAGCTCCGCCGGGCTGCCAAATTCCGTGATTTCAACCTCGCTGTCAGGAGGAAGTTCTATCAGGGCTAAGTGATGGTCTTTCAAAATTCGCGTAACGGCAAGTCTCTTTCCATCAACTGTCAGGTGGTCTCCTTCTCCCCGAAAGATATGGGAAACCGTGACCATGTAGAGCACTCCTTTGAGAGAGATAACCGCACCGATAGTGCTGCGTTTTCCATTATGAAAAAAAGAACTGCCCGCTTTTATCATAAGCTTTCAACAACCTGCCGGTTTCTTATGACCTGGTTTATGGTATTTCCGGTGTTACATAGATTGTGCTTTAATTATATTTAGCGTTATATATTAGACGGGAATTCGCTCACTTCCTGGCAGGGGGAACAAAATCAAAGTTGCGGTGGCGCACCCCGTTGCTTGCAGCGGGGTGCGCCACCGCTCTCGTTATAATGGAACTTTATTCAAAATCAAGTATTTTCATTTGCTTGTATGCTTCTTTTTCTTCCTGGTTTCCTTGATTTTCAATATAGTCTTTTATTACATCGGAA
>NZ_JBNAKP010000039.1:0-11125 GCF_049706645.1 Methanosarcina sp. | reverse complement strand
CATCCCGAACACAGCAGATAAGCCTGCCCACGTTCCTGACTGTACTGAAGTACGCGAGTCTTCGGGAACTCTGGATCGCTGCCATACTCACCCTATACCTATTTTAAAATCATTTTTTTAACACTAGCTTTTCTGATGCCACTTTATATTGTTTTTTGAATACCATTTTATATTATTTTTTGATCCTGATTCTATATTGTTTTTTATACTGGTTTTAATGCTACTCGTTACACATTGCTTTGAATTTCTTTTGAAATATCAGGCCTCTTCGATCAAATCTCGTGTCATTAATTACGACGTTTCATTTTCGACCCGAAATGCATGCACATTTCAATCAGCGCGATATATCGAGTTAAGCTGTCTGAGGTAGTAGTTACTCTGTGTAGAAAGCTTGCAAAAGACAGTTTTATGTGTTTTAGGGTTAATTTTATAGAGTGAACTGAGGTATTTTCGGGCTTCTGTTTTAGAATATCCTTTTTCAGTTTCATTCTCCTCTCAGCTCAAGCCCCGCTTTTACTCCCTTTATCACGGCTTCAGTTATCTTTTTCCCAAAATCCGTACTTGAACCTGCATAAGGAATTTCCTGTTTTTTTCCACATTCCGGGACAGGCTTTGAATCTATCTCCCAGGCAACAATCACTGCATCCGTGTTCGTGCCAAGGAAAGTGTAGCCTTTTTCGATCAGGGCAAGTCCTTTTGCTTCGGTAGCTGTAATGATCGCTCCGAGGAGAGCGGTCTCGGATAGCCTTGCCTTTGAGATCAGGATTATATTTATAGTTCCTATTTTTGCCCTGAATTCCGAGCCGTTACTTACGCCTGCGGTTATGAAAGCTGTCAGGTAACCGTCTTCTATTACCTGAAGGTACTCCATTTTGACAGCTGTAAGAAGGCCAAAGTGAGCTTTTTCAAGGCCCAGCTTCAGGGCTTCTTTTTTCAAGAATTCCTGTGGGTCAGGAGGGTTAAAGGTTTTTGGCACCTGTTTGTTGAAGAGGGATTTTACCCGTGCGCTGCCGCCGTTTAAGCCCGTGCTCACGGCTTCGAAATTTCCTTTGATGATGAGGGCGCTGTCTTTTATGTAGTATTGCATACAAGGGCTCCGTTTTCATAAAGAATGTATTTCAGTACAGGTGGTCGAATTTAGAGATAATCCTTTCCGGAAATAGAACGGCAGTTAAGGGAGCATCAAAATTACGAAGTCAATTCTCTCCCTTCCCCGATTATCCGATACCCAGGTTAGATCACTTTTCGGAAAGTGGGTTGTCTGCTTTTACAGCTTTTCGAATACCTAGTCTTTTCTTGACGTCCAATGTTAAGCGTAACGGCTTAAGAAGCATATCTATACCGGGCCAATGTTTTTGAGCCCCATAAAAACGTTACAATTATAGCTGTGATTGCAGTGAGCACTCCGGTAATAGCCGGGTCATAGTGTGAACCGTTATTAGGGAATAAAGACCAGCTGACATTATCCATGCCATGAAAAAGGACGGCTGCAAACGTGCTTCTTCCGGAGTTGTTATAGATCCAGACGATCAGGATTCGAAGCGCAACTGAATAGACACCGTGTTGCCATACTATCCATGCCAGACTACGATGAGCTTGAATATCAGGTACAACATGGAATATCCCCCACACCAACCCCAGAATGACGCTGGTCGTCAGTGCACTCCATTGATTTTGCATCGGATCAACGGCATATCCCATCCAGCCCATCTCCTCACTTACAGCAGTGATTAAGAACCCAGCAAAAAGTATCGGTATCGTTAGAAATGAAATGTGAGGTTCGGGAAGTGGCCGCTCTGTCAGGCGCATGACTCCATACGACAGTAAATATATAACCGGCAACAAAAAAATAATGGGCACAAACCAGATTTTTGGCTTGATTCTTTTATAGTCGAGGGTTCTCCTAAATAACTTTTTTATTCCGATTAGTTTATTTTCTCTATACACAAGGATCAAAGCCGCAATCATCGGGCAAACGAACGAAAGTGCACTCACAGGAAGATTCATAGGAAGCGGAAGTCCCTGTCTGGCTATAGCGCCAATTAACCAGAATGGAATCGAAAATGCGAAAACCAATAGAAAGAATTCCAGAAGTGACCTTTTAGATGGCGTGCTGATATTCACTAATTACAGTCTCCTGGGCGGGTTGGCTTAGTTTTGATTGGATAAGAAACTTCTTTTGGGCTGCATATATAATGAAAACCCGATGCCGATTTTGCTTAGCCGCTTCCTCAGGGGTATTATATTCTTTAGCATATGTCTTTATAATTCATATTATTTGATGAAAATCGTTCAATCAGTGTTTCACATTATTTCATTTACTGACAAACCTGCACCAGGATTCTATGATGATCGGTTTCATTCCTTCAATTTGAAGGAACTAACAGATATAGCACTCTTTTTATGAATTCTCAGCTGAATTGTTACGGATTTAGCTCAGGAAAATACGGTGGTAAATAAACAAGGTATATTTCAGGATTCCTAATCTTCTGCTTTGAAAGGGATCGTAAGGGGCGCGAAGCGTCAGCAATCCAATCTGAAGGCTTCTGATAATATTCTTCATTGCAACATAATAAACTATTTATCACTGTTCGCCTATTACTAATTATGGATAATAAATATTATTCATATTGGCTAGTCTTTATCGTTCTATCTGGAATATTTTATATTGTTTTTGAAACATCTTATCTTATTTTTGGCTTACGTGGATTTCTAATCATTGCAGGCGTCTTTTTTGTTATTAGTATCCTCTATGGCCTATGGTACTCTATTTCCTTTCAGTTTCGCAGTTGAGTAAATTTATTTCTTTACTCGTCTACAGCTGAAGGATTATTCTGGTAAAGCACTATTTCAGTGCCTCTTTCCCCTACACGTTTACTATTTACAAGAACTACAGGAGAAATCGGGATTTCTTCAGGATTACTTGCGAAAGTGGCCATTTGCAGACTTGGAAATGCTCTTCCTGCTCCGTCCCCGTCAACTACAGGAATATTTTTTTGCACTGCGACTAACATAGTGATAAACTGAGATACTGCGCCTGTTTCTCCAGATAACGCGCAGGAGAAAGCATTTGGTAAGACGCCAGCTTTCGACACTTTTTCAAGGAGCTCAAAGGCTCTTCTGGCTGAATAACCAAAACCAAATTCTTTGACAGCCTCGGGTGCTCCAATACCTCCAACCACTGCCATATATTCTTTGTCGCCGACATTCTCCGGAGAAATATATTCTACCCTTTTCCCTTCATCCAGGATAGCTCTCATTAGAGACTTTCCATCTTCTCTGGCCCCGCCTCCCCCACTTGCAAGTAAAACCGAGCCTTCAAGAATGTTTTCAAGATCTTCTGCAGTAAAATATAATTTTTCTTTATTCATTTCCCCACCCCTGTTGAATTTATACTGAAATCGTTCAGAAATTTGTGAGTTTTTATTTAATTCATATTCTTCAAGAAATTTCTTTTATGGTATCCTGAACTTTCAGCAGGCTAAGAGTAAACTTTCGGTAAGATGCCTATAACCCCTTCTTTCCTTTTAGTCTTAACAAAGAGCATAGCCCAAAAACAATATGAAGCTCCAACAATTTAGCTTTCTGTAATGAAAATATTTCAATTGTTTTTTTGAAATCCTTTTATACTTCAGTTCTCTATTTTGGGACAACAAAACAATAATTATCCTTACAAAATATATAATCCAGCCGAGCGAAGATTTTGATAGGGTTAATTTGAAAAATTGGTTGTATACAACTCTTATACTAGAGTATAAAAGTATGGATAATAATGTCCACCCCTTCCAGACTATACAGCTCGTTGATGCATTGATAAATGCAAATAAGAAATTCTGTATGCTAATTGTGCCCAATGGAAACCAAGACTGCTTCCCAGATAATGAATATTTATTTCATGGGATTTTCAATTACTTCGTGGAACACCTGAAGAACACCGCTTAATTTTTTAGTGAGATCGGGGTTTAAAGGGGCGTTGAAAATCTATCTATTCTCGGTTTTATCTATAAAATTACGCACAACCTCAAGATACTCACCTGTTTTTTCAAGGTGATGTTGATGCGATGCGTCCTCAAAGATAACAATCTCAGAGCCCGGAAGCATGCTATGATAGTGTGCAGTTGTAGAGGGGGTAGCCTCATCATAGCGTCCGCAGGTAAAAAGGGTTGGGACGGATATTTCTTTCAGCAGGTCTACTCGCTCGTAGCCTTCGAGCGTTCCTGTAAGTGTGAACTCGCTTGGACCCCACATTTGTTCATATACTTCATGCCCGAACTTTTCCAAAGTTCTATTCAGGCAGTCCGGCCAGGGGTTTAGGCGGCAGACATGGATCTTATAATAGGTGATCATAGCATCTTGATATTCCCTGGAGCTGAAGCATCCAGATGCCTCGCTCTCATTGATTATTCTCTGGAGAGTATCAGGAAGCTCCAAAAGATAGACTTTCTGATCTGAGGCGAAGCGAGAAGAACTGAGGCAAGGGCCTGAGAGAGTCAGACTCACTACATCCTTCGGTTTTTTAGCCAATATAAAATCGACAGCTAACATACTTCCCCATGATTGGCCAAGCAGATGCATTTTATCAAGACCCAGATAGGTCATAACCTGTTCAAGCTCATCTACGAAGCGCTCGACGGTCCAGAGGGATATATCGCTGGGATTATCAGAGTTGCCACATCCGAGTTGATCATAGAAGATTACTGGTCGTTCATTACTCAAAGCTCCAAGGGGCTCTAGGTAGTCATGAGGTGCGCCAGGGCCGCCATGCAATACCAGAAGCGGGATATTTTTCCTATTTGCCCCGACAATTTTATACCATATATTTCCACCAGTTACTGGAATATAGCCCTCGACAACTTTGGCACTATCCCTTCCTTCATAGCTCATAATTATCCTCTATCGGATATTGCCAGCACTATATAAATAATATCTGGGAATTTCAAGTTGCTTCAAGTCTGCTCTCACTAGATCCTTTTTTTACGATCAATACCAAGTTGCTCAAGAAGCTACAGCTATCAACAACATATAAGATTTGGCTGTCATTGTCAAAGCAATATAATTTTTGGAGTGATTAAGACGGAAAATATGAGAAAGCACACATAATAAAATGACACATAATATGTAGATCGATTCTGAGAAACAACTAAGAAAAAGTTCCAGGTCAAGCCTGAGCTTCGAATCATAAGAGAACTAGACAAAAAAGAATTAGTGCGAGAGGTACGATTCAAAAGCACGAACTCCTACGAGACCAGGTTCTGAACCTGGAGCCTTTTATCTGGCTGGGCAACCCTTGTAAATTGACTTACTTTTAAATAAAATATAGTCCTCCATGTAAAACCCTGAATATATTATCTCTCTTTTCATTGTTTCTTGATTCATAGATTACTTCGCATCTCATGAGTTTCGATCTTATTTTTAGTTGCTAGCCAATAAAAAAATTAAACTCCAGAAGGCGTACCCTCTGAGAGTTAACCCCTTTATGAGATTTTAATATATGCTGTCTTTGTCGCTGTATTGCTACCTGCAGCATTGGTTACTTTTAAACTGACAGTATATTTTGCTGCTTTAGTGTACTTATGTGCAGGGTTCTTTTGAGTTGAATATGTTTTATCTCCAAAGCTCCATTTCCATGACGTTGGTGATCCGGTACTCTTGTCAGTGAATTGAATCTTTAAAGGAGCTTTTCCTGAGGTGGGAGATGCAGAAAAAGCAGCAACAGGAACTTTGGATACCGGGGTTTTGGATATCTGGTTCCCGCTAATTACGGCGTTTTTAATATTTTTTATTGTGATTCCGGAGGAGGGATTCGATGGATACACATTTATTAAGATATTATTTTGTATTTTCACAGTACCACTTTTGAAAGAATTCCCATCTATATATACCCCGTTCTGTTTTATATTTGCAAACCTGTTGTTAGAGATGTCTAAGTTTACCCCTTTAGTTAGAAACTTCTGATACACTCCTTGATGAGAAAGATTGCTAAAGCTGTTCTCACTTATTACTATATTCCTGACACTCTCCTGACCTGGAAAATAAATTCCATACTTCCCATTGTTTTGAATATTATTTCTAATTATAAGTTTGTTATCGATTCCGTTTTTTCCTCCCAGATACATAACACCTGATATACCCTTAAACTTGTTATTTTCATAAATGTGTACTCCATCATTTACGCTGCCGCGTCTGGATATTCCTCCATATCCACCAAAAATTTCATTATTAGAAAAAGTGGACTGTTGTGCACCATCTGAGAATGCGAAAAAATCTGGGAGTTGCGGGTATATTTTATTTTTAGTTACGACATAGTTAATAGTAACAGGGTGAGAATCAATGACACTAGAACCGTCTATTTTTCCCCCTATCAGAGTATTATCAGTGATAAGCACGTCACGGTTTAAAGATTTGCGTTCAGCTGAATTGCCTGTTATAGCATGCCTGCAATTTTCTATGTGATTATGGTTGATATTGACAAAAGCCGAACCGCTAGCTACATTTACACCATATCCACTTCCGGGACGAAGTGAATTGTAAATCTCATTATTATTGACATTCACATTAAAGCAGGAATACAGACAAATAGCACCAAATCCATTATTTTTGAACCCGGAATTAGTGACAGAACTGTCCTTGCAATATTGCATAACCAGTCCATGATGAGACATCGTCGCATCTCTATCCTGTATTCTTATATTCTTTATATGCACTTGAATAGGTCTATAAACTTCGACCTGTGCAGTTTCGGACAATTTGTAGTCTCTCAGAAGCGGTTGATTTAAAGTGACAATATTTCCTTTTACACTTTTAACAGTATAAATTTCTCCTGTCATTTGATCCGGATAATCAAGAGAACACCACTTAACATTTTTCCAGATCTTAATCAAGTCGTTCTGGCGAACCTTGGAAGCGTCAGTTAAAACCACTTGAGATGAGCCCTTATTAGCGTTATTATGCAGTTTTTTGTTTGCGATCACTGATCCACTGAAAAAAAGCCCGTAAATTTCTTTTTCGGAAGTTTGAATGTGAAAAGTTACTTTTCCTTCGCCTATTATTTTCAGATTTTTACCGTTTTGATATATTCTTTTTGTAATGTAATAGTTCCCTTCGTGGATAGTAATTGTATCCCCGCTTTTTGATTTATCCAGTGCTGCCTGAATGCAGGCTGCATCGTTTGCATAATTAGATGTATGAAAAAGACCTGATCCAGCTGATCCGGTTTGCTTGTCAATTACGATATTTGCCGCCAAAGCTGCAGGGCTGCTTAACGCAATACAAAAAAGAAAAAGGGTAATTATTGTCATAAGAGATTTTAAATTTTTCATTAGAGATCACGCATAAACCTGTTTAACTTAGAACCTATCCGAAAAGGTTGTGATCACTAACTTTCACGATTGGCATATTGAATACCTGAATGGGCACTCCATATTAGATCCTGGCATAATTTTACGATATGCCATTGTTAACTTTTCGAAGGGCTCTAAAAACTTCAGTAAATATCTTAACGAAGTTCATATTTCTACCTTAATTAATCTCTCTTATTATTTTTACATAGATATCAACTTTTCTATATTATGTAGAAAGTCCGAAGCGCTCGCGATTACTTATATCTACAAAAGATATTCCAATGCAAGAGATTAAATTATTTTAAAAAAAGAAAACTTCGTGAGGTAGGAGAAAGACTGGAATAAATTTGAAATCAAAGAATAGCAGCTTCAAAGGTAGTAGTGAGAGGAGTGCGGTTCTACATACTGGATTTGTCCTAATTGCAAAAAAAGTTTTCATGATCAAATAGTTGGCGTTACTGTATCCGCCAATTACAGCGATGAGTTTTACAACAAACAAAAATATGTCAGGTACGGTGGAAGATGCAGCCTTAACGGTTGATGTATAGTATGTGAAAAATATACAGAAGGTTTGACTGATATATATGGGAGTGCTAATTGACAACATGAATAATAGGCAGAGTGATATTCTTATTAGATTATCTGTGATTTTATTTTTATCTTTTTTATAATTGAATCGATTTTTGCAGATGAAGTGATAAAAAAGATAAAAATAAGAGGAAGTAGGTCAGTAATCGACCTGTTCTGTTTCTTTTATCTTTTCCCTGAACAGAGTATATACCCACAGCTGGTAGATGATGACTATGGGTACGAATACCAGTGCTCCTCCCAGCATGATGCTCAAGGTCATGTTGGCTTGGTGCTTCCTCAAAGATATCTATTCCGTATTCAAGATAAACAGATGACTTAAGCACGTAAGGATAAATACTTGCAAGCCCGCTTTGAACAACGAAAAGAAGCGCCAGGAGATTGCTGCAAAAGGCCGGGAATACCCTGTCCTTTTTTGTAAAGAACACAGCAAGGATAGCTGCCAATAACGCAAGAACTGGCAATAAGTACAGAGCTGGCATGGCTGAATAGTTGGTTGTAAAACCTTCTATACCCACAAAGGAATATGCCAGATAGACCAGAGCAAGTACAAGTACAATAAGAGTGCTCTTCCTTGCCAGATCACCTGTTTTTGCAACTATGACACCCTCGGTCTTGGCATTGATCCAGAGTGCACCTGAAGTAACACTCATAAACACGAACAAGACCCCGCCTATCAATGCATACGGGCCGAAAAATCCAGGAAGGGTACCTTTATAAACTCCCCCCGAAGCGATTTCAAGCCCCTTGAAGAAGTTCGCAAATGCAACTCCCAGAACCAGAGAGATCAGCAGGCTTCCAACAAACCATCCCCACGTAAGGGCCTTCTGTATCTGGGGATTCTCATCCTTGTGGAGATATTCCACTGTATGTCCCTTGCGACCAGGCCGATGAGCAGCAACATCATAGGAAAATACAGAAAAGTAAACCTCTTCGAGAATACCAGAGGGAATGCAGCAAATGTTCCACCTGCAGCCAGGACGAGCCATACTTCACTACCGCCCCAGAAAGGACCCACAGAGCTCTGGATTTGTATCCTCTGCACCTTATTTGTGGCAATAAAGGGTGCCAAAAGACCTGCTCCAAGGGAAAACGAGTCTACAATGAAGTAAACTCCCCATATAACACACCACAGGAAAAACCAGATAACAACAAGCGTATGATGAGTTAGGAAATCGAACATCTTACTCAACTCCTGTCACATTAACTGCGGTTTTCTTTAAGAGGTATATCTCAAAGACAATCAGGATCAGAAATCGACAAGTAAATGGTAAAAACGTTATTTATAGACAATAATATTAATTCCTTTGCCAAAATATGAAGACCCTTCCACTTCTAATTGGAGTCCCGGGAATTGGGGGTTCCCAAAGGTTATTTCAAATGGGAAACAGACTTTAAATTACTGGATATTTTTACTATCAGTTTATTGGCTCTGGCTCAAACATACATTTTTTACTCTTGCAGCACCAATAATGTATATGGTAAGGAATACAGTCTGGCTATGAAGTAAGGATCTTTACTATAAAAATCCAGGAGTCACGATGATGGATATGAATGTAAGCTGGTACCTTAATAGTGATCCCGAACGTGGTTTGAACCCTCTTTTAAAGTTTGTTAATTCAAATAGTGACGATGAAAACAAAGCAGTAATTTCCTGGGCGAACGAAAACGGTATAGAGTTAATTGACCTTAAAAATTTCACAGAAGCTGATTTGATTAAGAAGAGAAATGAATACAGGGAGCTACTAGATAGAGTGTTAACAGGTATGAATCTTGAAGGAGACGATTGTTGCCTTCGTGGATTCGGGACACTTGCAGAAAACAAGCTTTTCAGTGAAATATTTAAGGACCAGATGAATGGTTATCGCGAATTTAACTCAAAGAAAAACGCCTATTGGGAGGCTGTAAGAAGGGCTGAATACACGGAATTAGGGTTTAATCCTGATTTATCTAGAAGACGTGTCTAAGCACATGTCTTAAAATTCAATTTTATCTTACAGTTAGAATAGGGTTTAACATTTGAAGAATAGGGTTTAACATTTGACCGATAACTTTAGATTAAAACCTTTAACTGCGTAATAGTAGATTAAATCGTATTCCTACTGAATTTAATTGCATGAATGAGACTGTGTTTTTATTGCATAAAATGATATCCTTAAGGTTAACGTAAAACATATTCATTATTGTTTGTAGAATTTTGGTTTGAATTTTCAGACCGCCTGTAAGAGGATCAAAAAACGGCTTAAAAAGTCACTGAAAAAATTTAGTGCGAGATATGCGATTCGAACGCCCGAACTCCTACGAGACCAGGCTCTGAACATATTGCTTTTGATTGTTTTCTTAACGTGACCAAAAGAAACTTAGTTAAATTAGATAATTTAAGCAAAAATAAAGATTAAAAAAGTTTGATGCGAGAGGGCAATTCGAACACAAGAACTAGACTCTGAATAACCTGCAGGTAATCTCATCCTTGCTTGACCTTCAGGCAGAAACCTTCTACTTTAATCCTCATATGCTTGATTCGATCCTCAAGTGCATAAGTCCTAAGGAGAGATCTGTAGAAGTTGACCCAATTTTACTCCATCTTTTTAGGGATATGACCTACACAGATTTCCTTGACCGTTGTCACTTTCATTTTATTTGCCTCTTTATCAAGTTCGCCAGTAACTTCAACAAATTTACGGCAGAAAAATTCAAGGTAATAGTCCAGTTCCCATGGACCTCTATCCCCATAATTCAGCAAATACTCCCTGTCCCACGTCTGAAGATAATAATCTGGACCTTCACCTTTGCTTCCGATCCGCCCATGTTTTACATAAACAAGTCCTTCAAAAGTTTCTATAAGGATTCCTCCTTTTGATATACAGTTCCAGCTAAAAACGAATTTTTTCTAAAAGATAAAAACTGCATCAATTATTAATATAACGAGCTTATCCTAAAACTACTTTTGTTCTTAACAATTTTCAGGTTTCAGGATTGTTTTCATGGTCAGAAACTCGATTAGTTACTCTAAATACAAGATTCAAAGAAGTTAATTGAAAGTTAATTGAGTTATAGAATAAGCTAATTCTAATATATATAGGGTCCTCAAAAAATGATTCATTTTTCGAGGGTTAATAAGCCCTATCTCGTGAATTGGATGTGGTGCTAGTGCTTCCCCAATAAAAGTACAGATGATAATGAATTTATTTTCCATT
>NZ_JBNAKP010000038.1:0-104089 GCF_049706645.1 Methanosarcina sp. | reverse complement strand
GCTTGATTCAGTTTTGCAGCAACGAGTGCATCAAACATTAGGTAGCTTTTGTCCTCCTCTACAGGCTGTTTCATTATGGCTATTGCATCTCCTTTCAAATATGTGATCTCGCCAATTGTAATAGATTGAACAGGCCAAGCATCCGGGTGGTTTTTCCAGTAACCTGGGCTTTTACATTCTACTGCATCACATGCTGCAATTCCACTGAGCGCAACCAGACATACAGTTATCATTAATATTTTAGTAAGATACCTCAAGTTTTTCACTCCCGTGTATGTAATTACCTCTGGCTAAAAAGGGTGGAAACAGGAAAAGATTAGAATCCATATATTCCATATATTATATTTTTCCAAACTTTTCTGTTCACTAACTAATTAGCCTATTTTTCCCCAACAACTACTAATATTGTTTAATATTTAAATCATTTCAGTATGTAATTAATTGTAAAGTCTCCACTTGTCAATCCTTTAATCTTTAATGCGAGGGATTCATAGAAAGAGATATGAATTGGGGCAGAGAAATGATTAAGCATGCCTGAATCGAGGAAAAAATTCATGTTGCTGGACGAAAAAGAGACAAAAAAAGCAAATACAGAATACATTAGTACACAGGAACGAAATAAACTCCTCTGGAACCTCTAAAAATAAAGATAGCTTCAGAAAGACATCAAAATTAGAGGAGTATTAGAGGGGTCAGAAAAAATTTGCTATAACCGGAGGGAGAATTTTTGATCCGGTTAAAGTATTTCTACTTTGCTTAAAATCTTATTTTCGTTAAAAGCTTACTTATTTCGGTTTGAAGCTTATTTTATCTTGAAGCCCCACCGGTTTTCCGGTGGGGTGAAGATTAAGTTAGTCATCGAGATTTATTAGATTTATGGATTTGTTGATTCTTTATACTGAATTTTTATCGGCATTAATAGCCATTATTAAAAGCATCGAGCTTCTGGTACATGGCTTCTCCGGATGGGTACGTCAAGGTGAAGAATATAAACTCTTCCTGCCATGCATCACTGCTTGCCTTTACACCACTTCCAAGCTTGTAGATTTTCATCCACCTATCGGCTCCTCTGATTGTATCCGTCGTCTCGCATGACTTATAACAACCGTTTGCTACATTCAGTTTTGCAGCAACGAGTGCATCGAACATGTTGTACGTCTTGTCCCCTTTCACAGGCTCCTTCATTGCGGCTATTGCACATTCTTTAGAATATGTAACGCCGCCAACTGTAATACAATCGGGCCAGGCTTCCGGATGGTTTTTCCAGTAACCAGGGGTTTTACATTCTTTATCTCCACATTCATCACATGCTGTTGCAATCCCACTCAGTGCAACCAGACATACAGTTACCATTAGTATTTTATTAATATACCTCAAGTTTTTCACTCCCTTCTATCTCATAATTAGGATCATAAATAATAAAGTTGTATATAAGGGATCAATTCTTAACTTACCTTGTACAAACTCTATTTCTTTAAGTCCAGTTAGTCTATATTTCCCCGATAATTTCTAATACTCTTTAATATTTAAAGCCTTTCAGTAATTAATTTATTTCAAAGTCTCTACCTGTTCCAACCCTTTTGAAGCTTAAACCTGAGATTAAGAAGAAAATTAACTTTCCTGTTTAAATTCATGCTGAGGCGGTTTCTTCAGGAGGGCATAGAAAGAGATATGAATTGGGGCGAAGAAATAATTAAGTAAGCTTGAATAGGAGAAAAAATTCATGTTGCCGGACAGAAAAAACACAAAAAAAGCAAATACAGAATACATTAGCACTCAGGAACGGAACAAACTCCTCTGGAGCCTCAGGAGCGATTTTGCCTGGGCAGGGAAGAAAATTCCTGAAAATATAGAGATAGACGGAACGGAGTATAAATTAGAAGATCTGGTCCGGGAACTGAATGAAAAAGCATCTACTGACCCGAATGAAGTTGCCGAAGTAAGGACTCTCATTCCTAAACTTAAAGCAAAAGCAAAAGCAAATGAAGAACTGCTGGAAACCGAAGAACTTACAACGACCGAGGCCGAGAATTTATACGAAGAAGCTACCGGGCTTTTAAGAGCTGCAATGGAACTAAAGGACAGGCTTGACGGAAAGGGCGGCATGAAAAGTGTCGATGAATTTAAAAGGATGCTTAACGCCCAGAAACTCGTGGACGAAAAGAATTTTCAACAACTCTTAAAAAGCCTGAAAGAATAAATTTTTTCTATTTAGAGAGGAGTGTCCGAAAGAATTTTTAGTCGGATACCAGCCCATAAGTTTCCTTATACTCTCGGTGAATAAGGCCATTGTTACTCTGTTCTCTGTTCTCTGTCTGAACTCAGGCCTCTTCCACCCATTTTTTTCAATCACGGCCTCTGCTTCGTTTCAGCGGCGGATAGGTTCCTTGTTCACGGAAAGCGGTACAGGGGAAAAACTGGGAATACTGGAAAGTTTCGTTATTGCGGATAGGACTGAAAACTTGAGTTCCGGGCTCACCTTCAACCGTAAATGATCCTGCCTGAGCCAGCGGTTTTATCAGGATTTATGTCTATCAGGGCTCATGCCTGTCAGAGTTTACATCTGCTTTCAGCTCCGATCTTTTTTCTCCAGGCTTGCATTTTTTTCTTAGAACAGTTTTACTGGAATATTGCTTGCAAGCATGTATCCTTATTGTTGTGGGATGATAAGATATTTTGAGATTTCAGGGCTTAATACTAGCAAGCAAGCAAGCAAGCAAGCAAGCAAGCAAGCAAGCAAGCAAGCAAGCAAGCAAGCAGTATCCTATTTCCTATTTAACATTATTTATAACTTTCTAACGAATTGGTATATTATTGATATCATACAAATAAATTCAATTCGATCCAAATTAAAAAATATCAGAAAAAATAGACAAGCTGCTTCGAATTGAAAATATGGGTGGGCCTGATCAGAAACTCAGACCCGCCTGTTATTCAAAAGTTTTCTTTTAAATTACTGAGCCTTGAGATATTGCTTTACAAACCGAGCACATCATCCATGGAATAAATTCCGGGCTTTTGCCTGCAGATCCATTCGGCTGCACGCACTGCACCTTTGGCAAAAATCTGGCGGGAGTGAGCCATGTGCCTGACTTCAATCCTTTCGGAATTACCCGCGAAAAGGACGGTGTGGTCGCCTGTAATATCTCCGGCGCGAACTCCATGAATTCCGATTTCTTTTCCGCGCGGGGCAATACCTTCTCTGCCGTAGACGTATTCTTTTCCACCCAGAGCCTCACTGATAACATCGGCTGCCCTGAGAGCGGTTCCGCTTGGGGCATCTTTTTTCTGGTTGTGGTGAGCTTCTATTATCTCGATATCATAATCTGCAAGGTATTTTGCAGCTTCCCTGATGATCTTGAAAAAGACATTAACGCCTACCGAATAGTTCGGGGAGATAACGGCACTTACCTGGCCTTTCTGGATAGCATCATCAATTACTGTTCGCTGATCCGGAGTTAGCCCTGTAGTTCCTATTATGAGATTTACTCCGGCTCTGGCTGCTATTGGAGCGTTAACTACGGTTGCGCCAGCTGCTGTGAAGTCGATAAGGACATTAGCTCTGCTTTCTTTCAGAACAGTTTCAAGATCTTTGACATCCGAGATTTGGACTCCCAGGTTCCCTACATGGGCAAATTCCCCTGCATCTCTTCCGAAATTATTGATGTCAAAAGCAGCAACAAGCTGCATATCCGTAAAACTGGTAATATTCTCCACAATTAAAGAGCCCATCCTGCCGCAGGCTCCGAGTACTGCTGCGTTAATCATTCCATAACCCCCAATTTCCTGAGTTCATCTGCAACCTTTTCAGTATTTATCCCGCTAAGGGGCGCGAGTGGAAGCCTCAGATGCCCGCTTGCAAGGCCTGCAAGTTCTGCAGCTTTTTTGACCGGAATCGGGTTTGTTTCCAGGAAAAGGGCACGAATCAGAGGGGCAATCTCAAAATGGATTTTTCTTGCGGTTTCGTAGTCTCCGGCAAGAGCTGCATTTACCATTCTGGACATCCTGTCGGGCACTATATTTGCAGCAACAGAAATGACTCCTCTGCCTCCTACAGAAAGAATCGGAAGAGTCAAATTATCCTCCCCGGAAAGAACCACAAAATTCTCATCTGCAGTACTTTCGAGGATCTGGGAAACTTTACTGACACTTCCGCTGGCTTCTTTAATTCCCACAATATTTTCGACTTTTGCAAGTTCGGCAATAACTTCTACTGGCATGTCCTGTCCTGTGCGGGAAGGAACATTATACAGAATCATAGGAATATCGACTGCCTCTGCAATCTTCTTGAAGTGTGCAAGCAGGCCTGCAGAATTTGGCTTGTTATAATAGGGAGAAATCAGAAGCACACCATCAACACCCGCGTCTGCAGCGTGTTTTGTAAACTGGAGAGCTTCTCCTGTGTTATTTGAGCCTGTTCCTGCAATCACAGGAACCTTTGAACATTCAACTGCAATATCTATTAACTCTTCATGCTCAAGTGCGGAAAGAGTCGCGGATTCTCCGGTAGTGCCACAGGGCACAATCCCTGCAACTCCTCCCTCTTCAACAAATGCAATATTCCTTTGTAGGCCTTCCCTGTCAATCCTGTCATCCTTTGTAAAAGGAGTTATCAGGGCAGGCATTGCTCCTTCAAACATGTCAGATATCCCCACCTGTGTCCCGGAAGTAAATTCTCTGCTCAGTATACTTTCATGCGTGCAACTTTTCTTGTGACGTAACCTGCAACCCTGTTCCTTATAACTTTGCTTTCAATGGTTGTGTACTTTGTCACAAGAATCTTGTTAGTTTCAAAATCTTTTGTGAAGACGTCTCCGTGGTTTTCAATCAGTCCGAATGCTGTTCTTTTTATGTTTGTCTGTCTTATATTTCCCATCGTATCTCCTCTCGGATGTTTTTGCTGTTTTTTAGTCCAGTTATTCAATTCTACTTCTAGTTTATCTCAGATGTTTTCCTGTGAATTCTGGTTAACGTGAAGCCGGAGATAGAAAATAGTCCTTTGATATTTATTTTCTTCTCTCGAATTGATAGGTTTAGCGAAAACTGGATGTAAAATTTTGATTGATAATGATTTTGTCGACTAATAGGTCACTTGAGATTTATAAGTTTTGGGGTCGATACTCCACTCTAAAGCTCTGAGGCTTATCATTCTTTCTTTCAATTAATTGAGCGTGTAATAGATACCGACAATTCTCCTTTAAATGTATATTTTTGCAGCATCTCTGGAGCATCGATAATTATATTTTGAGCATACTCTCATTATAGGACATTTGGATATCCTGCATTTAAATATATTCTGTCCCTATGTATATTCTCTTACTTTCTCTTTACATAATCCGTTTTTCCGAGAAAGCGGTCAAGAGTTCCTGCACTAGTAAAAACACGCTCTCTTATCCCTTTACGGTTAACAAAGAGTCCTATTAATACAAAAAGCAGCCCAAGATCCGGTTTTGCCTTAACAGCAATAGCTCCTATCAAAATCAGAGAAGAAGCTGCAAGTCCCTTCAGGGCTCCTTTCCTGTAAGAATAATACCCCGTTCTTTTAAAGATCCGGATATCCCGAAGGGTCAGGAAGAGAACTACAAAATAGGCAAACATTGCAATTTCCAGATACATTCTTTTCTCCATCTTCTGCTTTTGGTTTTGCACTGCCTGCTCCTTTATCGGATTGAAAATAGGAGCCTGATCTCTTTCTGAGATTATTATCCTGATTAGGACTTATGCACTTGAGATATGAAATCAAGCACAATAAACAGTATAGTTAAACATGCTTTTTATAGAGTTAAAGGTTTAACGCTATTGATTCCCGTTTCAACTGCGTAAGTCCTACTGATTATATCCTGATTATTTTTCAGGGAGCAGGCGAAATTAATCAGTACATCAGTGCATGCAAACAGATATGCAAATTACGTATGCTGGATAATATATAAAACCAGCAGGTTCTGGATCTCCTGTAACTTTAGAGTCGCAAAGATGAACTGGGGAGAAGATCTTCTTCAGATTTAATTTTAAGTAGCTTTCATAGGATATTCGGATTGAGTAGTCCGCTCAGGAATAGGAATCCGAGAAAGAGTGGTTGATGAATGAAATATATAGCCAGAGAATACTGACCCACTCTAGAAAACAGCCTGAATAGAGAATTTTTTCCGTTATAGGGAATTTCAAATTGCCTTTTTCCGCCTGCGTACAGGGAATTTCCAAGGAAAACTCCTGCGAGCAGTACTCCAAACCAGGGAAATATAGGAAAGTAGTCGAGGGTCCTGAAGTTTTCTGGAGTGAAACCCAACCAGAGCAGGCTGGAAAACCCAAAAGTTATATTCCTCAGATAAAGTCCTGAGAGGCCGAAGAACAGGCTGAAGAAGAAATTTTCTTTCCCATATCTCAGGAAAGGATATACAAGCACAGCCGAAACCCCAAAAAAGTGCAGAATTCCGAAGACAATATACTCTTCAGGTAAAAAAATCCGGGTTATGCCTGTGAGCAAGAGTCCCATTATATAAAGTCTGAGTCCTCTTTTCAGGTACTTTGAGAATTTTTCTGTTTCATTTCCACCGTACTCTTTATTAAGGGCTCTTGAATGGCTTATAGAAAGGGCAGTTCCTGAGATGAGAATAAAAAGTAAAGCTGAGAATCTGCCTGAATACAGGATGAGGCCGGATCCGAGCTGAATATCCGCAAGCTCGAAAAAGTCCAGGTCATAAAGAAAGTGATACAGGAGCATCAAGAGGACGGCAAATCCTCGCAGACAATCAATCTCCCAGAAACGGTCTGCACACCTGGCCATAAGTTTTTCTCCGGAACAAATAAATTCTGATTATAAAGAATGGCAGTCTTCTTTTAAAGATGTATATTTATAATTTGCGGTTCCTCCTGAAGAAGGCTGCAGGTCTATTATTCTTTAGACTCTTATTCTGCTCTTCTGCACTGACAATAAGGGGCTGGTCCCTACCAAAATTCTGATCAGTAAGCAGGAGAAGTTAACCTACTGCTCTGTTTTTAGCTTTTTCCTTAATTGGTTCTTTTGAAGCAAGCTTCCAGCACTAACTTGAGGGAATTTCTCTTTTTTCCAGGAATTCTGGTTAAGGTAAACTTTTGCCTCCCTCTATCACCTGTAACTATTGGATTTTCTGGTTCGGATTTTCTGGCTCCATCCATTGAATTTCAAATTCAGAAAAAGCTTGAGATTTAGAAATTGAAAGGTTTCAGGATATGTTGCTTCTTGCCAGCATCCGATATTCGGGCTTGAGGGTCATTTTCCAGATGGCTCCTCTCATAGCAGGAAAAAGATGATCCCTGAAAGAAAAGGACTTCAATAAGTGATCAGGACTCAGTTTTTATCTTGTACTGAGCTTTTATCTCATTTCTCAAGATCGAATACGCTAATTTTCATAGGTTTCTTCCAGTATTTCTTATATTTTTATATCAAACCAAGCCCGGGGCCTAAGTGCGGAATAATCCCAAACAAAAATATATTTATCGAGCCGTGAATCATTACCACAAGGGGAAGACTTCGGGTTCTGTAAAATAAGTATCCTATAAAACCTCCTACAAGGAAGGTATATACCATTTCGTAGGGCGTGCCGTAAGTAGAATGCATTATCCCGAAAAGGAGGCTTGAAAGGAGAACTCCCGCGGCTGGCCCTAAAAATCTTTCCAGGCTCGTCTGGAGAATTGCCCTGAAAATGAGCTCTTCTACCAGCGCCACAACGAAAACCATTATGATTATGAGTGCCAGCAGATTTGTCGATGAAAGATCCGGAATAAGCTCTCTGGCGCCGATCAGTACATATTCTGCTTGCCCGAAGGCAAAGCCCGTAAGGACAGACAAAGGGAAGTAGATCCACATCCTCCTCAGAGTGTCTCTTTTCTTCTCATATACAATTTTCTGATGAATGGTAGCAATAGTTATTGGAATTGCCAGAGGCGCATAAATAAATACGAACGAATAAAGATTTTTTTCGAAAAAGACCGGCATTGAAAAATTTATTAATCGAAAAATTGTCAAAAGCAAAAGGGCCTGGTAGATCTTCCGTATCTCATGCTTTTTCGTAACTGCGATTGAAAATGAAAGCGCCAGCAGAAGCAAAGTATAAGCTATTGAGGCTTCTTTTAATCTTCCTCCGAAGATTAATAATTCGATGAGAGTAATTGCAGTTACAGGAATTCCTGCATAGAATATCTTTTTCAGGAATCCGATTTTTTCTTCAGTTTGAACTTTAAACATTTTCCCAAGCTCAGGCAGAGAGACCTTTCCTGCTTCGAGCTCTGAAGGTGGAAAGTCCGGAACTGCCATTTTCAGGCCTCCTCAGTAACATTAATCCAGAGATGCAGGTTTCTATAAGGCACGGTCTTCTCAGTTTCATTAAAGAGCAGAAACTCTAACTTCATATTCTTTCCTTCAAAAGGCGGCGTAAAAGTAATCGGTTCTTCCCAGGACATATTATTCCCAAGACTTACCTGTTTCTGACTTTCCGGAAGAGGTAAATACCGGTTTTCAAGCCTTACTTCCATTGTATAATCTACGGGTCTGTACTCGTGGTTCACGATTCCTACAATAACTGTTCCTTTTTCTCCCTGTACAAATTCTGTAGGATAGTCCTCTGTTGTCCTGTTCTTTCCAAGAATATAAAACTCAGTGAAATGCTCTCCCTCTTTAGGGTTACCTATTATATAGGCGAGGCTTCCCATAGAAGCTAGGATAGAAAAGACCAGGATAAACACAATAATTTTATCAGTTTTTGACTCGGGCTTCTCAAGAATTTTGGCCTTCACGCTCGAGAAATACGTTTTGAATGAGACTCTAAAAGCTTCGGCTTCAGGCAGCAATCTTCTTCTGTAGTATGCGACTACACACATCAGGAGAATAAAAACTGAAAATTCTATTAGTACAGGAACCTCCCTGATTCCCCAGGTAGAATGGTTCAGGCTAAGTCCCAGTATTGGGACTACTGCAATACTCAGTCCGAAGGAGATTGCAGCTCTTTCAATTCCTTCAAGATCTTTTTTTGCCGGAAAGATAGCTCCAGCGAGGGCGTAACCTGGCAAGAAAAGCACCAGAAAAATACCCAGGCATGTGCGCAGGAAACTGCCACTAAGTACAGGCACGAGTACGAAGATGTTAGTAATAAGTATAAAACCTGCAACAATCAGCAGGTCCAGAGGAAGTTCTCGATTTCCGGCCATTTTTACCACTAGTAAAATCTTTTTATACTCTGTCTTCTTTGAATTTATACTTATGTAATCCTTCCATCAACCTGCTTTCTTTGCACTTTTTCCAAGTCAGGCTTATCCTTTCAGGCGGTTTTTTGCAGGAAATAAGGAAAAAGATACCTTTACATTTTGAATCTGAGCTCTGCTGGTATTATTCTCTACTTCCGAACCTCAGTTTCGAGTATGATATACTTCTTTATCAGGCTCAATTTTCTCTGAAAAGTACCCTTAGTTTCCCAATTTTTTGACTCCCTTTATTGATAAGGTCTCTTAGTATGAAATATTTTTCCCTCTTTTGAAAGACTTTTTCCAGCCGGTGCTATGTTTTGCATACTCTGGGAATGTTTCAGCCTTTTTTATAATTCCCTGGGGCTGCATAGAAAATTTTATTTTGTATTTTTCCCATTCTTGCAAGCATGAAAGTACTAGTTACAGGAGGAGCAGGTTTCATAGGCTCCCATATAGCTGAATATTTTGCGGAAGCAGGACACACTGTCAGGATTCTGGATAACCTTGCTACAGGTTTCCTCAGAAACATTCCGCAGTATAAAAACGTCGAGTTCATTCAGGGAGATATCTGTGACTTTCCCTCAGTAGAAAAGGCGGTTTCGGGCATGGATTGTGTCTTTCATGAAGCTGCCCTCGTATCTGTACCTTTAAGCTGTGAAAGACCTGATGAGGCGTTCCGGATTAACACTCTTGGGACCTTAAATGTACTGAAGGCCTGCGTTAAAGCCGAGGTCGATAAATTTGTGACAGCTTCTTCAGCTGCGGTCTACGGAAATAATCCTATCCTTCCAAAACGCGAGGACATGTATCCTGAACCGGCTTCTCCTTATGCTATTTCTAAACTTGATGGGGAGTATCTGGCAAGGATGTTTTATGAGAATCACGGGCTTCGGACCACTTGCCTGCGTTATTTCAATGTCTATGGCCCCCGCCAGGACCCAAAATCCCCATATGCAGCTGTTATTCCAATCTTCCTTGAGAGGGCAAAGTCAGGAAAGGACCTTGTTATTTATGGGGATGGACTTCAAAGTCGGGATTTCGTGCATATTAGGGATGTAGTCAGGGCAAACGCTGCTTCTCTTGAGAATGGTGATGGTCAGGTCTTTAACGTGGCTATGGGAAAAAGCGTGACAGTTCTGGAACTTGCCGAACATATTATTAAGTTGACTGGCTCTTCCAGCAGGATCGTACATGCCGCCTCAAGGGCAGGTGATGTTAAGGATTCAAAAGCCGATGTCTCAAAAATTTCCGGCTGGTGGAAAGGAGAAGTTGAACTGCAGGAAGGATTAAAAAGCCTGAGTTAATAGATTTTAAGAGCAGCTTACGTTTTAAAATAAAAATGGAGACTGCCCTCAATTAAATAGCAGCCTTCAAGTCTGCTTTAAGGGCAGTCTATGTCTTTACTTTAAATTTTCTCAGAATAAACTAAACTTTTTCTATTTCTATCTTTTAGAATCTCCATTTTTTGCTGTTAAATGACCCTTTTTCTTTATTATAATCATCCCAATGAGGAAGACTATAAGGAATCCGGCAGAGAAATTGACTAACTTTGTAATTATTTGGCTTTTATTTTCATGAGGGATCATGTAGGACTCTATGTTTGAGTTGGGTTCATTTGGTGATTTTAATTCTGGCGATCCTTGGGCCTCTGCTGCTTCCTCTATTACCGTTATATTCTTTCTTGCAGTTATTGCAAACGGAGAGAAACTTGGAGTTTCAGCCTCAAAGTAGACATAATTCTTATCTTCGCTTATTTTTTTCGTTGGAAGCGGATTCCAAAGCTTTCCGCTGCAATGCTGTAGGACTATCGAATCAGTGCTAATGTGATTTTCTGCGATCCAGTCTTTACTCACCTTGAAACCCACAATTGCATCTTCAAGACTATCTGGCTTTGCAAAGTCGTTGTCTCCAACCTGGATATTGATGTAACTGTAGATTTCACCTTCAGGTTTGGTGGTCACCAGTGCAGATTTTTCCCTCAGCTCTTCGACAATAGCTATTGTGGATTCAGTAGTCTTCTTGGAATTGAATTTCAGGTAATTGACGCAAGTATTCTCTTCAGTAAATCCAAACTTTATATGACTACCACTATTAATGAATTGTTTGCATTGTTCCTTGGAATAGACATTTTCCTCAGATTCGGGAAAAGCGCCTTTGTCCTTTTTATTTTTTGAATCTTTGTTTTTATTATCTTCTTTTCCATCTCCGTTACTACTGCCTGGGGATTTGATTTCTACTTTTATCTGGGTAAGCCCTACAAGTCCTTTACCTGGGTTGTATGCTCCCGCAAGGAGGTAGTAGCAGCCTGGCGGCAGATCAAAAGCTGTAAGTGATAATCTATCCTGGCCTTTCTCTCCTATAGCTATGGAACCTTTGCCTTCTCCTATTATGGTCTGTATTTCTGTCTGAAGTTCATCTCTGGTAAATTTTGACCTGTAATTTGAGGAACTGACATTAAATTCTTCAATAAGATCTATTTCGTTTATTGTTACTGAAGTCCCATTCTTGGTGCCGTCTGAGTCTATTTCTATATTCGCTTTATACGCCTGATCCCTGATCAATACAGCGCCATAAGTACAGTTACATTTATCGGGAACATTCTTAAGGCCCATGATTATGTCAAGGTTTTCCCCTTTTGTTATACTTGAAGGGGCCGAAGCGCACAGTTCGTGTTCTGCAACTATAAAGGCAGTTGCAGAAAGAGCTGTCAGGCTGCCATCTTTATCTTGCTGGACTATAACTATACAGTACTGCCCCGGATTAAGCGGCCCAAAGTTATGATTTAGTATATCGCCATCCTTTCCGATAGCAGCAGAGTATTTTGTATACTCTCCGTCCATGTTACTGTGAAAGAGGCTGTCTAAGTTCCCTATATCTCCTGCATTGAAGGCGTCAAAAATTCCGTAAGTGGACTCTGAGGTGATGTTGAAAAGGTAGATTTCCACAGCTCCTTTCAGAGAGCAATCCCCATGGAAAGACATATTCACGTTCTCCCCAGGTAGGTAAACTGGATGGGTGAGGTAAAGAGAATTTGATGGGTAAGTTATCGTGTAACTTTCATTTTCATCTTTATAGAGAGTTCCGGAAGCTCCTCCATATTTTTTAAACTTGAGGCCTGAATACGTAAGCTTTATCGGCTGAGGAAGCTGGATCTTTCTTTCCTCAGATGGACAGCCCATTGTGATCCAGTTCCCTTCTTCCGGGTCGCTGGTATGGTCCACAATATAGACAACCCTATCGGTAAAATTTATGTCGCCAATAGGGTTTGCATGTTTCTCATTGTTATCTGCAATTGCTGTTGCAGAGGTTAATATAAATAAAGTTAATGCAATTATCAGTAGACTTCTCTTCAAATATACATACCTCCGTCCTATTTATCAAACAATTTTATGGGTCCCTCTCATTAAAACAAAATTTCTTCCATGGCTTATTTCCTGGAATGATCTTTTTGCTTCACTTTTTTCTTGAGTATATGATCAGAATCAGAATTGCCGCTCCCATTCCTATCAGCAAATAAAATTTATCTACAAAAAACAAGAAAAGTTTGGATTTCTGGGTAGTTTTTTCCGAGGGCTGTGCCTGGATTTTCCTCTCCTCCAGATCTTTGTCGGGAGTTAAGATTTCGGAATCCATTATTTCTTCTGGAGTTTCGGAAGCTTTTGGTTCCAGAGAAGTCTCATTCTCTGGTGAAAGAGAAGATTCATTTTCTTTTGATGAAGAAGACTCGGTCTTTGCAGAAGACGAACTTATGAAAAATGAATCTGAAGCTGAGTTTGAGTTCCCCTCAGGCTCAATAGTTACTTTTTTCATCATATCCCCAACTTCTATCTCAAAGTCTCCCGAGGGAACAGCTTTTGTGTTATAGGAGTAACTGAAATCTCCATTTGAATCAACTTCTATCCCCTGAAAAGCTGTAATCTTCAGGTCCACATATGCAGTTCCTTCATTAGCGTTCCCATCTACCTTTATCACGTAAGTTCCTGGAGGGACACTTGATTGAGATACGGTTGCAATATTCCCTGAAGCCTCTGAGCTTTTTGTTACCCAGATAAGCATTTTTACCCTCACGTTGAGATCCTTGGCTCCCCTGGCCTCAACTGTAAAGAAATTATTTAAGCCCCCTGGAATTTTTACATCTTCAAGAGTATATTCAAACTTTCCCGCTGAGACAGGAACGGTTTTCTCAAAGGTCACGAATACATCAACTTTATCTTCCGGAGACGCACTTCCTTTTATACTAATGGTGTCTCCGCAAACAGGTTTTTGAGGGGAAAAATCCCAAGTATTAACGGATGCAGCTGCAGGAGAAGTTACCATTAAAACCAGAACCGAAAGGGAGGCAACCATAAAAGCCAATTGTTTTCTTTTATTGAGGAAATTAGTCAACTTGTGCACGGAAATTACTCCTTCTCAAATTAAGTATTATTAAACTTATTTTATATTATGCCAAGGTTGAAACCATCACTTCGCAAAATATTCTACTGGATTATATTGTAAAATACACAGCAAATATTTTTATAATCATAGTATAAAGTTTTATCTACAGTAGTTGGCTCTCGTGGCAAAAAATGAAAATTTGTACCTATCAAACTCCAATAAATTTATGCTATGCTATCCACTGACTATTCTAAACCCCCCGGTAGATAAATTTTTTACTTTAATGCCAAAAACTTCTAGTAATTGTTTTAATATCCTTGTTGAATGTTTATATTACTTTCTCAACTTTTCTATGTAATTCCAATAATATTTTTTATCACTTAACTTTTTCCAATCTTTGCAAAGAAAGCAAAATAAAGTTGATTTTCGTCTGTTAGCAGGATTTTTACTTTTTTTCCTAACTGCCTATTCGAATGATGTGATATACGAACCACCTCTCTCTAAAGAAAGTTTTTTATACGTTGGGATAGTTTTATCAGTACCTTATGAGTAAAATGGGTAAACCTACTATATTAACGGGGGAATTATCATACTATTGAGCGTTATCTCGTCAAGTGCGATCTCTTCGAGCGCTATATCTGCAAGTGCGATTTCCATGGTTACAACTCCTGGGCTTCCTCAGTATGGAGCTTCAGTCATCATCGGACTTATAGCCCTTCTTTCTCTTAAAGAAGTCCTTTCAGCATCCGAAAAATGGGATAGCTCTCTTAACAGCTCGTTCAACCTGGGAATTCTGCCTTTACTTTCTGTTTTTGTAGGAATTCTCGTTTTCAAAATTTCAGAGATTGTCTGATCCCACGTTTCCGGGATCTACCTTTTAATTCTTTACTTTTTTGACAGGCCAATCGCTTTCACATCTTTATTTTTTGAATTTCTATCTTTTAGGTTTTTTCAGTCTCTATTCGCAAATTTTTATTGAGATTTTGTACACAATTTTAACTTCTTATGTGATCTTTTAAGTTCTGAAGTTTAATTTTTCAGCCGTTTAGCACGTTCAATTTTTCAGGTTTTCTGAGGTAAAGGAAGTTATACATCAAAAGTAATTATAGAACTAGAAAAATTAAGCCGTAAAACTTGAATAAAATTATGAGAACCTGAAGACAAAACTTGAAATAAATTTGAAAATTCGTTTTGTAAACTAATTTAGAAAGTATTAGACACCTGTCCAGCCACTTAAATAGTAGGGAAGAATCCCGAAAAGAAAGACATTAATAAAGCCGTGCAAAACAGCAATAAAAGGCAGGCTTTTCGTTTTATAAAAGATAAACCCCATTAAGAACCCTACAAAGCTTGTATACAAGATTTCATAAAAGGTGCCATACCCTGAGTGCATAAGTCCGAACAGTAAACTCGTAACTAACAGTGATTCACTGATACTTAATGCCTGCTCGAGTCTCGTCTGGAGGATTGACCTGAAAATAAGCTCTTCAATTAAGCCCACAAAGAAAACCATAATAAGCATAAGCTTAAGTAGATTTCCGAAAGTGAGATCCGGAATCAAATACTCTGTCTTTATTATCAAGTACTCTCCAAGTCCAAGAACCAAACCTAAGGGGATTGAAAGAACCATATAGGCTCCGATATTCTTGATGGAAATTCCGATCTGCTCAGGGGAATGCCGCTGATGGAGTATTATGACCGCTACTGGGATTGCCAGGGCGCCATAGACAAAGATAAAGGTGTAGAGGGTTGTTTCAAAAAAGACAGGCATCGAGAGATTTATAAGTCTCAGGATAGGGAGAAGCACCAGTGCCTGGTGGATTTTCTGAACTTCAGAGTCTTTTACGAATATCTTGGAAAGTGAAAGTGCAATCAAGCTTCCAATATGCACCCAGATTGCGATTTCCACTTTTCCCAAAAATATCAAGACCTCAGCAAAAGCTATACACAGGACCGGTATCGCAGTAAAGAATCTGCGTTTTCTGATCTCAAAATTTTCCGGAGCAGTTTCCTCATTTCTGGCTATTTTCCAGGTTTTAAGCGAATATAGAGTTTTTAGGGAATTCTTCGTAAGTTTATTCTCTCTCCAAGCCAGGCGTGGAAATACAAAGAAAGCCAGAAATGCTGTTCCTATTCCCCCAATCATGTATAACATGTGTACATATGGTTTAATTTTTTTGAAGATGCCTAGATTTTCATCTAAGGTCGAGGTAACTTCCAAATTATCTTCTTCAGGGGTTTGGGCAGATATTTTCTCTGTAGCATGCCTCATTTCCGGAGAATTGGATGACTCAAGACTGCCACAGGATACGATTTCAAGAGAAACTGCCAGTAGAGCTAAAACGAGAAATGATGCAATGATTAGGGAATTCAGTTCTTTTCGTCTTTTACGAGAATTAGTTGACTTTTGCATGGAATAACTCCTTTTTAATGGGGCGAGTTTAGGTTTATTTTGTATACTCCTTGACAAAAATTTTTATCATTTTTTACAATAAATTCTCAAATGCTGTACGTCACAAACACTACACACAAACTCTTATCTCAAATACCATATAAATTTTTCTTGATAGTCCGCCGCTTCAATGGTAGCTCAGCTTCCATGAAGCTCTGAAATATTAATAAAAGCAGAATTTTATCAATGTTTTTCGTTAAGGTATAGACTAATCTTGCACACTAGTTCTTGCCAGAGAGTACAGACCCCAGGATGAGTTCCATATCGAACACAAAAACTTTATAAGATTGAAGTTGGAGTTTTTAAAGAAAAAAGCTCAATCAGGATGATTGAACAGCATAGACGGGGATTCTTAGACAGCAGGGAATGCAACTTAAAAACCTGCGTAAAAGATTGTTAGGGGATTTAAGGAGGTTGACTATTTACAGTTGCCCCCTTTCCTGGATTCTTAAATCATCAGTTGCTTCTGTTTTGTTTACATCTATCCAGAGATGAAGGTCTCTATAAGGGGTATTTTTCTCACTCTCATTATAGAGTAAGAACTCAAGCTTCATGTTCTTTCCCTCAAAGGCAGGTGTAAAGATAACTGGCTCTTCCCATGTCTCATTATGGGCAAGGGTAATATGCTTCACATTTTCCGGAATGGATAGTGACTCATTTTCAAGCTTCAATTCCATTGTGTAATTTACGGCCCTATATTCATGGTTTATAACTCCTACTGTTACGGTTCCGCTCTCTCCAAGAAAGTATTTTATAGAATAATTGTCTGCCTTTCCTTCAGATCCAAGAAGGTAAAACTCTGTGAAGTGTTCTCCTTCTTTAGGACTCACAACTATAAATGCAAGGGTTGCTACAGACAGGATGATTGAAATAATCAGAAAAACCGTAAGAGTTCTATCCAGCTTTGATTCTGAATTTTCCATGATTTCGGCTTTGAGCGAAAGTGCTGCTGCCCTCAAGGAGAAATCGAAAGCCTCAGTTTCTGGAAGCTTTGCGCGCCTTAGATATGCAAGCCCGCACATGATAAAAATAAAAGCTGACAGGCTTATGAGGATTGGGAGGGTTGTGATGCCCCACGGAGTATAGTTAAGGCCAAGACCTATTAGGGGCACGATTGCGATGCTCAGTCCGAATGAAAGAGCCACCCTTTCAATCCCGTCAAGATCAGATTTTGCAGGAAAGAGCGCTGCAATCAGGGTGTACCCTGGCAGGAAAAGCACAAAAGGTAGCCCTAGTGTGTTCCGGAGCATTGTTTCACTTAATCCGGGAGTGAGCACAAAGGTGCCTGTAAAGAGCATAAGCCCCATGATAATCAAGATGTCTGAGGGAATTTTTTTTCCGGTCATGAAGGTCATCCGGCTTCGAGTCAAAATTATATGTTTCCAGTTTCTTTCAAGAAGTAAATCTTTTTTCTTTGAGGAAAGTAAATATTTTTCTAATGCATTTTATTCTTTCGCTCTATTTTTTTCAAGGATGCAAATCTGAAACTTCTTTTCTGATTTTGTACCTATTTTTACTTAATTACATACCATTCACTCTGTCGTTTTTTTTGCCCCAGGACTTTTTATTAGAACTCTTCATTTGTCCATAATTTTCCTCTTTCTTTTTTTTCTGGATTTTTTTCTTTTTAACTCCTTCGAGAGGGTTATTCTTTTCTGATATTGAAGCTTGATCATTCACTTATATGGATATTTTTGATGTTACTCTACTTCTTCATACTTCTGTCTCCTGTTCAAGAAGATACAGTTAGCCTGTCTTATCTCTATTAATTTTGTTAATTTCCTTCCTTTTGTATATTGAAGAAGTGCGGCAAGTTGTGGACATGAATAATAAAGCTTTAAAACTTCGGATCTTTCGGGATAAATCCTCAAGCAGTTCCCTAGCCTGCGGAACTGAAATCTTGAAATTACGGAGTCTCTGTGATGTGAATTTTGAAACTTCCTTTTTATCAAAACAATCTTATATTTTTAACAATCTCTAATTAACATGAATCATTAAAAGTCCGTTATCTCAATAGTATAATTTTATATTTGTGATGATATGGGCCCTATTGGTACTGTTATCTCCTAGTTATTATTTTATAACAGTTCAACTGTCAATAAACTTATATATTTGTTTTCTAAACTTTACTTTAAAAAATTCATACTGTATTGCTAAAAAGATTTAATCTGAAGGATTAAATGATTTTTAGGGTTTCATACGTAAATTCACTCTAAATACATGATATAATCGCATAATAAATTAAGGGGGTTATCCAAAAATGAGTAACCAGTTGTTTAGGGACAACGGTATCCAGCCCAAAATATCCAATAAAACTAAATGTACGGTGGGCAAAATCTCTAAAAATGTCGCTGCGGTTCTTCCTGCCTACAATGAGGAAGTTTCCATCGGAAGCATTGTCCTTCTCACCAAGCTCTACGCCGATAATGTAATCGTGGTTGATGATGCCAGTTCAGATAGGACCGCCGAGATAGCAAAAAAGGCTGGAGCTGAAGTGATAGCACACACGACTAACAGAGGTCAAGATGCTGCTCTTGAAACGGGTTTTAAAGCTGCAGCCGATCTTGGCGCCGATATAATTGTGGCAATGAGTTCTAACGGCCATCAGAATCCTGCTGACATCCCCAGATTAGTTGCCCCGATTATTAAAGGTAGCGCAGACATAGTTAACGGTAGCTTATATTTAAACAGCCCGGAAAGAACCACTCCTGTTTACCGCCGTGTCGGGCAGACACTTCTGGGCAAATTTACCAACAAGAGTCCGCGCAAGATTGCAGA
Organism: Methanosarcina sp.; assembly: GCF_049706645.1. Taxonomy (GTDB): domain Archaea; phylum Halobacteriota; class Methanosarcinia; order Methanosarcinales; family Methanosarcinaceae; genus Methanosarcina. The sequence continues at coordinate 85,263 of NZ_JBNAKP010000038.1, read as the reverse complement.
TTCTCAGAGTATTTTCCGTGCCTTTGCAGCTTCTACAAAAGATATCATTCACTTCGACGCCCAGTGCATGATAATAGAAAGCAAGACGGTTGCGGATGCAGGTAAATCCGGACTCCGCATAAAAGAAGTCGAAATAGGCACCCATCATAACTTTGGAGACCAGGTCAGAGATCCGATCAAGTACATCCTTGGAGTCCTGAAAACTTTAGTCAAGGATATAGAGGTCAATAAGCCTCTGTACTTTTACGCAGTACCAGGTTTTGCCCTTGCTACATGCGGTTTCTACATGGGTTTGAAGTTTCTTGAAGCAATTATCCTTGGGATAGAAAATTTGCACTACTGGCCTGTATTCTTGATGACTTTTCTATCGGTTGCCGGAGTGTATATGACAATAAGAGGGATTGTGATACATTCTCTAGTAGAGGTGACCACGCAAACTGAGGCTGTGTAGTATCATTAATAGTTATTCAGGCACCTGTTGTGGAAAATCCCGAGTTAAATCTCGAAGTTAAGCCTGCCTATTTATTCAACTGGTGTCTAAACAATTTAAATTTCTATGGACGATTTTATAATATAATTATGGGGTTATTCAAATGGGCAATAGATTGCTTATGGGCAAAAGCGGGATGAGTGTTAATAAATACGAGGAGAAAGCGTGCAAGAGAGATACCGCTCCCCAAAATATCACGGTTATCCTTCCTGCTTACAATGAAGAAGTCTCCATTGGAAGTATCGTTCTCCTTACCAGATTCTATGCAGACAATGTAATCGTCGTTGACGACGGAAGCTCAGACCGCACAGCCGATGTTGCCAGAAAAGCCGGAGCCGAAGTGATCATCCATGAAGTTAATCAGGGAAAAGGAGGAGCTCTAAAAACCGGCTTTACGGCCGCAGCCGATCTGGGGGCCGATATAATCGTGACAATGGACTCGGACGGCCAGCACAACCCTGTCGATATCCCGAAACTTGTTGCTCCGATCATTGAAGGCAGTGCAGATATGGTTAACGGCAGCCGCTACCTGAACGGCCCGGATAAAAATACTCCAGTTTATCGCCGTGTCGGGCAGACAATTCTGGATAGGTTTACCAATCTGAACTCAGGCCTCAAAATTACAGATTCCCAGAGTGGGTTTCGAGCTTTTGCAGCCTCTACAAAAGATATCTTCCGCTTCAATGCCCAGGGAATGGCAATAGAAAGCGAAATGCTTGCAGACGCAGGCAAATCCGGACTCCGCATAAAAGAAGTTGAAATTGGTGTCCGTTATGATGTAGATTGCTCAACTCTAAGCCCGATTAAACACGGATTTGGCGTCCTTCTCATGGTCTTAAAGGATATTGAATTCAACAAACCCCTATATTACTTCACGGTTCCTGGTCTCTCTCTAGGAGTTGGAGGACTTTATATGGGTGCAATATTCCTGCAAAACTTCACTATGGGAGGTGCCCTGCAGTTCGGGCCTACAATGCTTATGGTCCTGTTCATTGTTGTGGGAACCTTCATGGCTTTGACAGGGATTCTGCTACATTCGGTATCTGCAGTCATGAAGGAAGCGAGGATGGCTTAAATTAAATTATGAGAAGGGGATTTTTTTGAGAATACTGCGAGTTGCACCCGATATTTACCCTCACATGGTCGGTGGATTTGGCATCCATATACATGAAATGTCTAAAGAGCAGGTAAGATTAGGGCACGATGTAACTGTATATACTGCTTCAGAAGGTGTCAAATCCGATTACAAAGCAGCTGATGGTTATTATATCCATAATTTCAAACCACTTGTAAAAGTACTCGGTAACTCTATAATGCCTGCTATGCTTTTTGACCTTCTTCGAGAGCAATCCGATTATGATATTGTTCATGCACATTCACATCTTTTTTTCTCAACCAATCTGACTGCAGTTGCAAGAAAAATGGGCTCAACTCCTCTTGTCATAACTAATCACGGCTTAAATTCCCAAACTGCTCCTCAGTGGTTTCAAGACCTTTATACAGTAACAGGGGCACGTCTAACTTTTGCGGCCGCAGACAAAATACTCTGTTACACTGAAACTGAAAAAAAAGAGCTTATCGATCTGGGGATAAATTCTGAGAAGATCGAAGTAATCCATAACGGCATCGATACAGATCTGTTTGTTCCTAAAAGGGAACCGTGTTTTGACACAAAAAATTTGCTCTGGGTTGGCAGGTATGTGAAAGGCAAAGGTCTTGACTATCTTATTGACGCGTTCAATATTTTAAAAACAAAGCATCCTGATGTTACTCTTACAATGGTCGGCAGGGGTCCTGACAAGGATGGGATTCTTCAAAAAATACGCGATCTAAATCTGGAAAGCAGTATTATTATGAAAGATTTTGTCCCGAATTCCGAAATCGTGGATATGTATCAGCATTCAAGTGTTTTTGTGTTACCGAGTCTTGAAGAAGGAGTCCCAAGAGCAATTCTCGAAGCAATGTCCTGTGGGATTCCGGTTGTATGTTCCAAACTTCCGCAGCTTGTCGATATTGTGGACGGCGGTGGATTGCTCGTGCCTGTGAAGAACCCTCAGGCCCTTGCAGACAGTATTTCAAAAGTTCTTTCAGATTCATCTCTTGCAGAAGAATTCCGGAAAAATGGACGAAGAAACGTAGTTGAGAATCATTCCTGGAAAGATACTGTGAAGAAAACGATCCAGGTTTATAAAGAGCTGGTTTAAAATGTCCAAAATCGTAATCACAGGCGGTGCAGGTTTTATTGGTTCCCATATTGCAGAAAACCTTGCGAAAAACGGACATGAGGTTGTAGTCATCGACAATCTTGATCCTTATTATTCCATTTACCTGAAGAAGAGAAATCTCGATATTGTCCTTAACAGTGGGGATGCGGCCTTTATCAATGCCGATATTACTGATCTCACCAGAATGAAGCAGATAATTGACAGCACAGTAGATTATGTTTATCATGAAGCTGCTCAGGCAGGTGTTAGGATTTCAGTTGAAGATCCCTTTAAGCCAAACGATATAAATGTCCTGGGCACCTTGAATGTGCTTAAAGCTTCTCTTGATGCAGGTGTAAAAAAAGTCATTAACGCTTCTTCATCTTCTGTTTATGGAAAAGTAAAGTACCTTCCTTTTGATGAGCAACACCCCACAGAGCCGGTGTCCCCATATGGCGTTAGTAAGCTAGCTGCAGAACATTACTGCAGAGTATTTTATGAAGTATATGGACTTCCAACCACTTCATTACGCTATTTTACAGTATACGGGCCAAGAATGAGGCCTGACCTTGCAATTTCAATATTCACTCGAAAAATGCTCGTAAATGAGCCTATTACTGTCTTTGGTGATGGAGAACAAACTAGAGATTTCACTTATATTGAGGATGTTGTAGAAGCAAACAAAAGGCTCCTTTACAATAAAGCAACTGATGGAAAAGTTTTGAATATTGGCGGTGGAAATCGGATCAGTGTAAATGACTTGATTGAAAACTTAAGGTCCATTACCGGTTCATCATCTGAGGTAATAAACGCCGGTAAACAAAAAGGAGATACTGAGGACACACTTGCAGATGTTGATTTGGGAAATGAAATGATCGGATACACGCCACTATTCAATATCACTAAAGGCTTGAATAAATTTGTAGATTGGTTCCGAATTGAGAGATATCCTGGAGAACAGTCGTCGAGATTAGAAGAATCTCAGAAATATACGATTTCGGTTTAAATTAACTAATATTATCAGGTTGTAATATGAAAAATGTTGTCTTTGTAAGATCAAGTTCAAAGCCTGCAAGAGTAGAAAAAGAGGCAGAAAGTCTAAAGAATGCAGGTTACTCTGTTCGTATTTTATATTGGGATCGAAATTCTAATCAATCAAGAGTGGAATCCAAAAATGGAATAAACATCAAATATTTTGGATTAAAGGCTCCTTATGGTAAGCTATCACTTATACCTTACTTATTAATCTGGTGGATTTATGAGTTATTTTTTTTGTTAAGAAGCGAATCTGAGACTATCCATTCTTGCTGTTTTGATACATTGATCCCAGCAATACTTACAAAAACTATACAAAAGAAAAAAATAGTCTACGATATTTTTGACTTTTACGCAGAGTCTTTACCTGAAAACATTCCGCCTTCAATTAGGAATATTGTTTCAAGCTTTGAGAAATTCTGTATACGATTTGTGGATTTTGTAATCATTGTTGACAATTCTAGGTATATTCAAATTAAAGAGGCAAAAATTCAAAAAATGGATGTAATTATGAATTGTCCCAATGATATAATAGTTAATCCTAAGAGCTCACCAAATACCGAGTTTATTATTTTCTATGGAGGAATGATATCTAAGACTCGGGGATTGATGGAATTAATAAATTCAATTAGAGATCTGGATAATATAAAATTTATTATAGCAGGTATGGGAGAAGATGAAAATTTGTTCAAGGAAATATCGAGTAAAACAAAAAATGTTACTTATCTTGGATGGATAAATTATGAAAAATATATTGATTTTACTTTGAGTGCCGATCTTATATTTGGTTTCTATGATCCCAAAATTCCTAATAATAGACTTGCCAGCCCAAATAAATTATTTGAAGCTATGATGTGCAGCACTCCGATAATTGTGAACGAAGAAACTAGTATGGCTGAAATAGTTAAACAAGATAATTGTGGCCTAATTGTACCTTATAGTAATCATAATTTATTGAAAAAGTCAATCTTGAAACTAAAAGATAATCCAGAGCTGTGTTTAAAAATGGGTGAAAATGGAAGAAAAGCCTTTGAAAGGGAGTATAATTGGCAAGTTATGAGCCGAAAATTGATTGAGTCGTATAATAATATTTAATAATTTGTTGAATCTGATTTTCAACATATTATTTTTCAAATGATTGAAACTTAGGTCATCTACCGTCAATTGGTTGATAACATTCTGGAATAACTAAATGGGCTCGTTCCAAAACTATCTTCAACTCCTCCTAACCAATATTTCGTAGAAGACGAATCATCATCAATAAAACTAAAAGAAATCTCTGTTTGTGGTCAAAAATATGAAGAATCGAAATTTTGAACCCAACTCAAACAGCTCTAGGTTTTTCTTTTCCTTCGCCAGTGTATTTCTAGCTAGTCTGTTTCTAACTAGTCTGCTTCAGAAGAATAAAAGTGTGAACAAATACGTCACTGAAAAAAATCAATCCTGAAAATACAAATAATGCGATGGCGAAGACAAAAAATTATTCATAAATATTGATTTTACCGGTGATATATTGATCAAACCTGTTAACATTTTAAGCTCAACTCCTTTATATCCTAGCAAATCTGGTGGTTACCTTCGGATATTAAATATTGCAAAATTAGCATCTAACATTACAGATGTATCAATGTTTGCTGTAGATGAAAATGTAGAATATTATGGGAAAACTGAAGGTATAAACTTATATCAATCAAAAAAATATAATGGAAAATTAGATAAATTAGGATATTATTATGCTGGATTAACATCTAATAATTATAGTTTCAGAACTCCAGAGGAAGCATTCAGTAATTGTAGAAACTCTTTAATTCAGATCGAGGGCCCCTATTTTTATAATCTCCTGAAAAAAAAGAACATTACGAATTATATTTTAGATGAACACAATGTCTACTGGGAATTTTTTAGTTTCCCGGCCTATAATTTTAAAGAAAAAATTTACAATAGTGTTTCATGTAAAAGAGATAAAAAAATTGAGATAAATGCGATAAAAAATGCTACACATACATTGGTATGTTCTGAGCGAGACAAATCCAAAATATTAGAAGAAATACCAGAAGCTGAGGGAAGTATCTCAATAATTCCAAATTGTGTTTGCTTTAATGAATATGATTATTATAAGAAAAATCATACAAGAGATAAAAATGGAATGTTGCAAATTTTATTTATGGGGTCTTTAAACTACGGACCTAACATAGATGCAGTATCATTGATTTGTACTAAGATTGCACCTAATTTCAAAAACGATATTAAATTCATTATAATTGGAAGAAATCCTCCTTCGTTTGATTATCCCGAAAATGTCGAAGTATTGGGATATGTAGATGATGTGAAAAAGTATCTATTAGACAGTGACATTTGCATATGTCCATTAAGGTATGGGAGTGGAACCAGGTTTAAAATTTTAGAATATATGGCTATGGGGAAACCGGTAATTTCCACATTCAAAGGGGCTGAGGGAATTGATTATACAAATGGAGTAAATATTATTATCGAAGATAATATTGATGAATACCCTATAATTATTTCTGAACTCCTGGAAAATAAGAAAAGGTTATCTTCAATTGGAAAAAATGCAGAAATATTAGTCCAAGAAAAATATGATTGGATTTTATATAAAGATACCTTGCGTCAAATCTACGAGAAAGCCTCCTAAAATTAGGCATGCATTATAAAATAAGTTGATACTTTTTAATGAAATATGTGTACTTGTATTCGCATTTTCATTTTGCGAATTACTATCAGGTAACTAACATGTAAACCTTAAAAATATAATAGAGCAAAAAAAGAAATGGCAAAATCTCAACCGGTTACGGAATATTTTCCAATATTAACCTTATATAATTTGATATTCTGTCAGGATTATTCTAATTATAATGAATCTAACAAGATAAGGATAAACAATGAAAATCGCAATCATTCTTGGCACTAGACCCGAAATAATAAAGATGAGTACTATCATACGGGAATGTGAAAAACAGATTATAGATTATTATATTATTCATACTGGTCAACACTACAGTTACGAAATGGATAGGATCTTTTTTGAACAGCTGAAACTTCCCCAAGTGAAATATAACATTGAAGCGGGCTCCGGTAAACATGGGGAACAGACAGGAAAAATGCTTTCTAAAATTGAAGAAATTTTGTTGAAGGACATACCCGAGGTAGTTTTAGTACAAGGAGACACAAACACAGTCCTTGCCGGAGCTCTTGCAGCTTCTAAGCTTCACATCAAAGTCGGGCACGTTGAATCAGGACTCAGGTCTTTCGATAGAAATATGCCTGAAGAAATTAACAGGATCATTGCCGATCACATTTCAGATTACCTCTTTGCTCCCACCGAAATTTCCAAGCAGTACCTTTTGAATGAGGGCGTCCCAGAAGAGAAAATATTTGTTACCGGAAATACAATCGTCGACGCGGCATATCAAAATCTTGAAATAGCAAATAAAAGCGCCAATATCCTGAAAGAACTCGGCTTAAGTCAAAAAAAGTATTTTGTAGCCACGGCCCACCGCGCCGAAAATGTGGACGATAGAATACGTCTCGGTGGCATCCTTACCGGCCTCAGGCAGATCTATAAGGAATTTGACTTTCCAATTATCTTTTCAGCTCATCCAAGAACTGTGAAAATGATTAAAGAATTTGGTTTCGAAGTACCTGAAGGCACCGTGTTGATAGAACCTCTTGGATATCTAGAATTCTTGCAGCTTGAAAGTAAAGCTAGACTGATCCTTACCGATAGCGGAGGAGTACAGGAGGAAAGTTGCATCCTTAAAGTTCCTTGCGTAACTCTTCGTGAAAATACGGAAAGGCCGGAAACAGTAGAAGTGAATGCAAATTTAATTGCAGGAACTGGCGAAAAGATAATCCATTGCGTTCGAAAGATGATGAATTCTAAAATTGAGTGGATTAATCCTTATGGTAATGGCAATGCTTCTAAGTTGATACTGGAAATGATAAAGTGATTACAAAAATTTATACTCTTATCCAGCTTTAGTTAGGAGTAGAGAAATCAGAATCAATAGAACTAAATGGAATATCGCTTTTGGTCAAAAGCATGAATAGTCGGATTTTTGAAACCAGCTAGTTACAAAAGTTTGCATCTAGGAATGTGTATTATGAATGTAACTCTAAAACAAATTAATCTGAAATCAATTGAATTTGATTTGTTATTTGCCAGATTAGCAATTATATTATCAGTATTCTGGACAATCGCCAATATCTATTTTGCTAACATATCAAGAACTCTTTTTGGATTAATTATTTTAATATTTTGTGTTATCTGGATCAAAATCAGAAAAAATTCATCCTTAGATTTTCATATAGTTTCTAAGCATAATAAACATAAGAATATTCTCTATCTATCTTTCTTCACGCTCTTTTTTGTGCTGAGCATTCTCTCTTTATATTTAAGACCTTCATTTTACGAAAGGCCTCTAATCTATTTTATAATCATGTCTCTGGTGTCTGGAATTATCTCTGCCGAGATTATATCTTTTCAAAAGAAGATGACATCAATCATTCTTTTCCAGATCATTTTATTGGGGACTTCAATTGCCTGGTCACAATTATTAGTATTTCCAAGTTTGCTAGGAGTAGATCCTTGGTATCATCAAAACATTACATTACAAATAATTCAAACTCATTTTATTCCATCAGAATTTTCATATTCAAAACTTCCATTATTTCACTTATGTATCGCTCTTACCTCTATAATTACAGACATGGACTATAAGTTTGCAACCATGTTGTCTGTTAGTTTTTTACAATTAGTATGCAACATATTACTTATATTTCTACTTGCGAAGTTTACTTTCAATAATACGAGAGTAGCCTTATATTCTTCTTTATTACTGGCTCTTTCAAACTATCACATACGTATGAGTTTCTGGTCAATTCCAAATTCTCTTGCTCCAGTATTCATTTTGATGATTCTGTATTCGTTACTAAAACTAAGAATAAATCATAAGTTAATTAGTGTGTTAATTTCAATAATATTAATGATCTCTTTAGTTTTAACGCATTCAGTTACTGCATTATATATGGCAATAATTCTTCTCATTGTTTGGATATTTTTTTACTCCTATAACCTAATTTATTTTAATATACATAAACCTCCTTTCACATTTTCTTATATCACACTCTTTGTTGTTTTTATGTTTTCTTGGTGGACTTATGCTTCAGGGCATATTACCACATTAGCTAGTTTAATAAAATTTGGATTTAGTATGGATATTTTCATTCATACCCCTGCAGAATTGATTCAGCAGCATATTAACAATGTACCACTTTTCGAAAGAATCTTTAATTTTTTGGGTACATTATTATACTTTACAGTTTCTTCTGTTGGGTGTTTTTATATGATCTCTAATCGTTATGGAACCAAATATTCTTTTTGTGTACTTTCAGCGGGAATTACTCCTTTAATATTAAATTCATTTTGTAGTATTACTTCTCGTAATATTATCTCGGAAAGATGGCTGTTTTTTTCGCAGATATTTTTATCTATACCACTTGCCGTGTCAATTTTGTTGTGCTGTAATGCTGTTAGACATGATAATCTTAAAAAGACATTCTTAGTGAGCACTACAATAATTCTTGCATTCCTGTTAATTGTCAGCCTCCCGGCAAATATTGATTATGATAAGTTTTCTTCACATAGTTCTATGAGAGAAGCGTTAACTACCTCAGAACTAAAAGCAATTAAAACGACCTCAAGTTTTTGGACTGGTCCCATTAAAACAGATAATTATTATGCACGTTCAATGTCCTATAATTATGATACGTATACGTTCGATAATGAGTTATTTTATAGTTCTACCTCTAGTCTACAAGATTATCTCATTTTAATAAGAATGGATCTCATAAGTAAGCCACTTAAAATTTTTTCTTCAATATATCTTCCAGATCATGATTATATCTCTGAACTTATATCCGAGCTCAAAATAGAAAAGTATTCAAAAATTTATAGTAGCGGATCTGTTTATGGATACTTGAAGCATTAATCTCGAAAGAACTCTTAATTAAATATAGGAATAGAGTTGAGATATTATAGTTTAAAACCTTAAATTTTAAGGTTTAATTTATTTGGTTCCATAAAATATTTATTAAAGTTACAGCGCTGACTTTTCCCTATACAATTTGTAAAAGTGATGCTTCCGCATTTGGATTTTTATTAATACTGGTTTCATGGGGCTTTAATATACCCTTTTATGTTCCTTTTAACTGATACTATCTTACTAAAAACTCTATATGGAACAAAAGACCAAAAATACCAAAATAACTTTTCCTTGTATAATAGTGTTGTCTTACAACTTTTAAGCATCCTTCGTGATATCTCTGGATATCCCCTATATAAATTATGTACTGCAGCAATAATTTTATATCTAGCGACGCACTCTTCTAAGTCTTTTACTATACTTTTTTGAACCTCTCCATTAATTATAGCCATTTCGGCTTTCTTTATAAATGGATGCTCTACTAACTCTTCCCGTTTACATGCTCTATTTGTCGCTCCTTGATGATAAATTGCTCCAATTTGCCAGCTAAATGCAACAGGGTGTTTTAGTGCTATTCTTCCCCAAAGATCGTCGTCTTCTCCCCACCATGCTCCGACTTTAAATCCACCCTCTGTTAATAGTATTTTTTTAGGAATGCACACTGCAGAGGAACAAACTGGATGTTCCCCTTTAGCAGCAGATAAAAAATAACTTTTTAACAATCCTTCCCACGGAGCAGGAGGTATTTCTCTATAATTTGCGATTCGTTTCTCTCCTTCTGAATCGCAAAATAGATAGGCAGAAGCATAAATTCCCGCTTCGGGATATTTTCCTCTAAGTCTTAATACTGTTTCCAGAAAAGTTGGAGTCCACTCATCATCTGCATCTAAGAAAGCAACCAAATCCGATTTTGCTTCATGTATTCCTTTATTCCGTGCAGCAGAAACCCCTGCATTCTGTTGGCAGATTAATCGAATTCTAGAATCTTTAAAATTTTTAACTACATTCGTGCCTTTATCAGTTGAGCCGTCATTTATAATAACTATTTCAAAATCCGAAATAGTTTGAACTAATAAGGAATTAATTGTCCTTCCTATATATGGCTCTTTATTGTAAAGAGGAATTATAACTGAAACAAGTGGCATTTATATCCCTGTCCCATATTATTTTTATGAAGAAAAGTCATTCCGTGATTTTTTGAAGACCCTGGCCTGCTAAAAGAGCTTTATTTTTTATCTTCGGTATAGAGATTTTTAAATGTGATCTTATTTCATCGCTTTCTTTTAAGATATTCTCTATTTTATCAGCCACAGTTTTTGAACTCAGCTTTTCCGGGTTCATACAGTAGTTATCATGTCCAAATATATCTTTATTAATTCCCTTCGCTTTGACACTATATCCAAAACTTAAAGTTGGAACATTTGAAGATAAAGCGGCAATTGTTGAATGGGTTCTAGCTCCTGCAAAAACTTTCATTTTGCTAATAATCCATTTTGTCTCTGAAGCGTTGTATATAGGAGGAATCAAGACAGTTCTTTCTTCTGAATCCTTTATCTTTTCTTTAACTTGCTTTAAAAATAAATAATCATTTGAAATTGGAATAGTTACATGTGGGATTAAGTATAATTTATTTTCAGTTCTTTTTATTACTTCTTCTAAAACTCCAGCTGCTATGTTTATCCAGGATTCAAGGCTTTTATCTCCTACATATTTTGCCATCAATGGGCTGAGATTTATCCCTATGGATTCCTCTTCAATTTTTATTTTTGGTTGGGGTTCCTGAGGGTCCATTAAAAAGGCTGGATCTGCTGTTTTATATATATTATCTTTCACTCCTATTTTCTCAAGATATTCTATTGTAGCTGATTCCCTGACAAAAATTCCGTTTACACGCTGAAGATGTTTTTTCATGTATTTTTCATATTCTGGAACCCTATCAAAAGGCCCTACTGAAGCACCCCAAATGATCATTGGCTTTTTATTCTCCAGTACAAGATCGTCAAGCCCAGTGAAAGCCCTTGGAATACCATAATCTAAAGAATAGTTATCGCCGCCAACAGATAGAACAGCTTCTGCCTCGTTTATAGCGGGAAATAGCTCTTTATATACAGATCTCATATACTTTTTTTCTGAAAATTTTCTTTGAATAAATTGACAAGCCCACTCGGGGCTAAACATTTTCTTATTTCTATTTGTTTCCCTATGGATTACTTCAGAATCATATTCTTTTATTATCTGCTTTTCAAATTGTTCATGATTTTGAAAGTGACTTAAGCACAAAAAAGAAGGGTCTTTATAATGATTTCTCAATATCTTCACAGTTCCTCTTACAATCGCTTCACAGCCTCTATTCTCATATGGACCATTTCCTGCCAGAATAAACATAGGTCTTTCATTCATCTTTCCTTTCCTCCCTTTTTGCTAATTTTTTAATCACCTGAATTGGGAATGTAAATTTTTCAATCAGTTTAAGTTGCTTTGTCTGCTCAATATATGGTTGCATCCCATCTCTGAATATTTTTACATCCAGAACCCTGTTCTCGCAGCAGTCTAAAAAAAGCTCTTTACTTTCTTTTTGCATTCTGGTTTTAAGTTTAATTTCTCTTCTTTTCAATAATCCAATCTTTTCCCCTGCATGAATTCTTTTTTCAGGTACTTTCTGTCCCTCTTGAAGGGCTACATACAACCGGCGAGAAAGTTGATTTCTTTTGAGGTCGAGAACTCCCATCTGACTTTTTACTACTCTCTCAATTGGTATTTTACTGATACTGATTTCCTGTTCTTCCATTCCTTCTTGAATAATAGCCAAAATTTCAGGGGATCTTACAAGTACAAGATTTGTACCCATACTATCCTTGGCATATTCTGGAAGCCAGGCATCCATAAATGTGATATCTGCAAGCTCTGCAAACACATCATCACAATAATTGCATGCATTAGGAGTAAACCATCGGTTGACCCACGCTTCAGATACTCCTTCATCCCAGAATATCTTATGTTGTGATCCATATTCATCGGTGGATTGGAAATAAAAATTACTTGCAGATTTTTCAGGGCTTTTTCCTCTATAATAAACACCTTGAACTTTCGTTGAGTCATTATTGCCTGCTAGCGCTACGATGTATTTTGTATAGTTTTTGCTTTTCATTTGGCCACAAACAAGACCTATTGTGAAGACAATCCTTTTTCTTAGCTTTCTGTTCTTCTGGGCAGCGAGCCTGAGAGCTTTTATAAAGCAGGGTAACCCAGTAATAACATAGCGGCCTGGGGTTTCCAAAATTTTTTGTATTACTTCAGACATTTCAACAGGGTAATATACTGATCCTGAAGCAGCCTTTACAGAATTTCCGTCTCTTAAAACTTCAAAACTGAATAGTCTCTCCGGATCTCTTTGAGGAGTCGGGCAGATTACATAGTCAACAACATCTTCCTTCAATAACTTTGTAAGAATCCAGGTTGCCATACCTCCTGATGCACTTTTCTGTCGGAACTCATTTGAATATCCAGCATAGCAATCAAGGTAATAGCCTGTTTCAGATCGATACTTCATTCCTTCTGTGCTTCCGTAAATTTTTTCTCCCATTTGTGTTTCATTTTCATTACTACTAAATGGGCAAACTTCTAGGCATAAACCGCAATGGAAATCGCATACCTGAGCTTCGGATGGGATATACTCTCCATACTCGTTATCCTGAATTTTCAGGATTTTCTGTGGGCATATTCCGGCACAAGTTCCACAGCCTATACAGAGGTCATTTTTCGCTATCTCATCGATCACATTTGGCTTCAAGATTCAACCTGCTCCTTACTTCTATTGGTATAAATGATCCTGCAATCAGCTTTTCGAACTCCTTTAGTCCAAATTTCCATACTACTGACAGATAAACTGCAGTCAAAATAATTCCACAGATTAATAACGAAATTATGCCTGAAATCTGAAGATAATTCGCGACCAGACTAGATACCACTCCAGTCAAAACCATCGCAACCACTCCCGGAATCATGGAATTTAAGAATGTGTTTCTGGAGATCCCAAGCACTTTGGTAGCATACCATGGAGTAAAAAATGCGTTTTTAAGTGTCAGCATAATTGCTCCTGCCAGTGCAACTCCATAATAATTCCAGCCGGTAAGATAAGGAATAATTACTGCTAGCAAAAAATTTCCTACCCCCATAAAAAAAGTGACAATACCTGGAATCCTTACTTTATTATACGCCACATTAATTGCGAAGAGGGGCGTTACTGGCAAGTTAATTACAAGATGGGATAACATTAATACCATCAATAGGGAGAGTTTTGCAAATTCTTGGCCTACCCACAGTGTAAGAAGTTGAGGAGCAAATCCACAGATGTAACCAATTGGTAGCGCCATTGCAAGGCCTGTAAATTTTACAGTACTTTTTGATACGCTTATCAGCTCATCGATTTTTCCCTTTGCGTAATAAGTGAGAATTACAGGTGTCAGGACTCCCACAAGCATGCCTGCAATAGTACGCAGCAGTATACTCCATGTTAGTGCAATTGAGTATTCTCCACCTGCAATAGTACCAAATAATTTGTTCACAACTATCAGATCAATCTGAAGGAACAGGAGTGAACCTATCTGGTTAATAATCACCCAGCCGCCCATTTCCGTAATTTCGTTAACCTTTGATTTGCGGAAATCTTTTATATTTACCTTTAAATTGGGATTTATATTGCGTGAGAAAAATATTGTTAGAATAAAGGCAACTGCAGCCCCGATCAAATAAGCTAATCCGATGTAAATCAGGCTAGGGGAATAAATCCTGAACAATAATATAATTAGGCCGACCTGAACAACAATATTTATAGCGTTTATAAGATTCTGGAGATCAAGTCTATTATAGGCAAAGAGGGAAACTCCAAAATTGCTGCCCCATGCCCGTAATAAGAATGAACTTATCACTCCAAGAAAAAGAATTCTTGCAGCATCTTCCTGGCTGGCAGGAATTTCAAAGAACGAAGGTGCATAATATGAAATTAAGATTACAAAAGGAAGCATTAATAATATAATTCCAAGGGTTCCAAAAAGGGCAGTATTAAATGTTACATTAGCTTTTTTAAACTCCTTTTTTTGTAAATCAATAGTCAAGTATCGTGATACGGATGTATTTAATGACTGTACAACCAAGTTCACATAACCTGTCAGAGATGTAGCTAAGGGAACAAGTGCATAACTTGCTACGCCAAGAGAATCAATAAAAAATGGTACCAGGAACAAACCAATTATGATGTTTAATATAAAGTACAGAACATTAGCTAACAGATTCTTAGGTACCTGTTTGCTAAATGTTTCTTGGTTTTCAGTTAAATTAAGCAAATTTTTTCTCCTAAACATTGATTCTTCTACTGAGGTTCTCTTTAATTTATTCTCAGTTATTCAAAATACCCTGTTTTTCACATTCCCTTATTATATGACTCATTTTTATGATCTCAGGCCTGGTTCCGAGATTAATTACAATCTTCATACTCTTACCCTATCCTTATCTGGTGGTATCCCAAACAATCTGAATTTTTATTGAATAACACCTTAAATTATTTAAGCAATTTGGTTTATTTTTATTACCATTCCACCTTGATTTTTTTAATTCTCTCTTTCTTAATTATAATCCTGTTTTTGTAATAGTTACACAAAAATTTTTATAACTTCACTCGAAAATATAACATTCTCAAATTACTTCCAAATTGAAATTTTTCAAGATCATGCTAAAAATTTACCATTTTAAGCTGCAATGAGGGAAAAGAGATGCAAGACATGTTGATCTTTGGAGAAACCATCCGTGCTCCTGACGTAAGAACACTTTACGATATGAAAGAGGTCGTTGCTGACAGGGAATGGCTTAAAACGGCTGAGAATTTCGAGCTGTATTATATGTACAGGGAACTTGCACGGAGTGAAGAGGAATTCAGACTTATGAGGGAATTTGGGCTGAGGTATGATATTACTGTCATTCCACCGGCGAAGCTTGGAAAAGAATACGTGAAGACTGCAGGGCATTACCACCCGAAGGCTCCGAAGGCCGATGTTTCTTATACTGAAATCTATCAGGTACTGGAAGGATCTGCTACCTATATTCTACAGAAAGCCGGAAGGAAGGGCAGGATTCTGGACGTAGCTGTGGTTGAGGCTGAAAAGGGGGATATTGTCTTTGTCCCGCCTGATTACGGGCATATTACGGTCAACAGGTCGGAAAAAATTCTAAAGATGGCAAACTGGGTCTGCAGGGATTTCTCGTCGCTCTATGAGCCTTTCAAGATGTTTGGGGGTGGGGCTTATTTTTTGCTTGAAGATGGGTTTGTCAGGAATTCGAACTATGCCTCTGTCCCGAAAATCAGGTGGATTGAACCGGAGGATGCGAAAAAGTTTGGGCTTTCCCCTGGAGAGGACGTATATCGGCTGATAGAAGATTTACAGGTGCTCAGGTTCCTTAAAGAGCCACAGGCTCCGGTTGGCATTTTTGAAGCTGCTTTTTGTTGATTAGAGTCGATGGTAAAACATTATAAAGCTTTATGGACTTCCTGAAATCAGGAGCTTGATTTGATATGAGACCCGAAAAATGATCACTTAGCCGTCTCGTATCGGCTTGTAGTACTCTGAGCAAATTTCTGATCTGAAGTGGAAGTTATCGTTGAGGAAATAAGCTCTAGAAATTCAGGGATAGCAAGATCCGAAAAAATTTTATCCATTGGTATTTCTGCATTATAATTTCAAGAATTTATTTAAATAAGATTGTGTCAAATAAACATAAATTTCCGCTTCCTGCTGACAAAAAACTCTTTCACGAACTAGTGTTTTAAACCAGCTCATCAGGCTCGAAACTCTTTCACTATCTTTTTTATCTGTGCATCGGTTTTCAAAATGTAGAGGTAATATATCCCGATAATCACACCGGAAAAGACAACAAGCAGAGTCTGGTTTATTTCTGCGGTTTTGAGGGCAACAAGAACAATTCCTGCAGGGACAAATAGAACAAAATTCGAGAATACGATTTTCAGGGCTCTTGAAATCTTTACTCCGGAATAGGACATCATTTTCAGGCAAAGATAACCATATACCAGAATTCCTGAAACTGAGAAGAGAACAAGTGCCGTACGTGCACTTCCGAGCAAGCCACCGATCGTAAGGGATAGAAGACGCGTAATGAGGTTGAAAAAATTGTAATGAAAACCGAAATGATGTTTTTCGACGACAACGTATATAGTGGTTAATGGGGAAGAGATAAACCATATAAAAGCCCATAGACTCAGGATCTGCGTATAAACGCCTGCTTCTGCCCAGGCTTTTCCGAAAATAACCGTAAAGACGTCGCTGCCGACAATTGTCAGGATCAGTATCGGAAACATGCCTATAATCACAAGCATCCTGAAAACATTCTCAACAAGGGAAGGGAGAGTGCCTTCGGATAAAGCTCTTGATGCTCTCTGGAAAAACACCTGTGAAATCGAACCTCCAATGAAACTCATTGGCAACTGCAAAAGACGAAAGCCAAGGGAATAGAAACCTACTACTGCAGGCGTGAAAAAAGCTGAAAGAAGGAAAGCAGGAAGTTGCCACGAGACTGAGTTCATAAGGGCAGCCCAGGTGTCTATAAGCGAAAACTTACGGTACTTCTTAAATCCCTCATATACTTTTTTCCAGCTCAGGCTTTTCACAATTAACTTCCTATCATCTCTCCAAATTTGTCCTCCAAGCACAAATGTTGCAATAGATTGGCCGGTAAGGCTTCCAGTTATTAACCCGCCTGCACCGGCTTTCCCTGCAAGCCCAAAGCCTATCTGCGTTGTAGTAGCCGAGACCGAACTGAAGACTCTTGAAAGAGAAAGCCTTTTGAAAAGTTTTGTTCTTGAGTTCCAGTTATTCAGTGCGAGAAATAACCCATTTACAAAAATAAATGGAGGTACGAGCCAGAGATAGTCTCCTATCTGCTGAGAATTCAGAATATTAACTATAGGTTCCTTAAAATACCATATTATTGGAACGGTTAACCCACTTACAAACAGCACCGCCAGAAAACTTAGCCCTAACAGGTTTACAGCCTCTTCATGCGATTCAGGCAGCATTATGGAATATTCATACCTCATGCACGCAATGACGCTGATAATGCTGGTAATAGAAAGGTACAGAGCCCAGATTCCGAAATCTTCAGGGCCATACAGGCGGGTCAGCACAGGAGCAGATATAATCGTAAGGATTTGAGCAAAGGTTGTCCCGCCTGCAAGTGTAAGCACATCGAAAGCGAAGCTTTCCTTCTTGTTGTTATTAGATAGTTTCTCTGCTGCATCTGTTATTGTCTCATCCATATCCAGTACCTTAAACGAAGTTTCCTTTAGAGCTGAGCTCCATGTATTCCTGCATTTTCAAGCCATTTTTATCTTTGAAAATGCAATTCCTGGGGTATGATATTCTAAAGCTGATGTTGGATATCTGGCTTTTTTCTCTCTAAGCCCCCATATAAATAAACCCTCCCGAAATAAATTTGTCGGGTTCCTTATTTACATATACGGTAACAATTGAGCTCATATGATTTCTGCTCACCCTTAACATTACTTTATCATACTTTACCATAGGCTCCTTTTTATGGTTTCTGACGGGATGCCAGTTACGAACAGAGTTTAAATAGAGTGTCGCTGTTAACTTCAAAAGAATTCAGGGTACATAAAACTGGTAGCAATCGGCTTATCTGCATCAGGCACTTCGCACAGATGAGAAAAAAGTTTATTAATCAAATTTACTTGCAGTGTTGATTAATATTGTTTGGATTTAATAATACGTCTTAATTTGATTAATATTATCCTATTTATCCACAATACTTGATTTATGTTAGCCTCTTATAGTTGCCAGTTAAATACGCCAGAGTTGTATGGACACCTTTTTTAGTGTCTCGGTTCAATATTAGTAGACCACCAATTATATACTTCCTCTCCGCTTGCAATCCAGGCTTTTTTGCCGGAGACATATTTGAGGAATTTTTCGTAATATTTAAGGCTTTCTCCCTCAATACATGTATTATTATGCCACAGAATTGTAATTACGCCATTGTACTGCTCGACCTTTTCGATAAGATTTTTTATGAGTTCCCAGGCCTTTTTAACGTCAAGCCGCATGTAACTTCTTAATAAAGTTCGATCCATAACTATGAGGGGAAGCTCAATGATATCGATTTGTTTCCCGATATTTATGTTATAAGGCCTGAAAGGATGGCACATCCCATTTCTAAAACCAGCGCAGTCTGCATACCCGAATGTTGTATCATACTTAAAGTTTGCTTTGCTTAATAATTCCCATGTATCCGGCACTTTGAATCTTAAAAAATGATTTCTGTACCCTATAATCTGCTTGCCAAGAACCTTTTCAAGTCTCTGCTTTTTTTCTATCATGTCCTCAAAACTCTTGTAAGATTCGTGCCCTCCGTGCAGGCCTACTTCCCATCCATGAGAAGATATAAACTTTAATTCGGCTTCGAGATCCTCAATTTCGTAATTGAAGTCTTTTTCTCCAGGGCGCAAGGCGAGAAAATAAAAGCTAGACTTGGCATTGTATTTTGCCTCCAGCTCCATTATTTCTCTAAAGTTCCAGCAAGGATTACATCTTTTGTTAATTCTGGAAAAAGGTGTCTTTATAGCATCTGTTAAATTCCCTTTAACAAATGCTTTTGCAGTCCCGATGATCGGATAGAGTTTTTCCGGATATACCATGTCAATATCATGAGTAAGGCATACCGCGAACTTTTTTCCACCAGGGTATTCAGGGCGTAACCCGTTTTCCACCAGAAATCTAGAAACTCTCGGGTCAAAAACACTCCTCTGGCCGCTTAAATAGTAAGGAAACCTATCGTACTGGTCAGAGAGGGCTGAATTGTATTCTTCTTTTTTGGTAAACAGATCCCAGAGTTCCTCGTTTTGTTTTAGTTTCTCAATCATTTTTCTCGCCCTTTTTCCATATTGAAAGACTGAATTAATCCCTCAAAGAGAGTTTATGTTACTACTACATGTTCGTTCTTATCGCCTCTCCCAATCCCCTTATAGACAAATCCCTTGCCAATAAACTCATCCGGTTCAACTACATTTCTTCCATCCACGATAACCGGATTTACCTTTCCTGAAACTTCCTTTACCCAATCAGCCTTTACACCAAGGTACGCACTGTGTCCTGCAAGAACTACTACAGCATCCGCGCCTCTGATGACCTTTTCAAGATCATCCGAGATCTCAATCCCTGGATAGTTCACAACATAAGGGTCGTGCACCGTGACTGTCGCGCCTGCTTTCAGGCAGAGATCCCTGTAAGGTTCTGAAGGTGTGTTTCTCGCATCGTCCGAATCCCGAATGAAAGCCCAGCCAAGCATTGCAATCTTTGAGCCTTTAATCTCCTTTCCAATCCTTTTAAGTGCTGCAGCAGTCAGGTTATACATGTGGACAGGCATGAAATCATTAACTTTTCTTGCGAGTACATAGATTGAATCTGCACCTTCCGGATAATCAAGCTGCCCGTCTCCTATCTTAATTCCCCTTTCCAGGTGATATGTATCCTTGGTAAGGCAGTGACCTCCAACGCCCGCCCCTGGCCAGAGTACAGCTCTTGTAATCCCATCTCCTTTTAGACTATCCACCCCACTCCTGACGTCATACACGTTTATGCCCATCGCTTCACAGTAAAGGGCAAGCTGGTTGATTGCTGCAATTTGGAGATCACGGAAGGTGTTCTCTGCAGTTTTCGTGACCTCCGCTGCAGTTGCACTCATAGGAATTACTTTTCCTACAGTCAACACAGGAGAATAAAGCTCAACAGCTCGCCTGGTACTTGCTTCATTGATTCCGCCCACAATCCTGTCATGTTCCCTGATGTTCTTCAAAAGCCTGCCTACCATTACTCTTTCAGGGGCATGGGCAAGGGCAAAGTCTTCTCCTGCTTTCAGGCCTGACTCTTCTTCAAGAATCTGTTTTGCCATACCCTCGGTCGTGCCTGGGGTGATTGTAGACTCAAGAACAACGAGCGTGCCTGGTCTCAGGTTTTTTCCCACGTTTTTTATACCTTCAATGAGTGCGGAAAAATCAGGTTCCAGGTCTTTAGGATTTGCAAAAGGAGTTTGGATTGCAAGAGTGACGGCATCAAGTTCTGATATTCTTGAGAAATCGGGAGTACACTCGAACTTGCCGGCTTTAACAACTTTACTAATAAGGTCTTCGAGGCCTGGCTCTTCCCCCTTGAGAGGACTCTCTCCACGGTTGAGCATATCTATTTTATAACTTGAACTTTTTGAGTTGCGCTGGAAGCCGAGAACTTTATTAAAACACGGGGCATCTGCGAAAAGAACCGCTGAAGGAATACCTACATAGCCCATTCCAAGCACTCCTATTTTTTTGATTGGGCCTCTTTCCTTGAAAAGTTTTTCTAAGTTACTCATATTCATCACTTTCCAAATTGTTTTTTTTCAGGTTTTTCAAATCTTTCCTGTTTTCAAAGGTTTTCGAGATTTTACTTCTTCAGAGCTTTGTCTGCCTTATATTCCTACTTCAATCAATCTTTCTTCTTCGTAGGATTTTATGGCTGCCATTGCCACTTCAAGGGCATGTTTTCCATCTTCCCCACAGGGGTTCGGGTTTTTACCGTTTGCAGCACAATCTATGAAGTAAGTGAGTTCATTTTTCAGGGGTTCACTCTGTTCTACTTTGGCTTTTCTTATCCATTCGTTATCATGTAGCTGTACTGTCTGGTTAATGTAGTCCAGATAAGCAACACCCTTAACTCCGATCGCTGTCAGTTGCCTTACCTTATGCGGAGTTAACCAGTTTGTTTCCACAACTCCTGCAAAGTTATGGTCCATACGCAGGATAATTGAGGCATGATCTTCAAACGAGTGAATATCTGCACCTGCAATTGCATAAACACTATTTATTTTCTTTCCGTAAAGGTATGAGATCACATCTATATCGTGAACACCAATATCCAGGATTACTCCCACATCCCTTATCCTCGGGTTATAGGGTCCGACTCTTTTAGTCGAAATTGAAACTATCTTTCCCAGAATGCCTGAATTGATAATCTCTTTGAGTTTTATCACTGCGGGGTTAAAGCGTTCAATGTGCCCAACCATAAGGATTTTTCCCGCATTTTTTGCGGCTGCTATCATCAGGTCCGCGTTCTCAGTCGTATCTGCAATTGGCTTTTCCACAAGGACATGTACCCCTGCGTCAAGAGCATCAAGTACGACCTGCTTATGCAGCTTGGTGGGCACAACAACGCTTACCGCATCAAGCCCTTCGGCAAGCATTTTCTTATAATCTGTAAAGGCTTTTGTCTTGAATTGTGTAGCCATTGCTTCGACACGCTTCTGGTCTACATCCGAGATTCCGGCGAGCTCCACACCATTCATCTCACTATAAATCCTTACGTGGTTTTGCCCCATGGCACCTGTTCCTATTACTCCTACTTTGATCAAAAGTCTCACTTCCTGGTTCTGAGGATGTAGTGGCTGGAAAACTACTCAATCCTTTGCATAAAATTCTTTGGTCGCTTCGACTATTTCCTGCAAATCGGTTCTGGATAATGCTGGATGCACAGGCAGAGAGAGAACCTCTTTCGCTGCCTTTTCTGAGGCTGGCAAGGAATCTCCATATCCAAGTTCTATGTAAACAGGTTGTTTATGAATGGGTATAGGATAGTGGACTCCTGTTCCTATTTCTTTTTCTTTCAGGAAAGCTGCCAGTTGATCTCTCTTTTCTGCTCTGATCGTATACTGGTGGAACACATGGGTGCAATCGGCTTTTGTAACTGGAGGTACAACTCCGGGTATTCCTTTTAACCCTGCTGAGAGTATTTCTGCATTTTTCTGCCGGGTTGCGGTAAATCCGTCCAGCTTCCCGAGCTGTACAATCCCGATTGCAGCTGCAATATCAGTCATCCGCAGGTTAAAACCCAGCATTTCATGCAGATAGCGGATTTTTGAGCCGTGAGCCCGGATCATTTTTGCCTTTTCTGTAATTTCCTTTTCATTTGTAGTAAGCATTCCGCCTTCACTGGTTGTCATATTTTTAGTCGGGTAAAAGCTGAATGTTCCTGTCCCGAAGCTACCTACCTTTTTTGCAAGGCATTCAGCGCCGTGGGACTGGCAGGCGTCTTCAATCACAATAAGCTTACTATCATCTGCAATTTCCATTATCGCTTTCATGTCTGCAGGGTGTCCATAGAGGTGGACAGGCATAATAGCTCTGGTTTTTGGAGTAATTTTCTCCTGAATTCTTTCAGGATCTATATTATATGTATCTGATTCGATATCTGCAAAAACAGGTTTTGCCCCGGTGTAAAGGATGCTGTTTGCTGTTGCAATGAAACTGAAAGGACTCGTAATCACTTCATCTCCTTTTCCGATGCCATGGGCAAGAAGCGCAATGTGCAGGGCTGCAGTGCCAGAGTTCACAGCGGCTGCGTACTCACAACCAGTGTATTCGGAAAAAGCAAGCTCAAATTCTTCTACTTTCGGGCCCTGTGCAATCATGCCTGAACTCAGGACCTCTGTTACTGCATCAATCTCTTCCTTACCCAGCGTGGGCTTGGCAATTGGGATCATTTTGGGACCTCTTTTAATATCTCAATAATACTAATCTTACTTAACCTTGGTTTTTCTATTAAGTTTATATCCTATTCAATTCCTTTAAATCTTTGGGAAGTTCCTGTATTCTGGCAGGTACACCGACTGCAAGCTTCCAGGCGGGCACATTTTTTGTCACAAGTGCTCCTCCCGCAACCATTGCCCCCTCCCCGATTTCAACATCCGGAAGCAAGGTAGCGTTCGCACCTATAGATGCACCTTTTCTCAAAACAGGCCCCTTCAGTTCATACTTCTTTCGAATAGGATATTTATCATTGGCCAGAACCGCACAGGGCCCGATGAATACATTATCCTCGATAGTGACATTGGTCGGAATGTAAACATTGCCCTGAATGCTGACATTATTTCCTATCTTCACATGCCCATCTATAATGACGTTGGTTCCAATAAGGACATTGTTTCCAATTTCTGTATTTTCTCTGATCATTACATTATGCCCGGTTTTAAAATTTTTTCCGGTTTTTACGTTGGAAAATATCGTTGATCCAGCCCTTATAATCGAATCCGGGCCTATGGTACACCCTGGAAATTCAAAGTCTTCAATTTCGATGTTCTGCTTCAAGATCTCCATCAAGACCCTGTGTTCAGGGTATCCTAGAATCACATTTTCCATTATTACTGTGTCTTTCCCGATTACAGAAGTACCGTATATCTTAGAAGAGCTGTGAATTTTAAATTCAGTAGAGTTCATTTTTCCCCCCGTTTCTCTGGCTTTCAATTTGACCAGACAAACTTTCCGTTGGAGCATAAAAGTATCTGTCTACTTTTTGTACAGTTTTACATAACTTTTCGTTTTCACATTCCCGATGGACGGGCTAATCCATACTCTCAAAGTAAACCCCAAGGCTGATTGTTATTCCTTTTTCCGTCATCCACTCCCATTGATTTTCATAACTATCTTAATTTTTTAGTTCAATATACTTTGTAATTATTTAAGTGATTTGGTTTATCTTCCTATCCTCTTTTCCTTTCTAGTAAATTCTTCAATTCATCTTTTTCTTTTTTGCATTCAGAGTTTTACAGTACACTCTTGAACTATTATTTACAATGTTATTATCGCCATAACATATTAAATAACTTTATACCATAGAAGCTCCAGGTAAGTAAACAATGGAGCACATTATGGATTGAGTAAGAATTTCCGCTCCAGACGGCTAAAAATCGAGTATGGGTTTAACCAAGAAATTCGCCTAATCAAGGACTGTCTAATCAGAAAATTTGCCTTCTTTTAAGGTTTTCACAGGCAATCTACCATTATCAATTTCTTTTGATTGCAAAGTGAAACCACGGCATTTTTGTTATCTATTAAGGTCATTTTCTCCCTTTCTCCAAAGTCCAAATTTAGCATTTCTCCTCTTGATATTTGTCAGTGGTATGAGGAGGATTTTTATATCTTATTGCGTATTTGTCTCTTAATAAGCTAATCAATTCGAGGGGTTCTAACTACGCTTACAAGTTTAATTACTTCTAATTCAATTTCTTCAGGTACGCTCTCAATGGCGACCGTAATACCAGGAATTCCTGACGGTGCATCTGTGGCTACGGCAGTTTTACTTCTACTGCTTTTGCTCAGGGATTTCCTCCCGGTGTCCAAGCACTGGGAAAGTGCTGTGAAAGTTTCTTTAAATATGGGAATTATTCCACTGCTATTTTCCTTTGGTGCAATCGTTCTCTTTAAGCTTGTTGCACTCTTTTAATTACTTTAGAGGCTGCAGCCCGAAAGGCTGCATCAGCAGTCGGCAGAGTTGCGGCTCCCGAGTCACCGCCCTAGTTCCGTCTCGCCCGAGTCTCGTCTCGGGAGGACTGTTCGAACTGTGCTCTAAAACTATGCAGTGCGCTGCCCTTTCACTCACTTCGTTCGCTCAAGAGGGCTAATTTATGGACCAGAGAAATCGCTTCGCTCGCTCAAGTGGCTAATTATGAGCTCGTCTCAAAACCAGGTTTTTTCTTAAATCAATGAAAGTTTCAGATTATTTTCCATGATGGAAACTCTAGTGATAGTTCAAAATTCGAGATTTAGAGATCCAATTTTGGGTTTGGGATGAGCTCGATTATATACTTCGTTTAAACTGCGAGATTTTTACTTTACCGCAGTTCCCATATCAGTCTCCACAGCAGCACCCTTTCTTTTCGTCGGGTTTCTCAGGTTCTTTTTGCTGAAAAATCGAGTCATAAACGTTTTTGCCGTAAACGTTTGTCCAGCCGATCTGGGAACCGGCCGCTATGAACATAGCAACGGCAATGGCTTCGGCAATTTCCTGTTTACTGGCCCCGTGCGCAAGAGCCCTTTGCGAGTGGACATCTACACAGAACTGGCAGCGCATGAGGACTGAAGAAGCGATTGCAATCAATTCTTTGTTCTTACGGTCAAGCGCGCCTTTCTCAAAGATGGATTCTCTCAGATTTCCGAATGCTTCAGCGGTTTCAGGCAAGATATCGTTCAGGAATGACATTTTCATCCTCCGGTTTATTCCAAGCTTCGAACTTATAAAATACCAGAAGCCAAAAATCAAAGAAAATTGATATCCGAATCAGTTTTAAGATAGACCACTGCTTTTGCGAGCTAATTTTTAAGCTAAATGAGAGGTAGAACCTGGTTTCCCACCACCTGACAATCCTGAAAAACTACGGGATCGTCGAAGCCTAAATCAGCTCAAAATGGAATTTTTACAGGTTGAATCTTGAATCTGGAAATATCCTGAATATTATATAGCAGGTGCAAAATAAAAAATCAGAACAGCTCTTAAATAATATCAAAACTAAATATCAAACTAAATATCAAAATAAATATCAAAATAAATGTCAGAATAAATATAAAAATAAATATAAAAATAAATATCAGAATAAATTTAAACCAAGTCAGAAGACAATACTCTATGTAGCATACTAGTGGATATCATTGGTTTAGCACTAAATAACCCTGGATACAATTGATCTAAGGCGGCCAATTTAAGAGAAACTTAATTTGAAACACAGTATTTAAGATGCAATTAGTCTTAAATCAATTATTTTTAAGACTAATTGTATCTTAGAGATAATTATTCAAGATATAGCTGATTCGAGATTGATTTTAAAGATAGGAATTATGAATAACAGAAGAAACAAGCCTCTTATTCGCTCAAGATTGCTGTCCTCATTCCTGCCGGATCCAGGCCATAGGAATATCAGCTTCCAGTTCCCCTGTTTTGCCGGATATTCGTTTTTCAAGCCTGCCTTCAGCCCTAAAACCGAATTTCCTGTAAAATCTTATGGCTTTTTGATTGCTTTCCTTTGCAATGAGTTCAACCCTTTGGATTTCAGGATGCTTTGATTTTATTTCCTGCAAAAGGGTTCCGAAAAGTAATGTTCCTATCCCTTTACCCTGATAGTCCGGATGTACAGCTATTGTAAGGTCGCTGAAAAGGTGCGAAAAAACCCTTATACCCGGGCTACATGTGTGAACCTCCGCGATAAGGGTCCCTGGATTTGAAGGATCTTCAATTGCAAGAATAATGCCTGCTTCAAGGCATCTCTCGATAAAGTTTCGTACATAGGCTTCGGTGACCTCATCAGCTTGCCTTGCGATTCCGCCCGAGCGGGCTGCTACAGCCCTGTAAAGCGCCATAACTTTATGCAGGTCCGAAAGTTCGGCTCCCCTGACACTGAATTCCAGTTGCATTTTACCCAATCCCCTTTTTTAAGAAAAAAATCAGTATGACAGTATTAAAGCATATCCCTATTTGTGCCAGGATACAGGGAAGGCTGCCTTGAATCAGACCTGAGTCGGAAACGCAGATAATACGGCAGAGAATCCGGAAAGAGATTTTTCCCGTTGCAAGAAAAATCAATATATAAATTGCGTAATATATGTGCATGCCAAACTCTGTCTAACAGCGCTAAAAACAGTTTTAAGAGGGTTAATTCAGAATTCCTTTAATGACATCACTGGCTGCAGAATCATTCAGATTCCTTTAATGACCGTCATTGGCTGCAGAATCTCCGAAGATAAGGTATAATATATAGAAAAAGATCCTGAGCTTACTCAGGAAAAATTCAGGAGAAATATATAATCCTGTGGGTTGCTCTGAAAAATTCCAGAAAACACATTATAGAGCCTGAAAATTTAGTTAAGCTTTTATTCTTTCCTCTAGCATGTTAATACTGAAAGAAGGCAGAGATGAACAGGAGATGAACCGGCTGACGAGCAGAATTCCTTTTTCCAATACAGGCCAGGAAACTAATTTTGACAAGCAGTGGGCTTTTGAAATTGCTTATTTTACCCAGCATATAGGGACTGATATCAGGAATCTCGGAGATTTTCTGAACGCCATGGATTATGTTGAGTCGCGCCTCCTGGCATCAGAGATGAAACAGAGAGCAGAATATGAAAAAACCATCCAGCCTGACTTCAGGACTTCGGACGGCCTTATAAAAGCCCGAAAGCTATTCAACAGTTTTCTGGATGAGTGCGTTAATTTTGCCGAGCTTTTGAAAATCACAACAATACAGGAAGAAACCGGGTGTGAAGAAATCCTGGATAAGCCCGAACAAATCAGGAACTCAATCGACAGGCTGAACCTGCTTAAAGAAATGCTGACCGATGAACTTGGTTTTCACGGCTGGTACTACTAAACAGGTTGTGGGGCTATTGAACAGGCCGTATAAGCACGTTTTTATATTCCTATCTGTAAGTGCTGCCTGTAAATTTCTAAGCATTATTTTAATCTGCAACCGCTGCCTTTAACCGTAATCATTTCCTGCAACCTTCATTTCCTGAAAATGACTGGCACTGGCTCAGGGGCTGTTCCGGACAATAGAAAGCTTTATCAGTAAGTATCTCATTAGAGGGGTAGCAAAGGGTTATATACAGGAAAAGGGGTTACAGGGTAACTATCAAGTTAAAGGTTATTTAATCTAAATTATCTAATCTAATAATTCAGTCTGCCTGTATCACAGGGAAGAACTCAAAAAAGCGTCCGGAACTTATCCAAGAAAATCGAATTTTTGCTGTATAAGTTTTATGTAAATCGGTTGTGAATTTCCCTGGTCCTTAGGCACCTTCTCGCATTCCCGGGGATATTAACCATTTATACGGCGTGTTTACCTGTTTTTAGCTGGTATCATGTACCGGTTTGATAAGTGGCCTCTTCCGCAAGGATACTGCCGGGTATGCGGCAGCGTATATGAGCAGCAGGTCTGCAAGTTGCAGGATCTGGTAAAAAATAATAGTCAATGTTAGAGTGAGTACATGGAAAAATTAGCAAAATTTAAGGCATTGGGGCTTTCAGACAGTACGTTAAAAGCCCTCAAAAAGAAAGGGTTTGAAGAACCAACCCCAATTCAGGAAAAGGTCATCCCGCTTTTTTTGAAAGGAGATTGTGATATTATAGGGCAGGCTCAGACAGGAACCGGAAAAACCACGGCTTTCGGAGCACCCATTATAGAAAAAATTCCTGAGAAATCAGGAAAGGTGCAGGCAATAGTCCTGACTCCAACTCGAGAACTGGCAATCCAGGTCTCAGAAGAACTCAACTCCCTGAAAGGGGACAAGAAGCTGCATATCGTCCCGATTTACGGTGGACAATCCATGACCCAGCAACTCAGGATGCTGAAAAGCGGAATTGACATCGTTGTGGGAACCCCTGGAAGAATCATCGATCATCTTGAACGGAAGAGCTTGAATCTGGAGCACATTGCATATTTCGTGCTGGACGAGGCCGATGAAATGCTCAATATGGGCTTTATTGATGAAATTAAGGAAATCTTAAAGGCAACAGGACCTGAAAAACGAATGCTTTTCTTTTCAGCTACAATGCCAAAGCCGATCCTTGGCATCGTCAAAAAATACATGCGGGACTATGAGCATGTTGCCATTGAGAAAGAAGAACTTGTCGCAGACCTGACCGAGCAGATCTACTTCGAAGTCCAGGAGAACGACAAATTCGAAGCCCTGTGCAGGATTATCGATATTGAAGATGAATTCTACGGGCTTGTGTTCTGCAGAACAAAAACCGATACTGCCCAGCTCGCCCAGAAACTTGGGGACAGGGGATACGCAGCCGATGCCCTGCACGGCGACCTTTCCCAGAATGAGAGGGAAAAGATCCTGAACAAGTTCAGGAAGCAGAAGATCAGCATCCTCGCGGCGACTGACGTCGCAGCAAGAGGTATCGATATCATGGACCTGACCCATGTTATCAACTATACTCTTCCCCAGGACCCTGAGTCTTATGTACACAGGATCGGAAGGACAGGAAGAGCAGGAAAGCAGGGAACTGCTATCACCTTTGTCACATCCAGCGAATACAGGCGGCTCACTTACATAAAAAAGACTTCAAATTCAGAAATGAAGAAAGGAAAACTGCCTGAGATTAAAGATGTGATTAAAGCCAAAAGGACAAGAGTAAAAGCCGAACTTGATTCTACCATAAAAATGGAAGAATACGGCGACTGCCTTGAGATGAGCGAAAAGCTACTCGATGAATACCCTGCAGAAAAAATCCTGGCTGCACTTCTGAAGTACGCTTTCAAAGAACAGTTCGACGAAAGCATGTACGCAGAGATTTCCGGCAGCTCCTATGTCGATAGAAAAGGCAAAACCAGGCTATTCATTGCTATGGGAAAAGTCGACGGCATGACCCCTGACAAGCTGTGCGAGTTCATTCAGGAAGAGACAGGAGACAACGAACTGAAAATAAGGGACGCAGAAATTTTCCCTCACTTTTCCTTCGTAAGTGTACCCTTTGCCCAGGCTGAAGCCTTACTTGAGATCTTCAAAAACAAACAGAGAGGAAGAAAACCCTTTGTTGAACTTGCCCAGAAATCGAAAGGAAGAAGTTCAAAGGGTGCTGGTGAATCTCGCGGTGGCACTCGTAGCGACTCTCCTCGCAACGGCTCTCGCAGTGATTCTCGCAGCGGCTCTCGCAGCACGAGCAGCACCGGTTATACGAGAAACACGAAAAGTACGAAAAGAAAAGAATCTTCGTACTAATTCCATTTATTTATTCAGGCTTCCTGGGCTGTAAAGTTTCAGGAAATCCGACAAATTCCGGGAGTAATTATATTATCCGGACTCTTATTTTTTTTAGACTAGTTTTTAAAATCCTAAGATCTATAAATCTTTGGTTTGACAGTTTCTTTACCTGCATACGAGTAAGTGTAAAACATAAATCCGCACAAAAAGTAAACCGAATTATTTAATGCAGTAAAACCCAGCCTGCATATAAGAGTACCAGAATAACTCCACGGTTTTGAATCCTGTCTCTCTTAAGAGTTTCAGATGCTCTTCGACAGTTATGGGGAAATACTCAGTATCAAAACGCTTCAGATGCTCTTCTATCTCTTCATCAGTCCTGCCATGGACTTGCTGGAAATTGCTCCAGTACCGTTTTCCTATAATTATTCCCTCTTCGGTTAATGGCCTGATATTTTCGAAGGTAATGTAAACGCCACCTTCCTTTAGAAGATTATAGCACACACCAGTGGCTTTAGCCCTGCCTTCGCGTGTAAGGTAGTGATGGCACTGTATGGCAGTGATTACGTCCGGTTGTTCTTCCAGTTCCTGAGAGAATTCCTGGGTAGCCGACGCTTTCAGGAACTCCAGCCTGTCGGCAGGGCAGGCTGAAAGTTTTTTTCTTGCCTGGTTCAGCATGCTTTCCGAAGGATCAAGCAAAAGGAATTTTGTTGCGGGAAATTCTTTAATTGCCTTATTGACCAGAGAACCGGTTCCGCATCCGGTATCCAGCCATATTCTCGGGCTGGATGGCAGGGATTTGACGAAATTGATAGTTTCCCCATGAAAGCAGGAGTAATAAGGGAGAACGCCGGAGATCCGGGCGTCAAAATCCTCAGGGAGATGAGGAGTAGCATCAGGGACAGGCTTTGCAGGAGTCATAACAGCAGGGTCCTTTTAAACTGATTCTAATTGAAAATTATTTCTTCTTTAGAAATGGAGGTAATTAATGTTTTCCTTAACAGTACACCAATTTTTTGTCCAGGTCTCAATTAAAGCCTCAAAGAGCCATAGACCTTAATAAGAGAAATTTAAAGTGCCTTCTGACATTTATAGTAGAGTTCCCTCCTTATACCTTTAAATGAAGTTATCAATTTCAGCCGTTTCAAATCATCTTGAAATAACCATTTATATTTAATAATCCCAAATATTACTGCCTTAGTATTACCTTATCAACATTTCTTTATCCTGAAGTCTGTATTCTCATTTAGTTATTTGGAAGAGAAATTACAATCTATCAAAAGGTATTTTCATAAAAAGAAAAAAGGAGTTATTTTGTCATGCATTATAGCCTTGGGATTGATGCTGGAGGCACTTATACCGATGCAGTGCTTATAAGCGACTCGGACGGAGAGATTATAGACTCGAATAAAGCGCTTACAACTTATCCCGATCCGCTCGCAGGCATTAAAAACGTAATTGATGGCCTCAATCCCGAATATCTCAAAAACGTAAAGCTGGTTTCGGTTTCAACGACCCTTTCCACAAATACCATTCTTGAAGGTACAGGTTTTCCTGTAGCCCTGATCCTTATAGGAGACCATCCGCTTGAAAAGGAGCTGCCGGCCGAACACGTACTTTTTGCTGCCGGCGGGCATAACCACAATGGAGAAGAGGTTACTGCCCTTGATCTTGAGGCTGTTGAGAAATTTGCCCTGCGGGTCAAGGACAGGGTTTCAGCTTTTGCCATATCTTCTTACTTCAGCACAAGGAATCCTGAGCACGAAATAAAAGCCAGGGACCTGGTTCTTGAGCGCACTGGACTGCCTGCGGTTTGCGGGCATGAGCTTTCCCAGGAACTGGGAGCTTACGAAAGGGCGGTAACAGCTTTTCTCAATGCGCAGCTCATTCCTATAACAAGGCAGTTCGTGCAGTCCATTATTTCTGATATCATGAAGCGCGGGATTAATGCACGGCTTCTTATGCTCAAATGCGACGGCTCGGTATTGGGGATAAAAGATGCCCTGAAAAAACCCATCGAAACGATCTTTTCAGGCCCGGCAGCAAGTCTTGTAGGGGCTTCTTACCTTTCAGGGCTTAAGACCTGTGCGGTTGTGGACGTAGGCGGCACGAGCACGGATATCTCCTCAATCTGTATGGGTGTGCCTGACCTGAGCGACGAAGGAGCCGTTGTAGGAGGCTGGAAAACCCGCGTCCGGGCTATCCGAATGGAAACGACGGCTACAGGTGGAGACAGCCATATCTGGACTGTTAACAGGGAGCTTTTCCTCGGGCCCAGGCGAGTCATGCCGCTGGCAGTAGCTGCGGTAAAATATTCGCTTTTTCTGAATAATCTCAAAAGAACGCCCGTGCCTGCCAGAGAGGATCTCGATGAGAATATCCAGCCCACAAAGTTTTTTGTAAGATCCGGCTACAAGGCAGGAGAATTGAGCAGGGCTGAAACCGAAGTACTGGAAGTTATCGGGGAAGAGCCGGTTTCAGTGCCCGAAATCAAAGCCCTGATCCGAAAAGACCTTCACCCCCACACACTCGATTCCCTTATCAGGAAACGCCTTGTACAGGCAATCGGTTTCACTCCTACTGATGCTCTGCATGTGCTGGGAGAATACACAGCCTGGAACGAGGAGGCTTCCCGGGTAGGCGCAGAAAGGCTTGCAAGGCTCATGCGTATGGCCCCAGGAGAGTTTTGCACTGCCGTAAAAAAACGGGTTGCCAGGAACATGGCACTCCATCTACTCTCGTATATTCTGGCAGGCGTTCCGTATTCATCCATTGCAAAAATCCTGGACGGAAACTATCCTGCCAGATTCAAACTGGATGTTCCGGTTGTGCTGCTCGGAGGGCCTGTACGGGCGTACAGGAAAGAACTGGAAGAACTCATTGATGCCGAAATTCTGGTGCCTGAACACGCCGAGGTAGGCAATGCTGTCGGGGCCCTTGTAGGAAAAGGCATTAAAAGAGTTGAAATTCTGATACGGCCAACAAGCCTGATGTCCCCGGACAAGGATTTCATTGTCTTTGCCCCGGGCAGCAGGCTGAAGTTTGATACATATTCGGAAGCTCTTGAAACCGCAACCGAACTTGGTAAAAAGCTTGTTATGGATTATATGAGAGATTGCGGCCTCAGTGGAAACCAGGTTGAGATTTCAGTTGAGAAAAAAACGATCTCGCCTGACGGCTGGAATCATCCGCCTATGGAGACAAATCTGCTGATAATGGGAGTAGGGATGCGCGGACTACAATTTAAAGAGTAAAATGGAAGAGAGGTAAAGGGGAGAAAGCGAAGGGGAATAAGAAAAAGAGAAAAAATAAGGAAAAAGGGGAAAGACATGAAAATCCTGCTGATTGCCGACATCCATGCAAACTCCGAAGCCCTTGAGACTGTTCTGGAAATCCCTCATGATAGGGCCATCTGTCTCGGAGATATTGTTGACTATGGGCCTGACCCGGACAAATGTATCGACCTCCTGCGCATGAAAGGAATTTCTGTAATAAGGGGAAACCACGATAATGCAGTTGCTTTCAGGGTAGATTGCCAGTGTGGGTACAAATACAAGCACCTCTCGGTTGCAACCAGAGAATACACCTGGGAAACCCTTGACAGGTCAAGAATGGGATACCTTCAGAATCTGCCCCTCCTGATCCGGGAGGAAATCGACGGAAAAAGGCTCTACCTGACCCATGCAAGCCCCCGTTCCATGTTCGAATACATAAAACCCGAAACCCCTGACGAAGAAATCCGGGAAATGGTAAATGGGGCAACGGAACCTGTGGAAGCAGAATTTCTTGCAGTCGGGCACTCTCATATCCCTATGAACAGGAAGCTCGGAGACCTGACAATAATAAATCCGGGCTCTGTGGGCCAACCGAGAGACGGGGATATCCGGGCAAGCTGTGCTGTTTTTGATACCGAAAGCGGGAAAGTAGAGCACCTGCGCCTCGATTACGATATCGATTCGGTCTGCGCAAAAATCAAAGAAAGAATGCCCCATGCCGATGAACTTATAGCTATTCTCAGGCGGGGATACTGATATCAAAAGCGAGGCAATAAAGTAGTGCTGACAGGCTGAATTCAGGAGTCCTTTATAACTCTGATAATTTTTTCTATGTACTCGGGTTTGAGATCCGAAGGCTTTGTTTTCTCGATCCCGAGTTCTGTAACCATCAGATATACGTCGGCTTTCAGCCCGGCTTCATCGAGCTTTTTTGTGGCACAGCGGTCCGTGCATCCGTCCAGGGCAAGAATTTTAAAGCCGTCTGACAGTGCGTCCTCAACCGCATCAACCCCTTTATGAGCAGCTGCAGCCCTGTACAGGTCAGGCCTCCGGAAAGCAAGAGCCGACGCTGCCTGCATCGTAAGTTTTCCTGTATTGGAAAGGCCAGAACAGGCAAAAATAAGGGTATTTTTTCTTTTTCCGGAGATTTTTTCCGTTTCATCCGGCTTGCCAGGTAGAGAGTCTGTAGGTTCCGTTCCTGCTGGTTTCATGGCTGTTACAACCTTAATGAGAGATACATTCTTGATAAAAAGTACAAACCTTAGTGAAAGATACAAACCTTAGTAATAGATACGACCTTTAATGAAAAGTTGTTTCAAAAAAGGTTGAAATGGAAACTGCGCGAGAACTAATATAATTTCCGGTATTATCGCCAGCTAACCAGGCTCGGTTTTCCGCCTCGAAAAAGCCGAAAAGCCGAAAAAGTCGAAAAATGCCAAAAAAGCTAAAAAAGCTAAAAAATAAGAGGGGAGTAAAATCAATCCAGTTCAAGCTGAGTTATCTCAACGTTGAGATTTGCAATCTCAAGAACGGCAACAGTTGATTTTCCGGAAAGCACGCCCGAGGATTCCCCTGGATTTATCACAGTGACCCCCTCAATGATTTTGACATCCGGATCATGAGTATGGCCCCGGACTATCACGTCGAATTCCCCTGATTTGGCAAGCGCTTTGACCAGGGCTTCGTTTGTCCCGTGCAGAAGGGCGATATGCAGCCCGTCAATCGTCAGGTCTCCAAAGTCCCCGCAGGAAACAGCTCCGATTTCTTCAAGTCGCTTTGTAAGTGTTAATTTGTCCCCGTCATTGTTTCCGAATACAAAGTAGAGTTTTGGCTTCAGTTCCTTAAAGGCTCTTGCAGTAAAAGGAGAGATAATATCTCCTGCGTGAAGCACGGCTTTTACTCCTCTTTCATTAAAAAATTCCACAGCTTTCCGGAGAGCATTCATGTTATCATGTGAATCTGAAATAATTCCAATCAAGTTATCCCACCTCTTAGATTAGATTTCCCTATTTAATATATAGTGGGATTTACTAAAAAGAATTTGCTAAGCAGATTCTTTAGAGCCTTTTCCGGAAATTAAAATTTTACAGGCAGGATTTTAAAGTCGGGTTTTGGAGCCGAATTTCAGACTTAAACCTTAAACCGGAGCTGCTTTTCCATTGTTGCACCGGGAGTAAATCTGGGACAGCACGAAGCCAGAGGCTCAGCCTTGAAACTCCGCCACGGAAACAGCTACTTTTAAATACGAGTTACTGGTATTATTGGAATAATCCCTGAAGAATACCCGGAGAATCCTGACGGAATAAATTAGGGAAATCCTGAAAAATAGATTCAGAGAAATTCCTTATTGGATTTAAATAATAAATTGAATTCTCTGTTGAATTTAAATAATAAGTGTAGTTTCCTGTTGAATATAAATAACCAGTGTCGTTTCCTGTTGAATTTAAATAATCGGTTTAACTTGAATTAAAATATTAAATTTAATTTGAATTAAAATAGTAAGTTTAGTAGTGAGTTAAAATGAAAGCTATAACCCTTCTGAGCAGCGGGCTTGATTCAATTGCTGCGCTCGCAATCGCAGCGGAAGACCTTGATATTGAGATGGCCATTACCTTTGATTACAGGCAGAGGGCCAGAGAGAGGGAAATTGAGTACTCACGAAAGGTATGCGAATATTTCGGAATTGAGCACAGGGTTATAAAACTGGACTGGCTTTCGGAAATAACATCTACCTCCCTTGTTAACAGGGATATTGAAGTCCCATCCATGTCATTCGAGGATATTGACGAAGCAGCGCCTGCAGAAATTACAGAAGCTTCAGCAAAGGCGGTCTGGGTTCCTAACAGAAACGGGGTAATGCTCAATATCGCAGGAAGCTTTGCTGAAAGCAGAGAATGTGATTACCTGGTTGTGGGCTTTAACGGAGAAGAGGCCGGGACCTTCCCTGACAATTCCCTTGCCTACGTGCAGGCAATGGACAGGGCTTTTTTCTATTCTACCCGGAACGGAGTAAAAATACTGGCTCCTTTAATTGAGCTTGGGAAATCCGAAATCGTAAGAAAAGCTCTCGAAGCAAAAGCTCCTCTTGAGTACAGCTGGAGCTGCTACCACGGAGGAGAAATACCCTGCGGAAAGTGCGAAAGCTGCGTGCGCAGAGCACGTGCTTTTAAAAATGCAGATGTAAAAGACCCTCTTCTGGAAAGGCTTGGGATCTGAGCTGAAAGAACCTGGTCGGATACCGATAACGTGTATTAGGAAAGAATTTCAGAAAGATTTGCAGAAAATTTACAACGAAACTTATAGAGAGAATTCCATGAAATGCATCGTTTTACCTGAGAAATTTGATTATGACGGGAGCCAGATTTCCTCTCTCTGGGCCTACAACAATTTTGGAGTTCAGGAAGACTCGGTTGTAGTTTTTAGAGGGGCATGCGACGTAAAAATCGAGCACATGATCGACCTCGAAGACCGACGAGCAAACGAATCAATCTGGTCCGAAGATATGGTAAATTTCATTATCGAACATTTTGATTCTACGGACCTTAAACTTATCTATACCCGGCAGCGTCTTTTTACAGCCATTGTAAGAGAATACCTTGCAGATATCGGGGTCCAGACAACGCGGGAAGGAGATGACCTTTTCCTTAAAGGAAAAAAACTGACAGTCTCGATTGCCAGCACCTCTGCAGTTTCCCAGAAGATCCATTTTGGCATTAATGTTTCTCATGATGTATACGGAAATCTGGAAGAAGCCGGAATAGGAGAGGGCAAACAGGTTGCAAGTTTCATGCAGGCAATAGGAGATGCCTATATCCGCGAGTTTGAAGATATAGAAAAGGACCTGAGAAAGTCCAGGCCCCTGGGAGTTGTATAATGTCAGCTTCGGGTTTTATGTCTGCTCCTATAAGGGAGGTTTTCTGTTCTGTGCAGGGAGAGGGTCCGTATGTTGGAACAAGGCAGGCTTTTGTCCGCTTTTCTGGCTGCAACCTCAATTGCAATTATTGTGATACGGACTTTGCAAACCCTGGAACCTGTGATTATGAGCAGGTGGAAGGGAGCGGCAGCTTTGAGAAAATCAAAAATCCTGTGAGTATCGACCGGCTGGAAGCTATACTGCAGCCTTTCAAAAAGCTCCATTCAGTCTCCCTGACCGGGGGAGAACCTCTCCTGTACGCGGATTTTATAGAAAGGCTGAATGTTGCCTCGCCGCTTTACCTTGAATCCAATATGACCCTGCCTGAACAGGCCAGAAAGCTGATTGAAAAGGTTACTTATGTGTCAGGAGATTTCAAACTTCCCGAATCGCTTTGGGGTATCGGGCCTGAAGCCAGGGAAGCACACATGGAAAACACAATAGAATGTTTCAGGCTTCTGAGAAAAAGCCATTCAAGGGATTGCTTTTGCAAGATTGTGGTAGACAGGAATACGGAATTAGAAACCGTAAATCCGGCCGTAGAGGCCATAGCTCCTTACGTATCCTGTGTAATTCTCCAGCCTGAAACCCCGATTGGCCGTGACCCGATGAGTTCGGGATTTATACAGGCATCCGTGCAGAACATTATGGAGCTGCAGAAGAGCCTGCTTGAAATCATAGACACACGAATTATCCCCCAGACCCACAGGATGTGGGGGTGCTTATAATCGGAATTAAGGAGAATAAAAAGAGCATTAAAGTGAGAAAGATATTCTTGAAAGGAATGCTCAATTGAAACGGGGTGTATGACTAAATGGCAAAAATGAGATTGGGAGTTATTGATTATATCGACAGTGCCCACTACCTTCCAGGGCACGGAAAATGCGGAAGAGTACACGGCCATACATATAAAATCGAGGTCGTAATAGAAGGAGAAGTCAGGGAAAGTGGGATGGTTATTGATTTCTACGACCTGAAGAAAGGAGTCAAGGAAATCCTGGTAGAGTACGACCATATGCTGTTAAACGAAATCCTTGAATTCCCCAGTTCCGAATACCTGTGCCAGCATATCCACTCCCGCCTTCTGGAGAAGTTCGGCTTCCCTCTCAGGGTCAGAATCTGGGAAGGGGAAGGAAAATGGTGCGAAATGGACAATTTCTCAGAATAAGCAGATCTGATAGCGTGTATTCTGATAACTTTATACTGGCAACATTCATAATTACTCCCAGCTTACCCCAAAGATTTGTTGGGAGATAACTTCATAGAGATGCAATAAATTCACGACGATGTAAAAATTCACTGAAGACCTCTAATACTATACGAGGTTTATATAATTAGAGTGATTTTAATAAATAGTAATATAAAATCGAGACCTGGCAGGGACTCCGGAGAAGTACCTCGAAATTCTCCGGAATTCCAGAGAAATTCCACAATGTATATCAAGGGGCGCATCATAGGGTGAATTAGACATCCTGAAACTGCCCTGTACTGAGATTCTGCTGTACTTTAAAACTCCGAACGGAGGAGAACACATTTGCCAGAAGAGAACAATCTTATAAGTGACATAGACAGCCCTAAATTTGGAGAGGAGCTCCTGAGAAAGATTGCCGAACATCCCTGCTATGACAGGAAAGCCCAGCATAAGTACGGGAGAATTCACCTGGCTGTGGCTCCGTCATGCAATATCCAGTGTAACTTCTGCGTTCGGGAATTTGATTGTGTAAATGAGAGCCGCCCAGGGGTTACGAGTAAGGTTCTTACTCCGCAGGAAGCCCTTGAAAAGACAAAGCAGGTCCTGGCAGAGTACCCTTTCATCAAGGTTGTCGGGATCGCAGGCCCTGGAGATCCCCTGGCTAACAAAGAGACCTTTGAAACCTTTGAACTGATAAAAAAAGAGTTTCCTGAACTCACACTCTGTATGAGTACAAACGGACTCCTGCTCCCCGAAAAGCTGGAAGATATCCTGCGCGTGGGAGTTTCCACATTAACGGTGACGATAAACGCAATCGATCCCGAGATCCAGGCAAAAATCGTGGATCATATAATGTATCATGGAAAGATTTACAGGGGAGTCGAAGCCGCAGAAATCCAGATAAAGAACCAGCTTGAAGGCGTCAGAGCGGCTGTCGAGGCAGGAGTGGTTATCAAGGTCAACACTGTGCTTGTCCCGGGCGTTAATGACAAACACGTAGTTGAGATTGCCAGAAAACTCAACGAACTCGGTGTCTACATAATGAATATCATGCCCCTTATCAACCAGGGAGCCTTTGCAAATATTGAGCCGCCCACCGCAGAAGAGCGAAAAGCTGTCCAGCAGGCGTGCGAACCTTACGTTCTGCAAATGCGCCACTGCAGGCAGTGCAGAGCTGATGCTTACGGACTTCTTGCTCAGGATATGTCACAGATGAGTGAAGAACGCAGAAAGCTCATAAAAATCCAGACAAAAGAGGATATCGAAAAAGTAGGAGAAATCCTTAAGGAAGACGGGAAAGAAGAAGCTTGAAAAGAGAAAGTATTAAGATAGAATTTTCTCCAGTAGCTAAGGATATCTAGCCAGTAGCTATAAGAATATCTCGCCGGTAATGTCTGTAATTTTTAGCTATGGAATTGAAAAAAGCTTCTAAATCCGAATTCCGGATCAGAAACCTGAAAGGCGGAGTACTCTTACTCCACTTCTCAGATCTATTTTAAAAACGTACTTAAAATTGTATTTAAAAGCGTTACTCGATTGTGATTGCGCTGTTAGGGCAGGCATCTTCGCAGGCACCGCAGTCAAGGCATTCACTTTCATCTACAACTGCAATATCATCGTCACTTAGAGAAATTGCAGCTGCTGGGCATTCGTCTACGCAGCTTCCACAGCCTGTGCAGGAATCGGCATTAATTTTTGCTACCATGTTTTTCATTCCTTATTTAGCAGTAAGAGATTTTTATATATTTGAAAAGATATTAGGTTGCCTTAATAGAATAGAAGAACTTAATAAAAACCTGTCGCTTCTTTTCAGAGAAAGAAAGAAAAAAAGAGATAAAGGATAAACTGAATAGGTACTCACCAAAATATCTCAGGATATCTTCAACAAGGGAAGTTTCGTAACTTGTCGTTAATTAATAGATATCTTACTAAGAATGTTATCTAATTACTGATGTACTCGTATTTGTGCTACTGATGTACTCATACCTGTACTATTTAATTACTCGTACCTGTCTGCTAATACTCGTACTTGTATTACTAATGTATTCGCGTTGTATTACTGACTACTCGTATTTGTATTACTATGTACTCGTATCAATTAAAAACAAAAGGAAGCCTGACATTGAACCTGGAAGAGCTCGCAGAAAGGATAAAAACCTTCGAAGGGGTTACCCGAAAAAAACAGATTGAGGACATTGTTTCAATTTTCGAAACCGTCCGCCCGGAGTATAAGAACGCAATCGTTGATTTTGGAGACGATGCGGCAGTTATCGATATAGGAGGAGACGATGTTATCCTCTTTGCAGCAGATGGGATCTGGGGAAGGCTGCTGGATGCCAGCCCCTGGTGGGCAGGCTATGGAGCTGTAGTCGTTAATGTGAACGATATCGCAGCAATGGGCGGAAAGCCCCTTGCTATGGTAGATATAGCTTCTTCAAACTCCGAAACGGCTTGCAGGGAACTTATGGAAGGCCTGGCTGAAGGGGTCAGGAAATTCGGCGTTCCGGTTGTAGGCGGGCACGTCCATCCTGATACGGAGTACAATTCCATTTCAGTTGCCATTATCGGGATAGTTAAAAGAGATTGCGTGATCCGAAGCGACACCGCCCGGCCCGGAGACCTGGTTATTGCAGCTTACGACATGGATGGGAAGATAGGGCCGAATTCCCCTTACAGCTGGGACACGACATCTTTTAAAGCCCCGGCCACAATCAGGGAAACCTACCTAGTAACCCAGGAAATCGCAAAGCGGAAACTTGCCACTGCAGGCAAAGACATAAGCAATCCAGGGCTTATAGGCACACTTGGAATGCTCTGTGAAACAAGCAAAGTTGGTGCAGCCGTGGACCTTGAGAAAGTTCCGAAACCCGAGAACGTGGATTTTGAACAGTGGCTGAAAGTGCACCCGGGGACAGGCTACGTGTTTACTGCAGACGCGGAAAAGGCTGAAGAATGCAGAAAAGTCTTTGAAAAGGCAGGGCTTACAGCCGCCATTATCGGGGAAATCGAAGCCGGCTCGAAACTCGATATGTTTAATAAAACAGGTAGAGTAACGGCATTTGATTTTTCAAGGGAAAGCATTACAGGCATCGGTTCCGAGTAATCGGGATCCACCTGGCATGTCTTTATCTTTTTAACATTTATGTCTTTTACACTTTTCTAAAAAAAGATTAGTATTTACTGCTGTTTTTCAAATTTTATATTCCTCAGTCCATTGGCCCGAAGAAGTGTTACAGGACTGAAGAAATTCAGCAGGATTTTCTGAAAAATTTAACAGGTTTGAGGAAATTTAACAGGATTACTGGCTTTCAATCCAGGCCTTCATTTCGTCATAGAGGAATTTTTCAGCAGCCTGAACCTTCTCCAGAGGGCCGCGCAGAACAAGGAGCTCCCTTTCTTCACTGTTTGCTACGCCAACAAACATTTTCCTTGTCAGAGGTTCGAGCCCGAACTCTTCAACAATATCGTAAATAATAGATACAACCGTGCCTGGAGGGATTATAAGGTCGTAAAGTTGTTCATTTTCCAGATCGCTGCATTCTTCCGTTTTTTCTTTTTCAAGCTCCTTTGAAGCAACTAATTCTTCCAGATTCAGTTTTTTATGCATCCTGAGGTCACCTTCTTATTCTTTTTACTCATAATTTCTATCAATTTAGATCAGCTTCTATCAAAAAGAAGCAGATTCAGTCAAGCGGACAGGCATTTTGTTTGCTTATTGTTAAAGCAATCGATAAGACAAATCGAGTTAAATGTTCAGAGATTAAGGCATGTAATCAGTCTCTTTTTTGTATCAACTTATGATAGGCATAATCATATTTATGATTGATTCTCGCGAGCATTATCTACTATAGACAGAATATTTAATTTGCAAAGTATA
Organism: Methanosarcina sp.; assembly: GCF_049706645.1. Classification (GTDB taxonomy): domain Archaea; phylum Halobacteriota; class Methanosarcinia; order Methanosarcinales; family Methanosarcinaceae; genus Methanosarcina. The sequence continues at coordinate 42,691 of NZ_JBNAKP010000038.1, read as the reverse complement.
ACGCCAAATTTATAAAATTGCAACATAAAAATCGGAACTAAATTACGATATAATATACAACCGGAACAGACTATTGAAAGAAGACCAGAAGCAAAACTCAGATAAAACAAGGATAAACACCGGTAAAAATAAAAATAAAAAAATAAAAGTAATGAAGAAAAAGCTGCAGATAAAATACGGATAAACTTCAAATGAGTTATAGATAAACTAATACGAAGTACTGATAGAATATAGAATAAAAAGGGACTTCCCTAAAGTGAAAGCAAGAAAATCCGTGTTAAGAACTCGTTTGAAAATATAACTCAGATTAAATTAATGGCCAATGTTAAATATGAGCAGAACTGAATAATTAGAGGTGTACTCTGGAAAGTGGTATCTTTTCTTCTACTTATTTATCTAGTATGATATGCTGGAATATAACAAAATATGCTGGAATGTAAGAAAAGGTACTACGTGTGAGTTAATGTAAGGGAATGTGAGGGAATGTGAGGGAATGTGAGGGAAAGGGTTCTAAGCAAACCGATTCTAAGCAAACTTTATCTGAGATGAAAATCTCTTATAAGAGGATAGCAATGCAACAGTACAAATTAAAACGCGGTTTTAAGCCTGATATTGACAGGATTTACTCGGTAATGGAGGAGTGTTTTCCCGGGGAAATCTCCAGAAACGGAGGAGTCCTTGAGACTTCCTATGGAGCTTTGTCAAAGATAAAAGTCTGGATCGAGAATAAAATGCTCTCTGTGGACACGGTTTCCGACAAAGCCGTAACCGATGACAAAATAGTCATGCAGACCAATAGGGCCTTCCGGGATTTTCTGAACAAAGCTACCGGATATACGGCAAAAGAGCGCATAAAAAACGCCAAGAAAGAAGTCGGAGAGGAGTAAAACTCCTGACGGCTCAATTCTGTTTTGAAACTCGAAATTCCTGCTACCTGGCAACCCCTACCTGGAGGTATCTTTTTGAACACGGATTTTCTGGAAAAACTGAAGAGCTTTGAGATTCCCACCTGCCTGCGGGTCTGCTGCGGGACCGACGGTTCTGTTACCTTCCTGCTGGAGATAATGACCAGACAGCCGGTAAGCGTGATAACCGAGTCCCAGTACACGGTTAAAGCCGACAAAGCAATAGCTGCCCTTCTGGGCGTGGAAGAAGGCAGTGAGATAAACGACCGGGTAGTCCAGCTCTCCGCAGACGGCACAACGTTTGTCCATGCAAGATCCCTCTCCCCCCTCGAACGCATGCCTGATACCATGCGGGAACAACTCATGCGGGCGGACATCCCGATTGGCCGAATCCTGCGCAGCCATAACCTTGAAACCAGGCGCGACATGGGCGAACTCGAAATCCTTGAAGGGGAACCCACCTTTGACGGCATACCTGTTCTTTCCCGCTCCTACAAGATAGTCCACAACAACCACGTCCTCATGTGGATCAACGAGCGCTTCCCGATCGATAAACGCTGGAATTTATAAAGGAAATACAAAGTAAAACCAAACCCGGCAATAAAATTGAAATATTCAGGCTTTTTTCGAAGCCAGTTTTCTAATTTATTTTAATTATATCCACAAATTTTCCAGCAGTCACAGGGGATTTCTCTCCTGTCCCTGTGGTCAGTCGAAAGCTTTATATCTCTGCTGTGATATTTTGGAGATGCTCTTAGAGCAGCAGTGCCTTGGTGGCTTAGGGGTATAGCGCGTCCTTGGTAAGGACGAGGTCGCGGGTTCAAATCCCGCCCGAGGCTTTTTTTATTTTTTTGATTTTCTTTGTTCTTTTTGTTTCTATTATTCTATTATTATACTCAGGTTCAAAGCCTACTTTTAGAAACTCTGAGGAATAGAATCTGGTTTTTTACAGAAATGGCTTCAAGTTTTTATGGAAATCATTATCTGTATGCCATTTTTGTGACGGCGCAGGTAAGTATGCCGTATATAGGAAATTGAGGTCAGGTGAGTCGAGCAATAAAACAAAGTCAGTGACCAGAAGTTATTAGCAAAAATATACGAAAATAGCTTCCAAATTACAGTAAATTCGCAACACTTCTCCATTCAATCCACCGAGACAACAAGAAAACGATATCATTCATTCTCATCCGGCTCTAAATGTGTGATTGCAAAAGTGCATTCTGCCTAGCTTTTTTAATTGTTGTAGTTAAAAAACTAAATAGAGTGCATTCGTGACAGTAAACGCTAGCAGAAATTACTTGATCGATATCGAATCTGCATGAATCTGCCGTAATAGACAGATCTAGACAGATCTGTTCATTAAATGTAAGAAAAAAACATGAGAGATAGTATAAAAATTAAAAGAAATTCGTTTTGAGAATTACGTTGTAAATTATACGGAACTCTTAGGCCGCTATTGACAGCCACCAGTTCAAGACAAAACGGGTACAAAGGATTTGTCCGTTCAATCTCGAAAAGGTGGCTATTACGATTGTCTATCCAATCTGCTCAGAACCAGCTATAATCATTGAAGATTACTTTGAATTTCTGGGACAGAATGATTGCAAAATTCGCGATATACATTGCATTTCCCTCCACTCTTTAGTGTACTTTTATGCTTTTTTGAATCTCGTTGCACAGTCACCGGCTCAAGACAAAGTTAATTCGCGGGATTTGTCCATATTATCTCGAAAAGGTGGCTATATGACAAGCTTCCAATCTGCTCAATACCAGTCATTGAAGATTACTTTGAATTTCTGGCAAAGAATAATTGCAAAATTCTCGATATACATCAATTTCCCCCCTGTCATTAATTTATTTTCTATTTTATTCGGATACTTCTTGAATAGTCACCGGCTCAAGACAAAATGAATTCACGGGATTTGTCCATACTATCTCGAAAGGCGGCTATTATGACTACTTTTCCAGGCTCTGTTATTATTTAATACTCCTAGCAATTCTCCAAAATATATTGGGATTCTATCCTGATTTTAAGATTGACATGTCTAAATTTTAACTGCTAGTGAGTGTATACAAATATGGCTTTAATTTACATCCTACCTTTGGCAGATAATTTGTTAGTTTCCTGACAACTTACTGATTGTTTTTTGTCTATTTACCTATGATAGGATACTTAATTATATGTAAATAATGATATAAAATTTCTAAAGAAAATGTACTTAGAATCTGTACTCAGAACCTGCACTCACGGTTACATTTAACCTGTATCAGCTGCAGGCGGCACAACGGTGTGGGACTCAAAATTGATGGCTTTTTTGAAACTCTGCTTCAAAATTTCTTATATTCAAAGAATCTGCATATGTCCCAGGTCTGGATTCATAAATGAGAACACGTGGGATTGTATGTACTGGACGTGATTTTCATTTTAAGATACTTGAACTTCTGCTGCATCAATAGCGTTTACAGTTATCGTTTTTTCTCTTGAATAAAACAGTTTAAGATTTGATTCAAAACTAAGTTGAAGAAACTAGAAGGTGTTCTTGAAACGAATTTCTGAAGAGTTGCGAAGTGCGGCACCTGGTCAAGGCCAGGTTCCTTTTTTATTCACTTATAGGATCAACTGCTCAATAATTTAATAGTAACCTGTTTCAGTATGTTCCTGAGCAAAACAAGAAGGAAATATTGGTGCTGAGTATAATCTCGTTTTGAAATTAAGTGCTCCCATGTTTTTTGGCAGAAAGCCGAAGGAGCACTTAACTTAAAACCTCTTTTATAAAACTCTATAATTTAGAATTCCTATAAAGCCGAAAAAATCAGCTCTGATTTCTATATAAGTTCTGTTTTCTATTTATTGTCCATTTATATTTATTTTCTATTTATATTTATTTTCTATTTATATACTACTTTCTTGGGCAGATGGCCCTTATTTTTGCCCAGGGATCAAAAAAATTACGGGCAAAGCAGGGAACAAAGTTTAGAGACAGGGCTATCCATTTAGTCTCTTTCTTCTTCCTCTTCAGGATTCATGAACTCGTCGAAACATGTGAGACAGATACATTTATCGTCAGGGGATACTTCTTTAAAGTCCACCTTGAGACCACCGGGTTTTATGGTTCCCAGCCTCAATACATAGAAATGTTCACCGAATTCGACTGGCTGCCCGCATCTCGAACATAAGAAGGGGGGATTCTCAACCGATTCAGTCGCACACTCAATACATATCAAATCGGACTTATCCCCGTGAACGTCCTTGAATTTAATTGGTTTCATATCCTGGCTGGTATCCACGACCAGCACATCTTCCAGCAGTTCCCGACCACAGATATTGCAAAATTCCTTCATTTTATTGCCTCCCTTCATTATGTCGCCTCTATTTTCCAGAGGATTTCCCACAAAATTCTGTACTGAGCCTGCAAGAGGTTTTCATGTTGATTTTAATATACCCGTTTTTCAGTCAACTTTATTCCTCTTTTCGGCCTGTATTGTACTTATATCAAAAGAGATATTTAAAAATGTTATTATTTAAAAGTATTGTCACCTGATTCGATGTCTTCCATACCGAGTTTTCCTTATTACTCTACAGAAAATTTACAGGGGACTTTTTGAGGAAGATTTGAACATTGAAGATCCCTGATGCATTAAATATACCAGGTACTATATAAATAAAAGAAGACGCTAAACACTAAATTTCTGTGGTTTTGATAGCAAAACTACTTCCTGGTAGCTCAGGTGCATAACGCGTCTCTGGTAAGGACGAGGTTGCAGGTTCGAATCCCGCCCGAGACTTAAATTTTTGTTTCAGGTATCCTGTTTCATTTAAAGAGGTGATAAAGTAGCTGTGAGCAGGTATGATTTTAGTTTTCAAAAAAGATTGGAATCTTAAGCGCGGCCGCAATTTTTATGTGAAAAAAGAGAAAAGTTTGATATACCAGATTATGACATTTTGATTTTATATTCATTAGTGCCCTAAAAGTTTAAAGAAACTAAAGTTTATTTCCGTTCTATCCTGGATATAACGAAATTCAGTCTTTAATCCGGTGGTATTCCATTGTCTTTGAGATCGCAGGTGATATCACTGTTTACCGGCGTAGCTGTCAGAGATGAGGTATCTGTGCCAGGTACATCCTGCTCCTTGACGCCAGTATCTTCAGCACTTACTGCCGGAACTGTCACTGCTAATATGAGCAAGACTGCCAGAAGTATACACACTATCTTTTTGATTTTACTAGATTTCTGTTCTTCCATATAGTAACTCCCTAGTGTTGTTTATTTTAGTACTAATTTTTGAATGATAATAAGATATCCAGAATCTTAATATTCCTTTCTATGTAGAACTGTAAGAATATTGTAAAAAATAACAGTCAATGATACTACAAGACAATCAAACACCCTAACTTAAAAATAAAAAAGAATTTGTACTCAATGACACAACAGAAGTAAAAAAAGCCTGTGAATAAATAGATGATTTTTATCCGATCTCGGTTTCTAGATTAAGAATCTATCTGGTTTATTTTGTATTCATTTCTTCCGATGCCATAACGGAAGGTCCTGTACACTTCTGACAGGACAATCCAAATTCGCCTATATTTTTCAGATTTTATAATGATAGCTTTATTTATAATTAAAAATCATTATATATCTGGTGATCTGGCTTGTGTCAATCCAAAGTCTATGTAGCAGCAGATCTTTATCTCGGATACACCGGCATAATCAGGCGCAACAACCGCCCGTTTATGGATGTAGAAGAAATGAATAAGGCGTTGCTTAAGAACTGGAACGATACGGTTTGTTTTAATGATATCGTTTATTTCCTGGGCGACATTTCCTATGGGAAAAGCGCAGAAGATATGGATTACTGGTTAAAGCGTCTGTCAGGAAATATCGTATTTATTAAGGGAGACCAGGATCTCTCTGAAAATATAGAATTCCTGCTGGATTATGTCACTGTAGATATCGGCAATAAACACTTCTGTCTAGTATACAACCCGACAGATGCACCGGAAGATTTCGATGGCTGGATAATTCACGCACATAGTTACAGCCATGATTTTGAAAAGCAACCCTTTGTAGATTGCGAAAGGAAAACGATAAATATCTCGCTGGAGGCTACAGACTATCGCCCCATAGAGTTTGCTGAGATCGAAGGAATCGTTTCCTGGGCTGATTCAATCTATTCAGAGCCGGATTACCTGGCGACCTATGAAGTCCCTGCGATTATGCAGAATTAAACAACCAGGTCTAACAACCATGTTTAAGAGGATTCCCGGAGCTGTGAGAGCACCTGCGATAGGAATCCATTGCCTATTTCTTCTTTTAATTGTTATTCTGGTGATTCAGCTAAGGCTCGTGAGAAAAACTGCAGGACATACTCAGGCTGTCTCGCAACCTAAAGGAATAACGTCAAATTGACTGTTATCTGCTGTTCTATATCCAATTCGTTATGTTTCTGCACGTTTGGAATCGGAATCTGGAGAAAACTTTGCTATTTTTGGAAGGAATAAAGAGCTTAAAGAGCCAATTCTGGACTTTATTATAATTCATACGGACAGATGCATACATATGTATTTTAGCAACTGGGCAAATCTCCTGTAGGTTGGGCAAATGTCCTGTAAATTGTATTCCGGTATGGTCACTCCGGTATGGTTGTTCCAATATGTTATGCGTTTGAAGAAGCATAATTAGCACATAATTACTCTGAAATAAGATATGGAGCAGAAAACATGATAGAACTGAGAGGAAAGATAGAATTGAGAGGAAATCCTGTAAAGTAAGAGGAACAGAAAATGACCGATTATAAACGCACGATTTTAATTTATTATCACGACGATAATGACGGATGCTGTGCAGCCGCTGTAGCCGGGAATTACTATGACCGGAATGAGTTTGCCATAAAGTTTGTTTCTATAAATTACGGCAAAGAGTCATGGAATGAGGAAGAAATAGAGGCAGCCGAAAAAGTATGGCTTCTTGATTTTACAAGCGATAAAATGGATGAATTCGTAAAGGCTTGCGGGCCTAAACTGATATGGATAGATCATCATAAGACCGCTATGGAGAAGTTTCCGGAAATATGGAATTCAGGCAGTATTCCGGGAATCCGGTCCATTGAAAAGGCAGCCTGTGTGCTTACATGGGAGTGGACACACCCTGAATATATCTCACCTCCTCCGGCTGTCGCCTATATTGGTGACAAAGACATGTGGAGGTTTGAATACGTTGAGACCAGGGCTTTCAGTGCAGGCTTCAGTCTGATGGTGAAAACCCCTGATGATCCCGTATGGGAAGTGCTTCTCGGTTCGGAGTATGAGGACACTGTGAATAAAATGATAGCCATCGGTGAATTACTCCTGGAAGCTCAAGGTTACAAAATTCAGAAAGCCTTCGACCGTGGGGTGGATTTCATTTTTCATAACTTGAAGGCCAGGCTTGTAAATACTACCGGGAACATCTCCGATCTTGGGGAATTCATCTATAAGAAGCCTGAATATGATATTGCGGTCATGTGGCAGGCTGTAGAGGATATGGTAGTATTCAGCCTGAGGTCGGATTCAGGGAACCCGGATTCACCCGATTGTGCCGAAATTGCCCAGCAATATGGCGGCGGAGGGCACAAAAATGCTGCCGGATTCCAGAGAAAGAATATGGATTTCCCACGCCTGCTTTTCACATGAAATCAGGCCTTATGGCTCAGGGGCATAGCGTATCCCTGTTAGAGCTTTGTCGCGGGGCCGTCAGGCAAAAGCAACGCCAGGTGCACCTGAAGATCTCGCACGAAGCTTTCTGTCTTTTTCAATTTCTCTTTTTAGAAACGATTATAGAAAATTTACTGTATATGCAGATTCACTGTATATAATAGATTAGTAGAGTAAAAAAGAGAAGTGAATGAAAAGATCAAAGCAGAAAATTACTACATTTTTAATGTTTTCCGGTAATGCCGAAGAAGCAATGAATTTTTATATTTCTTTATTTGACCAGTCAGAATGAAACCAGTTTATATCCTCTGGTCACTATCGGGCCTGAGGGCAAGATTACTGACGTAAATGGCGCTACGGAACTGGTTACCGGATATTCCAGAGATGAATGAAGCATTTCGGGAAAGCCAGAACCGGGTTATTTCCATGGCTATTATCCATGAGGAACTTTACAAAGGAGATAAGATCGATACCCTGGACTTTGGAGATTACCTCCGGAATTGACTGCAGACCTTTTCCGCTCATACAGGCTGGGAAATGAGGAGATCAGCCTGAAACTTGAACTTGAAAAAGTATATCTGGGCATGGATACCGCAATCCCTCTTGGAATTATTGTAAACGAACTGGTTTCAAATGCCCTGAAGCATACTTTTCCTGCAGGAACCAGAGGAGAAATCGGCATAGTTCTCAGCCGAGCCGAAGCTTATAAAATAAGGCAGCCTGAAAATTCATGGACAGAACGAAACTGCCCGGATGGCGGAGACTTGCAGTTTTCACTGGTTGTAGAGGATAACGGAAAAGGTTTTCCCGCAGAACATGATCTCAAAAGTCCGGATTCTCTGGGACTCGAACTTGTAAATATTCTCGTGGAACAGATCGAGGGTTGTATTGAGCTTGAAAAGGATGGCAAAACGAGATTTGTGATATGGCTTAGCAAGAGAGAATGAAAAGGCAATGGACGAGATTTCACTGCCTGCTTATTCTCTAACCGGATTTTATTGTCGGATTAGCTGTTTATTCCTAAATACCTGTTTATTCATTTCATTGACTGTTTATCTTTTCTGGTTTCAATGAGAAGTAGTTAATACCAGCAGGTTTTAGAACTGGATCTCAAAATTGGATTTTCCTGTTTTTTCGGCACTCTAAAGAGGAATTTACCAGGTATTGTTCAGTTATAGGTACTCACAGGGTAATCTTTATTTCTGAGAGTCTATTCAATTTGATTTAGTTTATACTATGAAGGTCTACAAAAGATTGGAAAGCACTACCAGAGAAAATAAAGGAGTGTAATAAATAAAAGGATAATAAAAATTTTAAAGTATTGGAAGTTATCTAATAACAAAGTTTTAAGAGTTAGAGAAGTTAAAAAATACGGAAGAGCTGAAATTGTGAAGAAGAGCAGAACTATAAGAATTGAGATTATAAAGAAAAGTTGAAATTATGAAGAAGAACTGAAATTAGAAAAAACCGAAATTATGAGAAAAAGCTGAAATTATGAAAAATAACTGAGATTACGAAAAAAACATGAATTATAAAATTATATAAATAGAATAATAAGAAACCGGGCGTAAAAAGAAATAAAATTGAGGAGAGTTAAAGCTACTGCTTCAGGCTCTCAGGCTGTAACATCCTTTCTAAGGATGTAAGCAACCATCTCAGGGTTAAGTTTGCTTTCCCTTGAGACCTTTTCCTCAATCGCTTCAGTGGATTTACCTTCAGTTTTGAGTTCTTTTATTTCCTCAATAATTGACGAGGGAATGCGGTAGTACTCATTTATATCCTTCCTGTGGCCCCAGACATCGCCTTCGATGAGCTGGATACGCTGCATTTCAAGGAACATTTCTATGGATTTGGAAACTGTACGCCGGTAAGATTTCGGAAGCTGTATGACCTCAATCTTCGGACAGTTCTCAACCAGCGAAAAAATATCCTTGTTTGAAGGCCTGAAGGCCAGATGCACAATCCTCTCATTTGGATTCAGTGTAAAGATTTCGTCTCTTGAACTCACAACCCTTATTTTCAAAGTGTATCCTCCAGATCTATTGATTTTTTTCACTTGATAGTAAAAAATTCTTCATTAAATATTTTTCTATAATTACCGGATTCATTTAAAAAGAATTTTTATTTACACCTTTTTAGTTATTTTTACAAAATGCCCATCTAAATAATAAAAATCAGTATGTATAACAGTGTTTTTAGCAAAACTTAAAGAAATATTTGGGACATTTTGCAGGATACATACAGAACAAAATCAACAGAAAATCAGATTTTTGTTGGAGATATTCTCTTTTGCCTCGGGTCAGGGCAGATTTAATATATTTATTATGTATGCCGAAATCTCTATAAACCCGGGTTCTCCCGAAAAAATTGCACAACTTTTATAAAATGTCATGTTCAATATACTTCAGATATCACTTTGAAGAGGCTCATGCATGGAAGATCCTGTTATCTCAAAAATAAAAAGTCAATTTGATAAAAAAGGAAATCCGGCAAAGATTCCGCTGATGAGCGGGAAACATTTTTTTGAAGCTCGATCCGAAACGGATGGAGTCTACGTTGACAACCTGAAAAACCAGCCATTTCTCCCCTGGGAGATTTTTTCCGAAGCCGTTAACTGTATAAGGGAAAACGGCGGGAAGGCAAAGAAAGGAAACGCAACAAATTCGAGATTTGGTGACCCTAACCTTGGCCCGGATACCCTGGAGGGCCATATTGCCAGCAAAATTTACGGCTGCAGGATAGGCGATACCGTTTTTAAGAGAGTAACCCCGGTAGCTTCCATCCTTGCCTGGGCCGGAATCTGTGAAAACACACGAGGACAGATAAGTTTTATCTCCGACGAAAAGGAATTACAGGCTTTTCAAAGTGAAAATGAAATTTCTCCGGCCTTTAGTGAGGAAGAGAACGGAGAAGGTTCAGGGATAAATTCCCTTTATTTCCAGCCGGACAGCAAGCAGTCTGAATTGAAAAACCTGGAAGCAGGGCTTGAAGAAAAAACCCAGAAGATAAATGAACTTCACGAACAACTTACAGACAAAGAAGAAGAGTTAGACAGGCTAAAAAAAGAGCTTGAAGAGCGTGAAAAGCTTTTCCGTGAAAAAGATTCGGAACTGCAGTCCCTTCAGGAAAAATTCATGGATAAGAGTGGAGAAGCCGTAAATCTTGAGTCCAGGCTCATAGAAAAAGAAGAAAAGATCGACGGCCTTACTGAAGAACTCAGGGAAAGAGCAGAAAGACTAAGCACCCTTGGTGAGAAACTTTCAGCGACAGAAAGAGAAATAGAAAAACTTACGGAAAGCATCTTTATAAAAGATAAAGATCTCAAGACCCTGGCTGGAGAGGTTATTGCAAAGGCCGGGGAGATGAGGAAAATTGAAGAGAAGCTTGCCGGGAAAGAAAGAAAAATAAACACCATGGAAGCAATGCTTGCCACGGCTGAAGAGAAAGTAAAAAAGCTTGAGAAGCAGCTTTCAGCCTGTGAAGGAGAAGAAAAACTGGCAATCCAGCTTAGAGAAAAGGAAGAGTTTATAAAGCAATTAAAAGGGACCCTTGCAAGTAAAGAAGAAGCGTTTTCGAAGGTTAGCGAGGAAAACCGAAAATATCGAATGCAGCAAAAACTCGCATCTGAAGGGTTAAAACAGATAGAAGAACAGAAAGCCTCACGAAAATGGTGGAAACGCCTGTAAGCCGCCGGAAGTAGAGCAAGAATTCCTCTATTTAAACTTTGTTCATTCGTGGCCGCTCCGGACCTGCTGCCAGGAACGAGCTGTGGAGCAAGTGAAGAATCATGTCAGGACTAATTTTCCTTATATTTGTTATCTCCCCGATAATTTCTTCCTCGGTTCTTCCCTGAACTTTCAATTCTTTTATTTTTTCAAGCACGTAAGCGGGTATTACAAAATAATTATTAAGATCATGCCAGTGCCCGCTGACATCCCCCTTTACCAGATGAATACCTGAAGAAGAAAGGTACATCTTGATAAATTTGGAGAGTCCTTCATAGGAAGATGCGGGAAGCTGAAGTAATTCTATCCCGGGACATGTCTTGACCAGACTAAAAAGATCCCGGTCCGAAGGTCTAAAAGCAAGGTGTACAGCCTTCTCCTCTGCTTCCAGGCCGGAAATCTCGTCCCTGTTTGTTACGACTCTGATGCGTACACTACCTAGCCCCATTTATGCTCCCTCTCCTATCTAAGCATGGATCATTTATTTAATTTTGTATTTCAGTCTTTCTGATCAAATTTCAGTACAATGATAATATTGAGGCTCAAAGCCTGGTAAAAAACGAAAAAGTAGGAACAGTAATGCGTATAGAGTTCCAGATATGAGCCCCTCGGGGCAAATATAAACTTTCTTACGCAGAAATCGCAGGCCAGCCAATCGGGAAGCCATTCAGAATTATTTCTCGGGCTTTATGCCCAGCCCTGCCGCAAGAGCCTGCCCGAAGGAAATACATCCGTCTCCACAGGGAATCTGGCGATGGGCCAGGAATTCAAAACCTGCTTCCGTAACAGTTCCTGCAATGCACGAAGTAATGTGATCATTATAGGCAACCCCTCCACTAAGGCCTATCTTTTCAAGTCCCAGTTTTGCGGCAAGAGACGCGGCAAGTTCCGAAATTCCCCTGGCAAGGCTTTCCTCAACCGCAAAAGCAAGATCAGAAGAGGAATACTTTCCGGAAAGTTCATATACCCCCAGAAGAAGCTCGGTAGTGTCAAGCACAGGAATTCCTGAGTCCCTGTCTCTCTTAATGACCACAGGAAGATCGACAACATGGGTACTTTTCCTTGCGGCAGATTCGAGTTTCATTGCCGGTTCCCCTTCATAGGTTCTTATTCCGCAGATACCAAGCATTGCGGCAGCTGCATCAAGTACTCTGCCTGTACTGCTGCTTCGGACAACGTTTACCCCGGTTTCGAGCTGCTTCATCACAGTTGAAAATTCCATCGTTCCCTGCGGGAAGATAAGAGGAAGTTTTTCCAGTTCTGCTCTCCCGAGCCTCTCGAAAAGGATGCCCAGAACCATCCTCGAAGGTATCCTCGATGCAAGATCTCCCCCTGGCATTGGTTGAGGAAGTAAATGCCCAATGCGCTCGTGTCCGAAGTAAGAAGATTCAAAGAGTTCCCCTCCCCAGACTGTGCCGTCACTGCCGTATCCGACACCGTCAAGGGCGATTCCCAGAATTCGGGAATCCATGGGCAGGGAGTTGTCAGCCATAAGTGCCAGCATGTGGGCGTGATGATGCTGAACCTGAAGCGTATTCTCCCCTCCCATCTTTAGAGCAAAATGGGTTGTGTTAAACGCAGGATGAAGGTCGCAGCCCCAGTAAAGGGGTTCGATTCCGGTAAGCCGGATAAGGTGCCTGACAACCTCGGAATGGTACCTGAAGGTTTCTACATGATTTGTATTGCCGATATACTGAGAGATATAGGCTAGTTTTCCTTTTGCTACAGTAACCGTGGAATTCATCTCAGCCCCTACCCCTATAGAAGCCTGGACTTCGAAAGGTAGCTCTACAGGTTCAGGCACAAAGCCCCGGGAACGCCGGATAAAGGCCGCCCGTCCATTCACAATCCTGATAACCGTATCATCGTTTCGGTTTGCAATAACCCGGTTGTGCAGCAGGTAAAAATCGGCAATTCCTTCAAGTTTTTCAAGCGCCTCTTTGTTTTCTACAACCATAGGCCTTCCCGGGAGGTTGGCCGAGGTCATAATGTATACAGCGTCAGGTACGTGGTCAAAAAGCAGATTCTGTGTGCCTGTATAAGGAAGCATGACCCCTATATTGTGCAGTCCAGGGGAGACCGATTCTGCCAGATTGAATTCCTTTGCTCTGGGAAGCACGGTAATGGGGCGGCGATGGGATGTCAGATATTCCCTGCCTGGGCCCTCAAGCTCTGCAAAGGCCTCCACAACCCCGGCATTTTTTGCCATAACTGCAAAAGGTTGTCCCGGACGCCTTAACCGCCTTCTGAGCTCCATTACGGGTTTCTCATTTCGAGCATTACAGGCAATATGGAAGCCTCCAAACCCCTTAATAGCTAGAATTGAGCCCTGCTGAAGGAGGTTAGAGGCATGTGCAATTGCTTCATAGCCTTTTACCAATACATTTCCTTCAGGGTCCAAAAGCCAGAGCTCTGGCCCGCACTTTGGGCAACAAACAGGCTGCGCATGATACCTTCGGTTAAGAGGGTCAGTATACTCTTTGTCACACTCCGGGCAAAGAGGAAAGTCTGCCATAGTCGTATTTTCCCGGTCATAGGGAAGGTTCCGGACTGTCGTATATCGAGGTCCGCAGTTTGTGCAGACTGTAAAAGGATAATGGTAATACCTGGAAGCAGGATTAAAAATCTCTGACCTGCACTGTTCGCAAATAGCCGTATCAGGAGGAATTATGGAATTTTCAAAAACTCCGGATTCGCTGGGCACGATAACAAATTTAGAATACCCGGAGAAAGGGACATTTTTTGTTTTGATTTCCGTAACTTTAGCGAGAGGAGGCTTTTTTTCAGGAAGTTCTTTAAGAAAATTATCAAGGCTTTCCCGATTCCCCTCTATAAGGATTTCCACATAGTTTCCCAGATTTTTCACGTATCCGAAAAGCCCATTGGCTTTTGCGAGCTGGTATATAAAAGGGCGAAAACCTACACCCTGCACAGTACCGGTAATATGGAGAAGCCTTGCTTCGTTTTGCATATAAAATAAAGATTGCTGTTCGTCGTTAAAATAGCTTTCTAAGTAGTTAAAAGTATTCAACAATATTAATAGATTAAAATGAGCATAAAAATTACACACTTAAACTGATATAATTTCAAATAAAATCAGAAATCTGTGACAGGATTCAGGATAAGGATCATCCTGAGGTTCAGGTCACATAAAGTCTGGATAAATTGTTTTTATAATTATCATGAACCCCATGATCATCATTAAAAGGGAAATCTTCCAGGCCACCTGTAACAGGCGGGCCTGGTTTTTGGGTTCAGCTAATTTAAATACTGCTCTTTCAACCAGATTCGGTCTATCGTCACACGCTGCCATTTCAAATCAAGCTTGATTTTTCATTCTCTCCTTGACTCTCTTCAGCCGGGAAGTACCTTCCCTTTCCATCTCCTCAAGGGTAAAACGAATGTACTTCATGGTTGCAATGAGCTCGGGAATAACTTTGAATTCGAGAGCGTTCACACGCCTCTTGGTCTTCTCGATTTCATTAAGAAGCCTTTTCATTGTTGTTTCAAGCTCAGCGGCGGTTATGATCTTTTCTACCAGATCTTCATAGGCATCTGCAGACTCATCAATATATGAGTTTGTCCCGATAATACCGTAACCCCTGTCTATTAGAGGTTTGCGGACGCCTGTAGAACTGATTTTTGGCACCACAACACCCATGATATTATGCCCTGAAAGCTGGATTTCAGGAGATTCCTTTGCTGTAAAAGCGGTTGACTTGACCGCAACCATTCCGTTTACAGCAGAGGCGAGATTGATTTTTCCTGTAGCGTTTACATATGCAGCATCCAGCTCGGTCCTGACGTTCCTTGCCTCGTTAAGGATCTTAAAGAACTCAAGAATAAGACCATCTCTCTTCATCTTAAGGAGCTTGTGCCCGCTTTCAGAGAGCTTGACTTTTTTCTTGAGTTCGATCAGCTCCGACCGAGTTGGTTTTACGTCTTGAGCCATGACAATCACTGACCCTTTCTGTGTGCAGGGTGGTATTTCTGGATGTACTTGTTGTCAATCCTACCCAGCTGGTTTTCAGGCAGATGCGCAAGAATACCCCATCCGATATCCAGAGTATCCGCAATTGTCCTGTTCTCGTTTCTGCCCTGTGTAACGAACTTCTGTTCGAAGAGGTCAGCAAACTCAAGGAACTTGACGTCTCTGTCAGACAGAGCTTCTTTACCGACGATAGCCACGAGACCTCTCAGGTCACGCCCTTCTGCATAACCTGCATACATCTGGTCAGAAACTGCCTTGTGGTCTTCCCTGGTCTTGCCTGCTCCGATACCGGAGTTCATCAGCCTTGACAGGGACGGCAATACATTGATTGGCGGGTAGATACCTTTCCTGTGCAATTCTCTTGAAACCACAATCTGTCCTTCGGTAATATATCCGGACAGGTCAGGAATCGGGTGTGTAATATCGTCACCAGGCATAGAAAGAATCGGAATCTGGGTAACTGACCCCTTTGCGCCCTTTACAATACCTGCGCGCTCGTAGAGAGTTGCAAGGTCAGTGTACATGTAACCCGGATACCCACGACGGCCAGGAATTTCGTTACGGGCGGCACCCATCTGACGGAGAGCTTCTGCATAGTTGGTAATGTCAGTCAGAATGACAAGTACGTGCATGCCGTGTTCGTATGCCAGATATTCAGCTGCGGTCAGCGCCATACGCGGAGTGACGATACGTTCTACAGCAGGGTCATCTGCAAGGTTGAGGAACACAACTGCCCTTTCCAAAGCGCCTGTCTTTTCAAAGTCGCTCATGAAATACTGGGCTTCTTCATTGGTGATACCCATTGCTGCGAAAACTACTGCGAACGGTGCTTCGGATCCTGGCACAGCCGCCTGCCTTGCGATCTGCAGGGCAATTTCGTTGTGCGGGAGACCTGAAGCTGAGAAAATAGGCAGTTTTTGCCCACGGACAAGTGTGTTTGTTCCGTCGATTGTGGATATGCCAGTCTGGATGAAATCTTTTGGGGGCAACCTGGCATATGGGTTCATTGCAGCACCGTTGATGTCCAGAAGCTGGTCAGGCACAATCCTGGGCCCGCCGTCAAGGGGGTCTCCCGAACCTGAAAGGATTCTTCCGAGGAGATCGATGGATGCAGGGAGCTTCAGGGTTTCCCCTGTGAAGACTACACCGCAATTCTTGTCCAGACCACCAGTACCTTCAAAAATCTGGATAACCACTATGTCCGCTGAAGAGTCCAGCACCTCGCCTCTGCGGGTGGTTCCGTCAGGCAGGTTGACAGTAACGATTTCTTTATAGCCTACAGGCTCTGTTTTTTCAACAAAGACAAGTGGTCCTGCAATCTGAGTGATTGTCTTATATTCTTTTACCATGCTTACCTACCTCTCAGGGATGCAAACTCTTTATCCATCTTTGCCAGGACAGCGTCCATAGAAGCATCAAAGTTCTCCTCAAACTTGACCTTGGGAAGCTCATTCTTAGAGTCCATCTTGATAAGTTCCGAGATGGGAATACCTGATTTCAAAGCTTCCTGTGCCGCATCTCCGTACCTCATGATTGCCTTCATGATCTTGTACTGTTCAGCGAACGGGCTGTAGGTATCGATCGGGTGGAATGCATTCTGCTGCAGGAAGATTTCCCTGATCATACGGGTAATTTCAAGCAGGAGCTGCTGATCGTCTGGCAGAGCGTCGGAACCTACAAGCTGCACGATTTCCTGCAGTTCGGATTCTGTCTGGAGCATTACCATTGCTCTTTCCCTCATAGCCACGTAGTCAGTAGCCACGTTATCAGTAAACCAGTCATTAAGGCTTTCCTTGTACAGACTGTAACTGTTCAGCCAGTTGATAGCAGGGAAGTGACGCCTCTGAGACAGCTTGGCATCGAGAGCCCAGAACACTTTTACAATACGCAGGGTATTCTGCGTAACAGGCTCTGAGAAGTCACCGCCAGGAGGAGATACTGCTCCAATAACAGTGATGGAACCTTTTTTACCGCTAAGGGATTCAGCAACACCGGCACGCTCGTAGAATTCGGCAAGCCTTGCAGACAGGTATGCCGGATAACCTTCTTCACCAGGCATTTCTTCCAGACGGGAGGAGATTTCTCTCATGGCTTCTGCCCACCTGGAGGTGGAGTCTGCCATCAGGGACACGTCTAACCCCATGTCACGGAAGTATTCTGCAATGGTGATTCCGGTGTACACAGATGCTTCTCTTGCGGCCACAGGCATGTTTGAAGTATTAGCGATAAGAACAGTACGCTCCATGAGCGGCCTTCCGGTCTGAGGGTCTTCGAGTTCCGGGAATTCGCTCAGAACGTCTGCCATTTCGTTTCCGCGCTCACCACAACCGATGTAGACCACAATTTCAGTGTCACTCCACTTTGCAAGCTGCTGTTGAGTAACGGTCTTTCCCGATCCGAAAGGTCCGGGAATTGCAGCAGTTCCGCCTTTTGCCACAGGGAAAAGCCCGTCAAGGATTCTCTGTCCTGTAACCAGAGGTTTTTCGGGAGTAAGTTTTTCCCTCACAGGTCTGGGTCTCCTGACAGGCCACCTTTGCATCAGCTGCAATTCGGTCCCATCAGTGAGGGTACAGACTGTGTCTACTACCGTAAAGTTCCCGCTCTTTATCTCGGCAACTGTACCGGAGATGTCAGGAGGTACCATGATCTTATGTTCAATATTTACGGTTTCCTGTACAACACCAATTACTTCTCCGCCTTTTACGGAATCGCCCTTCTTGACAATGGGTTTGAATTCCCAGAGTTTCTTGTGGTCAAGCCCATCTGCAGTAACACCTCTGCCAATGAAACCGCCCGTAGTTGCAAGCAGAACGTGCAGAGGCCTTTGAACCCCGTCATAAATACTTGAAAGAAGACCCGGACCAAGTTCCACAGACAGAGACATCCCTGTAGAATAACAGGGTTCCCCTGGCTTGACGCCTGCGGTCTCTTCGTATACCTGGATGATGGTTTTGGGCCCTAAAATCTGGATGACTTCACCCATTAAACCTTCATTACCGACTTTGACCAGGTCATACATTTTTGCCTTCAAGCCGATGGCGGTGACGACAGGCCCAGACACACGATAAATTTCACCTTTTATTTCCACAGATCAACACCTACCGCTTGTTTTATTTTATCTCTTAAACTCGAGCCTGCTCCGCTGCCGCCCAAGGCTACTACTGTGGGCTGGACAGACTCATTCAAGTTTTTCCTTAGAATTTCCGGCAGATTACCAATGTCATCATTATGCATTACAAGAATCCCGATACTCTTATTATCAAGCACAGATTTCACCGCGGACTCAGTGGATGTGACATCAGCGGTTTCATAAATATTCCTGATACCAGCCAGCCTGAATCCCGTAACAAAATCACTCTTTCCGATCACTGCCAATTCCATCAGATAACCACCAACTGGTCTTTGATTAATTCATCACTGAGACCACCCTCTTTACCCCTGAAGACAATCCGGAGGTTGGTGACCTCATTATTTTTATGGATAATATAGTCCAGAATAGGTAAAACTGAGATCGGAGATACATGCGAAAGAATGGATGAGGATTCAAGATAATATCTTGTAAGCTTGCTTTCAAGAGGAGTTAGAGAAGCCATATTCGGATCGGTAACGCCTGAAATTGCATCCCAGTACTGAGTTTTTTGAAGCTCGTTGACAAATTCGTCATATGGTAGAGGCGCCAGTTTCTCGAGCTTTAACTCGAGACCACCTTCAATCATGAGAGGCATGATATCATCAAGCTGCACAACTCCTGCTCTTTTCAGCCTGAAAAGGTTAGTTAAATTCTTAACGTCTACTTCCAATCTGACAACTTTAGCAAAGAGCTTGCGGTCCTTAGATCTTGGTTTTCCGATTGCTTCAAACAAGCTTGTATAATATACTTTGTCAAGTTCGTTTTCTATGTATGCCAAGTTAGTTCCGTCAAACTTCTGCAGCAAGGGGTAGTACTCGGAATATTTCAGGCCCTCAACGATTTCCTGGTATGTGGCCTTGGCTGCAAGTTCTGACATAGAAGTATAAGTAAACTCCCCGGCAGCAATCAGAGACTCCAGGATATCTTCAACAGATGCGTTGTAGAGTTTACCACGGAGAAGTGTCTTTATGTTCCAGATGTCATACCTTTTCAGATATGCGACAACCAGGTAATTCAGTTCTCCTGAGGTAATTCTTACCAACTTATCATAGGTGAGCGCAAGATTCCTGTTCAATGCGTGTTCTGCCAGATCGCCACCACTGTATTTCATTGCCAGTTCGTCAACGTCGTTTTTATATTCAGACTCTTGGATAAAGCGGGTAATTTCGTCAATTCCCATGTTAAGAAGCCGGGGATACGATTCTTTAGGAAGCAGCTTACTTTTCATCGCGCGGACACGGGTTACGGCATAAGCATAGTTAGAACTGCCTTTTTTCTTTTTATCGGATTTTCGTGAGGGTTTTTTCCCCCAGAGATTCTCCAAAAGCCGCATTGAAAATCACCCGTATAAAATGTCAGATATCTGCTTCAATGAACGTTCATACACGTTTTTCAGGATTGAATCGTATGTGAAATCTAACCTGACTGTCCTATCCTCGTTTTCCAGAACAAGGCCACCAATCGAATGAATATTACCAGCGTAAGATAGAGAACTTAGCTTCTTGACAGTCTCTTCTGAATCCTTAGAAGAATAAACTCTAGCACCGCTAGCTTCGTGCTTGTTGAGAATATGTTTCAACAGCTCTTCTTTTTTGGATACCGGCATTGACTTGATTTTTTCAACTGTCTGGATATAAACTGTATCTAGAAGTTCCTTACGCTTGTTAAGCGTAACTCTTTTTACTTCCAGGTTTGCACTTGATATGATCTGCTGGTGCAGATTTTGGAGGTCCTCTTCTGCCTTGGCAAGGCTGTCTCCGAGCATCTTCTTCTGTACTTCTTTAGCTTCATTTATGATCTCGGAGGCCTTTGCATCGCCTTCGGCTTTAATACGGGAAACCTCAGCTCTTGCACCCTCTTGGATGTCTTTTACAACGATCTCTAGTCCCATGCTTACACCTCCAAATAAATTTAGAGCAAAAAAGTGCTCTAAAGCCTAGAGCAAAAACTCTAAGCTGCTTAGAGTGCAACGATACCTAAGGGAAACTTAGAGCATTATAACCGCTCCAAGCCTGTCTGGTAAGGAAAAAACACCCAGGTTAGCTTAAAGCAATGCTCTAAGAAATTTAAGAGCGGGAAGCTCTTAAATTTAAGCAGAATTGATAAGCAATGCAACGACGAGACCGAAGATAACAATGGTTTCTGGAATGACAGTAAGGATCAGACCCTTACCGAATAATCCTTCGTTTTCTGCCATTGCGCCGATTGCTGCTGTACCGATATCTTTTTCAGCTATTGCAGATGCAAGTCCAGTTACTGCGATTGCAATTGATGCACCGAGTGCTTTCATTCCTTCTGCGTCCAGAAAAAGACTACCTGCTGTTGCTCCGTCTACCATGTTTTTATTCCTCCGTGTATTTTCTTATATATCCGAATGGGTTGAATTTTCTGCCCCCGCCTTCATAGAATTTTCCAAAGAATTCTACATACTGCAACCTGAGTGCATGCAGTCCGGGAGCGATAATACTCAGAACAGTGTTAAGACCATGTCCGAGTATAAATACGATTATTGCAGCTACTGCTGCGAAGCCAATCTGAGAATGATCAGCCCAGATCATTTTGAAGGCTATGTCATTGACCGTACCTGCGATATAAATCGAAGATAGACCGACTGCGATAATACGGGCATACGAAAGCGCATTACCCATAAGAGATGGCAATTCGATCGGACCTTTGATTCCCTCACCCATGGTGAGCATCACAACTCCAAGAACAAGAACACCAGCACCGACATACATCAATGCCGAACCGCCAAAATAACCGACAGCTGCAAGGATTGCACCAAGCTCTATAATAATCCAACTGCCTTTTTCAAGAACCGCGTGTTTCATTCCGTGGTGCCTGGCGATGTTTGAAAACCCGAACAGGAACCCAAGATTTAAGTGAAGCAGTCCGACAAAGACGCTTAGTCCAATCATAGTCATTACCATGTGAGACCTGTGAATCGGGAACGTAAATTCCTCGCCTCCGATACTTTCAAAGAGAGTGATAGTTTCCCAGCCTGGTATCAGGCCTGGCACTACTCCGTGAACAGTATGTAAACTCGCAAGCGAGAATCCAAGGAACTCACCATAAATAACTCCAAAAATAATTGACCATATCTGACAATAGATTAGAATATCCATGAGAGGCTTCACTGCATCTGACTTTACCAGTGTTCTGATAGCCAGTGCAAGCACTCCCAGTATCAGTGCATATCCGATGTCTCCGAGAATCATTCCATAGATCAGCGGGAAAGTAATGAAAATCGCTGAGGATGGATCAATTTCAGTATATTTGGGCCTGGAATACAGATCCATAATCTGCTGCATCGGTGCCACAGCTTTTGAGTTATTGTATTCGACAGGGGCATGCTCTTCTTCCTCATGATGAATTTCGAGGCTGGTAACATATGCCTTGCCGTTAGTGGCACTGTTAACTACACTGACAATCCTGTCATAATCTTCGGTGGGGGTCCAGCCATCGATTATGAACGCGTTTGCAGATGTAGCTATCCTAAGAGGCAGTTCTGCTTTCTGACTCTCGATACTCAGGACCTCGTCGCTAGCAAGGATGAAATCGGCGTACCTGGCTTTCAAGGACTCGATCTCACCTTTCAAGGATTCGATCCTTCTGGTGACTTCGGCTTCTTTCTGTTCAATGAATCTTAACAGCTCGCTTGGGACACCACCTCTTTCAGGAACCCTAAGTTCTTTGAATCCAAGACCCTGAAGTAATTCGTAGACTTTGTCGGCATCACTTTTAGCTACAAACAGTACAACTGCTTTTGATTGAGGGTCATAGTACAGTTCGTAAGCTTGGGTGATACTCGAAATCTGACTTGCTTCCAGGCTGCCTTTTACAGTGCCCGCGAAAACTTTGAGGTTCTCGTAGCCACGGTAATATTCGAAGTCAAGGTTGATGGACAGATAAGGCAGGATTTCCCTTTTCTGGGAGTCCAGGTCTTTTAATTCATTTTCAAGCTGAGAAATTGATTCCGTTTTAGTTGAAATTGTCCTGTCCAGTTCATTTAACTTCGAGTCAAGTTCGCGCAGAACCGAGTCAGTTTTCTGAACTACCGGTTTTTTGCTTTCAATCCCCAAATAATTGGCGATAGAGCGGATCTTCACAAGCTTTTTAGAGACTTCTTCTGCGTTTTTAAATGGCTTGCTGATCTTAAAACCAGACTCGTCTTCGACAAAATCTTCGACGTGAAAAAGATTTGTATCATGCAATGCATCGATGGTTTCTTTTAGAATGCTTTTGTGCCCGACAATAACGGCCCTTGTCATCTCTTTAGGTCTACTCATTAAGGACCGCCCTCTCAAACTCCTGTACTAGGTAATTGACGGATTTGTCGATGTTAGCTTGAGCTTTTTGGGACATGGCTAATGCGTTTTTTTCACCATCGTTGACGATCTTATCTCTTTCCTCCAGGATCTTTTTTTCACCCTCTTTAAAAGAGTCTTGTGAAGCTTTATGTGCATCGATTTCGGCCTGTTTCAGGATTTCCCTGGCTTCAGCCCGAGCATCGGAAATGCGCTTGTTTTTAGCGTCAATGGCCTCGTTCACCATTGATTTAGCGCTTTCCTCTGCTTTTTTTATTTCAGATAAGATTTCATTTTTAGCCATGTGAATCTCCGTCTCTCAAAATTTAATATATAAATTAATAATTAAAAATCCCTACTCCAATGGAGGTAGTTAACAAATCCTTCGTGAAAGAACTATATAACAGCTTCGGTTTTATCAAAGAAGAGGAGAGAGATTATAATGAAAAATCGTTATATATTCAATGTATAAGAAATTTTTAAGAAATTTAGAAATATAAATAGCAAAATATACGGTTTAAATGAAAAAGATTAAATATAACAGTAAAAAATAATTAAATCTCGACAGTGAAATATAATTAAGTAATGAAAAATAATCAAATTGAATGTCTGAAAATAAAATGTAAAGCGTAACCCTAATTAATGGAGTTAAAATATAGGGAATATATTCAGAACTGTATTAAAATCAGTTAAAAAATTATAAATGAATCATTTTATAAAAGAAGTTTTAACCTTTTTTTCCCCAAATAAAAGCTTTTAAAAGCATTTTCAAGTAAAGAACAGAAGTTACTTTAACTGGGCAAAACAGTAAAAATCTTTTTACAGTAAACCCCAATTTCAAGAAAATTAAACCTTTCAAAAGCTGACTTTCTAAAATAAACTCCTGTCCGATCTCCAACAACGTATCAGTCTGGTATGCAAACTGCAGTATTCAACTTTCAAATTGGGAAGTCAGTCCATTTTCCGTAAAAAAAGAAGCGTTTGAGGAAAAAAGCCCTGAAAACGTTTATTTTCCGGGCAGGCAATTAAAAAACAAAGTTAAAAAATAACATAAAAAGTGTTATTTGAGCCTGTAAGGAATCTTTGTGCCCTGAGGAATGGTGTGAATGTATTCCTTCCGGAAATCGGGGTTGCGCATCATGCAATAAGCGGCATCTTTTTTGTAGGCGCTGTGCTTACCCATACGCTTCCAGATAGCTTCCAGGGGTTCTTCACAGATATTTCCAAAGGAGAGAGGAGTGTAGGCACACGGCATGACCTCTCCGTCCGAGGCAACGTGTATCCAGCGTTTGCCCGCAAAGCACCCAAACAGGCTAGGGCCCATAAAATATGGGAACGCTGTGATTCTGGGACCTTCAGGTTTGGAATTCATTGTTTTCTGGAATTTCTCAAGCTTTAAGACATCTTTTTCTCCTATTACCTCATCCTCGTGATCAAGCCAGCGCCCAACTGCAATTATTTCATAGATAGAAAATTCATGTATTTCAAGGTCAGCCGCAAGGTTATAAAATTCTTCGAGGTCATCGATATTATGAGGGGAGACGACCACAAACATATCAGTAAGGATTCCGGCAGTTTTCGCATTTTTGATCCCAGCGACTGCATCCCTGTATGCTCCTTCTCGCCCCCGAATGCGGTTGTGCTCGGCTTCAAAGGGGCTGTCCAGACTAATTCTTGAGGCGTATAGACCTGCGGCTTTAAGCTCCCTTGCCTTTTCTTCGGAAAGCCGGAAACCTGAGGTAAAACAGGTGGCAATTGCCCTGGATTTGTCGACTCTGGCTACCATGTCAACGAGATCGTCTCGGAGCATGGTTTCCCCGCCATCGAAAGAGATAAGATAAGAACCAAGGTCCAGGCTCTGGTCCACAGCCCCGGAAATCTCATCCAGGGTCAGTTCCTTTTCTGGTTTAATATCGGCTGCTCCACAATGGATACAACGGTTGGGACAGCGGGCAGTAATTCCTATTGAAAACTGATCGGGAACTCTTTTTTTCCTGATGGCTGAAATTTCAGCACTTATTACCCGGCTAAAAACAGGCCCCGGAATAGGTGGGATCCATGTAGAGAAAATAATCTCGTTCTCATTCATCGAAATTGGTTTTTCTTCCGCAAAAATGCTGTTTATGCGCTTGAGGAAGGGCTTTGCAAGCTGCGAAAGAGGACCTTCGGCATCAAGCACCATTTTTTCGTTTTCTGTACTGGCATTTACCTTAAGCACCGGACTATCATATACTCTCATGGATACACCTGACAAAGTTAGTGGCAAATTGGAAGACTTGTTAGATTAGATAGAAACTAAATAATATCATTTTCCCATTTTACGTACAGGGAATTCGGCAGAGTTGTAATTCATTTTTCAGGAAGAGCTGAGCGGTTAAACATTCTCAAGCATATCAACAGTTATATAATCGGTAATCTGGAAGAGCTTATCCCTTGCCGGACACGTTTTGAATGTCAGGAGAGTCTCCTTTGCGGCATTAACATGCAGCTTTACGGCATCTATAGATTTTTGTATTGCTTCTTCCTTTGGCATATTTTTCATGTACACGTGCGGCAGAGTTTCAGATGTGAATTTCGATTCCTTGCCTTCGACCACTTCCAGAAACTCAAGAATATCGTCGACGATCTGGTATGCAGTTCCCAGGGAATCTCCAAAGAAATTAAAACGCTCTGCTAGGGCTTCATCAGCCCCTCCTGTATATGCCCCTATGGAAGCACTGATCGCAAATAAAGAAGCCGTTTTCTTGTAAATGCACTCGAAATAATTGCTTTCTCCGAAATTGTCCTTATCGAGTCTCAGGTCAAGGACTTCTCCTTCAGCCATATCCATCCCGGCTTTTCCGAAATCCCTGATCACTCTTTCCCCATACGGAGAAATAAACTCAATTGACTTTGCAATTAGATAGTCACCACAAAGAAGCGCCTTCGACGGACCAAATTTTTCAGGGGCTGAAGGCAGGTTTCTTCTAATAAGCCCCTGATCCAGCAGGTCATCATGGATGAGGGAAGCCGAATGCATCATTTCAACAGCAAGAGCTGCATTAAGGCTATGTTGATAAGAACCTGAACAGATCTCACTGGATAGAAGGAGGATAATTGGCCTGATTCGCTTCCCTCCGGTATTACAGACATGTTCTACCATTTTTTTTAAGCTGGATTCCCTCATTTGAGCAACGAAGGTATTTATTCCGAATTCAACATATCTGTATTCTTCCCACTCTTCAATATTCATCAATATTACTCCGTGTACTTGGACGGGCTTCCGGTAACGATCTTCTTCACCTCAAACTCAGGTTCAGAAACATAGTGCAGCTAATACTTACCTTTTTTCCTTCAGCAAGGTTAGATGGAGAATTACCTGTATATAATTGCCTGTATATTCTAGATAAACCTTCAAGTTCTCATTATTTTCGTACATGAGTTTGCAAACTGTCAGCTTGGAAGCACCAGGGTTTCCACATTCAATAGTTCCCGGAATTTACTTTTCTCCGGAATTCTACTTTCATATTCCGGATTCTAATTTTATGAGATCTTACCTTTTTTCTGGAACTTTACTTTACTCCGGGATTTTACTTTTATTCATAGAATTCTGCTTTCTTTCCGATAAGGGGCTGGGGGATCACATAGATTTCCAGCGATTATAAAAAGGCTATCCTACGACGCAATGTCGCAATGTTTCTAAAGAACATAAGGGAACACGCCAGCAGTATGAAAAGCGCAGACAGTATTCTCGTATATATTCTCTAAAACTCCGTATAACGCGATCATTACATTAACTTTTTGTTAAGCTCTGAATATTTGTCAGATATAAAGAAAGAAAATAAAATTCGTACTCAAGAGTAAGAACTACACACCCAGAGCAGTATAAACAAATGACATTTGTCTTCCCACTTAGAGGATAAAATTGCTTTCACACTTAAAGAGTTATATTCCCTCAAGTATCAAGCAGTAATACTTTTGAAAGACAGGTACAGGAAAGTAAGTATTTTTATTGAAAAATTGATTAAAAATAGGAAATTTAACAAAAAAACTGATTTTAACAGAGTAATAAAATAATATTATTGAGAGTATATTCTTTTGAATATACTCAGGAATATATGTGTTTAAAAAATATCATCTACGCGAAAGAAAGGTTAACAATAAGATAAAACTATCTATATAAAATTAAGATATATAACATATAAATGATATAAATTGGCGTTTCCGTACTCATCACTGGCAAATTGTATAATAATATCCGATTCTAATCCTTCACCAAACAGTTTCGAACAAATACATGTACTCAGCCTATCAGGTAGTTGTAATTAAAAAGTGCACGCCCAGTCAAATTTAACAGATTCTTCAACTGCATGAGTCCTTAAAAATATCAAGAAGCTGAGATTCTACAGGTTAGCCTTCATGAAACTATTATAGAAATTAGTTCCGCTGAGCAAGTAAATAAAACAGAAAATTAAGTTCATAAATAACCCTCTTGAGCCACAAGCGCAAACGTTGGGCCGCAAACGTTGAGCCACAACCGTTGAGCTGCAAACGTTGCGCCGGTTTATCACGCCGTCGCCAGAGGTTTTTCGATCAAACCTTTTCGCAAAAGGGTTGCGTTGCGCCGGTTGATCACGCCGGATAGGGCTTGGGGATTAGAAGTATTTCTCAATCACAACCGTTGCGCCGTGTGATCACGCCGCTTCCAGGGGTTTTTGATCAAACTTTTTCAAAAAGTTTGCGATCAAGGCTTTTGTGAAAAGTCTTTTGTGAAAAGGTTTGCATTTTTGATCAAACCTTTTTTTAAAAAGTTTCGGACTTCGGGTAGCGAATCGAACAGCGAAAAGAATATATATAACAAATACCTCTAGATGTGTTGCAGTTTGCGTTGATGGTCTAGTGGCTATGACTTGGGCCTTCCAAGCCCAAAACCCGGGTTCGAATCCCGGTCGGCGCATTTAACCTTTCTCAAATAAAAAATCTAAATTACTTTTTTTATTTTAGATTAAACACATTAAATAAAATAGACATTTATGCGAGGGTTGCCCAGCCAGGTCAAAGGCGATGGGCTTAGGACCCATTTTCGTAGGAATTCGTGCGTTCGAATCGCACCCCTCGCATTTCTTTTACAAAATGCTACTACAGAATGCTTTTCTCAAATCCACTTACCAAATTTTTTTCAGTACTTCCCAGACAAAGTAATATCACTTATAAGGGAGATTTCAGTAACAGGCAACCTGACTTCAAATTATATAATTAAGTACTTATTTATATGATTAATATAATTGCTTAAATTGGGGGTAAATCCATAAAACATGGGGAAGGTGAAAAGGTATGAGGGCAAGTTCCAGTACAATGCAGGAAATCTTTAGAAACATGCAATTTCCAATGAGAAAAGAGCAAATTATAGAGCACGCCAGAAGACAAAATGCCTCTAATGACATAATTGAAGATCTGCAAATGCTTCCTGATAGGGAATACGAATCAGCCGATTCTGTTATGAGAGCGATGGAAACAGCCAGTCAGCAAGCTGGTGTGGGTGGAGGAGGAAAAAGCCAGGGTTTCGGTGGAACCGGTACTGGCGGGTCAGGCGGAGGCGGCCCTTCAACAGGAGGGAGCAGCCAGGGTTTCGGAGGGAGAGGAGGAAAGTAAACCAACTCTTCCAGAATGGTCAATGCCAGTATTCTTGAATATTTTATAAGATTTGGATTATAAAAAGATCGGATTTACCCCCGATCGATGATATCGATATGGTTACAACTGATATTGCAACTCATAAAAATGAAAATGACTCCTGAACAGAAATTTATGGTAGAGCCTATCCCAAAACCAATTTTATCGTCAGATCCGTAAAATTTCAAAACTATTTTCAGGGTCAGAAGCTACATTTATCATTCAAATTCTAAAATTAGGAGAAGTAATTTTGAGTTTTTGGGTCAGCTCATTAAAAAGTTGATTAATCCGTTTTGGTGTAATCATAATTATGTATTTTATAAATTACTAACCTGAAATTTTTTGGTTTTATAGTCGATTTTTCTCTTGTGCAAGAAGCAATTTACCTTTTCCCATCGTTATCTACTTATACCTTTTATCACAGTTATATAGTTGATCCATAGGTTCAGTCCCCGATGTATGAAGAAGACGTACAAAGGAGGGATGTAACTCAACTAAGTAGCAACTTAATTAAAAATAATTTAACTAAGTAATGACTTAAATGAGTAGTAACTTACTAAGTACAGAACTAAATTACATAAAATGGGACTAAGTCCTATGGATCACTAAAAGATTCTAAAAGCCTTTTTCTACATAGATTTTTGATAATATGGGAATTAGACGGCATCTATTATTTGATAAATGTGTTTTAAACTTGGAGCCTATCCCAAAATTAATATTGAGCTGATCTCAAAACTCGAAATAATTCCTTTGAATCGCGAAGATAGGATAGTCAATCGAGATTCCGATTCTGGAAATATTTTTGAAATTCTTGTTGATGGGGAAGTAAAATTGGTTTTGGGATGAGCTCGTACTATAAGTTTTGAGTTCTTAGATTTTTAAATTCTCTTGATTTTAGGTTCTCTCGATTTTTTGATTATCTCGATCCTCTTTTTATCTAAATTTTCACAAATTTTCTTAGGAAACAGGGATGCATTTTTGCCCTGCAATATACCTCTCCGACCCTACGTATTCGACAAGTTTTCCGTCTTCCATTACGGATATTGATCCATGCCCGCAGCAGATCAGGCACTTCCTGTTTCTTCCGGCAAGCTTTTTATCAAGCTCGGAAATGAGAGAAAGGAGGGCCTTTCGTTCTTCTCGTGCAAGCCTGCTGTCAACATTTACCGATGTCATAAGATAATCAGCCAGAACATTATATTCCGTTCTATCAGAACTCAGGCTTTTGAAATTGATTACTGCGTCTTCAGGAAAAAGCAGCCCCTCCTCAGGGCACAGGTAGAAGACTTCTCCATGCATATGCCCACCCATACCTGCAAGGGCTTCAAACGCCAGATCACCTATCCGGAATCGAGCAATAATCGGGAATGCACCCCGTTTTTCGATTGTTTCGCCTGAGAGTGAGACTTCAGGAAAGAGAACTATATTTGCAGGTGGGGTAAACCTGGAAAACAGGTTAATTATCTTCGTATAAACCTCTTCCAGAATACAACCCTGGTTGCTGGACCCATAAGCTCTGCTGGTTTCTCGCGTGATCAGAAAAGTCTCGCGATTAAGATAGGAGGGCGCAGGAAAACAACCGGCAGCCCCACAGTGGTCGGCATCGGCATGAGTAATGTAAATTTTCTTGAGCCGGCTTAGATCCCCAAGCCCGTAATGCTGGAGCAGATTCACGATGTCCTGGAAATAAATTCCATATCCGGTGTCAATCATGACCCTTTCGGAAGGGGTATCAAAGAGATAGATGTTTCCCCCACAGGGAGGTTGAAAACAGAAAAGTTCAATATCGTCCTTTATTCTGATTCTCTGTATGTCGGCATAAAAGTTGTCTCCTGACGTCCGGTTAAGACAATCCCCGACTTTCAGGATATTCTCAAAAACTTCAATAGGATCTTTCCGAAGGTTTGAGAGTTCCTGCGCAATATGATTAATGTCATGCAGGAATCTCATCAAAAAAGCATCTTCGGCACTCCCGAGAATCGACCTGAGCTTCTGCGCCAGCCGAAGGTAAAATACCGTATCATCAAGTTTCTCCCCTGTTGTATCGTACTCAAGAATCTCGAGCCTGTACCCGGATTTGAGCTGGTTCAGGAGGGCATCGATCATACCCGGGTTTTCAATATTAAGACCTACAACAAGCCTTTCAGGATGCTGACCCCGGTCATCAAAATCAAGGAGAGTAATGTTCGCTTCCGACGAGGTGATATAATTGAGCAGGTCAAATAAAGCGCCAGGACAGTTCGGTAGATAAATATGGAATTTCAGGAAAGCTACAGGCTGAAGGGAAGTCTGTAGATAACCTATTTTTTTCAGTTCTTCACGGATCTTTTCATAAGCCTGCGGAACAGCAGTCACTTCAAAAAAAACGGTATGCATGTCTATCCTGCGGTCGTACTGAATTCTGTTAATATTTCCTTCATACCGCGTGATGATTTCGGCTGCCCTGTGCAATGCCCCAGGTCGGTCAGGCATGCAGGCAATAAAAGAAAACTGTTCCATTGGACATCCCCTGATAAAAAACCCTATTTTTGATAACTTAGATAAAATCCTGTTTTACCTTAAGCTTTCCTGTCAGTAATAGAGAAGAATTGAAAAGAAGAGTTGAGGCTTAAAATTGAGGTTTAATGGAGATTTAAAGTTCAAGGACAAGGGCAGAAAGTCCCAGAGCTTCAAAAGTTTCAATGACCTCTAAAAGAGGGCTTTTATTTCTATAAAAAAGATGAGAACTGCATGCACAGTCCGTGCACCCGAAGCCGGACACCGAATCCCCTCCGATCCTGCTGGCAAGTGTACATTCAAGTCGGTCAGAGGTAAAGGCATAAACCGCTGAAACCAGTCTGAAAGCAGGATTCAGGTGAAGATAATCTACGTGCCATCTTGGATTCCGGTCGCGATTCCTGGAAAGGTTGATGTGCCTCTTTACCCTTTTCAGGCCCCCTGACCCCAGAGCCGATCCCACGTATATATGAAACCCTGCGTCAAAAGAGAACTCACCCTTTTTACCAACCTCAAACTTGCAGGCCCGGTTTTCGAATATCAAACAGTAGACACCTTTTCCGGAAAAAAGGTCTTTTTCTGAATAACTGCTTTTCTCAGAGTAAACATTCTTCTTTAAATAATCAATCTTCTCGGAATAAACCTTTTTTTCGGAAAAGTCCATTTTAAAACCTCAATTTAATTTCAAAACCTGAATGAAATTTCAAGATCTCAATCTAATTTCAAGACCTCAATTTATTCCCTGAGACCTGAAAATACTTTTCAAGCAGAGGCCCGACTATTGCCTCCAGTTTTTCTTTCTCCCTAAGTGCTTCAACCCAGGAAACAGGTATGGCTTCAATTCCCAGCCTGGCTCCAAGAATGCCTCCTGCCACACTCCCAACCGAATCCGAGTCCCCGGTAATGTTCACTGCTGTCTGTACTGCTTTTCTGTAGTCATTTGGATAACGTAAGATACAGAAATACGCAAGGGCAAAAGTCTCATCTGCATACCAGCCATATCCGAGTTTCTTTAGAGCGGCCTCGTCGTCTATACCAGAATAAGCTGTTTCGTAAGAGTCTTTCAAGGCATTCGTGAATTCCTGAGAAATCCCTTCAGTTATATCAAGCAAAGATTCATACATCTCCTCTGGTTCCAGACCGTCAAGAGCCAGTTTCACGGCGTATGCTCCTGCAACCGATGCAGCATCCGAAACAGGATGTGAGTGAGTAATTCTGCCTGAAAGCAGGGCAGCTTGAACCAGTTTTTCAGGGTTATTCCGATAAACGAAACCAATAATCCCAACCCGCATAAGGCTTCCACATGTTTTGGATATGATTCCCGATTTGTCCCAGTGAATTTTATCTCTTAGCCTCAGGGCTGCCCCTCTGGAAGTCGCTCCAGCTCCCAGATCAGGTTCATCCAACCAGAGAACGAACTCTTGAGCTATATGACCCATAAGTTCTGGAATTTCAAGTTCTGCTCCTCGCAGCAAGGCTCTTGCAATAACAAGCATCAACTGGGTATCATCAGTCCAGGGAGAATCGGGCGGGAGTTCAAGAATCCCCTGCTCTCCGTATTTCTCTTTAATTTTCTCAAGGGTCAGGTGTTCTACCGGGCGGCCGAGAGCATCGGCGCAGGCGGTGCCGTAAAGGTAGCCGCGAAGTTTTTTTTCGATATCCGGCATATCCGGCAGGTTCTCTGTACTCATGATTCCAATCCCGTTTCTTTTGGTTCCGACTTATAACCATTAAACGCGTATCAAAGAAAAACCATCGTATCGAAGAAGATCAAGTAGTCGTGGAAAAAAATCGTGGAAAAATTATTAAAGTTGATCTGAGAGAGTTAATAAATTGAGTAAAAAGGAATTTGTCTAAAAAGAAAATTCTGTACAAAAAAGGTTGTAAAAAAGAAAAATGCTCCGATGGGGATTTGAACCCCAGTCGCAGGAGTGAGAGTCCTGAATGATTGGCCGAGCTACACTATCGGAGCAGCTTGTTATCCTGTTATTATGCTTTGCCTCACAGGCAGCATATCTTCAAGTAATTTATAAAATATAAACCTTTCGTTTGACATTTCAAAAAAGAAGGAACTGCCGGTAGGTTTTGTCCTATCCGGCGTGCTTGAGGAGAACTTTACAGAAAAGTTTTCCTTAAATTTGAAGAGTAATTCGATTTTGACTTCTCAAGCTTGGGCTACCACGGCCGATTATACAAACATAGCCTGGGGAATTGTGGGTTCCTCGGTGTTTACAACCTTTTCATGTGCTTTCAGGAAGTCTGCCATGGTAATCTGTTTACCGCGCCTGCGCAGCACGAAAATTCCGGCTTCCTTGACAATAACGCTGATTTCTGCCCCGCTCATGCCTGTCATGACTTTTGCGAGTTTCTCGAAGTCCACATCATCTGCAAGGTTCATCTTGCGGGTGTGAATCTTAAGGATTTCGACCCTGCCCCTATCATCAGGAAGCGGGACTTCGATAGACCGGTCAAACCTGCCAGGCCTGAGGAGAGCAGGGTCAAGCAGGTCAATCCGGTTGGTTGCTGCAACGACTTTTACATTGCCTTTAGGATCAAAACCGTCCATCTCCGCAAGGAGCTGAAGCATTGTCCTGTTGACTTCGGCCGAGCCGCTTGTTCCGTCATAGGTCCTCATGCTGCCAACCGCGTCGATCTCATCTATGAAGAGAATGCTTGGGGACTTGTCCCGGGCAAGCTGGAAAATGTCTTTGACAAGCCTTGAGCCTTCACCTACGAATTTCTGGACCAGGTCAGAGCCTGACATTCGGATGAAGGTTGCTTTTGCCTGAGAAGCTATAGCCTTTGCGATAAGGGTCTTGCCCGTGCCAGGGGCCCCGTGAAGCAGGACACCTGAAGGAGGTTCGATTCCGAGGTCCTCGAAAAGTTCGGGTTCGGTAAGCGGCAATTCGACGCTTTCCCGGACTTCCTGGAGTACTTCGTCCAGCCCGCCAATCATGCTGTAGTCCACTCCAGGCGAGTTAATGAGTTCCATAACCTGAGCCCGAACATCGGCGGCCCTGCTGACTATGGAGATAATTGAGTATGCCCCATTTACTGCAACTCTCATGCCGGGTTCAATCTTTCCGATGCACTCTTCAGGAATCTGGGTAAGCACTTCCTGGTTGTTCCCGTGCTGCCTTATAAGCGCAATTTCCCCGTTTACCTCAAGAATAGTTGCAATAAAGAGAGGAGGCTCGGTAAGCTGTTCCAGGTGAGCTTTCAATTTGTTGATTTCCTGAAGATGCCTGCCTGTTGCTACACTCGCTTCAAGGAGCCGGGCCTTCATATTCTCATTCTGGACTCTCATGATTTCTATTTCGGTTAAGAGAGACTTCACATCTTCAGCATTGATCTTCCCGCACTCGAGTTGGAACTCTACCCTTGTTTTGATATCTTCCAGAGAAGATCTTATTGCACTGTCTTCTGACATTTGAAAACACCTTTTTTATCGTGTGAAATTGAGTTTATATATGGTTTAAAGATCAGTTTACTCAGGAATTATTGGTTTGTGAAAATTGATTTGAAGGCAAACTGGCTTTCGGATTTATCAATCAGATCCGTAACCAGATCATTAGCCACAGCCAGTTAACCGGTCAAGTTTTAAGCGTTATTTTCCGGAGAGGTTGTCCGCCTATTAGTAGATATCAGGATTATTACATTCTGTCTCGGCTTTTGCAAGAAGTAAAGCCTGAGAAACGGGAAAACAGGGAAGAATCCTTTTTCATAAATCCCCCGTTATAGTATGACTCACATATATCAAAGGTTAAAATGACATTTAAAAGGTACTCTTACCTTTTCAAAGTATATCTTAAGATGTCCGGAATTAATATACATACATAAATATAAAAAGGATATATATAAGTTCCTGCGACACCTGCAGCCTGTTTAATATCCCGACTAAGGATCTATTCAGTTTTTCAATTAAATTGCTTTCGGACACTCACTTGAGATTTGTCGATTTTTGACTTCCGCTCAGTTCTCATATTTTCTTTTTTCTATATTATACATGCTGTTGCATTCCCCAGATGCCAGCAAATTTCCCGCTAGAAGCCAGGCATAATGTCTGGAAAAAGATGCCGGCTTTTAACTTAGCTCTTTAATTCAGCTTAATTCAGCTAAATTAAGCTTAATTCCATTTTTTTAATTCACTTTTTAATTCATCCATCTTACTTAGCTTTAACCTTGACCGGGAGGGATAAAAGAATATAAGCCTTTCCCCTGCTTGAGAGGAGTTTCCTGCCGGAAAAAGGTATCCTCTTAATACCAATAAAAAGCAATCGTCAACTTTTATTCCTCTGTAACCAGGCGTCAGGTACTTTATATAAAAATTATCAGATTAAATCGAAAAACGAATAGAACAAGCTACATACTTAAAAAATTTAAAAGATAGATTTAATAATAAAAGGACTATATCATTCCACATGCGTGCATCGCAAGATTTTCTAAGAGTAGGCGCAACAGTCACATTTGTTGGCTTCATTATATTATTATTAGGTATAGTCCTTACCATTCTACAGCATCCTGCAAGCAGCCAGATGGGCGGATTGATCATGATCGGTCCAATCCCGATAGCGTTTGGCTCCTCTCCTGAAATAACAACAAATATGCTGGGGCTTGGATTAATAGTATCAATTCTCTATCTATTCCTGTGGAAAACGAAACGTTGATTGATGGAAGTATGCTTTTTTCGATTGGAATTTTCACAATACTCATCGGATTTTTACTAATTATGATCGGCATAGCTCTAAGCCTGTACCAGGAATCCAGATCAACCCAGGTTCACTCAAACAGAACAGATGCATTCGAAAGAGAAACCCGTATTGAAACCACTCCGGATTCTGAGATCCCATTCCGTGAAAACCCCCCTGCAACAGAGGCAAAATCCGAAATCAAAGCAGGAGGAGTAATCATGCTCGGCCCGATCCCGATAATCTTCGGAAGCGACAAAGAAAGTGCCAAAACCGCCGCAATCCTCGCAATAATACTCATGCTCCTTAGCCTGCTGATTCTAAGAGTCTCCTTCTTCTAAACCTCACTGCCATTTTCCTTCCCGAAGCGGAACTCAGGAAACGAAGCTTAGTGCTTTACATAGAAATTATCCCGCTTGAGCTAACGACGTGAGCGAAACGGCCCCGTGCTCCCGACGCGGAATTCGGGTAAATCAGCCCTCTTGAGCGAAGCGAAGCGGAGCGAAAAGGGCGCGTACTCCCGAGGCGCAATTCGGGCGAAACAAAAAGTTATTAATGGTTAAGCCCGAATCAGGGCTTTATGTTTACGATAATCACAGGCGCGCAGTTCGGTGATGAGGGAAAAGGCAAAATTGTTGACCTTCTTGCAAAAGATTACGACATTGTTGCCCGTTTCCAGGGAGGGAACAACGCGGGCCATACGGTCAGGGTAGGAGACGAGGTTTACAAACTGCACCTGATCCCTTCAGGTATTCTGCTTGATGCCAGAGTTCTGATCGGGCCTGGGGTTGTCCTGAATCCTGAGGTTCTGGCCGAAGAAATCACAATGTTCGAGAAGCACGGCGTAAAGGTAGATGCCGGAAAGCTTGGCGTAGATGCGAAGACAAGCATAATTATGCCCTACCATATAGAAATGGACGGGCTAAGGGAAGCGTCCAGGGAAAAGAAAATAGGAACCACAAAGCGCGGAATCGGCTATGCTTACATCGATAAGGTAGCAAGAGACGAATTCCGAATGGCTGAGCTCGTGGACCGTAAACGCTTTCTTGCAAGACTTGAGGAACTTGCTCCCCAGAAAGAAAAGGAAATAGCAGTGATGGGAGGAGATCCGAAAATCGTAAGAGACCCTGAGCTAATAGAGAGATATCTTGAGCTGGGCAGGCAGTTTGCCACTTATATAACAGACGTTTCCAGGGAAATCAATAAGGCTCTTGACGAAGAAAAACATGTGATGGCTGAAGCTGCCCAGGGTACTCATCTTGATGTTATACACGGAACCCAGAAATTCGTAACTTCTTCTTCTACAATCGCAGGCTCTGCCTGTGCCAACCTCGGAGTTGGCCCTACAAGAGTAAATAATGTAATTGCCATAGTAAAATCTTATATCACAAGGGTAGGCGAGGGCCCGCTTCCTACAGAGCTTACAGGAGAACTGGGGGAAAGATTACAGAGAGCCGGAGGAGAATTCGGGACAACCACAGGCAGGAGCAGAAGATGCGGGTGGTTCGACCTGCCTCTGCTGAAGAAAGCCATTGCTCTTAACGGATATACCGAGATTTCCCTGACCAAACTCGATGTACTCACAGGCCTTGACCCCATCCGGATCTGCACCGGCTATACATACAGGGGAGAAAACCTTGAATATCCTCCCGAACTTACAGAGGAGCTTGCCGAATGCGCGCCTTTGTACGAAGATCTTCCTGGCTGGGAAACTGACCTTACCGAAGTGAAAGCCTTTGAGGAACTTCCGGAAAACGCCAGAAACTATGTCGAAAGGCTGGAAGAACTCATGAAAGTACCCATTAACTATATTTCTGTGGGTCCGGGCAGGGCACAAACCTTTAGAAAAGAGTAATTCTATTAGGAGACTTGCCAAGCCAGTTGCCTAAAATGTATATATTAACTGTGGTGGATATGTAATAATACACATATCCAATTATATTTATAAGCTTTGAATAAGGCTTTTTCTTTCTTCTTCCTGTTCTTTCTTCTTCCTGTTCTTTCTTCTTATATGTTCAGTAATAGGTTCCTAAAAAAGACCTATGATATTGGTCGTGAAATTGGTAAGAATGTAGAAAATAAAGAAATAAACTCCAGTGAAATTGATGTTGAGGTATACAACGGATATACTGCACGGGAAAAAGTGGGATGGGGAAACGTGGGTAAAGCGCCTGAGGGATATAGGACCTGATTTTGAAAGGATACTTGCCACTTTTAAGCTTAGTACCGTAAATTTTTCAACTTTCATAAAAACATGAACTCAATAAACTAAATTGAATTTCGAGCTTCTCTTAGAGCCTGTGATTGTATTATAGTTGGCCTTCCGGTATTCCTTAAAATAGATCCTTTAATATGCGAGAATTGCCAAGCCAGGTCAAAGGCGCCAGGTTCAGAGCCTATTCTTATAGAGCTCGTACTTTCGAATCGCACTCTTCGCACCGAAATTTTTTATCCATTTTCTTGTGATTTTAAACCGACTTGAGCGAGATTATCTTTTTTCTGTTACTGTGAACCTTATGGTGAATTCCGTCCCATTATTCCTTTTCAGTTCAAGTTCGCCATCCAGCTGATCTACAAGGGAAGTTACCAGCTGCATGCCAAGACTATCAAGTTCTTCAATATCAAAATTTTCAGGAATGCCCACACCGTTGTCGGAAATGTTCAGAGTAAAGCTGGTACTGGTACTCTCGTAGCCTTCTCTTTCAAGTTCTGTGGTTTCTTCCCTGTGAAGTTTGATTTGAATTTCTCCTCTGTCTCTGCCTGTAAATGCATGTTTGAGGGAGTTCGAAACAAGTTCATTAATTATTATCCCCAGAGGGACAGCAGTATCCATATCAAATAAAAGGTTATCTTCCAGATCCATGTTTAAGCTGATATCGGTATTTCCCAGCCTGTAGGTCTGGAAAAGGGTATCAGTGAGTTCTTCAATGTACGGAGAAAAGTTCAGTGTTTCAAACTCTCCACCTTTGTACAGCTCTTCATGGATAAGAGCCATAGATATCACTCTATCCTGGCTTTCTCTAAAGGCTTCGAGAACTTCCGAATCCCTGATATCTTCTCGTTTTCTGAACTGTTCAGCCTGAAGATCCAGCAGAGATGAAATTACCTGAAGGTTATTCTTGATCCTGTGATGGATTTCCTTTTTACGGGCAGTCTCTATATTAGTAAGAGTTTCTTCTGCTTTTCTGCGCTCAGTAATATCCTGAACTATTCCTCTCATTCGAGTAGGTGCATTGTTCTCATCAAAAAGAACTCCGCCTTCAGAATAGATTATACGTTCTTCTCCGTCAGGTAAGATTATTCTATAATCAATATAATATGGCTTTCCGTTTAATGCTTCGTTAATAGCATTATTTACATAATCCAGGTCATCTGGATGTATACAATCTAAAAATGTG
Organism: Methanosarcina sp.; assembly: GCF_049706645.1. Lineage (GTDB taxonomy): Archaea > Halobacteriota > Methanosarcinia > Methanosarcinales > Methanosarcinaceae > Methanosarcina. The sequence continues at coordinate 3,707 of NZ_JBNAKP010000038.1, read as the reverse complement.
TTGTGGTTTAGCTCAAATTGTGAGTCCAGCCCAAAAATATGATATAGTTCATCAGACCAGTATTCCTCATTAGTTGCAATGTTCCAGTCCCAATTTCCAATGTGAGCTATTTTTTGAGAGTCTGCAAGACGTTCTTCACTTTCTTTTAACGAAGTATAAGCTTCTTGAAGTTCGGCTGTACGTTCTTTAACTTTTTCTTCTAAAGTATCATGTGCTTTCTTAAGAGCTTCCTCGGCCCGCTTTCTCTCGGTGATATCACGTGCAACAGCAAAGACACCAATAACCTTACCATTCTCGTCTCTATAAACTGAAGCATTGTACAAAACAGGAGTTATGTGTCCAACCTTATGTCGAATCTCTAGAGAATAATCCCGAACCTCACCACGCATGAAGGCCTGCTGATAGCCTGTACGGGCTTTCTCAGGGTCGGTAAAATAATCTGAAAAATCAGTTCCGATCAACTCATTTCTTGAATATCCTGTAACCTGTTCTGTAGCATAATTTGTATCGGTAATCTTACCATCACGCCCAATAGTTACCAGAGGATCCAGACTTGCTTCAATCAGGCTCCGATTATAAAGATTTGATAATCTGAGAGCTTCTTCTGCTTTTTTTCGCTCTGTGATGTCTATGAATGCAGAAACGGATCCGCGTAGGTTTCCCTGCTCGTCACGCAAGGGTCTTGCATTGCCCAATACACTTCGTATTTCGCCATCAGCAGATACAATATCCAGCTCGCAGTCGTTTATCTCTATGCCTGTAGCCGACAACTGCGACGGCATATCTGCAGGTTGGAGCTCGATTCCGTCCTTGAATAACTTAAACATCTCTGGCTTCTCTCCCTCAGGAGCGGACTTGGAAAAGTTTGTACCTACAGGAATTCGTAGCCATTCGTAGGAGAGCCTGTTACCAGTTATCTGCAGCGCCTGAGGGTCATGTGCTATATAAACGGAGACAGGAACGGCATCCAATACTACTGCCAGTTCATTAGAGCGAGCTCGCTCACTTTTCTCGCTCTCTTGCAGTGCATCTACAACCGCATCATGTTCAGCCAGTGATTGAGATAGCTTAATATTGCTGTAGCTTAGTTGTGAGATCATATTAGCAAAGGTCATGAAGAAGGCCATGCTCGTATCTACAGCTTTCCTGCTAAGTCGAGGAACTTTTTCAAGCGCCTTTATATATTCTTCCTCATTGAAACCATATTGTCTGGCTTGAGATCGGAAAAGCTCATAGTCCAGAGTCTCGTCCTCAAAAAAGAACTGTCCTGAGAAGATATTGCCGACATGCTGCCCTTCTACAATAATTGGAGTTACCACGTCCCACATATTGTTCTTGCACTTGTACAGCTTATATCCTCCAGGATTAACGCCCGAAGATAGCTCGGTATCGCTTTCTACGCAGTGCTTGCAGGTTTCGGGATGAATCCTGTGGAATCGCGTGCATATATCCTGCCAGCCGACGGCTACCAGAACATTGCCTTTGAGATCAACTAAGGCCATGGGGATATGAGCAAGCGTATAAAAATCACTCATAAGGGACTGGACCGCTTTAACATCAATAATATTAGCAAGTTCCAGGCTCGCCGTTTCTTGAGTATCAATTTCCCGAAGTTTTCCCTCAGGCTTTTTACGGTCACTTATGTCAAATCCGTAAATGTTTACGCATTCTTGTTCAGGCAAGAGGTGAAAAACAATAAAATATACTTTTTTGCCCATATTAACTTCTATTTTTTCAATACTTTTCCGGGAAATTGCCCTCTGAACAAAAATTTCGAGATTTAGAGGCAGTTTTTCTCCGATTCTCACTCCCCAATCGTACAATAGGGGTTTTCCCGCCTCATTTGAGTAAAGAATAACTCCATCCTTCGCAACACTGAGCACAGGATTCGAGTTTATTGCCGGAAATTGATCCATTTTAGCTGTCATTATCCCCTTAGTCTCCCTCTCTTAGGCAACAAAATGCCTAACTATCAATAATTATTTACGAATCATTGTAACTGTTGTACTACTCTTTATTTCTTCTTATATATAGTAAAAGCTTATTGATGTAAGGAAGTAATTTTTTAACTTAAAAATGAATCAATTGTACCATCGCTTGATTTGTATTATTATTTTTGGCCTCCCTTCTTTTATATTGCTTAATAATTCATAACCCAAATAAAATATTTTTGAGTTTATAAAACATGCTATTGACATATTATATACTCGTTTTTGATTCATAAAAATATAGTAAATTCCGTAACTGATATTTAGATAATTCTTAAAAACAAATTAAAGCTTTTAAATAGTGAAACTTTTATCAAAATTGGAGAGTTATTAGTCACAGATTTGGAAATTTAGTAATTCATCACAGAGCAGTATTTTTCCATTTTTCCTGTCCCTGTAATATATCCCAGTGTTTCCGGTCTCTGCTCCGGCAGAAAAATATTTTTTATTAAACTTTATTGATTAAGTAACAAAGAATATCAGTAATCTAGCCAATTCTGAGACATTTTCATGAAAGGCTATGTTGGAGCAAAAATAGCACCAGGGAGGCTGTAAGTGCAGGTGTAGGTGCTAATCCCACAGGTGTTAAAGTTGGTGATATCAAAATACGATTCTGAGGGACTTCCTGGTTCAATTTTTAAACTCTATTGGTGGACGCTCTCAGGGGCTCCTCTCCATTGCTTCGGCACCCCTCAGTTGCGATAGCCCTATGGATAAGTTGCAGAAACGAAAATAATAACCCGGGGATGAAAACCCATCCCCGTATTCAGCGTAGATAACGCGAATAATTTCGATGACTAAAGAGAGTCTTAGGCGTAGGGATCCCGCAGCGCCTTGTTGACGCCGGAGGTCTTACGCTCCTCGACCGTCTTCCGGTTCTTGTCGATCTTCTCCTTCGAGAGCTTCCTGACGAGCTACTCACATCTAATTTAGTTTTTATCTATTTTTGGGTCTTCATCTATTATTCTGTTGATGTTATTTCCCGATGCTTTAATACTATTTACCAACCTTTTGTTCCATACTTCAGTGAACTAGATGATCTAATTCGGTCCGTGAAAATGCAATCATACTTAATACTGCAAACCAATAATGAAAACATTAACCACGTACTGGAGTTTCATTTTTGATTTTTATTTTAATGTCACCCTTTTTTGCATCACTTGAAAGCCCACTGTTTTCTTCAAACCATCTACAGTACTCTTCGGGGCATTGAGTTTCTGGGCATCCATGTATATACTCCAGGACATCACTCATTTTTGCAGTAGCTAATGACACAGAAGTATCCGCGCTTCCGTAATAAATACGGATTTCATCGCCATCTAAGACCCATCCACAAGGGAAAACAACATCATTAACATCGCCAGTGCGTTCATACATTTCACGCGGCCCAAAAACCCATCCTTCTGACCTGTGGAGCACTTTTCTGGGATCTTCAAGATCAAGAAGAGCCAGCCCAAGTCTGTAACTTGCTTTAGAAGTTGTCTGGCGTACCCCGTGATACATAATTAGCCATCCATCAGGTGTACGTAGTGGCTGCGGGGATAATCCGATTTTTCGGGCGTCCCACCATCCGCCTTCCCGAGCATATAGAAGAACTTCGTGTTCTCCCCAGTATTTCATATCCGGAGAAAAGGATATCCAGATATTTGCCTTCGCACCCGCCATACCAGATACAGGCCTGTGTACCATTGCCCACCTGCCATTAAATCTTACAGGAAA
>NZ_JBNAKP010000037.1:0-93059 GCF_049706645.1 Methanosarcina sp. | reverse complement strand
AACGCTGCTATCAATATTAAGGAATTTGCTATTAGTGCTTATCAAATCACGGCAGGGACTGCCGGTAGAGCCTGTGGAGTCGCTGGCGCTGGTCAGGGCAAGGAAACAGGAAGCTTCACAGCTTTAGCGTGAGGTAGTTCACCTGGAGCGCTCATAATCCAAACAAAAGCGTATCCGAGTTCCATATAAAACTAGCTAATATCTGCACGGTTCTTATTTTTGCTTAAGCTTTTTTCTAAAAAGCTTAGTAAATAGGGTTCTCAAAAAATGATTCATTTTTCAAGGGTTAATAAGCCTTATCTCATGAATTGGATTTGGTACTAGTGCTCCCCCAATAAAAGTACAGATTATAAAGAATTTGTTTTCCGTTAAAGAGATTAAACATCCATAATTTTCAATTTAAGGTTTTGTTAGCCCTTTTTTTCAACATTTAATTTTGTAAAACGGAAAAGGAGTCATTTGCCATAATTTCAAAAAAATGTGATTTGTCAAAAAATAAAGCTCTAGTTCCGTCCATCTGCTATTTTTAAAGTTTAATCGGGTTTATTTTCCTCTAAATTGGATCTTAAGAGTGTACTTTTATTGGGGGTAACTCTGGTTATATATATTACCTAAAATAAGCATTCTGAATCCTCAGTTTACACGCTGATTTTGGAGGACCCTATTAGTAAAAGAGATTAATATGGAATATACACATTGTTCTTATTTTTTGCTTAAGCTTTTTTTTAAAAAGCTTATAAAAGAGATTAACATGTACCTGGTGTTTCAAGCACATATTAATAAAGATATTATTCAAGGACACATTATAAGCAAATCCGGTTGAGAAGTCAATTCCCATATTTTATTGAATCCCACTCCAGCTATATTGCTTGCCGCTATAGCGTTGTTTGCCCTCGGTCTCCTCATGCTTTTTCATAGCTAATTTTGCCTTGTGTTTCATAATCAGGTAGACTCCAGCCAGGCCCACAAGAGTGTAGATTAGCCGCGAGATAAAAGATTTCTTTCCAAATATAGCCGCTACCAGATCAAAGTTCAGAAGACCTACAAGACCCCAGTTAATAGCGCCTATTATCGTTAGCAGCTTAGACGGAATGTATAGACTATCCGGCATATCATGCATTTTATGCATCTTTATCAAACCTCCCCACTGAAATAGAGCATTCACAAAGGCACAAAGGACAGATCATTTTTTCTGACTGGAAAACTCCAGGCTTTCGGATGATCTAATCATTTGCTTCGTAAACAGTGTTGGAGCTAGGATATTATGAATCTATTCCTTAACCTGGCTATCTGTTGAAAAAAGAAATGAATCTCGGATTATCACATAGATTGTAATATACTCAAAACGGCTATAGTGAAAAATAAGAAAAAGGAAAAAAGAAATAATTATATCTTTAGCGTTTCAGGGCTGTCCCCGGTCTCTTCGAGCCACTGGCAGCCTTCTTCCCTGTTAACGACCCCAACCGTAAATTCTATCCCGCTTTTTTCCACATATTCCTTTATTCTTTTAAAGGCGTGGTCCACCATCCCACCGGCTGTAAGGATGAGACAGCGTTTTCCGCAAAGCGCCATCAGGATAGATTTATCTATAACGCCTGAGGTAACGTCGAGCCTGACTCCATCCTGCTCGGCAAGGGTTTTACTTTTCTTGCCCATTGCTCCGACAAAGACAATTTCTCCTTCCTTAAGGATTTGTTTTATTTCAGGCAGGGAATAGCTGTCAGTATCGTAAAGCAGGACTCCACCGGCTTTAATTCCTTTACGTTTTAATTCAACAATAGCCCTTCCTTCCGAGTGGATATGCAGCACAGTGGCGTTAATGGCCTCGTAAGGCGACTGGGTCGCATATTCCCCGTACATGACCCCGAGATTCAGGTTATCTCCTTCTCTTACGCCAGGAGGGACTTCAACCCACATCAGGTCAAGGGGTTTTAAGGTATTGACAAGCTCAGGTATGGTTTTTGGGGAACTTCTGCCGTATGCAAGCCCTCTTCTTTCGATTTCATGATAGATCTCAAGAGTAGTGGGCTGCCTGAGCCCGGCTTTTTTGAGGAGTTCGGATTCTTTGAAAACCTCTGCCGGGGTACCCTGGCCTATGATTTTGCTGTTTGACAGGAGGAAAACATAGTCGGACCAGCGGTATGCCAGATCCACATCATGCGTTGAAATAATAATAGTGCTCCCGAAGTGGTTAAATTCGTTAATCAAATCCATAATTTCATCCGCACCTACGGGATCGAGGTTCGAGAGGGGTTCGTCAAGGATGATCACCTCGGGTTCCATTGCCATAACCCCGGCAATTGCAACCCGTTTTTTCTGCCCTCCGCTTAGATGGTGAGGAGGTTTGTCTTTAAACCTGGAAAGGCCTACCTGCTCAAGGGCACGCAGAACGCAGGTATCGACCCTCTCTTTTGAATAACCGAGGTTTGCAGGCCCGAAAGCTACGTCCTGAAATACCGTGGGAGCAAAAATCTGGTCATCGGAATTCTGAAAAACTATCCCTACGGATTTCCGAATTTCCCGAAGGGATTTTGAATCGTACTTGAAAGGAACACCATGGAATAGGATTTCACCCTGGTTCGGCTTGAGGGTCCCGTTAAGAAGCAGGAAAAGTGTGGACTTACCGGAACCGTTCTGCCCTACAAAGGCGATTTTCTTTCCTTTCATGATTTCAATATTCAGATCCTGAACAGCCACGGTTCCGTCAGGGTAAGTATATTTAAGTCCCCTGGTCTCAAGAATAATCATAATCTTTTACCTCAGACAATAGATGCGTTTTTTGTTAGATAAAGAAGTGCGAGAGTCAGGAGAAAATAGGCTGAAGTAAGAAGCAATTCAGGTGCTTTTACAGGCCTGTGCACTTCGAAAAGTGTCATTTTCCCATCATAACATCTTGAATTCATGGCAAGGAAGAGTTTGTCTCCCTGTTCCCAGGAACGGACGAAAAGGGTACTTCCAAGCATGCCCAGCGAATTGAGAGACCGCCTGAAACTTGAGTAACCCAACCTTACCGTCTGGGCGTACCTGATAGAAAGGGCCATGTCCAGGAAGACGAAAATATAGCGGTAAATCAACATGGAGAGCTCTATAAAGGATTCGGGAAGCCTGGAAGCTTTAAACACTGCAAAAAGCTCGATCATAGGGGTTGTCAGCGCAAGGAAGTAAAGGCAGCACATCCCGCTTATTGATCTGGCAAGTACCAGCAGGGCAAGCTCAAACCCGTCTGTCCTTACAGAGAGAGGATAACCGAGAATTTCGAATGACAGCAGTTCAGGTCCGGAACCTGAAAAAAAGGCAATGATAAAAACTCCGATAGCCGCAAAACCAAAAGGAGCCAGCAGAAGTTTTACATAAAGGGAAAGAGGGGCTTTGCCAAAAGCAACCGTTGTAAAGCTCATGCAGAAAGCTATGAAAAGAGGAGGGATAGGGGAATTGGAAGAGACTCCTGCAAGCAAACCGAATAACACTATTGCCAGCTTCAGCCAGTTGTTTCGGTGCCTGAGAGGGCTCATGAGGGCATAATCATCAAGGATATTGGTCATAGGTAACCCGCTGATTGGTGGATGAAAACTAAAAATTGAAAGTTAAAAATAAAAGGCAAAAGATAAAAGCTTTCCTCCCTTAAGGGGAGGAAAATAAACATGGCAGAAGAAGAGATTATAGAGAGTGCCTGTCGCCCTCGGATTTACTTTTCCCTTTATACCCAAGCTCGTTTTCATATTTTTTTTTAGCCCTGTAATAGCCAAGGAAATATCCGATAATTCCTGCGCCAATAGCTGCCTGAAGACCAAAAAGAAGGCTTTCAATTTCTCCACTCGGAGGTTCCCATACAGGCTCTGCAATTGGCTCGTAAGTCCCGCCAGTAATCTCGTTTATTACGCCTTCAGCTTCCCCGTCAGCTCCTCCGTATTCTGCGTCCGTAGTTGAAGACATGTAAATAAACTGAACTGTAAAGATAAGGAGAATTCCAAGCACGATAAGTTCCAGTTTTCTACTCATGAGGGAATCCCCCTGAGTTTTCGTACGACTGAATCTTCAATGACTTTCATTTCTACAAGAATGTCGCTCTTGACGTTTACGACGTATTTGAAAAGCAGGGCACTGACAGCTCCTTCCATGATCGCAAGGGGCACCTGAGTTACTGCAAAGACAATTGCAAATTTCTCGAATGAGCTGAGAAGAGCTCCAGAGGTAAGTACTCCACCGGCAGGATATGCAAGAGCAAGTTCCACAGAGGTGGTCAAGTAAGTTGCCCAGTCTCCAAAAGCTGTGGCAAGGAAGACTACGGCATAAAAGTTAAGATTCGCTTTCATTCCTGCTTTGTATATTAGATATGCCACCAGGGGTCCTACTATTCCCATTGAGAATACATTTGCTCCAAGGGTTGTCAGGCCGCCGTGGGCAAGGAAAAGAGCCTGGTAGAGAAGCACTATTGTTCCCAGCACTGCAGAAATTGCCGGCCCGAACATGATTGCAGCAATCCCGGTTCCTGTAGGGTGAGAGCAGCTTCCGGTTACAGATGGTAATTTCAGGGAGGATAATACGAAAATAAATGCACCTGCAACAGCCAGTAGAGGTAATATCTCTCGTTTTTCTTTTACTAGTCTGTTCAACTTATTAATTCCGTACAGTATCACTGGAATTGATACTGCAAACCAGATCTGCCACCAGGGGGTGTCTAAAAAACCTTCCATTATATGCATAGGATCACCGTGCGGATATCAAGTAAATATTAGTGGGGTTAAGGCAAGTTAAATTGAGTTCATTTATAGATAAAGGTTACGGTGATGAAGAAGCGAGTGCGTGAGAGCGTATCAAATTAATTTAGAGGTAATAATATTCTCAAAGTGAAGAAAGTATAGAGCAGAACAAGCAGACTTTAATCAATATCAAGCATAAATCAGGGAAATAATTATATCCAATTTTGAATAATTTTATAAAAAACAGGTATCAAATGGAGTTAGTATACAGAGTAAATGAAAAAGTTAGATCTGTTCATTTAAAGGACCAGACATTCCACGGTTGAAAAGTTAAGTTGTGTATAAAGCAAAAAAATAATATAAAAAAGAAAAAAGCAAAAAAATAAAAAATGGAGGTTATAATCAAATACAGATTCCTTTTTAAAGACCTGGAAGACAGGCAAGAAAAACCAAATCAAAGCAATGGAGATCAACTAAATTTGCTTTGGTACCTTAATATTGTACTTCGTATTACATAAATATATCTATTCTTTCCGTATAAAGAATAATTTTTGGAAGATACACCCGGAAAATGTATATTATAAAAGAAAAGAAACTAAACTTTAGAAAAAGTTTGCTTAAATGAATGGAACTTAAGAAAAAGTTTAAACTTACCTGGAAAACCGTAAGTCAATTTTAAAAAAAGTTAATAGTAAATCAGTTGCTAAAAAAGCTAATCATAAATCAATTGCTGAAAAAGCTATCAGAAATCAGCTGCTAAAAAAGGCTGTCAGATATGCAACTGCAAAATAACGCCCGAATTTCCCAAGAAAAACCAGGGTAGAAAAGTATCGGAAAGGGAGCTGCATAAGCCCGGCAACCATGGTAATTACGTCTCCTATACCTGGCACCCAGGTGAAAAGCAGGGTGTAAACACCGTATCTTTTAAAGAGCCTTTCACTTTTCTCAAGCTTCTCAGGAGAAGGAGAAAGGTATTTCTCAAGTACCGGACGCCCTTTAAGCCCGAGATAATATGTTGTGCAGGACCCGAGAAAATTGCCGGAAGTCGCCACCATAACGACAGAAAAAGGGTTAAAGCCCTGATAAATGAGAGCTATTATTAGCGCTTCCGATCCTAAAGGCAGAATCGTGGAGGCCAGGAAACTCAGGATAAAGAGATTCAGATAACCGTAATCGGCAAGAAAGGAACTCAAAGCTTCAAGCATTATACTCAACAATCGTAGTTCGGTATTTTAAGTTGTCGTCTCAGGCATCAACTGCACAGGAATTCAGGTATCATTGTATGAGAATCCAGGTATCAATTGTATGGTAATCCAGGCATTAATTGCACGGGACCTTCCTTCAATTTACATTTTTAACTCTCTCAGCTTTACTTTTAAGATACTTCTTTTTCACTCCTTCCAGCTTTGCTTTTAATTTACTTTTTAGATTACTGCCAGTTTTTATTTAATTAACTCTTTTTACACCACTGGCAACCATTATTTCACAATTCTGCTTCTGAGTAAGAATTTCCGGTCAAAGCAAAAAAGAAGTCCAATCAGAATAAAGACAGAATAACGACAGAAAAACGACAGAAAAACGACAGAAAAAAGAATTGGAGAGCAAGAAATCCTGAGTCCGATTTCCAGCTCCTGCAGCAGCAAAGGCATTAAAGCTGCGTTAAAGACGTGCTCACGTTTTAGTAGAGCCCGTACAGCTTTAATACCAAGCCTGAAGCGTTGATCAGTTTTTAATCCGTTCTTCTTTTCCGGAGGAGAACAAATGCTGTGGCGAGTATTCCAAGCGTGGTCATCCCGCTGAAGAAAGGCGCTGCTTCAGTCACCTCGTAACTTTCGCTCAGGCCTCCTACCTCAACTGTATATGTTCCTGGCTCGTCCTCAGTGTGTGAGAATTCGACTTCCGTGCTCTCACCCGGGCTAAGGGTTACGTTCTCGGAATCAACCGATTCATTGTTAACCAGCAGTTCCACTCTGGATTCTCCTGCAACGTTTCCGGTATTCGTAGCATCCACTCTTATATCTACCGCACTGCCTGCCTCAACTGAAGCCGGCTCTACTGTGAGGTTCGAGAAGGTAAACTGTGCTACGTTTTCGATTACCTCAATCACGGCTTCTCCTTCCTCGTAACCTGCTTTTGTGGCATTTAAGGCGTACGTGCCCGGAGCAGTAACCCAGTGAGAGACGGTACCGTTTGCGTTCGTCTGTTCAGCAATTTTCTGTCCGCCGAAAAAGACGTCCGCTCCGGCAACAGGCTGGTTTTCCACGGAGTCCGTGACCCTTATGTTAATCTGGTCTCCCTCCCGGACAGTTGCGGGTGAGACTGAAAGCAGAAGTTTCAGGACTCCTTCTGCGACAACGTCCACATCCTTACTCCCGGAAACATAACCTGCCCGGCTTGCAGTTACAGTGAAGCTGCCTTCCCTGCCAGGTGTAAAGGTTAGATTTCCGTCGTCTCCGGTGGTGCCTATGCTGCCATTTCCAACAAAGACTTCAACGCCGCCGACTGAAACATTTCTCGCCGTTACCAGGATTTGGGCTGGCCTCCCGGCTACAAGGACATCGGGCATTTCGATATTCAGCTGATCTCCTGTCCCGGTTTCGATTTCAACAAAGGGATAAAAGCGCAACACTGAAGCATCGGCAACCCTGAATTTGACATTGCCCATCAGGTCAACAACATCGTCCCTTGAAAGGGAGATTGAGTCCTCGTTTCTCATTGTGATGCCTGAATCGGAAATCGAACTTATCTCCATTTCCCCGAAAGAATCTCCTTCAGAAACTTCCAGGTAATCGTCCGAGATCTGGAAGATTCCTTCTACAAATACGGCATCCGTTTCACGGGAACGGAAGACCGTACTCACATGGACTGCAATGACCGGGACATTTTCAGCCCCTCCGATATCGGCTTCGTAAATATAGTCCCCGTTCGAAGGAGTTATTCCCGAATCCAGCAGCTGTCCGTTCTTATAAAGGTTAAAGAGGACTCTGTCCCCATTAACGTCGACCTCAGATGCTTCAAGGGAGTAGCCATTCTCAAGGGCTAGAGAAGAACCGGTGAAAAGGGATTTTTTGTCGTCGTCGTCAATAAGAACCTTTGAGAGGACACTGTCCGAAAGCACACTTACGCCGTTTGAGTTGCCAAGAGTGTCCTCAGGATATCCTGCAAAATATTTCTCTGCCATGAAGCCGACAACTTCATAACTTCCCCAGTTCGCATGCTCAAATTCGACATTTGCAGGCCTTGTAGAATAAACCAGTGCTTCATCATCAATTGTCCTGCCGTCGAGCTCTTCAATAACAAGGCTTTCAGTTGAGACATTTTCGTCGATGTTATAATAGAAACCTTCGAAGTTAAAAGGCGTCCAGACAGTAGTATCAAGTCTGTCATCATGTACTGTTCCTCTTAACTCATAGTTCCCGGGCTCTGAGGTTTCCACTATAGGGGCAAAACGAAGTTCACTGGCATCAGCCACGACAAAACTCAGTTTACCCATGATATCGATGGTGTCGCCGCTGCCAAGCGAGATAGAGTCGCTGTTTCTCATTCTTATGCCCGAACTTGAGGTGGAACTTACCTCCATTTCTCCGAACTCATCCCCATTCTCGATTTGCACATACTGGTCCGAGATCTGGAAAATTCCGTCCACGAAAACCGCGTTGGTCTCTCTGCCGCTGAAGATCTGGTCGAAATGGACTGCAATTATGGGCACATCTTCGGTGTCCCCGAGGTCGACTGTGTATACATAGTCGCGATTTGAGGACAGGAAGGCATCGTCTATGATATTGCCGTCCTTTTCGAGCTGTACCCAGACGGTATCTCCATTAATATCAACCTCAACTATGTTCAGGGAATACCCTTCTTCAAGAATGAGAGAAGAGCCCGTGTACAGGGATTTCCTGTCATCGAGATCTGTCAAAACCTTTGAAAGCTGCCCGTCAGAGATAACGCTAATCTCGTCACCTTCAAAGGTTGAGTTTTCGGTGTACCCTGCAAAGTAGCGCTCTGCCATAAATCCTATAACTTCATAAGAACCCCAGTCCCCATACTCAAAAGCGGTTTGTATGGGCACGGTTTCATACTGCAGGTTTCTCTCTTGAATTGTCCGGCTGCCCTCACTGAGCCGGACTGTCAGATTCTCGGAACCTTCTCCGGTATCCAGATCATAATAAAAGCCCGAATAGGTCTGAGGCGTCCATGTGTAGGTAAGGTTCTGGTTTGCATTTTCATCCCAGATGCGGTTACCTGTCGAATCTGAAACCTGGGCAGCCGCATTTACACACAGCAGCCCGAGTACCAGAAATAAGCATAAAATCTTCATGTAGCTCGTAATCCCCAAATTAAGCCTCCTTTATATTTACTAAGCGGGAGCGCGCTTCTCAGGCTTCCGAAAGAAAAAATCGGAAAAAATAGTTTCCTCAACGTCCGGAATATGTCCTGAATCCGGATACCCCCGTCTATCTGAATAATCAAAGGTATTCAACTATATCCATTTTCTAATATCTCGGACATGAAATAAAAAATTTTGGGTATTAGACAAGAATTTTTTAAGAAACTCGGGAATAAAAAAATCAAAAACGACAAAAGAAGGAATTCCAGAACGCGAAAGTCGTAAAATTGTCTCCAACCGCTTTTTAACACCGTAAAAATGCACAAACTGCTTGTTAGCAATATAACAAATACATCAACCATTTTTTGACATTGTAACAAATGCACAAAGCGCTTTTTTCCCCGGAGTCAGCCTGGTATCCACAAGTTATAAGTTTAAAGAGGCGATTTCTGACACTTATAAGCAGAAGCCGGCATATTAAGATTAATTCCGTATAGTAAAATCGAGTAAAAATATGGAGCCGTCCCTGGCATGGAAACGTATACAGGCATTCCCGAAGAATTAAAGCTTGCAGTCCTTGAGAGAATAAAACCCACCGAACCTGAGAGAGAAAAACTTCTTGAGATCCAGGAAGAACTCACCTCACAGGTAAGAGCGGCAGCCGGGAGGCTTGGCATCCCGGACGTGCTTGTCAGGATGGTAGGCTCCGCTGCCAGAGGCACCTGGCTTTCAGGTACTCACGATATTGACACTTTTATAAGCTTTCCCGAAGAAACGCCCAGAAAAGAACTGGAAACCCTTGGCATGGCAATTGCGAGGGAAGTGGCAAAACACGCTGAGCATGCCGAAGACCGCCATGCCGAACACCCCTACCTGAATATCATATACAAAGGCTTTGATGTGGACCTTGTGCCCTGCTTCAGGGTCGCTTCGGCTTCCCGCATCAAATCCGCAGTTGACAGAACTCCTTTTCATAACGATTTTGTCAAACCCCGCGTAAAAGGTCGCGAAGACGAAGTCCTGCTCCTGAAACAGTTTATGCGCGGAGGCGGGGTCTACGGTTCGGAACTGAAGACCCAGGGCTTTTCAGGCTACCTGACCGAACTCCTGATAATTCACTACGGCTCCTTCGAAAACACCGTCCGAGCAGCCTGCTTCTGGAAGCCCGGAGAAAAAATAGATATAATGCAGCACGTGGAAATCGAGCACACCGAGCCTCTTGTAGTGGTCGACCCGACCGACCCCAGGCGGAACGTGGCAGCAGCCCTTTCCCTTGACAAATTCTGTATGTTCATAGACCACTGCCGGGAATTCTTAAAAAGCCCGGAACTCAAATTCTTTTTCCCCGCACCCCTGCTCCCCCTTCGGGACAGCGAAATCCTGGAAAAACTTGAAGCCCGGAAGAGCACCCAGCTTGCAATCGTCTTCAAAACCCCGGACGTGGTAGAGGACGTTCTCTACCCGCAGCTCTATAAAATGGAGCAGTCAGTAACTGCCCTTCTGAAAGAATATGATTTTACATTGATTAAAACCGGCGTCTGGTCAGGCAAAACCGAAACCGCAGTTCTGCTGGAACTCATCTCAGGCACCCTCCCCAACGTGAAAAAGCACGTCGGCCCCCCGGTATGGGTCAAAGCCCACGCCGAGAAGTTCAAGGAAAAATACCAGGCGGAAGACGGCGTTTTCGGAGGCTATATCGAAAAAGGAAAATACGTCTTTGAAATCCGGCGCAAATACCCGACGGCAAAAGGGCTTCTCGAAGACCGGCTTATGACCTGCTCCCTTGGGAAAAGCGTATGCCAGAGCGTGAGTGAAGGGTTTGAGATTATAGAGGATGCAGGGATTTGCAGGTTAAAGGATACGGATTTCAGGGTTTTTTTGAGGGAATGGATGTAAAGAGATTACTGTAGAATAAGCTCATTCATCACATCTGAACCTGTTTTTTAATTATAGCTGTGTATAAGAATTAAAATGTATGCAGCGCAGAAATTTGGACTTATAACTTTTCGCTGGGCCGTTAAGAGGTAGACGTCAATTTGGTAGTTAATGAAAAGGGCGGGTGTATTGTCATTACGAATAAGTGAGTGAGAACAATGTGTCCAGCACGGCACGCCGGAAGGATTCGTTGTCACTAAATTGCTTGAAGAACTCAGTCTCAACGCTCATTCGTGCAATTGCTGCACGTCGAGCAGCTTTGTCGTGCTCAATGCGGGCGTTTTGCTTGTCCGAATTTTTTCTGGCGTTCTGGTAGGCGATGTCTGCCAACACCGCTGCCGGGAGTTCTTCCGTTATCAGGCGAATAACCCGATCGGCATCTGTAAATAGTGTCCCAAATTGATCGTTGAAACCCTTGAGGATGGTGCTAAGCCGTTCGAGTTCTGGTTCAGGCTTGAATCCACCACAGCTTGCCGGTATAGGCTCGATTTCGGCATCCGAATCAGGTAGCTGAATCTTTACTACAGCCTGCTTTTCGACCCGGTAGCTATCCATGTCAATGGCTTCAAGGATGCCTTTTGAGAGGTCTTCTTCTATAGGAGCAGGCAGTTTGGGTACCAGGAAGTTGAGGAAGATGGAGAGCTTTTCCCAGCCGGCATCCGTGTATGGCAGGACAGAAGCGAGGAAACCATAGGTACGGTTGAAGGCTTTGGCCTTGCCTTTAAAATCAACCTGTCCGTCTTCATCAAGCTGGTTTTTATATACAGCTACGCAGGTGTCAAGTATCGGATCGAGTTTATCCCTGTCGGCCCCGCCGAGATAAAGGTCAACTAACTGCTCTATATCTTCCGGTGCATAGACCTGGTAGCTGTCAAGGTCGGGCTTCAGGTCGTGGAGCTTGTTGGGGTCGGTCTCATCGCTCAGGATTGTTGTGCGATAGTAATCCGAGAAAGCAGCCTGGATAGTAACAGTATCATTCATGAAATCGAGCACAAAAACGTCGTGCTTCTGCGGGTGCGCCCGGTTCAGCCTTGAGAGCGTCTGCACTGCTTTGATGCCAGTCAGCACCTTGTCAACATACATAGTATGCAGGAGCGGCTCGTCGTAGCCGGTCTGGAACTTGTCGGCGCAGATGAGGAACCTGTACGGATCTTCTTTGATCTTATCTTCGATCTTACTTGACGGGAAGCCATTAAGCGAGGCTTCGGTAACTTTCACTCCGCTGTATTCGTGTTCTCCAGAAAAGGCGACAATTGTCTGATAGGAACTCTTCCTCTCAACGAGGTAGTTGCTAATGGCATGATAATACTGAATGGCGCGTTCAATCCCGCTTGTAACTACCATTGCCCTCGCCTGCCTGTCGATCTTTTTAAGTGCGATCACTTGTTCGTGGAAGTGATCTACCATGATCTCAGCCTTGAGCTGGATGGCGTAATCATGGCTTTCGACGTACTTGCGAAGTTTCTTCTTCGCTCTTTTGGTGTCGAATTCCGGATCTTCTTCCACTGTCTTGATCAATTTGTAGTAGCTGTTCACAGGCGTATAGTAGCTGAGCACATCAAGGATGAAACCTTCCTGAATCGCCTGCTTCATGGTGTAGCTGTGGAAGGGACGGTGCTTAACCTGTCCGCCTTCCTGATAAGGTTCCCCGAAGAGTTCCAGGGTCTTGTTCTTGGGAGTTGCAGTAAATGCAAAGTAGCTGGCGTTGGACAGCATTTTGCGGGCTTGCATCCTTTTTTCCAGTATATCGTTGATCGTATCTTCCAGATCTTTGTCTTTAGACTCCTTAGGATCGGAAAGAGCCTCGTTCATAGCTGCAGCGATATTTCCTCCCTGGCTTGAATGGGCCTCGTCAATGATAATTGCGAATTTTCTGCCACGATGCTCAGTCCCAATCTCATCGAGTATAAAAGGGAACTTCTAAACCGTGGAAATTATTATCTTCTTTCCACTTTCAATGAATTTCCTGAGATATCCTGAATCCTCAGCGTGCCCTACTGTTGAGCCTACCTGGGCAAATTGTTTGATTGTATCACGGATCTGCCTGTCAAGAACACGTCGATCAGTGATTACAATAATGGAGTCAAAGATCTCCTTATCGTTTTTCTTGAGCCCGATAAGCTGGTGTGCAAGCCAAGCAATAGAATTACTCTTGCCACTGCCAGCCGAGTGCTGGATAAGATAACAGTTGCCTACGCCATACTGTCCTGCATGAGCCAGAAGCTTTCTAACAACATCGAGCTGGTGATAACGTGGAAAGATCTGTACAGCTTTTTCTTTTTTCCCAGTCTTCTCATTTTTATATTCTACAACCTGTGCATAATTCTCAAGAATGTTGGTAAGACCTTTAGGCGTGAGGATACGCTTCCAGAGGTAGTCGGTCATTATACCATCAGGGTTTGGCGGATTACCTGCTCCATCATTGTATCCTTGGTTAAAGGGAAGGAACCATGAGCTTTTGCCGTTCAGGTATGTACAGAATTTAACTTCATGGTCATCTACAGCAAAATGAACCATGCAACGTTTAAACTGGAAAAGGAGTTCTTTTGGATCCCGGTCACGTTTGTACTGCTCCACAGCGTCTTCTACTGTTTGTTTTGTGAGACTGTTCTTTAGCTCAAAAGTAGCTATAGGCAGCCCGTTGATGAAAAGAGCAAGGTCAAGGGCTAGCTTTGTTTCATCCCGGCTGTAGTGAAGCTGTCGGGTGACACTGAAGCGGTTCAGAGCATAGCGTTCTTCGGCTTTTGTATTTCCGGGTGTGGGAGTGCCGTAAAAAAGATCGAGGTTGTGAGGCCCATGTTTTACGCCTTCGCGCAGCACGTCGATTATGCCGCGTTTCGTGATTTCACCCTGCAGACGGGCAAGAAACTTCTGCCGGGTCGGGCTGGCGTTTTTAAGGTCAAGTGATTCTACCACTTCAGGCTGCGTGGAATTCAGAAAAGCTTTAAGCTGCACAAGGTCTACTGCATATTCGCGGTCGTAGTCCTGCCAGCGCCCGAGTATCCAGCCGGTACCCCCGTAAAGAGCACTTGGTTCTCTGCCTGCATCGATCTGCACAGGAGAGGCTACCGGCTTTCCGGCCATCGTTTCGACAATTCGGGTTTCAAGGCCCCTTTCGGTGGTATCGGTTGTCAAGTTTCATAACCCTCTTTCAAGAATCCCTGATAAGTAACAGGATTTTACGGTTTCCAGACCGTTTTTAATGCTTTGTGGCATTTATTTAAGGGTTTTCTCTCTTAAAGATTCCTATTTAAGCGTTTCTAGGCTTCTAATATGCCCAAATAAGCTTGAAATTAAAGAAATGTTGGCTCTTCGCTGTTTCGAGTGGGTAACTTATATTCATTTCCTAAATATAGAAGTAACAGACTCAAAATTTAGAAACATTTATTGTTGAAAATCAAATTCAAGCTCAATGTTTTTCATTTTAATCGGACAACTGTGTAACTAATGGATTATTTTCAACCCATACAAAACAGCGAAGAGCCGAAATGTTTGATATTAATCAAACAACCATAAAAAATACGTAACAATTCAGATAACTTGGAAGGGTCCACACTTATTCAGTAACAATTAAAATTATTTTATATTTTCCAATATGTCCAACAGTAATAACCTTGCGTCTTTATTAATATTTACAATATAAATATCGTAGTCTTTAGATATACTTAGTATAGATTTCATTAATTCTTGACAAATTGGACTTTTCAGTTCATTATAATAGTTCGTATAAAATTGACAGTGATCTATTAAACCTAATCTATAATTATTTGCTAGCTTATTACTAGGTGAGAGTACAGGGCATTCCATAATCAGTTCATTCTTTACATATGTAGGAATATTCCGCATACAAATGAAGAATTTTGCAGATGGATTATCAACCAGTTTTTCATTTAATCGACTGAAATCAGTTTCCTTAATTACCATTTTTATCCACTCCTAATTTAATTTATTTCATCCATAAGTTTGTAATTGTAATTGACATCATCAATTAGATATAGAAACTTTCTCGTGGAAAAAGTTTGGAGCCTTAGAAGGCTGCCTGAATGGTTACAAAAATACAAAAATAAATGATTAAATCGCGGAAAACGCTGAAAATGCAAAATTAAGGGAATAAAGGCGAACTGCTTCGCCTTTTTAACATTTTCAGTGTTTATAGATTCCGCTCTGGGTCATGCAAGAATCTCCTCTTCAAGTTCTCCGGCCTGGCTATTCTCTATTTCGTTGCTTTCCAGTTCATCATCTTCAGACAGTGAATCATCGAAAGTTTCCGTCTTGTCAGTTTCTTCAGGCAGGTTCGCCGCCGCCTCTCTCACGTCCAGTTTGCCAGTTACAACGTCAGCTATCAGGTGGGTGCGGTATTCGCGAAGGAGAGAGATTTCTTTTTGAGCTAATTCTATTGGTTTATTTAACTTAGAGAGATTGGCATCAAGAGAAGAGACAATCGAGTCTTGTTCATTGCGCGGAGGAACAGCAATCAAAAGTGACTTGATTTCGCTGACATTAATTCGATTGAACGTAGATCCTATGAGAACAAGTGACAACTGTTGCTGCATTGCAGGGCTTCGCATAAAATAGTTCAGAAAGCGCCCGTTTTCAGTCTCAGATCGAATCAAGCACACATCCTGACCCATGGCGAACGTCTCGTCACTAGTGACGAATGCACATGCACCGACGCTAACATTCCTGCAGTATATAAGGTCACCTTTCTGAGGTCGTCGACCACCACTGATCAGATGAGCGTACCATTCTTCGTTTGTTCTCTTCGATGTAGAAAGATTGAGGTCGAAACTTTGTACTTCGCGAACACTGGCAAGAGGAATTCCTTCATCCACGAAAGGAACTGTAACATGTTTACAGTCAACAACTTCCCAGTAACGGCGAAGTGCAACCACGTCCCAATGTTCCGGCACATCCCCCAACCATTCCACCCCCGAAGACTTGAGCTTAACATTAGGATCGAGCCCACGGGTGACGGCTTGATGGATAATCGCCTGTTTCTGCTCCTCTAGCAGTTTGATAAGTTTCTGCTTGGTGCGGATATAACGCCGGATGCGCCGGTCTATTTGGTCGAGGTAGATGACGATGGAGGATTGTTCATCCTCCGGCGGAAGTGAACAATAGATCATCTTAAAATGCTCGGGCCTCAAGCTCCACTGGTCAGATGTAATGCCGTAAGACCAGCGTTCAGCCTCCTTGGCGAAGGCTGGAGTTCTGAATAGATAGTGGAAATAGTTAGCGTTTTGTTTTTCGCGAGGGTGAACTACTACATAGGCAGGGCTAACAATTCCACGATATTTAGAAACGCCGACCGCCCCCTGCCAAGCACGCATTTTGTTGTAAGTAATGTCTCCAGGGCGGACAAGCTTGTAGTTAGTCTTGTCCTCATTCGAGGAGTCTTTCTTTGAGCTGTTAGTGAGCAAGTCGGATTGTCGAATTACGCCCTTTGAAATTGTTACTGATAGTAACTGTTCATCGGCACAATCTTTTTCCTTCACCTCATCAAAAAGCGCACGGCTGGGAAGCACATCCCAATGCTCCGGTACCTCTCTCAGCCAAAGAACGCCGGAATCTTTGTATTTGGGGTAGGGCTTGAGGTTGTGGATCATTTATCCACCCCTGTATTAGTATCGTATGTCTCCAGCCTGGCCCGGGCGGTCTTGATGGCGCGGTGCAGCCTTTCAGCCAGCAGTTCGCGAGGCGGCAGTTCTGTCAGATATTCAGCCACATGGATTCCTGAACGGTTCAGTTCCAGAAGCTCGATTTGTTCCTGCTTCTTTCCGGCGCAAAGGATGATCCCGAGGGGAGATTCTTCCCCTGGCTGTCTTTCATGTTTGTCCAGCCAGCGCAGGTAGAGTTCCATCTGGCCTTTATATTCAGCTTTGAAATTTCCAAGCTTCAGATCGATAGCAATCAGCCTGTGCAGGGAGCGGTGATAGAAAAGAAGGTCAATATAAAAATCGTCATCATCAATCTGGATGCGTCGCTGCCTGGCTACAAAGGCAAATCCTGCACCAAGTTCCAGCAAAAAAGCTTCCAGTTCGCGCAGAATGGCATCTTCCAGATCTTTTTCCAGATAACGGTCTTTCAAGCCAAGGAAATCGAGGACGTAGGGATCGCGGAAAACCAGTTCCGGTGTCAACAGGTTTTGTTCTCTAAGGGTAGCAAGCTCGTGGAGGATCACTTCTTCTGGCTTGCGAGAAATGGCAGTACGTTCATAAAGCATGGAATTAATTCTTTCCTGAAGTGTTCGAGTGCTCCAGCGTTCGATTCGGCACATCTCAGCATAGAATTCGCGTTTAATTGGGTCATCCAGATAGATAAGCAACCTGAAATGTGTCCAGCTCAATTGTCTACGCAGCGCGTAGACAATTTGTTCATCCGGGAAAGTTTCAGCGAAACGAATCATATGCCGCAAGTTTTTTTCCTCAAATCCCTTACCAAAATCTTTTGCCAATTCCTGCCCCAAAGAAGCAATAATTTCTTGCCCGTATTCTCCTCGTTCACCTTTCAGAATTTCTTCACGGATACGTTTGCCGATATTCCAGTAAAGCGTCGTCAACCCGGCATTAATGGTACTGGCCACCGCTGAGCGAGTCGCTTCGATCATCTGGCGAATATCGTCTACCAGCAGGGAGTTATTTAAAGCCGGCCCAATTTCCTGCTTGTCCTTGCGGATCATTGCTCTGTCCCTCCAGAGCTGTACTTATGATGTTCCTTTTCAAATTGTTCGATTGTTGACAGGCTGGTAATTAGTGCAGTAAGTTGCTGCATAATTAAGAAGTCTAGCCAGGCAGCGGTAAAGGCTCTCATATACTTTTCCTTTAATCTGGCAGATGCAGTCTGCCAAATTCCTGACAACAACTCTGTAAATTGTAGGGATGTTGTTCCCATAATTTTGGAAGTCTCTTCATGATAAACGGACGAGCTGAAATATCCCTGGCTCAATTGTCTCCTCACTGCGGAGACAATTCCCTCTTCGAATTGTCGTA
Organism: Methanosarcina sp.; assembly: GCF_049706645.1. Taxonomy (GTDB): domain Archaea; phylum Halobacteriota; class Methanosarcinia; order Methanosarcinales; family Methanosarcinaceae; genus Methanosarcina. Next base: position 75,108 of record NZ_JBNAKP010000037.1, on the reverse strand, counting down.
TCACTGATACGATAATTCCTTCACCAAATTGTCGTGACAGTGACACAGCAATCTCTTTTCCATAGCCTGCAAGCTTCATCGCTCGTTTCTCCCGATGATCTCTTCCAGAAGCCCTTCTGTCTCTTTCTCCAATGCAAGAATATCTGCGCGGATTTCCTCAAGCGAGCGCAGAGGCTGTGGCTTGTAGAAATAACGGGTGAAGCTCACTTCGTAGCCTTTCTTGATGCTATTTTCGTCTATCCATGCGTCTGCGGCATGGGGCAGCACCTCACGCTGGACAAAAGCCTCGATACCACCCTGTTCGAGTAATGGAACCTGCTCAGTGTCTCGTAGCTCGGTATCCGGCTCGTACTCAACCACACAGAGTTTACCACTTACAGTGACCTCGAAGCGACCATGCAGTGGATCGGCTTCAGCTTTCCCGGGCTTATGTATCTTTTTAATAACAGGTACTGCTGACTCATCTCGTTTGGCAAGGCTGTTCTGAAGAAGTTTGAGCTTTTTGGCAGTTAGTTTAAGTCCAGCTTTACCGGCAAGAGCCTCAAAAGAAGAAAGGAAAGCATTGAAATCATTGTGTGGACCTGGACCAAGCTGAGCTGCCGCAGTGCTGGTAAGTGTAGCAAGCTGCTCTTCTCCCGTCTCGGTGCAGATCTTCTGGAAGGTAGCGATAGCATCCTGTTTGAAATCTACGGAAAGGCGCAGCGGCCTTTCAACTGTTACCTTCCAGTAGCCAAAAGCGTCGTTTGGGAAGATCTTTGACTGCTCTGACTCCTCAAAAGCAAGGAAGGTATCGCATATCCTCTGGATGTCCTCGTCGGACAGTTCACAGTTTTTCTTGCCCAGGTTCTTACGCAAAGGCCTGTACCACTGCGTCGCATCGATAAGCTGTACTCTGCCCTGCCTATTCTCAGGCTTGCGGTTTGTGAGCACCCAGATATAGGTCGCAATGCCCGTGTTGTAAAACATGTTCAGGGGAAGGGCAACGATTGCCTCCAGCCAGTCATTCTCTATGATCCACCGGCGAATGTTGCTCTCCCCCTGGCCCGCGTCGCCAGTAAAAAGCGACGAGCCATTGTGAACTTCAGCGATTCGGCTTCCAGGTTTGGTGCCATGCTTCATTTTTGAGAGCATGTTGACCAGAAATAGCATTTGCCCGTCGCTCGAGCGTGTAAGTAACGAGTACTCTGGATCACCTGCGTGCTCTATAACAAAACGTGGGTCTTTAATGCCATCTTTTCCGCCCATCCTTTCCAGGTCGCTCTTCCAGCTCTTGCCATATGGGGGATTCGAAAGCATAAAGTCAAATTCGTGTCCAGGAAATGCATCGCTAGCAAGGGTCGAATATTCAGGCCCGCCAACAAGGTTGTCTGCTTCGTCGCCTTCGCCCTTGAGTAAAAGATCGGCTTTGGCGATGGCATAAGTTTCGGCATTAATTTCCTGGCCATACAGGTGTGTTGCAACCTGCTTTTCGTGTTTCTCTGCAAGCTGCTTCAATTCTTCTTCAGCTACGGTTAGCATACCGCCTGTTCCGCATGCTCCATCATAGAGAAGGTATGTTCCGGACTCAATCTTATCGGCTACTGGAAGGAAGATAAGCCGTGCCATCAGCTTTACAGCATCACGGGGAGTCCAGTGTTCACCGGCTTCCTCATTATTTTCTTCATTGAAGCGCCTTATAAGTTCCTCAAAGATCGTACCCATGGCGTGATTGTCCAGGCCAGAATGCTTCACTGAGTCATTGCCATTCATCACCGAATTAGGGCTCAGGTTGATTGAGGGGTCAAGGAACTTTTCGATTAACTTTCCGAGTGCATCAGCTTTGGAAAGGCGTGGGATCTGGTTTCGAAACTCAAAATTGTCAAGAATATCCTGGACATTTGGGGAAAAACCATCAAGATAAGCTTCGAAATCGGCTTTGAGTTGCTGCTGACTTGCACGGGAACGCAGGTCTCGCAGAGTGAACTTGGAAGTATTATAGAAAGCCTGCTCTGCAGCCTCGCGTAAAGCCTGATCCTGGTTTGTTATGCCTGCCCTGTCGAGAGTCGCCTTCATATCGAGAACAGCCTGTTTTGTAGGTTCAAGCACCGCATCAAGGCGCCTCAAGACCATCATCGGAAGGATTACATCACGGTACTTGCCACGAACATAGAGATCACGGAGCACGTCGTCTGCGATTCCCCAGATAAAATTAGTGATCCAGTTTAAGTTGTTTTCACTCATTTTTGTAACCTTGAAATGTGCGCTCAATCCTTATTTTCAATGAGGATTTCTTAGCCTTTGATCTTACCGTTTGAGGATTTTATATTCAAGTATATCTAATAATCCTTTTAACTCTTGCTTTATTTTGCTGGTCGTATCCCGTTAACTGGCTGAGATTTCGTCGTTTAATACTCTTACTCAAATGTGTCTGCTTTCTAAGATTATCTGTGTACACAAAATTGAAGCGTATACTAAGGAAGAATTTAAGAAATCACTAAAAATAGAATTTAATAAAGACTTACAAGCCCTTCAACCCTTTTCTGATAATAAAGATACTGCTGAGCATACCCGCAGTAGGGGCCGAAATACTCCCGTCCCCAATCCCCCATTCGGCTCAGGTTCGTGCAATTTTCAAAGAAATTGTCGTCGATGTGGTAATGCTGAATGATCTGACGGATGTGGGTGTCTACGGGGAAGGCTTCCATTTTCTCGAAAGCGAAAAGAAGCACGCAGTCGGCAACTTTTTCCCCTATGCCGCGGAGCCTCATAAGGCGTTCCCGCGCATACTTGTATTCTAGGCGGAAAAGGACGTCGAGATCCAGCTCGCCGGAAGCAACTTCTTCGGCTGCGGCTTTTATGTTTTTGGTCCTGAAGCCCAGTTTGCACTGGTCAAGCGCGAAGGGATTGGCATTTGCAAGGGTTTGGGGGTCGGGAAAGCTGAAATATCCGGCTTCGAGTTCCTGTCCGAAGAACCGGCTGAGCAGGCAGATTCGTTTCTGGATTGTGGGGATGCTTGAGGCTGTTGCGAGCATATAGGAGATCAGGCACTCCCAGGGGTCCTGTCGGATCAGGCGCAGGCCCCTGTATTTGCGGATCGCCCTGTCGATCAGCAGGTCCCGGTTTATGCTTTCGTAGATTGAAGGCAGGTCGTCGTCCAGGCGGAAATAGCGGGAAAAAAACTCAGGCGGAAGCTTTGAATCGACAAGTAGCTGTCCGCTGTCCTGCGAAAGCCGGATAACCTGGTCTCCGACTACCCCTGTCCACCAGTTCCCTTCCCGCTCCCATCGGAACACCTGCCCGCAGTCAAGCGTATAATCAAGGTCAAAAAGCTGGAGTTTAAGCCTGTACATCCAGTTCAAGCCCCCTGAGGAAAATTCCTGCAGTTAATGTGTCCCCCAGCCCGACCGTGGTTACAGGAGATCGGGAAAGCAGTGTGGGGAGCATGCAGATAACATAACCTTCCCTGAAAGCATAAGCACCCTGTCCGAAGGCTTTTCCATCAAAGGCTTTAAGGAAAGCTTCAACCTGCTTTCTTCCGAGCGTGCTTTCCTGAAGTTTGGAAGCTTCTTCCTCAACGAATTTCCGCCCTTCAAGCCTGCCTGAGGCTGCATACACGCCTGCGCACCTGACCCCGAATTCCAGGGCTTCAAGTTTTTCTCCGGCTATCCTCTGTAAAACCGAACTTTCAGGACTTTCAGGAGAATCCGTTTCTCCAGAAGGCCGGAGGTCTGCAAGGTTTTCAGAAGCCGGTTCAGAACCCGATTTAGAATTGGATTTAAGATCCGGTTTAAACACAGTAAGCACAAATTCCCTGGTGTGGATGAGGAGCCTTCTAAGCCCGTTCCGCGAAGCCAGCCTGCATGCCGCGTCGGCTACAGCGTCTGCCTTCATCTGGAGAAGTCCTTCTCCGGGAACTCCGTGTAAGTTGTAAAGCATTGCAAGCTCGTCTTCGTTCATCCCAAGGCTGTAGGAAAGCTTTGCAAACTTCATAAAGACAGAATTTGCAATTTCTTTACTTGCAAAGTGCCCGAATTCCAGGTGAATCCGAAGCTTATCATTTCTGGCTTTCCAGCTCCTGAGCTGATTGAGGGCATTATCAAGAATTGTCTTATAAGTGCTGCCGTCGGGATAGTTCTCAAGCAGTAGATGAAAACCCGATATGAGTACGCCATCGATCTCGCAGGCATGTTGAAGGGCATACTGCTCAAATGCAGGATTGACAAAGAGCCTGAAATTTAAATGATCACAGGTCGCTATGAAACGGTTTTCCCTCGGAACTCTTACCTCTGTCCCGTACAGGGAAAAAGTCTCTCCCTCGGAAAAATCAAATACGAAATGAATAGGTTCCTGGCTGCTGGGAGCTATACCCTTATTTTTTCCAGATGCAGTCCCTGCGTTTCTCTCGAACTGTGTGAAAGTGTCCGGGAAGTAGATTGCTTTTTTTGAGAAGAGAGAGAGCTGAGTTTTTGAAGGCACCGCAACATTCGGAATTACCCTGGAAGCGCCAAGCTGGGAGAGGGCGTTTGCCATTATTCCGGCGTTTCCGCCCATTCTTATAAGGGACTTTCCAAAATAGCGGCTTTTAAGAAACTCGAAAACGGACTGCTCAAAAACAAGCCATTCGGCCCCACACCCTTTTTTCATGCAATAGGCAAGCCCTGCCACAAAATCCGATTCCGAAATTATTTTTCCGGGGGGGTTCTCGATTTTATTGAGGATCTCAGCCGCTTCGAAAGTTTTCAGCAGTTCCGAAATCTCGGCCCCGCTGACCCGGTATACCGAGTCTATGTTGACATTGTATCCGCAAAGTATATTCATCTAACCAGTTCCTGTGTCCATGGAATGGGAGGCTTCGGATTAAATGAAGAGGATTTATTCTCCTGCCTGCCTCTGCTTCATTCTTGCAAGCATGGCTGCAAAAGCTCCTGCCGAAATAGTATCCCCTATTCCCACTGTAGATCTCGGTTTCTCGACCACTTTGGAGGGAATGATAACCGCATCATGATCTGCCCCGTAGATATATCCGTATTCGAATTCCTCAGGAGTACACAGTCTCTTCCCTACGCAGTAAAGCTGGAAGTTCTCAAGGTCTTCAATGCCTTTACTTGAAACCGGAACTTCCAGCCCTGCTTCTGCTTCCTCAAGATTCTCAATCTCTCCTGTGAGGGCTTTGGCAGCGGCAAGGGTTGAGGAAAAGAGCAGGGCGTCCCTGTGTTCTTTAAGTGTAAGTGGGTGACCTTTTGCAAGGATACAGATGTAAAAACCAAGAGAATGCACATGGACCCTTTCAAGCGACAGGTCCTTTAAAAGCTGAACAGCCCCCTGATAAAGCGAGGTTATCCCGTTTTCTTCTTTTCGGATCACGGAATAAGATAGTTCTTCATGCCCCAGGACATTCAGGGCATTTGCCACTTCCACGGTATCAAGGCCCAGGGAGTGGACATGTTTGGCAACAATTTCGGTCAGGATAGCCTTTCTTATAACCCGGTTCTGGATGGATGTAAGTTCTACATGGATGCGGAGTTGAGGGTTTAAAGTCTTGAGCTTTTCAATAACCTTCACAGAATGCGAAACGTAGTTCTCATATGTAGACCCATCCTCATACTGCTCTTTTATCATCTGGTAACCTGAAAGCATCGCCCCGTCAATCGGGAAAAGCGAGTCAAGGTTGTCATAGATTTCCCTGTCCATATCCAGACGGATCCATTTCGGGCGGGAAGAGATAATAAGGCGGTTGTCTCTGGGCACCCTGAATTTGCTTCCACCGCAGGTTATTTCCATGTCTCGGGAATACTCAAAGATCCAGTTGACCTTTGACTCGATCCCGGGTTTGAAAGCTTCCTGCGGGGGTTTGAGCACGACTTTTCCGCCTTCCACCTTTGGGTGCAGAAGATTGCCAGAAGCCACAAAGTACTCTGCCTGTTCTTCGGAAAGCCAGGGAACATATGCAACCACTTTTTTTAGCCCGAGGCGGGCAAGAAGATTAGAAATTATCCCTGCCTGGCCGCCCATGCGCGCATAGTCAAAACCCAGATGCTCTTTCAGCCATTCATGGGTATCTGAGGTATGGGTAGGGATTTCGGCGGCTTTTCCCTCTCGCATCGAAATCAGCAGGCGAGCAATGAAATCCAGAGGCTCTGTTATTTCCCTCGGATATGTTTCAACTTTTGCCTGAATCTCAACCTCATTGAAAAGCCCTATAAGCCTGGAAAGATCTTTATCTGTAAGGTGTTTGATAGCATCGATATTACTGTTGTAAGCTACAAACATACCTTCCAGATAAGGAAGGGCCTTTTTAACATTATAAAAAGCGTCTGTATGGCGCTGTTCCCATTCTTGTATATCCACTGAATAAGCCCCCTGGAAATACATATCTGAACTAAAAAATAATTTTCAGGAATTAGGGGAAACCCGGATTTCTTCCCGAAATGTTCTTGCTTAAGTCATTTTGCTTATAAATGATCTTAATTACATTTCCTCTATTTCCTTCAAATTTGACACTGCATTAGACACTGCATTAAGTAGTATATTCGGCGTTGATCCTGACATAGTCATAAGTCAGGTCGCAACCCCAGGCCGTTGCCTGTTCATTTCCCATACTGAGATCAAGGGTAATGGCAATTTCTTCATTTGCCATTATCTTTTTCAAAAGGTCGAGATTCAAAGAACTGGAAACCTCACCGGATTTTACTAGTTCGACCTCCTCTCCTCCTCCTGAAAAAGCGAGGGAAAGCCTTTCCTGTTCAAGTTCGGCACCAGAGTATCCTGCAGCGGCTACAACCCTTCCCCAGTTAGGATCCTTTCCGAAAATTGCGGATTTAACCAGAGGGGAACGTACAATGGCTTTTGCAGCAAGTTTAGCATCTTCGTGTGTTTTTGCGCCCACTACCCTGGCTTCGATAAGTTTTGTAGCGCCTTCTCCATCTTTTGCCATCTTCTTTGCAAGCTCTGTGAATACGTAAATCAAGCCTTCTTCAAAATCATCCAGGCAATCCATACAGGGCTTGACCCCGGACTTGCAGGTGGAGGTAAGAAGTACCATATCATTCGTGCTCGTATCCCCGTCCACCACCACCATATTAAAAGTTTTATCCACTGCTATTCTGAGGGCAGCGTCCAGGACGTCGGCAGGCACATTTGCATCGGTATATGCAAAACAGAGCATAGTTCCCATATTGGGCTCAATCATCCCCGAACCTTTGGCAATGGCGCCTATCCTGATCCCGCAGTCCATCTCGATAGCTACTTCTTTTACGGCCTTATCCGTGGTCATAATCGCTTTTGCAGCTTTAAGGCTGCACTCAGGAGAGCTGTCCATCCCTTTAAGAACTTCAGGAAGGCGTTCCCTGATTAAGGAGATATCAAGCCTTCTGCCAATTATTCCTGTTGAGGCAACTGCAACCGTTTCAGGCTTAAGGTCAAGTTTTTGGGCAAGCATCGTTGCCATTTCCATAGCATCCAGAAAGCCGTCATCACCCGTAAAGGCGTTGGCATTGCCGCTATTTGCAATTAAGGCCGAAAGACGGTGCTGGGTTTCGATTACTCCTTTACTCAGGGTAACCGGGGCTGCGGTCACCTTATTCTTTGTAAAGACGCCTGCTGCAGGGCCTTCCGCAAGAATGACAGTCAATCCCGTTTTTCCAGCCTTGATTCCGTTTGCGGACACACCCTTTACTGCACAGATTCCACCTTCTATTTGCTTCATGAAAGACTCACCTTTTCCCTCAGAGCTTTGCAAGACCTTCAATAATATCGCCGCGAGTAATAATCCCTACCACGCGGCTGTCCTCAGTTACAGGAAGCCTGTTGATCCTGTGCCTTATCATATGCTCGGAAGCTTCTTCTACGGATGCCTCGGAAGAGATCGTGTGCACATCCTTTGTCATGATCTCTTCTATCTTTGTGGAACCCACATCAGAAAGCATCTTCTTTGTTTCCTCCCAGCCAAGGAGTTCCCTGATAGGAACCTCTATAACCTCAAAGGGGCTTGGAAGCCAGAGTTCCCCTTTTTCAGGAAGTATCAGCAGTCTAAGCAGGTCCGCTTCGGTTATTATTCCCACAAGCTCTTCACCTTCAAGGACCGGAGCTCCACTGATACTGTTTTCCTTCAAGATTTTTGCCGCTTCCCGGACTGTATCGTCAGGCTTGCAGAAAACAACGTTCGGGTTCATGACATCTTTTACTTTCATCTGACTGTACCCCTTGAGACAAATTCTATTCTTTACTTTAATCCGTCACCAGTTATATTTTCTCGCTTGGGCTTTATTTACGGAGCCGTTGCAGGCAGCCAGAGCCCACGTGTCTCGTCCAGCCCGAACATCAGGTTCATGTTCTGGATAGCCTGTCCTGATGCGCCTTTGACCAGGTTATCGATTGCCGAGAGCACCACAATCCTGTTATTTTCCTTATCCGCTTCAAAGCTTATATCACAGAAGTTAGAGCCCCTGACTGCGGTAAGGGAAGGAACTCCTGATGGGAACCTTATAAACGGTCTGTCCCTGTAAAATTCTTCATAAATTGTCTTTAAGTCATCCGTGGAGAGAGGCTCCTTTGTAAAGAGGTGAGCCGTTGTAAAGATCCCCCTGATAGAAGGAATTACGTGCGGAGTGAAATTGATATTCCGGAGCTTTCCATCCAGTGCTGTCAGTTCCTGGACTATTTCAGCCCTGTGCCTGTGGGCTGTAAGTTTGTACGCGATTATATTTTCCGCAAGGTTAGGGTAATGTGAGGTCTCGGCAGGTGAGATGCCAGCCCCTGAGATTCCTGTCTTGGAATCAAAAACCGCAATATCGATAAGTCCCGCTGCCGCAAGAGGAGCTGCTGCAAGGATTGCACCTGTAGGAAAACATCCGGGATTTGCCACGAAATCCTTTTCTGCAGCTTCGGGGTGGAGCTCTACAAGTCCGTAAACGGCGTTTCTCGGATCGGTGTGCTTTAACCCGTAGATTTTTTCAAACTCCGAAATTTTAAGCCTGTAGTCCGCGCTAAGGTCAACAACCCTGGTGTGGCCGTCAAGCAGCTCAGGTACATAGTTCATGGCAGTTCCGTGAGGCACTGCAAGAAAGACCACGTCACAGCGCTCCCTGATATCTTCAGAATCAGGATTTTCATACTTGAGGTCCAAGAAACCTTCAAGATGCCTGTGGGTGCTCGTTACGGGCTTCCCTGCAAGGCCTCGGGAAGTTGCCAGCTCCAGCTTGATATTGGGGTGGTTGACAAGCAAGCGCAGAAGTTCTCCTCCTGTGTATCCTGAAGCTCCTATTATTCCAGCCTTGATCATAAGTGTCACTGCCTGTGTAATGTTAATACAACATAATTAAATTTGTTCCTGGAAATACTAAACGGAGAATTTAAACAGAGAATTTAAACAGAGAATTTAAACGGAGAATTTAAACGGAGAATTTAAACGGAAAATTTGCTCTGTTATTAATCTGTAGTCAGGTAATCAGCTCAAAGTACCGGTTTAGGCTACATGACCATGCTTTTCCAGTCTTAAATTTACGTTTTCAAAGGAGATACTATTTTCATAATCAGCATCATTAGAAATGCTCCTTCCTAACCGGACATCAATGGAAATTAAAGATTTTTTTCCATAACCGAATCTCAATGGAATTAGAGATTTTCTTCTATAACCGGACATCAATGGAAAAGCTGTTTTTTGTAATCGCTAAGTTTATTGTGGTCTTCGACCCGGAACCCCAATTCACTGCTAGCTCGCTCTCGTTAAAAATCAGGAGTTTATTTTTTCGGGTTCATAGTACCTGTTAAGAAGCCGCTAATGACCCGGAAAGTTTCGTTAACCGGAGTTAACCCCATTTCTCCAGAAATTTAGTTGTATGATTTTTCGTTTACGATTTTTATAGGGAGCGAGTCATGTTTTTAATTTTAAGTCAGTAAACTTAATTTTTTAAATATATAAGCGTATTCCATACAGGAAAAATTAAGGTCCTTCACCCCGGAAAGGAAAAGTCCACAGGTAAACTATTTTACCTTTAGAGCCTCTGTTACTATAGGAAAATTTCTTATATATACCCTCTGAAGTGGCAGGAAGAAAAAAACATGAACAGGAAAAAGAGAATCTACCTTGCAGGCCCTCTTTTCAGCCATGCGGAACTCGAATATAACTGTAAACTGAGAGATTCGCTGCTCAAGAAAGGCTTTTCGGTTTTTTTGCCCCAGGAAGATGCAGAGGACACCACAAATGAACGTGAAAGACAGAATCAGGAGTGCATTTTCAAGAAATGTGTTGGGGGCATGGACGGTTCGGACCTTGTAGTTGCAGTTCTTGACGGAGTAGATGTAGACTCAGGAACGGCCTGGGAGATCGGTTACGCTTATGCAAAGGAAAAACCTGTAATAGGACTTCGAACCGATTTCCGATCTCTCTCGGATGGAATTGTTAACCTGATGGTAGAGATGTCTATAATCGACCTTGCCAGGGACGAAGAAGAATTGTTAAAAATACTGGAAAAATTCCGGTAACTCCTGGACGGCCTCGAACTATTTCTGTTGCCGAACTCTTTAGTCCCGGACTATTCTGGCCCCTAACTCTTTAGTCCGACTATTTTTGTCCATAACTTTTTTGGCTTGAGCTACTTTGATCCCTAACTACTTTTGATCTCGAACCACTTTTTATTCACCAGAACTTATTCTTGAAATAAGTCGCCAGATGAAGCTGTGTCAAGTCGCCAGATGAAGCTGTGTCAAAATAATTGTTAAGTTTAAAAGAGTGGAAAAGAGTATTAACGAGCTTTTGTTAACAGGCTTCTGTTAAAGAGTTTTTCATAAAGGGTTGTTCTCAGTGAGCTTTTGTTAACGAGTTTTAAAAATAACCTTTATCCTTCGAAGCTCATTATAAACTTCTTTTTTATTATTTATGTAATTATATCTCGATTGAGATAGTTTGAGCTTCAATTCGGGAACAGAAGCACGAATCTATAACGATTATTAAGTAAAAAAATTTTAATATAGAATGCCTGACATAATAACTACTGGAGGTTAAAATAGTGACCTTTGTGAATGGATACACTTTTAGGAAAGTGAAAACCTCACATGGGCCTGACATGTACGTATCCAGATATGGGAAGCTGGTAAAAATCGTTCCATGCAGTCCACATGTGCAGTTTTCTGAAAGATACACCACCGACTTGATCCGCCAAATCGAGTCAATGGAGTGAAATGATAGAAAGTTTTTCCGACTTTTCTTTTTTGATTCGGACCCTTTTAATGAAAGCCTCTTTTCAGGCCGAAGCTTTTTCGGTCTGGCATTTTTTAGACTATGTTCCTCCTATATATACCTTGCTTTTCCCTGAACTTTTTATCTACAGTTCTCAAAACCTGGAGTTCTTCAGGCCCTGTCAGGCTTTATAGGGCTTTAGGAGGCTCTAATACTCGATTTCGAAGGAAATTATTTTAACTTTATGCAGGTAAAGGAACCTTGAAAAAAACACGATCTGGTAAATTGATCTTCAACTACAGGGAAATGATAGATTGATCCGAAATTGCAGAAAAACCGATCTTGAAGAAATGGTAGAAATCTGGTATAAGGCTTCAGTTAGTGCTCATTCCTTTATCCCGGCTTCATTCTGGGCCCTGCAAAAGAGCGCAATGAAGGAGAATTATCTCCCACGTGCCGAAAACTTTATTTTAGAGGAAGAAGGGCAACTCACAGGATTCATTTCCCTTGTTGGGGAAAGAGTCTGCGCCCTTTTCGTTGCGCCGGAAATGCAGGGTAGAGGGATCGGCAGGGCTCTGCTTGAACACGCAAAAACCCTGAGAACGAGGCTCTCCCTTAAAGTCTACAGGGAAAACGAAAGGTCCCTTCGCTTTTATGAGAAGTGCGGGTTTGTGGCAACCGGCGAAGAACTTGATGAGTATACAGGCTGCGTGCAGATTTTGATGAAATGGGAATGAATTTAAGTAAATTAATCCGGAAAGTGCAGGGTTTGACTAATTGAGGTTTTTAAATGTGCTATAAAACGGTGCAGGACAGCCAGTATGGTTGTCCCTGAAAAATTATGAGAATTATGGGAATTGAGAGCTATGAAACCTGAAAAAATAATAATGACCTTTAAAAATGAACTTAAAGTTGTGCGAGTTCCAGATTCCCAATTCTCGTTTACTGCCATCCTTTAGAGAAGCTTGCTATGCGCTTGTCGCTTTACCGTCACTTTATTCTATCTTTACATCCACTAGTTTACTTAAAGGCTCTTGATAAGGTACACTGACTTTAAGCACACCGTTTGAGTATTTAGCGACGGCTTTTTCCGGATCTACCGGGCAGCCGATTGAATAACTGTCCAGATACGTAACTCCTTCTTTTTTACCGCTTACATAAAAGCTGTCATTTGTGAGCTTAAAAGAAATATTTTTCTTTTCCACTCCTGGAAGGACTACTTCAATTAGAAGGTTTTCGTATTTGTCGTCAGGATATGCACTGATAACCGGTGATATTCTTAATGTCTCCTCCATAATATTACCCCACAATAATATAATAAATTAACATATTTAGATATATGCATTGAAGGTTCACATTGAAAGGTTTAATTTGTTGACATCGAAATCGGTGTACCAACCATCCATATATTTTTGTTAATACCGGTTAAAAAAGAAAAAATGTTTTTTAGACTTGCTTTTACATTTTACATGACTCAGTATATCGAGGACTAACAAGTCCCGTTAACAGTGTAGTTCCAGGAGCTGTCACCCAGAAGGCTGATACCGTATTCGTGAATATCAGTACAATGCCTATTGCCAGCAAAATAGCCAGTATCAATTTTTCTCTGCCTCAGGCATTTCTTCACCTTGCTTTGTTTAGCTTCACTTTTTCGTTTTATTTAATATGGTAATGATTGGGTGTTTGAGAGTCTTTTTGTGTGGCGATGTAATAGTAACTCCCAGAAAATCGGAGATTTCTCTGTGATCCCGAATTCTACTTCGGGAGTGCCAGGACACCTTAAAGGCGGAAAATAACGTTTTTCAGTTTCTGAAGAAAGTTCTTAAAACTTACCTGTCAGATTTATCAAGTCAGTTCTTTTTGTCGGCTCGGTTTGACAATTTTCTAGACACTGGCCTGGTCAGCTGACGGAAAAATATAACAAACGATTATTCGACGGTCTATTTTCTCTTTTCCTAACAGCCTTAAAAGTGTTAAAAACAATTCTCGATGATTTCTATCGGTATTACAAAGTGCAATTCTATTGAGTAAGCGGTAGTTAAGATTGCTTCATATTTGCTTTTATATTTTGCACTTTAAATAAATATAAAGGTTCAATCGGGAAAAAGCGGGAGTCGTTCAGTGATAGCGCTTAAAGCTTCAGGTAAAATATGCAAGGATGAGGATGGAGAGAAAAGTGTAAAAGATGTCCCGCATGTAGAAGATTCCTCTACTTTAGAAAATGTACCAGATGTAAATGTAGGAGGTGCACCAGGCATAGAAATTATACCTGAAAACTTCAAAGCCATCCGGAACCCAGTTCTGCATTATGCGCTGCTCCTGTTTCCGTGGCTGATCCTGCTTATCATAGTTTATATTCTGGCAAATTACCCGCTTATTCCGGGAGTGATAATGTATATCTCAGGCATGCTGGCAGCAGCCCTGAGTCTTTTTGCTTTTTCGGTACTTATAAAAATGATACCGGAAACTTTCCGGAATCTCTGGCGCCGGGAGATTATCGTTGGGGCTTACCCACCTGATTCGTTTCAAAACATTGCGGATGAGAAAGATTCCGAAGTAACAGCCCTGAAGACCGGGCGGCTTGAAGAAAGCTTCTGCCAGTTTATGCAGGAACTGCAAAAAATGCTGAACCACCCCTACCAGTGGGCCATGGGTACAGGCTTTTCCCTGCTGGTGTTTACCTGGGATTGGAGTCATAAGATAGAGTTTTTTATTGCCTTTATTATAGGGCTTATGGCCTGGAGAATGGTTATAACCTCCATCTATATCTGGAAGCTGGGGAACGAATTCCGCCTTGAACCGCAGCTCGGGCATCCGGACAGGTCAGGCGGGCTCTCGCCCCTGGGTAATCTCTGCCTGTGGAATGCCCTTATAATCACCATCCCGGCAATTCACCTTGGCGGCTGGTCTATCCTGAGAATTTTTACGGAAAAGGAAAGTTCCTTCTTCGAAATCTCAGAAGAATATGCTCCCCTATACCTGTGGCTGCTCTCCATACTTGTGGTTTTTGCAGTTGTAAGTTTCTTCCTGCCTCTATTGAAAGTGCACTGGATCATGGAGAAATGGAGAGACAGGAAACAAACGCGGCTGGATCAGATTGAACACTCCATTAACCAGCTGGAATCCAGGCTACTGAATGAAGCGGAAAAACTGGATGAGAAAGAGTTTGAAAGGATCCAGAAAGAACTGGAAATGATGCAACAGGTTTACGCGCGGAACAAAAAGCTTCCAGTATGGCCTTTCAATGTGGGAATTATGATAAAATTCCTGGTTTCACAGACCATACCCGTTCTGGGCATAATCTCCGAGGTTATATCACTAGTGAAACAGGCCACTGGCTAAGAAAACACACAAGGAAGAAAAGATCAAAATATATAATAAATTTTACCATCTCAATCCACTATAAAAATCTTTTTTGCCTGAAAATTTTCCAGTTTCCCCAAAAGAATACCTCATTTTATAGGAATTAAATGCAGGATTTGCGAAAAATTTAAATATTATTGATACTAACTACATGATAGTAACTGAGAAACAATAACCATCTTACAGAGGAATTAAATAAAAACTGTAAGTGTTGCCCACCAGTTACTTTTTAAATAACCTGCGAATGGACCGAAGGCGAACCTGTACCGCCTCCAAAAAACGGATTTATTCCCCTCTCCGGTGAGAGAGTATGAGAGTCTTGAACTTTCATTTCTCGTGCCTGTAAGAAGCGGGTAAGAGTGCAAGAGCAAAAACAGACCTGATGCCATCTTTCATATCCCTTGCCACGTTCCCCTGCCTTTCGGGCAGTTCTCTGGGAGAAGGGCATAACTGTTCTGGACCAGTGCCAGATTTACAGATCACAAACCACTCTAAAATCAAATAAAAGCCAGGAAAATTGAGAAAAACAGGCCTTAGATAAGAAATACGAGACTGGAAAATCTTGGGATCAGAGAAATCTGAAATCCGAATGGCTTGAAATCAGAGAATCCTGGAATCGGATAAGGAGGAATCTGTATATGAAATTGCCAGCAAAAAGAACAGACCGTGACGTATATAGCTGGGACCCGTTTGATGAAATCAGAAAAATGCAGGACTATATGGAACAGAGGTTCAGGACTTTCCCTGCGCTGGAAAGCCGATTTGGGGCCGGGACTTTATCCCCGCTGACCGATGTTGCGGCAGAAGACGATAAGGTAATTGTGACAACCGACCTGCCTGGGGTTGACAGGGAAAATGTTGAGCTCAATCTAAGGGATAATGTTCTCATAGTCAGTGCAGATAAAGGGAAAGAAGAAGAGACTGAAAAAGAAGGATATCTCAGAAAAGAGCGGTCTTTCATGCGCTATTACCGTGAAATTCCTCTTCCTGACGGCGTAACCGAAGAAGGTGCAAATGCCCAGCTCAAAAACGGGGTCTTAACCGTCACCCTGCCAAAAACAAAATCCATAACCGGAAAAAGAATACAGATTGAGTAAACCGGCACTCAGGATGCTAAATTTGGAGAAGCCTGCGGGCAGGCTCAGGAAGGGATTATAAAAGCTCGCAGGCTGCCCGCAGTAAAACAAAAATTCAAACATTATTTCATTTACTTTTCTTATTCGGAGCATCCAATGGCTCATAGAATTTTGAGAAATTCAAGAATTTTCAAAAAGCTTAAGAATTGTCAGAAGACGTAAAAATTCTCATTTACCTGAGAGCTTTTCACATTTTTTCTGTCAAGACCTGTTTATCTGGAGATCTCACTAATACCCGAGTTTTGTGAACTTAAACTCATATCAAAAATATTCCTCCCCTCAGCATGAATTACGATCCTCGAATCTTTTTCAAGAGCTGAGAAATGGGTAATATAATCCACCTGAAAAGAAGAATTATTCGGAACAATTGACACCGTATACTATCGCGGAATGGAAAAAAGGGAAGTCTGGAAAGTTCTTAAAAATCAGTTCAGTACCAATAGGAAAATGAAAATATTTAAGAGGAAATAGAAAAACTAAAAAACAAGATGAAGGTATCGAACCTACATCCTTAGTTCCTCTGTACTGAAATTTTTTCATTTTGTTTTCCTGCTTTATTTCCTGTTTCATTTTTATTTTCTTCTGGACAGGAATATAGCTAGCAGACCAGTTATGCCACAAACCACTTCAAAGCCAGGGAGTCTTGCGTTGCCTTTCCCGGAAGTGTTTGTGCTTTCTTTCTGATCAGGCGTCTGTTCAACATTTGCTCCTTTACTTTCATTATTTTGTTCAAGAACCTGAGCGCTGGTTTCAGGCTTTATTTCAGTCCCTGCTACTGTTGTCTTACCTGTTATTGCAAAGGGAGAGAATCCCGGAGTTTCTGCCGTGAAATAAAGGTACCTGCCATCCTCCTCTGATAAGCGGGTTGGCAGAGGATTCCATTTACTGTCACTGTACCTGTTCAGGATGATTGAAGACGGATCAATACCTTTATCCCGTATCCAGGATTTTTCAACCCTGAAACATAAAACTGCGTTCTTGAGATTCTTTTCAATTCCAGATCCGCCATTTCCAACCCAGATATTCAGGTAGTTGTAGACCTCGCCTTCAGGTGCATCCGGGGTAAGCGTGGATTTATTTTTTAGCATCTCAACACTGGACGTTGTTTTGCCAGCAGTCTTCCTTGCATCGAAACTCATATAAACAATACAGGTCGCGTTCTTTGTGAAATCAAACTTTACAGGTTTTCCGTTTGTGAGAAATGCCTGTGAAAGTTCCTCCACTTCAACGTTCTTTGCAGGCTCATTGGAGCCGCCTGCACCACTGCTGCTGTGGCTAACGCTGCTGCTTCCACCACTTGAACCGCTGTCTCCACTGCTACTTCCACTACTGCTACCACTGCTCCCACCGCTTGAACTGCTTTCCTGTGTGACAGTTATTGTAGCAGTTTTTGTTGATGAAGCGCCGTTTACGTTGATCGCGGTCAGATTAACGTTATAGATTCCCTGAGCAGTGTACACATATACCGGCGTTCGGGAGGTTGAATCAACTGTTCCGTCGCCATTAAAGTCCCATATTATTCCAGCCGCATTTTCCGAACAATCAGTAAACTGAACCGTAAGAGGTGCACAACCCTCAGTTACATTGCTGCTGAAATTTGCAACAGGAAGTACTGTATTAGACCTCTCTAAAACAGTTACTGTATCAGAAATTGAATCCATACCGTTTTCATTAGCTACAGTCAGCTTAACTGTATAGATTCCTGGGGTTGAATACACGTAACCCGGATCTTTAGATGTAGAATCAGCCTCCCCATTATTATCAAAGTCCCAGCTCCATGAAACCGCATGTTCCGAACAGTCAATAAACCGAACTG
The DNA here is from genome assembly GCF_049706645.1 of Methanosarcina sp. Lineage (GTDB taxonomy): Archaea > Halobacteriota > Methanosarcinia > Methanosarcinales > Methanosarcinaceae > Methanosarcina. The sequence continues at coordinate 57,638 of NZ_JBNAKP010000037.1, read as the reverse complement.
AGAGAGGAGCATAACCCTTACTGATGTTGCTACTGAAGTTCGCTTCAGGAAGAACTGGTTTTTCCGGTTGTTCCAGGACTTTTATTGTGGTGATCTTTGAATTTCTACCGTCGACATTGGTAACCGTGAGTTTAACTGTATAAATTCCTGGAACTGGATACAAATAAACCGGGTTTCTAGATGAAGAGTCAGTTCGTCCATCGTTATCAAAGTCCCAGCTCCATGAAACTGCATGTTCCGAACAGTCAGTAAACTTGACTGAGAGAGGAGCGTAACCTTTAGTAGTGTTGGCACTGAAGTCCGCTACAGGAGGTACTGATGGTTCTGACTCTTTTAAAACGGTTATTGTAACCAGTTTCGAATCTCTACCTTCTGTATTGCCTACTGTCAGATTAACTTTATAGGTTCCCGGAACTGCGTACTTATGAACTGGATTTCTCTCTGTAGAATCAGCAATACCGTCATTATTGAAATCCCAGCTTACTGTATCGGCGTTTTCCGACAAATAGGCAAACTTAACAGAGAGGGGAGCAAAACCAAGGGTTACATTGGCACTGAAGTTTGCTACAGGAAATACTGGTACAGGTTTCTCTAAAACAATTATTGTACCTGACTTTGAAGCTGTTCCGTTTTTATTGCTTGCTGTAAGGTTAACGCTGTAATTCCCTGTTGCAGAATAGGTATGAATTGGACTCTGCTCGGTTGAATTAGTACCATCGCCAAAGTCCCAGTTCACAGAAGTTTCGTTTTCCGAACTGTCGTTAAACTGAACTGACAGGGGAGCAAAACCCTCTGTTTTATTTGCACTGAAATTTGCAACAGGAAGTACTGGTGCAGATTTTTCTAAAACGTTGATGGTAGATGACGTCGAATCTGTACCGTTTTCATTGGTTGCTGTCAGGTTAACTGTATAGTTTCCTGGAATGGTAAACTCGTAAACTGGATTTCTGTCATCAGAGTCTGAATTTCCGTCACCGTTAAAGTCCCAGTTTACAGAAGTTGCATTTTCAGACAAATCTGTAAACTGGACAGTTAGAGGGGCAAAACCTTCTATAATATTGGTACTGAAATTCGCTACAGGATATAAGGGTATTTCGGAAACGGTAATGGACCTAGTTATTGCGCTACTACGTCCACGTCCCGAGACTGTTAAAGTTACATTATAAATTCTGGCTGTTGTAAAGGAATGAGTAGTATTCTGCATATTGGAATAAGTTCCGTCTCCAAAGTTCCAATCCCATGAAGTGGGACTTCCGGTACTTGTGTCATTGAATTGTACTGTAAGTGGTACATTTCCTGAGGTTAAATTGGAAGTAAAATTAGCCACAGGTGAAGCTGACACTGGACGCAATACATAAGTAGTGTCGTCCGTTGCTGTAAATACTATTCCGTCATCTACAGATGTATATGGTACAGTTACTCCATCGTGACTAACTTCAACATTTGAGATATTTGTCATTACGTTGAGTGTACATGGGTATCCGCTGGTGTTTACAGTAAAGCGCATATAACTATTATTAGAATCTGTGATATTTACCTGAGTTGTATTCTGGGCTGATTGTGTGAAGTAGTATTCGTTTAACCCGCACAATCGAATGTTATTTGCAGCAAATCCGTTGGAAAACATTGTAAAATAACTTGCGTTAATACTACTACCTGTAACTGGCTCTTTATCTGTAGCTATTGTGAACGCCGGGAATACAATACCCTGTGAAATACTTGTATTCCACCATTGCCAATAAGGATTACACAGGTTTCCAACTGATAACCAGCTAGCACCAGATTCACATGAACGCCATATCATGCCGTAACGCTGATATGCATATATTGCCTGGGAAATGTTACCCGAACCACCCAGTGCTGTCCAGGTTTCGGGCTGTCTTCCAAATTTATTAACTATGGTATTATACTCAGAATCCATTGTAGCAATTACAGTTTCATTAGACACGGAATTGAAATTTATAGTGTAGTAAACGCCCAGTTCCCATCCATCATCCAGTAATGCTTTTTGATATGCAACCGTGGCATTGTCCAGATGATCGGCGATTGCATAAACAGTACTTTTTTGCCCGTTGGATTTCATTAAGTTAGTACCATTTTCGTTATCTTCCGGACTGGGATATGAAAGAGTAAATGCCGATATCGATCTGGTACCATGTGGGGTTATGATCTTTCTGGGTATTTCCTGTTTTATAGAGTATAAATGTACAACATATGGGCCAGTATCGCCACTTGCAAGGTAGGGTGAGAAATACACCACTGGTTGGTTAACGAATACATAATTCTGGTTTCGAGTATTCATCGTTCTGAATGGTGTTTTTGTATATATCGTATCGTTATATTTTAGCACATTAGTTCTGTTAGATTCGTAGCATACCACGCTAAATGTGACTTTATTATCTGTTATACTCGCTGCTGGAACAGTAATGTAACTAGATCGTGGGCTTTTATCATCCGCAATCCAGTACGATGTGATCCTGTAATCCCCACTGGATCTTTTAGATACTGCCACGATAGAATTACTCGCTATAATATTCAAATATGAACTGCTGGATACACCTTCAGTTCCTAAAGTATAGGTGATATTACTATCGGTTGCTGGATACAAATTACTAAAAAACAGATTTCCTGAAGCAGGTTTTATATATGTAATATCGGCGCATTTTAATGCGCTATTGTATGCTAATGTAATATTTGAAGGCGCAGAATTTGAGGTTGTCTCAATATACATACCTCTTGGAATACTCGATAACTGGGAAAAGTCCGTGTTTACTAGCGTTAATGACCCAATATCACTATTATTTAATGCTGTAATATTCTCGAAAACAGTTATTATAGTAGATTTTGAATCCTCACCGTTTTCATTTGTTGCTGTCAGATTAACGGAATAGTTTCCCTGGGTTGTAAACTCGTAAACTGGATTTCTATCTTCAGAATCACTAATTCCATCACCGTTAAAATCCCAGTTTACAGAAGTTGCATTTTCTGAACTGTCATTAAACTGAACAGAAAGTGGAGCATAACCCTCTGTTGTATTGGTACTGAAGTTTGCTACAGGAAGTTCTGATGCAGGTTTCTCAGAAACAATTATTATAGTAGATTTTGAATCCGTACCGTTTTCATTGCTTACTGTCAGGTTAACTGTGTAATTTCCTGCTGTAGAATAAGTATGCACTGGATTCTGTTCTACTGAATTAGCCCCATCATCGAAGTTCCATAACCAGGAAGTAGGGTTATCTGTACTATTGTCAATAAAGCTGACGTTAAGTGGTGCGCTTCCAGACGTTGGAATTGCAGAAAAGTCAGCAACAGGGGCTTGGAAAGCAAGTTTCACAACCCAGTAGTCATCATTTCCGTGATTTCCAGTTACATCTCCGTCGTTTGAACCGGAGTATCCGGCAACGATGTAGCCACCGTCAGAAATCTGCTCAATGCTTCTTCCGTAATCAATAGATGAACCTCCAAGGCACTTTTGCCACACTACATCCCCGCTTTCATCCAGTTTCACAACCCAGGAATCATGAGACCCATGATTTCCAGTTACATCTCCATCGTTTGAACCGGAGTATCCGACAAAGATATAGCCACCGTCAGAAATCTGCTCAATGCTTCTTCCGTAATCAATAGATGAACCTCCAAGGCACTTTTGCCACACCACATCTCCGCTTTCATCCAGTTTCACAACCCAGGAATCCTGAGACCCATGATTTCCAGTTACATTTCCGTCGTTTGAATTGGAGTATCCGGCAACGATATAACCACCGTCAGAAGTCTGCTCAATGCTAGATGCTGACTCAGAAGACGAACCTCCAAGGCACTTTTGCCACACTACATCTCCGCTTTCATCCAGTTTCACAATCCAAGCATCCTGAGATCCATGATTTCCAGTTACATCTCCATCGTTTGAACCGGAGCCTCCGGCAACGACATAGCCACCGTCAGAAGTCTGCTCAATGCTGCTTCCAAAATCAGAAGATGAGCCTCCAAGGCACTTTTCCCAAACTACATCCCCGCTTTCACCCAGTTTCACAACCCATGAATCCTTACCCCCATGATTTCCAGTTACATTTCCGTCTGTTGAATTGGAGAATCCGACAAAGATATAGCCATCGTCAGAAGTCTGCTCAATGCTGTTTCCATAATCAGGAGATGAACCTCCAAGGCATTTTTGCCACACTAAATCTCCGCTTTCATCCAGTTTCACAACCCAGGAATCCTGAGACCCATGATTTCCAGTTACATTTCCGTCGATTGAATTGGAGAATCCGGCAACGATATAGCCACCGTCAGAAGTCTGCTCAATACTGCTTCCGTAATCAGAAGATGAACCTCCAAGGCACTTTTCCCACACTACATCTCCGCTTTTATCCAGTTTCACAACCCAGGAATCCTGAGACCCATGATTTCCAGTTACATTTCCGTCGATTGAATAGGAGCCTCCGGCAACGATATAGCCACCGTCAGAAGTCTGCTCAATGCTGCTTCCGTAATCAAAAGATTGGCCTCCAAGGCACTTTTGCCACTCAATTCCCGGTGTCTGCTCTACGGTAGCCACCGATAGCTGTACTGTGAATAAAACGACTAAACATAACCAAAAAAGTAATTTTATGTTGAGAAATCTTACCTTCATAGTTGTTCCCCTGTCTGTTCATATACTTTCTACGTCGACTCTACTCCAGAATCCATTTATATTCGGTTAAGATACGATCCGTAAGAAATGTGTTATTTTCGTTGCCTTTTCTGTAAACCTATACATATAAATCGAGATGAGGAGATGATTACAGTAGTCATATTAACGTTAACAAATTCCTTAACCGAATACGTTCCAGAATCTAATGAGAAATGTAATTTTAAAATTACTAGGTGTTAGAACAAAGCCTTAATTTTCATTTAAAAAATATTAATATAGAACACTCACTAATTATTTTTAAGTCTTTCCTTCTGAACCTTGGCGTTACAAAAAATCTTTAATTTGAGAGAATATTTTCAAGGACGAGGATTTGATCGAAGCAAATCTACATAGAAGAACAAGACGTTTAGGCACAACAAGAATTGTAAAGCCGATAACCATCCAAAAATAAAGTACCGATAATATTAGCAAAATAAACAATTTTTTTGTTTCGACAGCTGATATAGACTTAAACCACAGCCTTAGTAGCTTTATGTACAATATACAGAAATAGGACTTTTGCACATAAGGTCCAAAATCAAATAGAATATTTTAAACCATCCTCTATTATCTGGTTGGCATTATCTCCAGAAAACACTCTGCTATCTCTCAGCCTTTTTGTTTCTCATTTTGATTTTCATAGCAGGTTTATTTAAAGAGCTCTGGCATAGAATTTTTATTCATATGGGGCGAAAATTGGTTTTGAATTTAAAAGATGTAAAAGCCGAAAATATGCCTTATCCTAGCGACCATGGAAAAATTAGAAAGTTGCCTTTTTTGCAGGCAACTACGTGAATCCAATTTAAAGATCCCCTGTTCATTTCACGTATTTGCTAAGCTTATATGCGTACAGAAAAATATTTATAATTCAGGAAAAATGAGAGATCGAACGCAGTAAATGAATGCTCCGGAAAATTCAGCTTATTATTAATGCCTCACCCTTTCCTATAATATTTTTAAATCCTGTGTAGAGGATTTCTTCTAAGTTCAAGGTGTGAATTTTATCATGACCTTTGTCCTTGAGCAATATTTTCCTCTGAATTATAAATCATCAACAGAAGTGTTGTTGCCTTCCCATTCTAATAAGCAGTACTCTTCTTCACTCTTTCTTTTTAATCTGTCACTTCCATAGAAGTTAGGGCCGTGGCAAATAATAGCAATCAAAACTTTCGGCCTCAATGCAATGTTTCCTCAATAACCTCTCCCTGCGGTTCTTTTTCCTTGAAAATCTGCCCTTCGAAACAGGAAACCTCGGCTCCTTTGAGCCAGGCGTCAGGCGAAAGCCCGGCTTTCAGGCAGGTATGGCCCAGAAACTCGATAGAATCCATATTGTGCTCAGGAGCAACCTGAGGAAGCAAAAGTCCCTGACAGTAGCCCTGCCTTACTATAAGCCCATGCTTTCCGATCTCTATACGCTCAGGAAGCTCTTCTGCAGGAGCATTAATCTTCTCAGGCGGGGTAAGAATTGTTACCTCAACAACTATGTCATCCAGTTCATTATCTCCCACCGGCGGAAAGCGAGGATCACGGGTTGCCGCAGAAATTGCAGAATCCATTATTGCGTCCTGAAGCGTGGAGTCCGGAAACGGATGCCCTATACAGCCCCGCAAGAGCCCGTTTTCCGTAAGCGTGACAAAAACCCCTCTCTTCTCCCCGAAAACCGGTGAAAGCTCAAAACCCAGTTCCTGAGGCTCAGGGAGCCTTTCTTCAGATAGGAACGATTTGATTGTTTTCCTTGCAAGTTTGACTGCAGCCCTGCCTTCGATATCTGTAAGCATATTTGAACCAACACCTCACTTTTATTTTGATATTTTGGCCTGTAAACCTTAACCGGCATTAACCTGTAAGCATTACCGACATGACCGGTATTAGCTGCAAATGCCGGCTATGTATCAGCTACCTGTTAGTACGATAATATGTACGTGGAAGCTAGTATAACATTATGTTTATCGGAGCTCGTTAAAGTAGATTTCCGGAGCCTCACTTTTGAAGAGCCGGAAGACGAGAAGGATTGTTTGGAAAAGAAAAGCCGGAAAATTCGGCAGAAAAAGACTGCCGAATAGGAAGCTAATGTTACAAACGCGGTAATTTCCAGGAAACAGAATAATTAAAGCTTTTTAGCTTCCTGATACCTTTTGGCCGCAGCCTTCAGAGCCTCGACCCCTGGAAGCTTTACTCCTGAGAGATAATCAATTAATGCCCCACCACCTGTGCTGGTGTGAGAGAAACGATGTGCAAGCCCGAGATGATCGACTTCTGCCGAAATATGCCCACCACCAATGATTGAAAACTCAGATTTAGTGGCAGCTCTTATAATCTCGTGCGTTCCAAGGGCAAAATCATCGACTTCGGAAACCCCTGCCGGGCCGTTTAAGATAACAGTTTTTGCATTTTCGATTTCACTGGTAAAGTCCACAATGGTTTCAAGCCCGATATCGTTTATAGGGAGAGAATCGGAATTAAGTTCCGAAATAGGCACTTCAACCCGTTTCTTATTATCATTCAAAGCCACATCCCTGGGGAGGCCAATTTTATCTTTGAATTTCGCAAGCAGATCTTTTGCTTTTTCGATCTGGCCCTCATAGCCCTGGGACTTGATAAAGTCCAGGTTTGCTTTCCCGATATTTACACCGAATGCAGCAAGTGCCACATTTGCTACTACCCCGGTCAGGAGTACCCGATCAGCCCCTCCGCTTGCAAGCACATTTTCCGCCACTCGGAGCGAATCATCCACTTTTGCTCCTCCAAGCACGAAAATTGTTGGCCTTTCTCCTCCTTTGATCCCTCTGTCCAGAGATACGAGTTCCCTTTCCATAACTCTTCCAGCTCCGGTCGGAAGAACCTCAGTAAATCCGACCACTGAAAGATGAGACCTGTGAGACACGGCAAAGGCATCATTGAGGAAGATATCCACAAAGGGTGCCAGCTTTTTAACCGGAAACGTATTGGCCTGTTCTGCTGGAGTTCTTTCAAGGCTTTCTTCGGAATAGAACCTTACATTTTCAAGCAGAATGACATCTCCATTTTCCATAGAAGCAATCCTGGTCTTTGCGTAAGTTCCGAAGATATCATCCACATAGAGAACCTGCTTGCCCAGGTACTTGGACATCAGCTGGGCGTGAGGCTTCATGGTAGTGAAGTCTTTTTTTCCGGGCCTGCTCTGGTGCGCAAGCAAAACAACCTTTGCGTCCTCAAGATCCTTCAAGGTGGCAATATGGCTTCGGATCCGCATATCATCCAGAATATTACCCTGCGGATCCATAGGAGAGTTCAGGTCAACTCTTACAAGAATTGTCTTTCCGCGTGTGTCAAAATCATCGATTGTAAGAAAGTTTCTAGAAATCATACCCTCAGCGCACCTTTGTGAATAAGATTTTATATATATTGAAGAATAAAATTTAAAGGTAAATTTTAGAGAATTTCTTTTCATTAAATAGTGGTTATCTTTGTCATGGGATTTTTTCCATAAATAAGTTTGTTTGTATCCGGGTCCCATGAGATGGATTATAAATTTTATATAAAAGCCAGTAACAAAAGAAGCCATATAACTCAAGAATATATCGAACTACAGGGTTAGATATTAAAGGAGGTAGAATGCGACGACATATGAAAAAGATAACCGCCGAGACTTCGAAGAAAGAATAAGAATGATGGTGGAAGCAGGATATGAGACTGTTGCAAGGGAGATAATTAAATGTACGCGCTGCCCACTTCATAAAAGTGCTATAAAAAGGGTAATCGGAAAGGGATCGTGCCACCCGAAAGTATTCTTCATAGGAGAGGCTCCAGGAGAAAGCGAAAACGAAACCGGAATTCCTTTTTACGGGAGGGCAGGAAAAAAGTTCGACAGGATGATAGAATATATGGGGCTTTCTGAAGAAGATTGGATGGTAACAAACACGGTCAAATGCCACCCTCCGGAAAACCGAAAGCCCAGGATAAACGAGATCGAGTGCTGCAAGCCCTTCCTTCTTTCCCAGATAATCCTGCTCAACCCGAGAATTATAATTCTTCTAGGCAATACAGCCGAGAAGTCCTTTTGCCCCGGAAGAAAACTTGAATGGGGAATGCCTGTAGAACACGAAGGAAGAACGATTCTGAAACTCTATCATCCTGCAGCCCTGATTTACACAGCTTCAAAAAAAGAGATCCAGCGTGCTTTCATTGACAAAAACCGGAAGCTATGGAGCTGAGCGTTCCGGATAACAGCCATGCCCTCGCAAAAAGAATAATAAAAACTTACCAGCCCGAGGATAGCAAGTTTGGAAATCCTTCCTTCCATAGTCTCGAAATTAGGTTTCGTTACCCTGGCGGCATCTTCTCATTTTAGTTCTTGCATCCTGGGAATTAATATATCGATTCATAAATTATAAATATCGAGATCTTTACTCTATTATGGGGATTTGTACGGCGGTCAGGGATAAGTATTTAAATAAAACGACCAGCGCATCTAAGATCGAAACATCCGGTACTGTGGAATCCGGTATTGAGATTTAATAATCAAAGCATCCAGTATCAGCATCCAGTATCAGCATCCAGTATAGTAATGAATGCCTGGAATACAGATGCCTTATGCCTGATACCAGATTCCCCAATACACAAATAATCTTAATTGTTCGATATGATTTACCGAGGAAAAATCTTAGGGAGGGGTAGTATGGCAATGGTAAAAATGACACCTGATATACTTTCATGTTCTGACGACAAGGGAAACCTGGAAATTCAAATCAATCTGCCGGGAGTAAAGAAAGAGAATATCGAATTAAAGATGGTTGAGGAAGGCTTTTTCATAAGAGCGAAAAGAGAAGAGACAGGAGTCGAATACGCAGCAACTTATGCATTCTGCTGCGGGGTTGTCCCTCAAAAAGCGGTCGCAAGATACTGCGATGGAAAACTCTTCGTGATAGTGCCTTACAGGGAATCCTCAGAAACTGTAAACATTGAAATCCAGTAAAAAGCCAGTGTAACAAAATTGTGATCGGTACTATTATTAGTACTGCGAATTGAGTTTTCTAACTTGGAAAAACGGACAGGATGGAAAGAAGACGGATAAAAGGGAATGAAAACGGATAGAATGGGAAGAAAACACATAAAATGAAATAAAAATACATAAAATGGAAGACGGATAACAACGGAGGGAGAATGCATCCAGTAATCGACTACAAAAAATGTACCGGAGCTCTTGCCTGCTATGAAGTTTGCCCTGCTGAAGTTTTTGATGTTGAAGAAATTGATAGAGTAAAAAGGGCAGTTGTAGCCCGCCCGGAAAACTGCATAGAGTGCGAATACTGCGTGGAAGCCTGCCCGGAACAGGCCATCGAACTTGTTGAGGATTAAGTTGAAAATAAAAATTAAGATGCGAGTTGGCTGGCAGAATATTAGTCTTTTATTTCTTTGAAGGCTCTGGGAAAAATGAATCTGATAAATTAAGTTTTCAGGAAAAGATTAAGTTTTTAAGAAAAGCAGAATTTCAAGCAGCAGGCTCCGATCATCGACTATTCAAAACCAGCCTCATATCCACAGCAAGAGCGCCTTTCCCTTCTTCAAAAACCATTATGGGATTGATCTCGAATTCCTCAATCTCCGGAAAGTCGCAAACAAACTTTGAAACCCTGAGAATTATATCTACAAGCGCATTAATATCCGAGGATTTTGCCCCCCTGACTCCAGCAAGAAGCGGGTAGGTTTTAATTCCTGTAATCAGCTCTCTGGCTTCTTTTTCGTCAACTGGAGCTATTGCAAACCGGACGTCTTTGAGGATTTCTACATATACCCCGCCGAGCCCGAACATCAGCATGGGCCCGAAAGTAGGGTTGCGGACCATTCCAAGAATTACCTCCCTGCCGCCTGAGAGCATTGGCTGCAGATGGACGCCTTCAAGGGATGCATCCGGAATTTTCTTTGAGATATTTTCCATCATGTCCTGATAGGCGACCTTCACTTCGGCGGCATTTTGCAGGGAGAGGCTGATTCCTCCAAGGTCGGACTTATGGGAAATCTGGGGAGAAACAACCTTCATTACAAGAGGATAGCCTATCTCTTCTGCGGCATTTACAGCTTCCTCTGCGGTTTTTGCAAATACAGTCCTTACTACGGGAATGCCGTAAGCTTTCAAAATTTCAAAGGCTTCAAGGCCCAGTATGTGCCGATTTTCTGCTCTGGCAGCCTCAATAATCCTCGCTGCCCATACCCTATCTGGCCCGGATGCGCGGGGGATGATATCTACCTGTTTCATAATCATATGATATCCCAGGGACAGTTATTCTTTGGGGTTATTAATTTTGTGATAACACAAGTTCCAGCTCTGAAAGGCTGAAAAGGCAATTCACGAAAATAGGAAAAGCCGAAGAAAAATCGTAGAAAATAAACTCTAAGGAGCAAAACAGCTTCAATAAAAAACACTAGTTATATTTTTCAGCAAATTATACTGTTCAGACCTAAAAAACAGAAAAGTAAAGGAGATATCTCCTTTACGATCAGACAGGTACGGAACTGTGTAGTTTAGCTTCGGTATCAACAATTTCCTTTGTATCCCTTGCAATGGTAAGTTCTTCATTTGTCGGGATAACAAGAACCCTTACTTTCGCATCCGGAGTGCTGATATCGATTTCCTGGCCTCTGATTTTGTTCTTTTCCTCATCGATCTTTATACCGATGCCCTCAAGGCCGGAAAGGATTCTTTTTCTGATGCTTGCGCTGTTTTCTCCGATACCCGCGGTAAAGACTATTGCATCTACACCATCGAGAACGGCCATATACTCGCCTATAACCTTCTTAATCTTGTATGCGAATACTTCAAGGGCAAGTTCGGCTCTCTCATTGCCGTGGGAAGCTGCTTCATCAAGGTCTCTGAAGTCGTTGCTGATTCCGGAGACTCCAAGCACACCGGACTTCTTGTTCATAAGGGTGTCAATCTCTCTGCTTGACAGGCCTTCTTTTTCCATAACGAAGGGAACAACTGCAGGATCAATAGAACCGCATCTGGTACCCATTGCAACCCCTTCAAGCGGGGTAAAGCCCATAGTAGTCTCAACGGATTTTCCGCCTTTAACAGCCGTAATGCTTGAACCGTTTCCAAGGTGGCAGGTAATAATCTTGGTTTCTTCGATTGGTTTGCCGAGCATGGCAGCAGCCCTTTTGGTAACATACATATGGGAAGTGCCGTGGAAACCGTACTTCCTGACCCCATGTTTCTCATACAGGCTATATGGCAGAGCATATATGTAGGCGTATTTGGGTATTGTCTGGTGGAATGCCGTGTCAAAGACAGCAACCATCGGTGTGCCAGGCATGATCTCGGCACAGGCCTCGATTCCCATCATGTTTGGAGGGTTGTGGAGAGGAGCCAGTTCAAAACAGTCTTTAATGGCCTTCTCTACGCCCTCATCAATTAAAGCCGAAGCTGTGAATTTTTCTCCGCCGTGAACAACCCTGTGCCCGACTGCATTAATTTCCGTCATATCTTTAATGACACCAAATTCCGAGTCAGTAAGGGCCTTGACGACTTCCTCGAGAGCTGTCTTGTGGGTGGGCAGGTCAGTCTGTTTTTCCAGTTTTTTGCCATCGAATCTCTTCTGGGTAATGATCGAGTTATCGATACCTATCCTCTCACAGAGACCAATTGCAAGGGGGGATTCGTTGCTCATATCAATTAACTGATATTTTAGAGACGAACTTCCTGCGTTTATTACCAAAACCTTCATGTGTAAACCCCAGTTCATACATTGCTTTTAATTTACATTTATATTTATGATAAAATATTTTATGTATAAAAGATAATAAAAAGCTTCCTAAAACGTTCGCAAATATTGAAACGTTTGTGATTATTTATTATCCTGTGCTGCGGCCTGGACGCAGGTAATTGCAACGGCACCGACAATATCTTCGTCGCTGCAGCCTCTGGACAGGTCATTAATCGGCTTGGCAAGTCCCTGGGTTATAGGGCCATAAGCTTCAGCCTTGGCAAGTCTCTGGGCAATCTTGTATGCAATGTTTCCAGCGTTAAGGTCAGGGAAAATAAAGACATTGGCCTTGCCTGCAACAGGGCTTCCTGGCGCCTTTGAAGCTGCAACTTTAGGAACAATTGCTGCGTCTACCTGGAGTTCACCGTCTATTGCTACGTCAGGGGCTAGTTCCTGTGCACGCTTTGTGGCAGCAATTGTCGCCTGGGTCAGAGGGCTGTTGGCACTTCCTTTGGTGGAGTAAGAAAGCATTGCAACTTTCGGCACGTCCTGAACCAGAAGTTCAAAGGTCTTTGCAGAACTCACAGCAATGTGTGCAACTTCTTCGGGGCTGGGCATTTCAACCATACCCGAGTCAGCGAAGAGGAATGTTCCATCAGACCCATACTCACAGTCGGGCACGGCAATGATGAAAAAGGCAGATGCGAGGGCTGAGCCGGGAGCAGTTTTAACGATCTGGACCGCGGGTCTCAGAGTGTCGGAGGAAGAGTGAATAGCGCCTGATACTACGCCGTCGACTTCACCGATTTTGGCCATCATAACAGCGAAGTAAACGTAATCTTTCATGATTTCGGCTGCGCTTTCGAGTGTGACACCCTTATGCTTTCTCAGCTCGTAGAAAGCCTTAATATATTCATCTTTTCTCTCATAAGTTTCAGGATTTACAATCTTTGCTTTTGAGAGGTCAAGATCTCCTGCAAGTGCCTTGATATCTTCCTCCTTTCCGACAAGGACGATATCTGCAATCCCTCTTTCAAGGGTCTTGGCAGCTGCCTGGAGAGTTCTTATATCGGTAGTTTCAGGTAAAGCAATTGTCTTGTTGAGTTTCTTTGCTCTTTCACTAATCTTTTCTAAAAATGTTACCAATCAACCAACCTCCTATATAATTAGAGTAGTTTAAGTTAGCTGGGTCTTGATATATAAATTTACGTAAAATGCATATCGATATATATAAAAATGAAAAATATATATTTCAAACAGCCAGCACATTTTTATATAGAAATTTTTTCCTTGAGATATATAACAATCTGTATTATTTTTATAGCAGATACGTAATACTTAAGACAATATTACTGAATATAAATGATAAATTAATATAAAAGAATTCCGGAATGATTTCAATGAAGATACTGGGTATTTCAGGTAGCCCGCGAAAGGGCCAGAATTGCGAGAAAATGATCGGGGCAGTCCTTGAAGTTGCAAAGGAAAGAGGTTTTGAGACCGACACTGTTTTTATATCCACTTCAGAAGTCGGCCCCTGCAAAGCCTGTGGAGCCTGCAGGGAGAAGGATTTCTGTATAATTGAAGACGATATGGAAGAAATTTATGAGAAGATTAGAAGCTCAGACGGCATAATCGTGGCATCCCCGGTGTATATGGGAAATTACCCTGCCCAGCTCAAAGCCCTTTTTGACCGTAGTGTCCTCCTCCGCCGTAAAGATTTAGCACTCAAGAATAAAGTAGGAGCAGCTCTTTCAGTCGGAGGTTCAAGAAACGGAGGGCAGGAAAAGACAATTCAGTCAATCCACGATTGGATGCACATTCACGGGATGATAGTAATTGGCGATAACGCCCACTTCGGCGGAATCACCTGGAATCCTGCAGAAGAGGATACGACTGGAATGCAGACCGTGCTTGAGACTGCAAAAAAGCTATGTGATGTCCTGGAACTTATTGAGAAAAAATGAAGAATTTAAAAAGAATAAAACTAAGAAGTTATTAACGAAAATCGAAAGATATAAATCAGAAGTTAGGAAGGCCTCAAATCAATCCAGAAAATAACATACTCTATAGATGTGGATAAATTATCTGAATTATAGAAGTTTTCAGGCAGGGTTCGGTATTAAGTCCTGAGCTCGTGTGAAAGTCCTGAACTAGACATAAGGTTCTGATATTTGTTTTTGTCCAGGTTTCAACTCAAAAACCTGAAATTTATTTTTTTTCCGGGAGAGGAAGAGAATAAACTTTTTTCTACTGAAGTTCGGCTTAGTTGCCACTAAATTCCCCTCCCCCATATAGGATGATAGATACTTAGACCTCTTATCTTAGACCCCTTATGATAAATGCCAGGCCTCTTATGATAAATGTTAGGCCTCTTAGACCTCTTATGATAGATGCTTACAACCTCTTTCTCCAGCAGTAGCTTTTTTGCACGATGCTGCATTATAATAATGGGAGTCAACGCGTAGATATGACCATACAGGGCAGAAGGTCAAAGGTAGAGATTATCAAATACGGACGCTATTGGGGTAAAAGATAAGCCAGGATTCCCCCTCGCACTTCTTCAGCAACGTGGTCAATGCCTTCGAAAATATATAGCAAATTGTGACAATACCCTCAATATCTGGGGTGGATGTGCGGGTTCTCCGGCATATTTTGGAGAACTAACCAAAATTAATCAGAAACAAGAGGGGGGTTAATGGACGGAAAACAAAGCAAAAAGTAGTATCACAACAAATACTGAAGAACGGGAACTTGTCATTACGCGGATTTTCGACGCACCGAGAGAACTTGTGTGGAAGGCGTGGACTGACCCGGAGCTCATGAAAAAGTGGTTGGGGCCAAGAGGTTTCACGTCGCCTGTATGCAAGATAGATCTTCTTGTGGGAGACAGATATCTCAATTCAATGCGCAGTCCTGAAGGCCAGGATTTCTGGATCATGGGTATTTATCGTGAAATTCTTGGTCAGAGCGGATCGTTATGACCGATCCCTTTGCAGATGCGGAGGGCAATTAGTTCCTGCTACATACTACGGCACCACACCCTGAAAGGCCAGACGCACGACGCAGCCCCCGATGCCCTTGCTCCCGTACTGATAGAGTTTTTCTCCACCTGAAGTGGCGCCGATCGAGAGTTTTGCTCCGGCCCAGAGAAACTGATAACCAGAATCAGAGGCGAAGCCATCATGACAGAGAACAATATGAAGCAATCAAGGATACCGGATCCCGCACTCAAGCGCCTGGATATATTTGTTGGCAGGTGGAATACGGAAGGACAGACCCGGGCTACGCCGTCAGGCCCGGCTGTCAGGATAAATGGAACGGATACCTATGAGTGGCTGCCCGGCGGGTTTTTCCTTCTTCACCGTGTGGATGTGTGCATAGGCGACGAGGAGATC
The DNA here is from genome assembly GCF_049706645.1 of Methanosarcina sp. GTDB lineage: Archaea > Halobacteriota > Methanosarcinia > Methanosarcinales > Methanosarcinaceae > Methanosarcina. The sequence goes on along the minus strand of NZ_JBNAKP010000037.1, from coordinate 41,889 downwards.
AAAACTATTGAGATAATCGGCTATGATGCCTTGAGCCAGACCTACCCTATGCATTACTTCGACAACCAGGGAAATTCCGGCACCTATCAGGCCAGTGTACGCGAAGGCATCTGGACGTTCATGGGAGAATCGGAACGCTCCACAGTTGTGTTTAGCGACGGCGGAAATGCCATAACGGCCAGCTGGGAGTACTCAGGTGACGGCTTAAACTGGTTACCCTTGATGGAGGTAAAATTAACAAGGGTTGAAGATTTCGTTGAACATCCGCTTCACACGGCCTCCCCCGCCCGGAACAGGGAAAACATGCCTGCTTATCCTGGCAGGGAGGTTGAGGGCAGCTATGCGTCGGTTAACGGCCTTAATATCTATTATGAGATCCACGGTACAGGCAGACCGCTGGTTTTGCTTCACGGCGGCGTCGGTGCGAGTGAAATGTTCGGTCCAGTCTTGCTGAAGCTTGCTGAACACAGCCAGGTTATCGCAGTCCATTTGCAGGCCCATGGGAAGACAGCCGATATCGACCGGCCGCTTAGCTTAGAGTTCATGGCCGACGATATCGCAGAGCTGATGAAGCATCTAGGCATCGAAAGAACCGATATTTTAGGTTATTCGCTTGGCGCAGGTGTTGCCCTACAGACCTCCATCCGGCACCCTGACCTGGTTCGTAAGCTCGTGGTCGTTTCGGTACCCTTCAAACGGGATGGATTTTACCCCGAGGTACTTAAAAGCATGGAACAGATGGGACCTGAAGCCGCGAAAGCTATGAAGCAGACTCCGCTGTACAAGCTCTATCCCGATGCCGAGTGGGAGGTGCTCTTTACAAAGCTCGGGGATCTCCTCAGGCAGGACTATGACTGGTCGAAGGACGTAGCTGCGATCAGGGCGCCTGTGATGCTCGCTTTCGCAGATGCGGATGCCATCCGTACCGCACACATAATGGAGTTCTTCGCGCTGCTCGGAGGCGGCCAGCAGGATGCAGGTCTTGATGGTTCCCTCAGGCCGACGGCGTGGCTAGCCATTCTGCCGGGGGTGACGCACTATACTGCTCTCTCCTTTCCCGAACTTGCCGCCCTGGTTAAGAGATTTCTCGATGCACCCATGCCAGATACTGAGTCTTTATAGGTTTAGCATGCGTATACTATCTCAGGCTTTGAAGCGGCCTATAAACCAATTACCGGCTATGTCAAAAACGCCCGATAAGTACTGAAAGCAGTAAATCTAAAAAAGTCCCCTGATAAAAAGAATAGAACCGGAATAGGAAATACCATTTATTAATTGTGGGGGCCTTATGTCTGTATCTGTAACCGAAAGCAGCTCAAACGGGGATCTGGAAAAGTACCTGAAAAACGTAATACTGGAAGATGGGGATAAAATATATAACTATGTGGAATTATCTGCCAGAGAAGTTTTACCAATCACACGCAGGCTTTTCGAAGAAAGGGTTTCCCTGGCCTATGACTTCAAAATCTCACAAATTGTAGAAAAAGAAAGGCACCTGATAATTTATGGGGAAGCAGGTTCAGGAAAGACAAGCACCCTTAAGTGGCTGAGTGCTGTCTATGCCAGGGAATACCTCATGAAAAAAGAGGGATTTGTTCCGGTTTATGTGGCACTTGAATCCTATGTTAAAGGTTCTTTTTATAACTATTTAAAAGCAAGGGTAACGAAAAAAGGCATTTCGGAGACGGATTTTAAGAAACTGCTCGAAGGAAAAGCTCTGCTGCTACTGGATGGGCTTGATCTGCTCACACCTTCCGATAGTTTTTCCCCTTTTGATGAAATTTCCGATTTTATTTCCGAGTATGAAGACTGCAGATATGTTTTTACCTCAAGATCCGAGCCTTTCGATAGCTTAAAAAGTACATTTGCACTTTCTGAACTCGAAAAACTGACCGATGAAAAAATCAGGCTATTTATAGAAAAGAACATCCCTAACAAGAGGCAGGCAAAGCTTTTAAAAGCCAGGAGTTTGAGTGAGATTCATTCGAAGCCAATTCTGCGAAATCCCCTGCTGCTTGACCTCTGGATCAAACTTTCAACAGCTCATATGGGGGCAAGAGGGAAAAAGGTAGGTATTCAACACTTTACTTTCTTCGATTCTATTCCCTCCAGCCGGACAGAAATCTATCAGACTTTCTTTTCAGAACTCCTTAAAGATTGCAGAATAAAAGAGGAGTTTTTCCGATCTCGAAATCAACTACCCCTAAAGATAAGCTATGAGATAACAAATTCTGAAAGGATATCGTGTGGTAGAATCGATTCTCAGGAACTGAGTACCGGAAGAAGAGATATCGAAAATCTCCTGATGAATCTATCTTTCAAACTTCAATGCAGGAATAAGATTTCATGTAAGTACAGCTACGCCCTTGAAGTGGCAGAAGAGTATACGGAGTGCAGCAGGTCTGGAAGATTAGAAGCCAGAAAACTCCTTAAGACATGCCTGGGACTCGGACTCCTGGTAAGAAAGAGGTCCGAAGTAAGATTCGGAATAAATCGATCTTTTCAGGAATATTTTGCGGCTTTAAAGCTGAAAACGTACCTTGAGAACGGAATGGACGTCTCAAAGGCATTCAGGCATCCGAGATGGGAAAATGTGATAGTGCTTACCTCGGAGTTAGTCGAATCGGGAGAAGAACTTGTAAACTCAATAGTTTCAAGCGGAAATTTATATTTAGCTTCAAAATGTGCCTTGAGAGCCAGCGCTGATACAAAAGGAAAACTATGTGCCTTACTTGCCAGAAAACTTGATAGTAAATATACCGTAGAAAAAGTAAGGGCAGTTCAAAGCCTGGGGAGGATGGGCACCTGCGGGATCAGGGCCAATTTAGGAGCACTTGAGGATAAAGACATCGGGGTAAAAAGAGAAACTGCAAAGGTGCTTGGGGAAACAAGGTCCGAAATGGCACTTGCTCCTCTTGAGGCTGCAGTTGGGGATGAGGATTACTCTGTGCGGATAGAAGCTGTAAAGTCTCTAGGTGTAATCGGGTCCGAGAGAGCTATCAAATTGCTCAGGAACATGTTTGCGGATAAGAACCGGGCTGTCCGTCTGGAGGCTGCGGAAGCGTTGATGCAGATCGGATCGGAAAAGGCGCTGGAAATCCTTGTTTCCGCACTTGGAGCCAGTGATGATTTCGTCCGTATTGGAGCTATAGGGGCTCTTGGCAGGACAAATTCCAGGAAAGCGGTGGAAGCCCTTATAAAAGCGTTTAAGGAAGAAGACCGGCTTGTCCGGCTGGGAGCTGCCGAGGCTCTGGGTCAAATGAAATCGGAAAGAGCTGTTGAATTGTTTATAAATGCCCTGGAAGAAGATGATGAATTCGTACGATGGATTGCTACAAAAGCGCTTGGAGAAATAAGGTCGGAAAAAACGTCGGGCACATTCGTCAATATGCTTGGGGATAAAAGCCGCTTTGTCCGAAGGGAAGCCGCGAAAGGGCTCGGTATGGTAGGGTCCGAGAGAACACTCGATCCCCTTGTTTCCGCGCTCTCGGACGAGGATGAGTTTGTAAGGAAGACAGCCGCCGAATCCCTCGGAGAAATAGGGTCTGAGATAGCTGCTAAAACCCTGATAAATAAACTCCACGACAAAAGCCATTTAGTCCGGTTGGAAGCTGCAAAAGCCCTCGGAGCAATGAAAGTCCGCAAAGCTATTGTTCCACTTCTTTTTGCACTGGGGGATGAAAACAGGTTTGTCAGGAAGGAAGCAGCAAATGCACTCGGGCAGCTCGAGTCACAGAAAGTCCTTGAGCCGCTTATTCGTATTTTTAAGTTTGGGGACAGTTTTACAAGGCAGGGGGCTGTAAGAGCCCTGGGCCAGATAAATCCCGATGGGATCCCTGGCTGGATATCGGATCGAATCTTTGATTTCATTGATAACGCCATCAAAGACGAAGATAAGCTTGTGCGGAGGGAAGCAGCAAAAACCCTGCGAAACCTATCGGAAAACAGGCTCGAAAGAGCGTTTGAATCCCTGATCAGTGCCCTCGATAATGAAGATGACGAGGTCAGGAGGCTTGCAGCCGAGTCCCTGGGGCTCTTTGATTCTGAAAAAGCGGTTTCCCCATTGATCGATGCCCTCAAATCCGAAGACGCAACTGTGCGCCGGTTTGCAGCCGGAACCCTTGGCCGGATAAGATCAAAAGAAGCCCTGCAGCCCCTGATAGAAGTTCTGGTTTTTGATAACAATGGCTCTGTTAGAGAGGAAGCTGCAAGAGCTCTTGGAAAAATAAAATCCAGAAAGGCCGTAGAACTCCTTATTGACGCGCTGATGGATAAAAATAATGAAGGAAGATCGGGAGCAGCCGAAGCTCTTGGCCGGATTAAGGCCGGAAATGCAGTGGATCCTCTTATTGCTGCTCTTGCGGATACTGATGATTTCACGCGGCTGGCTGCTGCAAAAGCCCTTGGCCGGATAAAACCGAAAAGAGCTATAGAACCCCTTATAAATACCCTTTATGACAGGAACCGCTTCGTAAAAGCCGAAGCGGCAGGAACCCTCAAAAGGATCTGTACTAAAGAGGACAAAATACGGCTGCAGGCTTTACTTGACTCGGAAAATGAATTAGTAGCAAATCTCGCTTTTGAGATCCTTGAAGGCATTGAAATTAAGGAAGTCTTGAAAACCCGGCTATGGGAATGCCCCGAAGGCACCGCTTTTTGCGGGGACAGATTAGAGATAGAAAAGCCATCAGCTTTAAGGGCATGAATCTTAGAAACCGAAAAAGCATCAAATTTACGGGAACGGATACAAAAATAGAAAGCCAGAATAGAAAAGCCAGAATAGAAAAACCAGAATAGAAAAACCAGAATAGAAAGCCAGAATAGAAAACCAGAATAGAAAACCTATCGAACCCTTAAGGACGATTTTATTCACTTTTCCTGCTTTTCCATTCGACATATATCAGATGTGCCCAGAATACCCCTATGATTAAAAACAGCATCGTAGAAAAGATAGTAATGTATCGGTGCGGATGAAAATTGCGGTCCCATGATTCAATTAAGCATAGAAGGTAAAGGCTGCCAAAAATGACATCGGCTGTATTCGCATGCGGCTTATAGACTTTCCTCTTCCTTTCCCTGCGCAAATAATTCTCCCAGCCCAGATCCCCGAAAATTTCATCATTATCGGACTTGCTGAGGCGGCTGTTTTGCCTGTAAATTGAATTTTCGAGCTTGCAAATATACTCACCGGCATTCAGGATCGAGGCGGTTTCCGCTTTATAGCGATACGCATTTGCAGCTATCAGAAGTGGTAAGATATAGAATAATTCATAAATCTCATACTGAAAAACAAAACCCAAAATAACAGTAATCCCGCCAACCCCAAGACTGAGAGTTCTAAAGTCCTTTTCCATTTTATCCAGGATCTCTCCTCTCAGGCTTTTGTATTCCTCAACTGCAAAGCTCTCTTTATCGGTTATCGCTTTCTCTGTCATCGCTTTCTCTGTCATCGCGTTCTCTGTCATCGCGTTCTCTATCACCGGTTTCTCTATCGCATTATTATCTGTCCTGACCGTTCCTGTCACGCTCGCTTGCGAGCGGCCTTTCCCGAGTAAAAAGAGAAGGACAGATAAAGAGAAGGTATTACAAGATTTTCCTATAAAAATTCCCAGATGTAAGTAACTTACTCTAAATCCGCTATTAAAGGCATATGATCACTCAAAGATATCCAGTCTTCATATTTACCAACAGAAAATGATTTTGCTCTATTAACAACATCAGTTGGTGCAAATATATAATCGATATGATAGGGTGTCTTCTGATTTTTCCTGAAATATAGTGTCGGTTCCCTTTCACTTCCGAATTTTATGTTTTTAAAGGTATGATACACGCTGAATATTTCAAATTGCTTTAACAGATTAATTACATCAGTGAGTGTTCCATGAAGAGGATATTTAGCATGTTCCTCATCCCAGATAACGTTCTAGTTGAAATCGCCTGCAATAATTGTTGGAGATCTGAGTATATCTTTATAATAGTTCAATGATTGCCAAATTTCTCCAATGTATCTTCTTCGTGGGTCCTCTTTATTATTCTGTGACCAGATAGCAATAAGATTCATGGTCTCGTTGTCGTTCACTGTGACCGGAAAAATATATTTGTAATCTTTGCAATAGGATTCGTGAATTGTAATTTCAAGGTCATTAAAACCAAAAATAGCCAGACCCTTATTTTTATTATCGCCTATCCATAAAACATCATCATAAAATTTAGTATTGAATTTGTCTGGAGATTCACATTCTGGAACTATTAATAAATCAGGCTCATAAGTAAGAATTTGTTTGTACTTCTTCCGAAAAGCCATATTACAATTCCAGGTTATAATTCTCATACAAGGCTATTAATACAGTCTTTAATTACTAAAAGACTTTGACCTTAAATTGGAAAAAGTGTTAATTATAAGAGCGGAAATCTAAAGTAAAACATCTTGCTATCAGTTAATTAAGAAAAAGCCGGCCGCTTGCGGCCGGTGAGAACACGGGGAAGAAAAACTTAAAAGACCCGAAAATTGAAAGTTAATTCAAAAACCCTGCTCTAGAAACGAGTAAGAGCGTAAGAATGGAATTCCGGTCATTCTATCAACTCCATACCCTCATGCGTATACGCCGGCGTACAGCATCAGAAAATTCTCAGCAGCTTATTTTCTGTGTTTTAAATTCTGTAGAATTCCTGATACGATAAAATGTAATTATAACTATTTTTCCGCCCTAAGGTTTTTCAAAGAGAAGGCGTGGATTCATCTTCCTGCAGAAGTTCGTAAAACAGCATGGGGCAGTTCGGGATTTGCTCAATATTCATCATAATCAAATTAATGTAATAAGGCCCGCCGCGTTTGATGTCTACAGGAGTGGGGTCAACGAATTCCCAGATATCGACAGGATGGTCGAGATAGAAAGTCTCAAGTTCCGGATCATTCGAATATCTCCTGGATGGGAAGCCTATAGCATGGACTCTGGAATCCAAAAAGGATTCTGCTCCCGCATCCAGAATAAATGCAAAAAAGAAATATTCCCCGTGGGGAAGATCAAGCATGAACTTAATGTCCGTGCGAAGCTCGGATAACAGAAGGTTCTGCGTTCCTTTACTGTACACCATAAGAAGTAGTGCCTTGTCTTTAAAAAGGAGTTCCTCTACCGTATCTGGCAGGAAAAGGTCCCCGAAGACCAGCTCAAAATGCTCATAACTCGGAGCCGTGAAATCATTTCTTACAAATAACAGGCCGTCCGGGCTCAAAAGCGAATAACCCAGATTACCCTCGAAATCGGTTATTGGATATTTCCCTGTAGAGACCTCTCCCCAGAATCCATCAAGAGCCTCGTTATCCATCCGGGATAACAGGTGTACACATGTTCCGACAGCAATATCTTTCAGCACAAAACCCCCCTCGTATGCCGCAAATCGCCTTATATCAAAGATATACAGGCAAGAAACTCTTTATCAAAACTACAGTACAGGTTATTATTCCAAATTCACATGTAATTTTATTCAAATTTATATGTTATTCAAATTTATATGTTATTTTATTCAAATTTACATGTTATTTTACTCAAATTGCAGATTATTATATCCAAAGTTTATATACAAAAGATATTATATAAATTCATGACCCGTGAAAAAAGAATCTGAGATACTGAAACTGTAATCCGTATTTAAAAAGATCAAAAGGTGTAACTGAAAAAGCGTGCGCTTGATAAAGCAAGTTAAAAACCGGAGGGCTGATTTATAAGCTTCTGATTTATAAGCTTTCCAGAGAAATCGCCAGGCTTGCAGCAACGGTTTCCACATCAGCATACTGGCCGGACCTGGATTTTTGCCGCTCTCCGGAAGGGCTTGATTTGAGCTTCGACTTTAAGGGAGCTTCGATTTTAGGGGATATCGCAATCAGCCCTTCTGGCAGCTTCAAACTTTTACCAGTATTATATTACCAGAATTATAAGTTCTTCATTTCAAGGGTTTTAATCCCTTCCTGTTTATCCTGGGCATCCATAAGCATTTCTTCTAGCCTGGTCCAGATTTTCCTGACCTGATTCGCAAATTCAGTTTCATCTGCGTATTTACTGTTGTTAGCATACTCTATCACGGTTTGTTTACGAAGCATTGCCTTTGTTGCAATGTCATTATACGGAAGCCTGTCAAGTACCGGAATTCCAGTATCGGCACAGAATTCTTCAATCAAGCAGGTAGTCTCTTCATTTATATCGTATTTGTTGATGCAAACAACAGCCTGGATCATGAAGTGTGTAGCAAGTTTAAGGACTCTTTTTAGATCGTGGATTCCGGAAACCGTTGGTTCGACTACCACCAGAACCAGGTCTGTCCCGGTGGTAGCTGCAATAGCTGAACAGCCTGTTCCAGGAGGGCCATCAATGATAATCAGGTCCTTATGGCATTCCTCTGCAAGTTTTTTTGCGTTGCTTCGAACGGCGCTTACAAGTTTTCCACTTGCTTCTTCCCCAATACCGAGCTGTGCATGAGCCATTGGCCCAAAGCGAGTTTCGGAGTAAAAAACCTGACCTGAGACCCTTTTTTCCATGGAAACCGCCCCTTCGGGACAAACAACGGTGCAGACAGCACAACCCTCGCATCTGTAAGGGTCAACTTCAAAATTTTCGTTTACCGCCCCATACCTGCAAAATTCTCTGCATTTTCCGCATTTAATACAGAGTTCCGGGTCAATCCTGGAAACCTCAAGGCCGCAGTAGTCTTCTTTTTCCAGAATCCCGGGTTCTAAGATAAGGTGCATATCAGCTGCATCCACATCGCAATCTGCAATAACGGCATTTTCCGCAAGCGAGGCAAAAGCTGCCGTAAGGGTCGTCTTCCCAGTCCCGCCCTTTCCACTGATTACAGTAAGCTGCATCATGTTCTCACTTCCTCCTTACCTGCAAGCTGGAGTTTTATTGCCTCAAACACGCCGAGAAACTTTTCATTCCATTCCGGCATTTCTCGAACAAAGGGAATGCCCTGGGAATAGAGTTCTGCAATTTTGCGATCGTTTGGGATCTTGAGGAGAACCGGGATTCCTTCGGCTTTGCAGTATTCTTCAACCCTTGAGTCCCCTAACCCGTACCGGTTAATGACCACCCCGAAGGGAATTTTCATTGCCCTTACAACGTCTACTGCAAGCTTGAGGTCGTGGAAACCAAAAGGGGTTGATTCAGTCACAAGCACACAGTAACTCATGCCTTCAATAGAGGCGATGACAGGGCAGGCAGTTCCGGGGGGGGCATCGAGAATTGCAGTTTTCCGGTCATCGATGTATTTCTTGAGCGTTTTGATAACAGCCGATGTCATTGTTTCCCCGATATTTAGAAGCCCCCTGTAAAACTCCAGAGAACTCCCTTCTTTTGCTTTCTCGATTACTCCAAGGGGTCTCTGAGATTCTCGGATTGCCTTTTCCGGACAGAGAATAGTACATCCCCCGCACCCATGGCAGAGAGAAGGAAAAAACAGAACCCTGCCAGGAAGTGCAGCCAGGGCGTTATAACGGCAAAAATCCGAACACTGCCTGCAGACATTGCATTTTTTCTGATTAATTACAGGTACCGAGCAAACGACATCTTCCACTTTCTCAAGATCAAACCCAAGGAAGAGATTACAGTTAGGCTCTTCTACATCGCAGTCAAAAAGTTGTACATCTGAGAGAGCAAGGGCAAGATTTAAAGAAAACGTGGTCTTTCCGGTTCCTCCTTTTCCGCTTGCAATTGCAATTTTCATATTTGGTCTCCATGTTATTCCATAGGAGCTGTGATTTCTTCGAGGTCCTGGAACCTGTCGAGGACGTTTATGACAGTGTCTGCCCCGTCGGGGATTCGCAGGATTTTTATAAAATTCTCCCGGAGCATGTAGTAGGGGCCCCTCGAGACAATTCTTACCGCAAGGACGTTTGCCTTTTCACTAACAATTAAGTCCACTGCTTTCACTCCTCTTTTCTTTTCAGAATTGGAAAATAGGTTTTCGAGAATTTGCCAATCTCCGACCCTGCCCTCTTCAAGCTCTACAAAGAGAAAATAAGGAGCTTTTCCGATATGCTCCGAAATCTTTGCTTGAAGCCCGTTTCTATCGAGAACGGGTAGAGCTACCCTTAAATTCTTCCTTTGTGCAGGCCTTACATTGACAACAATATGCTCCAGGTTTTCAACTTCTTTTTTAACAGCCTTTTTGATATCCTCTGAAAGCAGTTCTACCCTTTTCAGGTCGGTTTCGCCCTCCACTTTAACCGTGGCTTCCCCAAAGACCACAAGTCCGGATTTCCGGAGTTTCAGGTCCTCAAGTTCTATCAAACCAGGGACATTGAGTATATTTTTTCTAATCCTCTCATTTTCCTCTTCATCAAGCCAGGCATCCATCAGGGTGAGCACTGCATCCCTGGCACTTTCGATCCCCATTTTGAAGATCAAAAGAGAAATCACAATAACACCCAGGCTGTCAAGTTCCGAAATTCCCAGCATGGAGCCGAGGATTGCCACAACCACAATCATCGAAGAAAAGACATCCGTATAAGAATGTCTTGCATCAGTTATCAGGGCCTGGGAATTGATCCTGGTGCCTATATTTCGTTTATATACGGAAAGTCCATAGATCACAAGCACCGAAAAAACAGCTGTCGTAAGGGCAAGCCCCTCAAGTCCAATCTGGGAAGTGGTATTTACGTCTGCAAAGCCCTCCTTTAGCAGTTCAACACCAGTAAACAGGATTAATAGAGAAACAAAGAGGGCTACGATATTTTCTGCTTTGTAATAACCATAAGGAAAACGCTTCCCACCGCGTTTAAGGCTTATCTTGAGCCCAACCCAGACTGCCAGAGAGGCAAAAATATCCAGACTCGTGTGGACAGCATCCGCAAGCAAAACTGTGCTTCCGGAGTAAATGCCCACAGCCCCTTTAAGAAAAGCGAGGAATGCAAGCGCCAGAGTTGCGTTTCTGGATGCTTTAACCCCGAGTTTCAAGTTTTCCTGTGCAATCATTTGAAGATCCGTTTAAAGACGAGTCATCGCTTCATCCCATATTTAGAATATTGAAGCTATAGAAGATTAAGTGTTTTTGCCCTATCTGGAAGTCTCTCTGGAAATAATACTTGCGATTTCAGTGGTGGTGATGTTCCTCATGCCCGTGTTCAGTACAGGAATTCTCAGCAGTTGCATTCTGGAGCTTTCCTGCTTTCCAGGCTTCAAATGTATCCCTTACTGTGCCGCCAGCCCCCACAAAAACCTTAATTCCATAGGACTCGAACATATTTACCGCCTTGAACCCGAGCCCGCCACAGAGCATGATATCCACTCCATTCTGATTAAGGTATTCAGGGGGTAGTCCGACACCTCCCATATGCTCACTGGTGTTAGGAATTACCGTGACTTGACCGGTTTCGGTATCTATTATGGTATAGGTGGGAGCTTTTCCGAAATGCGGTTCAACAATTCCTTCCAGACCATTTTCATCTCTTGTAGGAATACTTACTTTCATATAATCACCTGCATTTTTTATTACTTTTTATCAATCAGTGGCGTTTATTGATTATTGATCTGTATTCTCAGTATTACACAACTGTTTAAATTATTAAGATGCGAAGAATCTATGCCGTTTTTTATACATGGAGGAATGTGTCTGTTTATAGATTCTGTTTTATTTAACTCATCCAGATTAGTGCTTACATGCCTCTGCCCATCCCCCTTCCCATACCACCTCCATTCATTCCCTTTCCTTTTTTCATGCCGAAACCTGGAGCGCTATTGGGACTGCTGATTGATTGAAGTTCTCCAGCTTCATACTGCCTGATAGCCTCCAAAACTGTACCCTTTGCCCCGACCTGAACATCGATACCAAGCTCTGCGAAAATAGAAAAGGCGTTGGGCCCTACACCGCCTGTTAAGAGTACACTGATCCCCGCGTTTGCAATAACTTCGGCTGCCTTGATACCAGCACCGCCAGAAGCTGCTGCATTTGCGTTTGATATGGATTCTACAGATCTGGTTTCAGGGTCATAAAATATAAAATAGCTGCATCTCCCAAACCTTGGGTCCACTTCGGAGTCGAGCCCTTCACCATTAGCTGTTACGCAAATTTTCATTCTTTTTGCTCCGTCTGTTTCCTTTGTGACCATTTTATCCTACAATTCTGGAATCCCATTTTCCCACATATGAGTGAAAGTATTTATACGTTTCTATTAGAGTAGAAGTTATTACATTTATCCTGTGCTGCATAATTAGCTGCCAGGATGCGGAGTAAGTCCGAAATATTAGATTCTTTTTGAAAAAAAGACGGATATCAGTAACTTAAACCATCAGGATTAAACCATCAGGAGTTCCTTTATTGGGACTTGAATTTATATCCGTTATCGGTGGAGAAATCGAAACTTTCGAGCTCGCAGGTTTCGAATTTTGATTCAAAAATGTATTTTTCCAATAGAATCTCAAAAAGAGTCTTTTGAAGGAGTGAAAACAACCTGGATGAAAACTATATCTGTAAACCTGTATCCAAGATCCACTATTGAATTCTTTATATTTCAGAAATCGGTCGATCCTCAGCCAGCTTCCCAAGGAAATAACCAGGTTTTGCAGCAACAATTTCCACGTTAGTATACTGACCGGGTTTTAAATTCGAGCCGCTTATGACAACCGGGCGGTAGGAGTCCGTGCGGGTGAGAACATCCCCTATTTCCGTATATTTCGAGACAAAGGCCCGGCCTTTCCAGCCGATCATCGCCTGCTTGGATTCAAGCTTGATCTGCTCGCAGACCCTGTGCAGGCTATGGGAACGCTGAACGGAAATCCGGGAGTCAAGGTTCCGGAAGGAAAAAGCTTTCGTATGCGGGCGGGGAGAATATCTTGAAATATTGACCTTTTCGGGGCGGTATTTCTGTATCCATTCGACAGTTTCTTTGAAATCTTCGTCGGTTTCATCGCAAAAGCCAACAATTATGTCGGTGAAGAGAGAGAAGTCTTCGAAACGGGCACGGAACTTTTTAATGATTATGTCCACTGAATCCATTTTATGCAGGCGGTTCATTTTTTTCAGGACCGGATGGGAAGCGGACTGGATCGGAAGATGGAGGAGTTTGAAGATTTTATCTGAATCAAAAGCGTCTACCAGGTCATCGAGGATAGGAAGGACAGAGAAAGGGTTCATCATTCCTACCCTCACTTTGAAGTCCCCCGGGATTTCCGAGATCATACGCAGGAGTTCCGGAAGTTTGACCCCTGTATCCATTCCGTACTGGCTGTCGTCCTGGGAAGTAAGCCAGATTTCCCTGCACCCCTCTGCAACAGCTGCGCGGATATCTTCGACTATCTCATCCGGCGGAAAAGAGCGCAGTTTGCCTCTTGCATGCCTCACAATGCAGTAAGAGCAGGCGAAATTGCAGCCCTGGGAGATCTGGCAGATATGAATATTCGGATTGGAGCGTTCGCGCGGAACATTAAGAAAGCCCAGGGGTTCGGAAGTCCGTAACTCAAGACGTGTTCCTGGAAGGCCTTTCTTTTTTTTCGGTTCAATTGAGGAGAGAAGCTCACCAAGCCGGGAAACCGCATTTACTCCCAGGATATGGGCTTCGGGATTTGCGTGAAGAATATCTTCAAGCTGTACCTCGGGCATGCACCCGGAAACGATTACCTGCACTCCTCGCTCACCCATCCTGCGGATTTTGTAGAGGATTTTTTGTTCTGTAGTGTACTTGACTGTGCAGGAGTTACAGATATAGATCTCTGCCTGGTCGGCAGTCTCGGGATCCAATAGTTTGTGCCCAAGCCTTTCGATGCTTGCCTTCATGATCTCGGCCGATGCCTGGCTTGCCGAACAGCCAAAACTTTCAAGATAGACCTTCATATTCTGACTCTAAACTCTATGTTTTTTAATTTATATTTTTTAATTCTGGACATTTTAAGCCTGTATTTTAATTTTATATTTTAAATTCTATATTTCTAATTCCGGGTTTTTAAATTGGTATTTCTTTAAAATCCGTGTTTTAAAAAAGAACGAAAAAGAAGAGGATAAGGGTTTACAGGTAGAGGGGAGTGTCCCGCTTATCCTTTATATAGATACTGTCTGTAAACCTGACAGCTCCGGATGCGCCCATCGAAATAGTGTGCACCCTTGCGTCTCCGTCGCCGAACAGGTTAACTTCCCGCAGAAAATGGCCTGGAGTTACAGCTGTTGCTGAAAAGATCACATCATTCCCGGGTACAAGCTTATCGGTATCAAGGATATCGTTGAGGTTTTTGAAGTTAATTCCCATTTTTTCGAGCCTTGGCATTTTTTCCTCGATTTCTTCATCGATCTTGTCCTGGCTCTTCCCGTTTGCAACCGTGGGAAGCACAAGCCTTGCGAGAATCTTTCCGCCAAGGGTCTTGATTGCAGCCGCTGTAAGCACGGCTTCACCCGAGCCGCCTGCGCCCACTACCATATGAATGCCTGACCCGCGGACCGCAGTTGCAACCCCTGGCATGAGGTCTCCGTCGCTGATCAGCCTTACACGGGCGCCTGCTTCCCGAATCTCGGTTATTTTCTGGGCGTGCCTGGGCCGGTCAAGAATTACAACAACAAGCTCTTCAATACTTCTTCCGAGAGCCTTTGCGACTATCTCAAGATTGTGCCTGACAGGGGCATCGAGGTCAATTTTTTCACCAGGGTGGTCCTCTTCATAACGTACTACATCCGGCCCGACAACAATCTTGTCCATATAAATATCAGGCCCGTGGAAAATTCCTCCCCTTTCCGCCATTGCCATAACTGCGACGGAACCAGGGCTGCCATCTGCGGTAAGGTTTGTCCCCTCAAGCGGGTCGACCGCAATATCGACTTCGAGATTCCCCTTTCCTGTGCCTACCTGCTCCCCGATATAAAGCATAGGAGCTTCGTCCCTTTCTCCTTCCCCTATCTTGATTATGCCTTTCATATCAAGCTTGTTCAGCATTCTTCGCATGGAGGCGACTGCTACCTGATCGGCAAAACTCTTGTTTCCACGTCCCATCTGGTACGCTGCGGCAATGGCAGCAGCTTCGGTCACCTGAATAAGTCTGGGCAATAACTCACACTCAATAGGCCCTGCACACTCAATCATTTCTTCTACGGTCTTCGGATGAGGTATAATAATCAACTCCCATTTTCTGCTTGCGGATAACCTGCTTCCTGATAACGAAATTCTTTTTCGTCAATATACTCTGGATGTTTATGTGATCTCTTAACACAATACTATATTAAAGAATCTATTGGCCGAACCGTAATCAGGTATTTATGTTATAAGCATTCATCAAAGAAAGTCCTGTATATAGAGGGCCTTCACGCAGGCCTCAAAATAAAGCATACAGATAAGAAGTATAAAAAAATGGCTAAAAAACCCGGCTCGAAAATGCTAAAAAGCCTGGGTTAAGCTGCTAAAAGCCTGGGTTAAAGCTATTAAGAAACCTTGAATAAAGCCTGACCTGAAGCATGACTTATAGCAGCCCGACCTGAAACACAGCTTAGAGCGTGATTAAAAACAGCAGCTTCTGCTCTATTACTTTAAGGGGAAACACCCGTGAGAATTCATTGTCTTCAACACCTGAAAAACGAGACCCTGGGAAACATAGGGGCCTGGATAGCCAGAAAAGGATACAAACTTACGAAAACCCTGCTGTACGAAGACTCACTTTTTCCCGACCCCGGAGAATTCGATTTGCTCCTGATAATGGGCGGCACCATGAGCGTTTACCAGGAAGAGGAATACCCCTGGCTAAAGCCTGAAAAGGAGTTTGTAAGAAAAGTGATCGGAATCGGAAAGCCCATGCTTGGAAGCTGTTTTGGGGCTCAGATGATTTCCGAAGTGCTGGGCGGAAAAGTCACGGAGAATCCGTATAAGGAAATCGGCTGGCATAGAGTACGGTCCATGGAAGGGAAGAGTCCGGGAGATCGAAGAAGTTCAAAACTTCCTTCCTGCATGTTTCCGGAATTTACGGGTTTTATGTGGCATGGGGATACTTTTGAAATTCCAGCCAGCGCAGTAAAACTTTTTGAAAGCGAGGCCTGCCCGAATCAGGGATTTATTTACAATGGAAACATTCTCGGGCTGCAATTCCATCCAGAAGCCGACAGGCAATGGATAAGAAACCTTATAAGGGATTCGGGGCACGAGTTTGTTTCAGGAAAATATATCCAGTCCGAAAAAGAAATCTACGGACAGGAAAACTCTTTTAGAAGCTCCAGAAACCTGGCTTTTTCTCTCATGGACTGGTTTGAAGAAAGATGTAAATGAGAAAAATGGGGTATGAAAAGGAATTGACGTGGGAGCTTTTACTTTACAAAATCTGCCAGCGCCACTCTCTCAATCACGAGTTCGGGGATATGTTCTTCCCCTGAGGCTTCAATTTCGGCGTCTGTAATGCCGAACAGGGAAAGGATTCCCTGCCTTTTGGAATCCGAATATGCAAGCAGCTCGAAACAGGGTTTTTCGAGAATCAGTTTTCGGATTGCAGAGAGAGCCAGAACCAGATTGTCCATTTTACCAAGTAACACGAATACGGCATTGTTTTCCCCTTCACGCAGCCCTATTGAAAAACTCCTCTCAATCTGCCTTTCTCCGGATGCATACCGCATAATCTCGATTCCGGGGTCTTTTGCTATATTTCTGCCCGCAGCGACTGCCCGGAGAGCTTTTCCCACTGCAAAATGAAGATGCCTTTCGCCTGCGATAAGGTCTGCGTTTAAACCCTGGATAACGACTTCGTTTTCGGAAGCTATCGAAGTTATTGTTTTTAGAAAGTCAGAAAGCTTCGGGATACTTACATTCCCGCAGATTACCTGGATTTCTCTTTGCATTTCCATATTCCTGCCATAGCGCGGGCTTTACAATAAGGATTTCGGTTGTAGGAGAAAATAGTGAGTAAGGCTATAAAATCCGGGAATATTTATTATTTCAAACACACGTCACCCCATTCAGCGAGATAGTAGCGATTCTATCTGCATATTACCGCATTACCAGGATTGAGCGACCAGTTTTTCTTTAACCGGATTAATTACTGGCATTGCTTTCTTCATATTGATGTCATGTTCTTTAAGCTGGAATCGAAGGTTCAGAGCATAAAGGCAGGACTAGAAGGACTTTACCCTATCAGTATATTGAATGAATCGGTGCATTCTTATGGATTTCTACGGAATGAGAGAAAAATCTATAGAAAAATAATATTACTGGATAGATATGTATGAAATCCCGAATAAATATTCCTGGATTTTAATTAATATTGGATTCTTATTTATATTTCTCTAGTTATTATATTTATTAGATCACAAAATTCTGGTAATACAATTTGAAATCACTTTCACCGGCGTATAATTATCAGCATAATATAAATTGAAGATCGAAGAATTTTCCAATAACCATTCTTTCACAGATCATTCTGGATGGTTAACTGGGAAAAACATTTATTTCATGAATCTGCCGACTGGAAGTGGATCAAAAAATCAATGGCCTTCAAATTGTATCAAACTCAATAAAAGTCAGGAGTGGGGGTAAATGGGAAAACAATTGTTTGACAGAACAAAGATACTGGGTATTTCTATTCTGGTCTTGCTTGTAATGTCAATGACGGTCGCAGTAGTGAGCGCACAGCCGACCGGAGGTGGAGCAGCACCCGGCTCCGAGAGAGGATATTCGCCTGGAGGAGGCGGTCAGGGTAGAGATGGCAACTGTAAATGGGTCTGTAATAAATGGGATCGGCAGCGATACTGTGACGATTGGAGCCGGCAGCGGCAGTGTGACCGTGGTCACTGGTCGTCCTCTCAGGGGCGCCGGTACTGGGTATGTGACAAATGGTCCTGGAAATGGAAATGCGACCACTGGTCCTGGAGACGGGTCTGTAAAGACTGGGACTGGAGATGTTCCGGGCGAAGATAAAAACTGTCCATTAATGAAGAAATAAAGAAAAATAAACATATAAAAATGTGAAACCGCCTGTTACCTATTCGTATAGTGGCACTATAGGTTTCATAATGGGATTTACGCACCTGAGAAGCAATATAAGGCACGTGCGGATTTATAACAGGTTTTGTGTATATAGCGCACATTTCACGCTCCTGATTCTCAGTTACATTGCGTAAGTCCTGTAAAATATTTGCATTTAAAATTAAATCCGATATCCGGAAGTATAATTTACCATTTCAATTATTTGTTTTTCGATGAATTGATTATCTTACCGGCTTATATTCGACGCTCTTCAGCCGTTCCTTTTTGATCACTTTTTCAATCATCTTGATAACATGCCCGTCTGCAGATTCTCTTTTGCGGAGAAGAAAATTGTCTTGCATACCTCCAGATAAAAGAATAAATAAAAGTATGAAATAAAAGTATGAAATAAAAAATGAAATAAAAAAATGAGAATAAAAGAAAAGCCGAGAACTCTCAAAAAGGGCTCTGAATTACCAAACATTTGAGAACAACCTCAACCACAGTTAACCAGAGCACTGCTACTAAAGAAAGAATCAAGAGGTTGAGGATGATCTGGCTGACTTTTGCTCTAACTGCTGCCAGTTCATACATCCCGATTCCCATATATAAATATGAATGCGCGATATATAATTATTTGTAGATCTGTATACATTAAATATCTGTGCTGCTGGTGTTTATTGTCAGTTCTCTCCTGTCACTCTTTTTTGCTCACCCTCTTCAATTACTTTGACAAAATGCCTGTCTGAAAGATCTTCTTTTCCGGACCAGAAGATGGCCTTATGATATTTCCATGCATCCGGATCAAACTCAAGGATTCCTACATGAATTATAAGCTCAAGAACAAACCAGTAGGCTGCAAGCAAATGTAAAAAGCGGATCAGCCCCAGACCGTTCTCATTGATCAGAGATGCAAAATACCAGGCTATAGAGAGTATCCATTCCGAGATCGGAATTCCAAAAGGAGCCCAGGTAAGACTGTAGAGCACTATCCCGGTGACTGCTACCAGAAAAATTGCCATGCTTTCAAAAATAAGCAGGATCTTCATCCCGGGATGGAGTTTCGTGACATAGTGCTCCTCACGCTCGTCATAGATCGTATAGGCCGGATACCTGCCTTTTCCAAAGAAGTTTTTGATTGTACCTAGAAGGCGTTCAGCATCGGCTTTCCCGAACATGTAGGACTCTTTGAAATGCCCTATACGATGTCTGAGGCTGCATTTTTCTCCTTTGCATGAAAATATGTTATAGGGAACCAGAAGCCAGTTTGCAACCAGGAAAAAGGGCACGGCAATCATATGCAGGGCCCTTGCTGCTTCAAAGGACATGAAATCCCAGCCAGCATAGATTTTAAATCCTGTAATAAGCAGGACAAACATGGCAATAAGATGCACCAGATGAGTTCCCCTCTCAAGCCAGGTGTAGCGTTCAACGACCTTTCTTCCGGAAGCAGGGCTTTCAGCCGATCGTACCATATTCCAGCCTCCTT
This sequence comes from Methanosarcina sp., assembly GCF_049706645.1. GTDB lineage: Archaea > Halobacteriota > Methanosarcinia > Methanosarcinales > Methanosarcinaceae > Methanosarcina. The sequence goes on along the minus strand of NZ_JBNAKP010000037.1, from coordinate 22,489 downwards.
TAAACCACCCTGAAAATACGATCCGGATGTTTTCCGGTTTTATCAATTGTATGAATCGCACATGCAAGGCAGGGATCATAGGAGCGTGCCGTATGCATGATTCCGAGCGGATTTGCATAGTCCACTCCAAGGGCATTTTCGACAGCCGAAATCTTTGTGCCTATAAGAGCCTGCTCAACAGGGCTTGGAATTCCCTGCGCATTCCTGGGAGCAAGATTCCAGGTGCTTGGAACTACAGCCTGGTATAGCGTTGTCATGGAATCCGAATCTGTAGCTACCCAGTGCCCTAGAGCTCCTCGCGGAGCTTCCCAAAGGCCCATTCCTTCGGAATCTCTTGCCATGGAAAGTTCGGTGTGTACTGCAACCTTTCCGCCTGCCTGAAGGTCCTGCGTGAGCCATTTCAACAGCTCGGGAATCACTACCAGAATCTCCTGCATCCTTGCAAGCATACGGGTATAGTTGTTTGCAGGAGAATAACCGTTCTCTTCGAAAGCTCTTGCAAGTCCTGTAACAAGAGGTTCTCCCATAACCAGAAGGCGCGCAAGGGGACCAACCTCGCATGGAATGCCGCCATAATGAGGAGCTTTCACCCAGGAGTAACGGCTTTCCGAACCTCTGGTATAATCGATTTCATCAGGATTGTCTTCAGGATTCGTAACCCCATTCCAGGGAGGACGGTCTGCCTCTTCATCAATATAAAATGCATGAGTAATATTCTCCGAAATCTTCGTGTGATCAAATCTTTCAAGCTGCAAACGCCCGTTCATATAGCCCGAGGGAATGACCTTGCTGTCCGCAGGGCTTGTAGGATCATACCCTTCCCCGTTCTCAGGCTTGAAAAAAACCCCATAAGAAAGAAAACCAATTGTGTTGGGGTCCTTATAGCCTCCTGAACGGTCCAGTTTCAGACTAACTGGCAAGTCGAGCAGCGTCTCTCCAACCAGCTCCGAGCCGAAAGCCGTAAAAAGCGGAACGTCTCCCCAGCCTGAAGCGTGTGAAAAATCATTGCTGGTAAGAGAACTGTCCAGAAGCTCCTGCAGGCGTCCAATAACGAAATCTACAGCTCTTTCCGGAGAAGATGCCCTGTAAGTATTTTCAATCCAGATTTCCGGAGGGACCCCAAGCGTAAAGGTCTCGACGAATTTCGAAGTTTCTGAGACATACGCTATAAGCTTCTGAATATCTGCAACTGTTGGAGAGTAAACTACTCCTCCGACATGCTGCAGCACGGAATGAGGCATTTTGCCTGCAATAAGAGCAATGCCTTCATGAAGTCGACGGAACTCCCTCAGAGCAGCAACATAAGAAGAGCCAGCAGGATAACGAGTACCCCTCTCCTGGTTTACAAGAGGCATAAAGCGTCCGGACAACTCTCCCCACACTGCATCTCCCACATCTCCATACTGGGTGAGGACATCACGGTAAGCAGGGTTTGCCAGGTCCGGACCCCAGAGTATATAGATATGCGCTGCATGGCTTGCTATGAAATTCATTGCCTGATGGATATTTCGCATAACAAGGGCATCTTTGGGAACCTGGTCTGCAACCCCAAAAAGGTCATCCAGAGCATTTGCTGCAGCTATACTGTGGCATACCGGGCAAACTCCACAGATTCTCATAGTCATAAGGGCTGCATCCCTGGGATCATGCTTTTGAAGAAGCCTTTCAAAGCCTCTAAAGACCAGACCGCTGCTCTGGGCATCAGTGATTACGCCGTCCGCACTGACCTCAGTATTGACTCTGTAATGCCCTTCAATTCTTGAAATCGGATCTACGGTTACCTCTACCATTATTTTTCACCTCCGGTCCTCTCCGAGGTGCTTTCTTCAGTGGTGCCTTCCTTTTCCTCTGGCTTTTTCAAAACCGTCCTTCTTAAAGCGTGGGCACCTGCAGCAATGAGCCCTCCTGCTATTGCTACTCCTGCTACGGTGTCAAGATTGGTATCTGCAAGCCCGGCATCTTCAATCTCCACATAGAAAGGCCTGGTGCTGTCCGGAAAACCTGGTTGTACGCAGCCTATACAAGGAGAGCCTGCCTGCGGACAGAAATTGACATGACCGTTCCAGCGGCGTGTGGCACAGTCGGCATGGGAATAAGGCCCCTTGCATCCCAATTTCCAGAGACATTTGGGTCCTCCTACTGTCGTTTCAAACTCTCCGCGGTCGTAATACCCGCGGCGTGGGCAGTTTTCGTGCACTGTATGGTCAGGAGGGAAGAAAACCTTCGGACGGTGCCACCTATCCAGCACTTCAGGTAAATCGTCAGGCACCCTGATTTTTCCCAGGGCGACCGCTCCTACGGTTAAAAATACCCAGTCCGGATGGGCAGGGCAGCCGTTAATATTGATAACGGGCGTATCTATCCCGAGCAGGTCTACAATTCCCTTTGACGAATCTTCCAGGGTAAAGGCAACCCCACGGTGATCCATAAGTTCATCGATCTCACTTTCAGCGGCATTTACTCCGCTATGGGCTGCACACTGCCCGATTGCAACAATTACTGAGGCGTTTCTCGCAGCCCTCTCAAAAACATCTTTATAGATTTTTCCTCCGAGGACCATATATTTTCCGGAACCATGAGGCCCGTTTGCGATTGCGCCTTCGGCAATAAGAACATAGCCTCTTTCGTTTTCCAGAATTTCTTCCAGCAGGATCTCAGAATTCAGATCGCTCGTATTTGCAGGTTGTCCATCTACGAAGATTCCCTGCTGCATCATCAGCACTTCATGATAAAGCAGGTTGAGGTTAAAAAGCTGGAGAAATTCCAGTATATCAGGGTTTTCTCCGTCCAGCATTGAGATGCTGCATCCCGAATCCATTACCCCATGAAGCCAGAGTACTTTGGTTTCGGGTAGCCCGTTAACGGCTTTTACTATATCGCTTTTATACGTTTGCAAAAATAGCGAAGCTCCCAGTACCCCCACAGACTTTATGAAAGTCCGTCGGTCCATTTTCATGAAATCGAGATTTTTAAACTTTTCAAGTAAGTCTTCATTATTCGTTCCACTTCCCCCATGTCGCAAATAATTTTATATATAGACATATAAAAAAGGAGTCCAATATATTAAAGACTATCACATCTTCAAGAACCCGTTTCGCAGGTAATCTTTTTGTATCGCAGCAGCAGGATACTGTTCAGATCCATCTCTTTAAAGAGAAAATCTGAGAAGTTCAGATATGTCTGGAAAAGTTGCAGATGTGCTCTGGAGATGGTTTTTAATACATTTAATTTATTAAAATAACCTGAGTACACTTAAAATAAATATAGTTCTTCTAAAAACTTATATATTTTAATATCACTACTTTATTTATTGAAATTTTAAGGTTAGTAACATTTAGTAATAATGCTGCATATTTAAGGGAAGAAAACGTGCAGTAAAATATGGGGGATAGAATATGACTATTGGGGATGGTCACGACTTAAGATCGCCTAGATTTGCAGGCGATGAGGTTCTGGAGGCTTGTTATGATAACGAAAGAGTTCTCCAGAGAGGGGATAGCGGCTCTGCTGTAAGGAAAGTTCAGGAGGCTCTGATAATTCTGGACATTCCTGTGCCTGAGGTGGGAGCCAACGGCATTTTTGGTGGAGAAACCGAACTGGCGGTCAGAAGCTACCAGGAAGCACGAGGACTGAAGGTTGACGGTATAATAGGGCCAGATACTATAGGCAGTCTGGATGCAGAATTTTTAACGGGCGTACCGAAGTCTTCGGCTTTACCAACAACTGAACCACAGGTATCGGAAGTTCCGACTCCGTTAGTGCCAGAATCTCCGGTTCGATCACCAAGGGCATCTCCCGTTGAGCCGGTAAGGGCTCCTGAGGTCCCGCCATTAGAGGTACCTCGGGCTCCAAAGGTAGCGGCACCTGCAGTTAAGATACCTCGACCTCCTGAAGCACCGGCCGCGGAACCTCCGATCCTGACCACACAGGCCGTTCCGCTCGAACAAACCCCGGCTCGTGTGACGAGGCCCATAACTCCACCTGTAACCCGACTACCCCATACGGTTGATAGTCAGGGACGCAAATTCTATACAGCAGGAACGTGGAGTGGGAGTAATTCTTCTTTTGAAGCTGAAGCTGGCAAATCAATACGTCTTGAAGTAAATAACCTGAATGTCAATGAGTCAAGTATCCGGATAAAAACAAACACCGGGGAAGTAAAAGAATCCGTACTTCAATCTAACACTCTTGTGGATTTCGAATTCTCGTCGGCAGGTCCAGAGCCCTTAATATGGAGGTTTTACATTGAGACCGACAGTGAGGACTCTTTAATCGAGTGGAAACTCTATAGCAACTGGGTGCCTGAGAAATCCGAGTAAATATTTGAATTCAGATAAGTCATTTAAGTAATCGGTTTTTTGGGTCCCTGACCCCCGATTGCAAAAATTTTCCTGAGCTTCAGGACCATCTGGAGCTCTGCCTTGAGAGACAGAAAAAACTTCTTCTCTTTCCGGAATCTTTATCAGGTCTTCTATTTTAGGAATCTCATTTAGTCCTTGTTTTCCGGAGTCTCGTCAGGCAGGCTCTTAAAATAAGTCTCTTACTTAACAGGCTTTTAAATTTAGTTTATTTGTCCGGCAAGGTCCAAAATTTAACTTATTTGCCCGGCAGGATTTTCGAGTTAATCATTTCAGAGTTACTTAATTTGCCTGCTCAGCACGCTCTTTGAGTGCCAGATTCATCTTATCGAAACTCTGTTTGGTATTGTGAAGCAGAGAACCCGAAAACGGTACAAGAAGCCCGTCGAAAGTCTCTCGTTGAATCAGACGCACCCTGTTCTCGCCAGCCGGCTCTATTACAAAACTGTGCTCACCATCGAATATTCCGGGAATTAACAGGTGGCCAAGCCAGCGCAATTCTCTTTCGGGCCGGCTGGCAAGAATAGTCGGCCGAAATTTCATGGTACGGTTTCCTGAATGCATTTGAACCTTTAATCGCTCACCCGGAATGGCAACCCCGGACACCTCACGGATAAACGGATTCCACTGTGGGTATGCTCCAAAATCAGTCAGCACATGCCATACCCTGGCTGCCGACGCGTTGATAACAACTTCGGTTTGGAGATTCTTCTGAGTAATTGAGGTATTTGCAGCAACAAGTGACACTGCATAAAAAAAGGCTACAAAGGAAAGTGTTCTAAGTATTATTTGTTTAAAAAATTTTGAAATTTTCCCACCCCTGATTTATAAATTATTTTGAATATATTTTACTGAAATGGACCTTTTTCAAGATATAGATTACCAGGGAAAGATCGAAATTAATTAAATTTGCAAAAACAGGAATAGGATGGAGACAAAAAATAGGGAAAAAGCAGAGAAAAAACGATTAAAAAGAACGGAACTAAAATTAAAGTAAGTTAACAAAAATAAGATTAAAGGGAAGAATAAGATTAAAGGGAAGAAGAAACTTCTTCCCTTATAAGCCTTATAGCCTCATTAACACCCTTAAGGACTTCCGGACTTATTTCCTGCGTAGCTTCTGTAACAATAGATCCTATTTCAATTCCTATGACCACGATTTCCGGAAGCGTTTGAACCTGCTCCCCGATTTTCAATACATCTGTTATTGTCAGATCATGTGCCGAAACCAGGGGGTGAAACTCAGTACCGCCCAGCAAGTCCTTTCCTTCTATCCGGTGTACGGTACCTGGAGGGCTGTCTGCCAGAATCGCATCCACTATAATGACCTTTTTTGCGCCGTCGAGAAGATTGAGAAGGTCAAGCCCGCAGACTCCTGCATCTTCGATATCAAGGTCTTTGAGGTTTTTAAATTCGGTTTTGTGAAGAGCCTCTATTACCTTGAGTCCAACGCCGTCGTCTCCCATTAATGGGCTTCCGCAGCCAAGGATGCGTACAGGAGCATTTAGTATAGACATATTTTTCACTCAAACGAAAAAGGAGTTAAAAAGGTATACAGGCTTTTAAAGATGCCTGTACTACCTTTAATTTAATATTTTTCTTTAAGATTTTTCAGCGCCTGTGCTTTGTGGGAATATACTTTGTTTTAGCTGTGATGAGTTCTGAATAATGAGTATCTGAGAGATCCTCTTTTCCAGACCAGAAGATAGCTTTGTAGTACTTCCAGACATGAGGGTCAAACTCCAGAATACCAACGTGCACTACCAGTTCAAAGACAAACCAGTAAGTCATCAGCAAGTGAAGAAGCCTGAAGAACTGAATGGAAGTCAAATCGAATATAGGCGCAATCAGGTCTCCAATCGAAAGAATCCATGACCCTATTGGCAGGCCGAAAAGTGACCAGTCAAGCTTGTATAGAACAATGCCTGAAATCGCAATTAAGAAGATAGCTGTCCCTTCAAGCACGATCAGGATCTTCATCAGGGGATGGAGTTTAGTCTTGTAGTGGCCGGTAGTCTCATCATAGATGCTGAATGCCGGGTATCTGCCTTTCCTGAAGAAGTTACCAATTATATCTTTCATACGCACTGCATCTTTAGGACCAAAAATGTAATGGTCCGTGAAGTGAGAGATTTTTCCCATAAACCCGTGGCCTTCGGAAAAAATATTGTACGGGATAAGGATCCAGTTCACTGCAAGCAGGAACGGAACCGCGATCATGTGAAGAGCGCGGGCTGTATGGAAACTCATAAAGTCCCACCCAGCATAGATCTTTAACCCGGTGATGATGAGCACTATCATCGCAACAGCATGGACGGTATGAGCTATCCTATCAGTTACGGTATAGCGCTCAACAACCATTGACCGGTTGTCGTGAGATTTCATTGTGGGTCATCTCCTTGTACTATCTTAGAGTATTCTTAGAGTATTTGGAGCGCGTTTCCCAGTCAGGTCAATGGTGTGGACTGCACATGAGATGCAAGGATCATAGGACCTACCCATATGGTAGATGCTAACTGGATTGGTATAATCGACATCTCCGATTGTGTTGATTTTTGAACCAATGAGGGACTGTTCGAGCGGACCAGGGATGCCATTGCTGTCTCTTGGGGACATTAACCAGGTACCCGGAACTATACACTGATAGTTGGTAACCTTTCCATCGCTGCCAGCAGAAATCCAGTGACCAAGAGCTCCACGAGGTGCTTCCCATAGGCCCATTCCATGATTATTTTTAGCCGCATTAAGGTCTATAGGCACGGAAATCTTGCCGCTGGGATCGTAGTCAACTGTTACCCAGTTGAGAAGTTCATATGCGAGAATTGCTGTTTCCTGCATACGAGCCAGCATTCGGGTGTAAACATTAGCTGCAGAGTAGCCGTTTTCAGCAAAGGCCAGAGCCAAACCGGTTACGAGCGGCTCTTTTATATTTAGCATGCGTGCAAGAGGCCCGACTTCACCTGGAATTCCATCGTATCTCGGAGCCTTGTCCCAGCTGTACTGGCTATCCGAACCTCCCGCGAAGACGATTTTATCTGGATCCGTAAACGGAACGGTTTCACCTTTCACTGGCGCAAGGTCGTTGTCACTGTTCTGGTAGAAGGAGTGAGCAGTACTCTCCGTAACTTTGTCCGGATCAAATTTCAGATATTCGAGTTTTCCTGATACCACACCTGAGGTGAAAATACGGTCTCCTGCTGGACTCCTCGGGTCGTATCCGTCTTTGGGCTTGTAGTATCCACCATATGAAACGAAGCAGATCTTTGAAGGATCCTTGTACCCACCGATTGTATCATGTTTAAGGCTTGCTGGAAGGCCAAGAAGGTTTTCTCCTACCAGTTCTGAACCAAAAGCTGCATAGAATTCAACATCTCCCCAACCTGCGTCTTTGGAGAAGTCATTTGAAGCCACTGACTTGTCAATAAGTCCCTTGAGATGTTCGGCAACAAAGCTTACTGCTTTTTGAGGGGAGCTTGCCTTGTAGGTATTTTCGATCCAGGTATCAAAATCAACTTTCAGAGTGTGTTTGGATACGAAGTCCATGACCTGCAGATAGTAAGTGGAAATTTTGGTTATATCTGCGACATTAGCCGGGTAGGTATATCCACCTGGATAAAGGGATGAAGGCCCAGGCATTCTCCCGGCAATAAGTGCAATAGCCTCCTGAAGGCGTTTCTTTTCAGGAATTGCTGCAAGATAGGAACTTCCCACAGGTACAGGCGCGCCATCCATCTTGTAACTGATTGGGGCAAACCTTCCAACCATCTCATTCCAGACTGCGTTTCCAGTGTCTCCCAGTGTTGTAAGGACCTTTTTGTACGCCGGGTTTGCAAGGTCAGGGCCAAAGAGGATATATATATGAGTTGCATGGCTTGCAATCATGTTCAAGCCCTGGAAAATGTTCCTCATTACAAGGGCATCTTTTGGAACTTGATCAGCCACTCCATAAAGATCATCAAGAGCATTTGTAGCTGCCAACCCATGAGCAAGAGGACAGACGCCACAAATTCTCTGGGTAAGAAAAGCTGCGTCTCGAGGGTCCTGTTTTTGCAGAATGCGTTCAAAACCTCTGAATATAAGGGAAGATGACTGGGCATCGGTGATTATACCGTTAGCATCTACTTCAGTGGATATGCGTTGGTGGCCTTCAATTCTGGTTAAGGGATCAACTGTAACGTTTACCATTTTTCACTCACTCTCCTTTCATTCTCCTTACAGCATGCACGCCTGCAGCAACTGCAGCAGCACCGACAGCGACCTTGGCCACTGTGTCAATGTTTGCTCCGGCAAGCCCTAGATCTTCACGTTCAACATACAGGGGCCTTGAGGTGTCTGGGAAGCCTGGCTCGACACAGGCAATACAGGGGCCGCCGGCCTGGGTACACATGCTTATTCCACTGTTCCATTTACGAATTCCACAGTCTGCATGTGCATAAGGAGCCTTACATCCTAATTTCCACAGGCATTTTTCTCCACCAACCTGTTCGTCAAATTCTCCACGGTCATAATACCCGCGGCGTGGGCAGTTTTCGTGCACTGTGTGGTCTGGGGGGAAGAAAACCATGGGTCTGCCGTACTTGTCCAGAACGGCCGGAAGATCGTCAGGTACTTTGATCTTTCCAAGAATTACCGCACCGACGGTCAGAAGGACCCAATCAGGGTGAGCAGGGCAGCCAGGAATGTTGATTACAGGCTTATCGATGCCAAGTATCTGAAGCATGCCTCCGTTAGCATCTTCCTTTGCAAAAGCTACTCCTCTGTAGTCCGTGTCCTTAGCGACCTCGCTGTCAGCAGAGGTAATTCCTCCGTATGCAGCACAGGCACCGACTGCAACGATAGCTACTGCGTTCTTTGCGGCCTCTCCAAGGGTTTCCTTGAAAGTTTTGTTTCCAATAACCAGGTAGCGTCCTGAGCCGTCCGGACCGTTCGGAATTGAGCCTTCAACGACCAGGATATACTTACCTTCCTTGTAAAGTTCTTCAAGGAGAATCTCAGAGTTAAGCTCGGCGGTGTTTACAAGCTCACCATCGTTCCAGATTCCCTGCTGTGCACAAAGAGTCTCATGGAAAGCAAGATTGACATTGAGCTTTTGTAGTGCCTGTACAATGTCAGGATTGCCTGCATTTAAGACCGATTCGGAACAGCCGGTGCATTCTGAACCATGCAGCCAGACAAGCTTGGTTTCTGCAAATTCAAGCGCCTGTACAATGTCTGCCTTATAGGTTCCCATGAATGCAGCTGCACCCATTGCACTTACAGCTTTCATGAAAGTGCGTCGATCCATTTTTAAAAAGTCCACACTGTCCAGTGTACGGACAAGATTTTTTATTCCAGTACTCATCTCTACCACATCTTGATTTTACCCAAATTATACATCCGAAAGAAAATCTTGAATAATTATCCACCGTAATTATATAAATATATACATAAATTTACCACTAATGTTTTCAATGAGGGAATAGTATTTAAGGTTTTTTACACGATGCGATAAATATATTAATTGGCTGCGTCGAAAGTTTATAATTCAACGAGAAATATAATGAGCTTTCTAAATAAACAATATAACTCGATGTATAATATTGAGCTGCGTAGTACATATAAGTGGAATCTGTGCATTTAGAAGTAGAAAAGAGAATTAGAAAAATCAATTTAATTTTAAGAGTTAAAGGTTGCTGGTGAAGTAGTAATTCATATTTAGAAATCTGCTTGTATTATGACAAAACGCATAAAAATAAGATAAAATTCAGAAAGATTTTGAAAGAAAAAGAAAAATCACTTGTTTGTAGGGAGATTTTATAGAATGAACCTTCCCAACAGGGAATGATATTTCGTCATAGGAAGCCATGGTGTTCCTATTGATTCTGTTTGAAATCCCGAAGAGTCCGGGTTATTCTGTCCCTGCTAAAAGGTTGTGAGTTTTTAATCCCGCATATTCCCTATAAACTGTGATCAGCAGTGCTCTTGGAGGACATTTAAGGAAAACTTAAAACAAAAAAGAAGTGCTAAAAGAGCTCATTTTTTGCGTGAAGCTGTAGAAGAAATACTACTTAAACCCCAATTATTCATACATTTTAGAATTAAGAGAATTCAGACTCAGATAAAGCAATCTTAGAACCATTTTTTAAATACCTTTAAAGCAAGACCAAATTCGGGCAAAAAACACTTTTAAATTATGAAAGCGAAATGAGAAAACAAAAAGAATATAAAATAGAACCATAGAGTTTTAAAAAACAATTTTCGACAATATATTTGTTCAAAACGTAGAATTCGGTTCCTGTTTATGGATACCTCCATTTTTCTATTTGCGGCAAGTGGAGAAAGGAAAAACGAGCAATTAAAAGCAGCAGTAGAGAAATTAAGACAGGTAAGGGGATGAAGGTTGTTTAACCAGTTAAGGAAGTAAAACTGGAGAGATTTTTTGCCCGGTTGAGACCTGCAAATATATATACCTTAGAAATATATATCTCTTGTAAAATAATTCATGTAAATGCCTTATACAGAAATTTATTTCATGTAGCAGATAATTCTCATAAATTAATAGTTGTGAAAGAAAACAGTTCGAGGTAACATGTGTATAGCTATTCCTGGAAAAATAGTATCTGTCGTAAATGAAAACACTGCGACTGTCGATATGGGCGGAATTTGCAGAGACGTGAACATGGCTCTCCTGGGAGGTGCCAGTGAGTCTATGCTCGGAAAACATGTCCTTGTCCATGTGGGATATGCAATATCGGAAATATCCGAAGAAGAAAGTGAAGAAACAATGCACCTCCTCAAACAGATCGCAGGGCTTGAAGATATCGACACCTTCGAAAGCGAATCCCCCTGAAAGCGGATGATGAAAAAATGGAAAACGGGAATTCTCCTTCAAAGCCATCGATTCCTGAGTTTGAAAAAAAGCTCCTAGAAAGGATTAGAGGCTCGAAGATATCACTTCGCATAATGCATGTTTGCGGAACGCATGAGCGAACTATAGCAAAATATGGGTTAAGGAGTGTCCTTCCAAAAAGTATTGAGGTAATAAGCGGTCCCGGATGCCCTGTCTGTGTTACTCCTGAAGAGGATATAAATATTGCAATCGCCCTTGCAAAAAGTGGAGCGACTGTTGTCACCTTTGGAGATATGATGCGGGTTCCCGGTTCGGCCGAAAGTTTGCTGGACGCAAAGTCCGAAGGGGCAAATGTGAGGATGGTCTACAGCATTGACGATGCTATTGCCCTTGCAGAGAAAAAACCAGAGCTCGAAGTAGTCTTTTTCGGAATAGGCTTTGAGACCACGGTTCCTGCAAATGCGGCTGCCCTTTTAAGAAAGACACCCGAAAACTTCAGTCTGCTTGCCTCCCAGAAGCAAACTCCCCCTGCAATCGAACTCCTTGCGAGGGATGCAAACGTTGATGCCTTCATAGCTCCAGGGCATGTGGCAACCATAATAGGCACAAAACCTTTCGAACCACTCGCAGAAAAAGGCTTTCCTGTAGTTGTTAGCGGATTTGAGGCAGGGGACATTCTCCTCGGGATAAACCTCTTGCAGATGCAGGTAGAGGAAGGTAGCTCAAGAGTAGACAACGGCTACCCGAGAGCTGTAAAACCTGAAGGAAACCCGATTGCGCTAAAAATAATGGAGACAGTGTTCGAAACTTCGGATTCTGAGTGGCGAGGCATAGGTAGAATTGAGAATTCGGGGCTTGCGCTCAGGAAAGAATTTGAGGAAAAAGACGCAGCAAAAAAGCACGAAGACCTGTATGCTTCTGCCCTTGAGGATGTCCGAAAGAAAGTAGAAAGAAAAGATAAAAAGCGCTGTATCTGTGCAGCTATCCTTACAGGAAAAGCAAAGCCTTCTCAATGTCCGAACTTCGGGAAGGATTGTACTCCGAAAAGCCCTGCAGGCCCATGTATGGTCAGCCAGGAAGGCATGTGCTACAACTGGTTCAAATATTCCAGAGACGGAGGCGGTAAACTTGCATGAACTTTCGATAGCCTATGAGATTTTCGATCAGGTAGTAGCTACTGCTAAAGCCAATGGAGCCATTGAAGTTAAGAAAATAACTCTTCAAATGGGAAGGTTGAGTCATACAAATCCTGAACAACTGAGCTTTTGTTTCAGGACTATTGCAGAGGGAAGTATAGTCGAAAATGCGGATTTTATTGTAGAAATGGTAGCCCCTTCCCTTGAGTGCGAGTGCGGATATGAGGGACCTATAGAAAAAGAACAGATACTAGATAGCAGCTCACTTAGAAGTGAACTGCTTGCTTATGTGGCAGCTGTGGATTGCCCTATCTGTGGAAAACAGGCCAGCATTACAGGCGGCAGAGAACTGATAATCAAAAGCATCGAGATCGAAACCGAAGAAGATCGAACCGCAGATAGTAATAACAAATAATTCCTCAAGTGATGTTTATGTTGATGCATGTAATCCATATGGGACACGACGTTTACAAAGCAAACGACAAGATCGCTGAAAAAAATAGAAAGAAGCTTGACAAGCATCAGGTTTTTTCAGTAAATGTCATGGGAGCAATTGGCTCAGGAAAGACCACTCTTATTGAAGAGGCAATCAGGCACCTCAAAGAAAAGTATAAAATAGCTGTGATTGCAGGGGATGTAATCGCAGAAATGGATTCTTCCCGTTTCAGGAAACTCGATGTCCCTACTATCCCGGTAAATACCGGAAAAGAGTGCCACCTGGATGCAAAGCTGGTGGAAAAGGCCCTGGATGAAATCGATCTTAATAACACGGATCTCCTGCTAATTGAAAATGTAGGCAACCTGATCTGTCCAGTGGACTTCAAACTGGGGGAACACCTGAGAGTTGTAATCGTGAGCGTTACCGAGGGAGACGACATTATCCTTAAGCACCCTATGATTTTCAAGACTTCAGAACTTGCAGTCATAAATAAAGTTGACATTGCACATGCAGTTGATGTCGATGCCGAGAAAATGCGAGACGACATCCTTTCCTTAAACCCGAATGTGCCGGTTATCCTGACCTCGAAGCATGACTGGGAAAGCCTGGAAACCTGGATTAGCTTTATCGAACTTGGGGTTAAAGAGGCTCAGAAGAAACAAGAAAGGTAAAGAGGATTAAGACAGAATTCAGGTTAAAAAAGAGTTAAAGCAGATTAAGAAGATCCAGAGGGTTTGGAAGGCGGAAAAAAGGAGACTTATATGAAACCCAATACCATTTCTCTTGAGCACGGTGCTGGCGGAGAAGTCATGCAGTCGCTTATAGGAGAAATAATTCTTAAAAATTTTCGCAACAAAAGCGCAGGATCGATCGGGCTCGAATGTCTTGATGACGGATCCACGGTGAAGCTTGAAGGCTTTGATGCAGGATGCGAACTCGTACTGACCACTGACAGCCATGTGATAACACCTGCCTTTTTCCCGAATACCAATATAGGAAGGCTTGCGGTTGCAGGCACTATCAATGACCTTACGGTTATGGGTGCAAAACCGCTTGCCCTTACCTGTGCAGTCATAGTTCCCGAGGGTTTTTCACTCAGTGAGTTTGAGGAAATAATCAAAACAATGGATGAAACGGCTGCAGAGGTCGGCGTGCCCATAATAACAGGCGATACGAAAACCGTTGAGAAAGCCGCTCTTGACTCGATTATATTGAACACTGCAGGCCTGGGGATTACAGATAGCCCTGTCAGGGATTCAGGGCTTCAGCCGGGAGATAAAATCCTGGTAACAGGCACTATTGGAGATCACGGAATCTCTCTTATGGCCCACAGGGAAGGTTTTGACTTTGATACCGACCTTGTCTCGGATTCAGCCCCTCTCTGGAAACTAATAGAACCCCTCCTGAAACTCAGAACCCTCGACGGAGAACCCGTCATCACGGCAATGAAAGACCCGACACGCGGAGGGCTTGCAAACGCCCTGAACGAAATGGCAGCAAAATCCGGAGCAGGCATTCTTGTTGTAGAAGACTGGATTCCTTTCAAGCCAGCCGTTTTCACAGCCTGCGAGATGCTGGGCCTTGATCCCCTTGAGGTTGCAAACGAAGGAAAAGCAATCATCGGAGTCAAACCCGGTTTTGAAGAAGAGGTGCTTTCAATCTTAAGGCAGCATCCTTACGGCAGGGACGCAACTGTTATAGGAGAAGTTACTCCGGACAACAAAGGAGAAGTAATCCTGAGAAACCGTTTCGGCGGCATGCGTTATGTGGATGTGCCTGCCGGAGACCCGATTCCCAGGGTGTGCTGACCGAGTTGCGATTCGGTAGCCTGCTGGTCCTTCTCGATGCCTCGATAGGACTAATTTACGGATAAGTAAGGTTGCTTTTAGCTCATTCAAGCGGACTATTTTTTAATTTTTACTTTCATTTTTTCCTTTTTTGGCGATTATTATATTTTTAATAAGAGACACAATTAATTTATAGAAGCAGCTGAAATAGGAACATCGTACAGAAATAAATACTGATTCTCGAGTAAGGAGATCAGGCATGAAACAGGATCCCATTACAGAAGAAGAACTATGGCGTTCAGTTGCAGTATACTTCATTTCTTTTTTGATCGTTGGGACTCTGGATTATGAAGGATACATCTCAATAGGGGGTTTTGAAACTTTTGTCTGGGCCTTTGTTTTAACGGCAATACATTTTACACTCATGGTCAGATACAAAAAAAAGGAGCAGTTGACAGATAATTCAATCTCCTCAATAATAGACCCATTTGCTTCAGCCAAAAAAGCCTGAAAGGAGAAACAGTATATACCCGGAATCCGGACAAATTTTCATGTTATTTTGACAATGTTGGTCATTACATACCTTATTTATCGTTATGCGATCTAAGTAAGAATTGAGACAGATTCACTCTTGAAAAAATTCCAAAAGCAAGAGGCCTTAAAAAACTTTTTTCTGAGAAAAAAAATCAAACTCTTGTTCTGAAATGAGGTGCTTTATATCCAATCGCTCTATTTTCATATTTTTTCAAAAATATAAGGCAAGCATATGATTATTATCAAGGGCAGTTTTCATTCTGAAAAAACTTGAATGAAGCTTTTGAAGCTTATAAAAAGGAAAGTTTCATGTATAGCAGGAGTTAAAACCGAAAACGACGTAATCAATGCCTGGATAATAAAAAATAACATTTGAAAAAGTGGAGATGGATTAATGATAATGGATTTTAAAGGCAAAAGCCCGAAAATCTCAGAAACGGCTTTTGTTGCGGATTCTGCGGATGTTATAGGGGATGTTGAAATCGGGGATTTTTCAAGTGTATGGTTTAATGCCGTACTTCGGGGAGACAGGAACAAAATAAAAATCGGGAACCGGACAAGTATCCAGGATAATGTGGTAATTCATGCAGACCCTGAGAATGGAGTCCAGATAGGGAATGAGGTAAGTGTGGGACACGGAGCCGTACTTCACGGGTGCAGAATCGAAAGCAATGTGCTTATAGGAATGAATTCTACAGTATTGAACGGGGCTGAAATAGGAAAAAATTCCATAGTAGGTGCAAATGCGCTGATTCCCGAGGGGAAGAAATTTCCAGAAAACAGCCTGATTATAGGGATTCCAGGGAAGGTTAAGAGGGAAATCGAGAAATCCGAAATTGAAGCCATAATAGAAAATGCTGCAGAATATGTGGAATTTGTCAGGGAATACAGGCAAGAAACGAAAAACACACAAAAAACCTGAAGAGATTGATTCAGTAAAACGAATTCAGAAAATTCAACATGTCACTGAAATATTTACAGAGGTATACAGAATTTGCAGTAAGAAAGTCCTTATTTGCATGGGTACTACCTAAAGTTTGTTCCATTTAGAGTGGTAAATAAAAACATACTCTACGCTGTGCAAGGTCGAATTTTTATGGTTTGAACTGCACAACCGGCTTGAAAGGAATCCAAAAAGTAAATGGCTGGGAGTATACTCTATTTTCACTTTTTTGCTACCTGGATATTTGCAGTAATAGACCATAAAGAATAGTAAAAAGACAAAATACTGAGATCGAGAAGGTAAGTAAAGTTTCGGTATAATTATTTACATACGTCCCTATTTAACTGAAAGAAAAATCAGTTTTTCCTTTTTAATACTTTAACGTGTATATAAAATAACACAATAAGAGTAACACAATAAAAGTAACACAATAAAAGTAACACAAATTCGACAGGAGATGAAACAAAAATGAGAAATATAAATATCTTGTATTACGGAAGGGTAAAACAGGTAGATGTATATGAAAGCATGTTTGAGTACGTAAAAAGTTCTGGCATTACGGATTGTGAGAAAGATTACATCGAGGGCCAGCCGGAATATTTTGTAGAAGAATGGCAGGTAGCAATGGACAGCATTATATGTTATGGATATGACTCGATGAAGGATGCAGGAGAAATCGAGATTGACGGGCAAGATTATACCCGTATAGGCAAGGAAATAACCGAGTTAAGTTATGTGCCCACCGACGATCTGACAGAAACTCTGTATGTTATTTATCACTGCGACCATAAAATGCGAAAATGTAACTGCACCAGTGAAATCTTCCGGACAAAAGAAGAAGCAGAAAAGAGAGCAAACGAGCTTGGTGGAAAAAGCGATCTCTCCTGACCTTTCTTATTGCCGGAAGTTTTAAGATAAAATCCTGAACCAGAGTAGCCATATCTACCTGGCAGGGTGCCTGATCTGTAGTATCGGCGGCTTACCGTGCAGCTGGAACAATCCGGTATGACCCTATTTAGAAAAATTAACCGAAAAGCTTTTCAGGGTTTCGGTAAGGGTGGGAAAGTGCTGTGCATGCCAGAAGCCGATGCCGGAGATGATGTAGATAAGAATTAAAAATAAAACAGGAGTTTCTGGAAGTAGAACTATCAGATACAACTTTTCCTTAGATTTTACTTGTTAGCCTCCTCTATTTTGAGATAATGGCTATCCCGGCTTTTCGTTATTAGCTTATCCCGGCTTCTCGTAATTAGCTTATCCAAGTAGTCTTTTTTCATTCCTGTTTGTAAGAACTGTTTTTAGTGCGGGTACAGCGAAAGTACAAGTGCCTGTGAGATATGCCTGCGAAGTTTAACCTGTTCAGCTCCCGAAAAGGTGCGGAGGCTCTTTCAAACTTCTTTTTGCAGGGGGTAAAGCCTTAATATTAACCGCAACTCTGCAGGTTTGCAGGCAGGCTTAAAAAATTAGACGAAAAAATTATACGTTTCCTGAGACTGCATTCCGCAGGCAGGTTTCCCAGTCTTCAGGGTGGTCTATATTGTCGCACTGCCACTCAAATTCGCGCCTTGCAAGCCTGATAGTTGCGCGTGCTTTCTTGAGTGGAACCAGCTCTTTTCCGACATCGCCGACGCCACCGACCTCCAGGCAGCTTACGATATCAATCATAAACTTTTCCAGGCTTTCTGGCGGTATCGATTCGTTCCTTGCATGGATTTCGGTGCATTTTGCGAGATATTCTGCAAGTACTCTCATCAGTTTCGCGTCACGCATGATTCTAACTCCTTTTTACGATAAATGGGGCAATTTACCTCGTCACACTGGGCTTTAGATTTTTCACGATCGCAATTAGGACACTTGTAAAAAATGCAGATATATCTTCCCGAATTCAGCCCAGAATACCCTTCAATTCTGATTCTCCAGGGACAGTATCTCAAACAGCAATTAAAAATATGTATTTCCGAAGCTTAAAGTTTTCTAAATAATCGTATTTGAGAGAAACTACGAACATTCGGATGCCAGCCGGAAGTTTATATGGTCATACAGGATGTCTTTTCTGTTACTGCAGTTGCTAACTATATTCTTAAGCCTGGCGTTTTAATCGATTATCCCATTACAAATTTCTCCCTGTAATGTGTGATTGTCCGAGTTGCCCAAGATCTGACCTGTCTGAAGATTTGACTTGCCTGAGCATCTGATTCAATTGACTGCAGAAAAGCAAAAGTCAGGTGGGAAGTAATAGACAAATATATGGAAGCCTGCCCTGTGAAAAACACTGATATACATATGCGCAGAACAAAAACGGAAAACCTAAAAATATCATAAGACAACCCATGAATATAGTTAGAGTAGCACATAGATAGTTAAAATAGTGAGTCGGGATTTAAGTTCAGGAATATTGAGTTAAAATAATTAACAAAAATTCGGAAATTTATCCAGAGGTTTTAAAACAAGCTTTTGTTCTCCTGTATGCTTTCCTTAATCGTCTATAATTATTAAATTTAAGGAAAATTTATTCTATTATATTTATTTACGTGCAGGTGTTTAAATATATACTCAAGGTCGGACAAAATTTATATTTAATTTAAGAATAAAAAAGTATAGAAAATAACATAGCGATTAAATCTAAAGAGTTGACGCTGAGATTATCGTGTTAGATTTAGATTCAAGAATTTAAAATATTATGTGTGTAATGGGGGAAGACCGGTATTATAGGATGAAATCAAACTATCTGTAAATCTCGAAAAATTTTGGCGATTGAAGGGATTAGAATGTTGACTGAGGGTGAAATTTTTGCCAACGAAACTTATATCATAAATCTTTTTAAGGAAATAAAAAGACAGGGAGTTAGAGATTATATTAAGTATCTTGAAAATTCTGATTTCTTTAATGCACCAGCAAGCACGCGATATCACAGAGATTATCCTGGCGGACTTGCGGAACATTGCCTTAATTTATTAGAGCCCCTGAAATTATCTAACTCTCGCCTGAAGGAGAAAGAACAGCTTCCGGAAGATTCTCTAATAATAATTGCTTTATGTCATGATGTCTGTAAGGAGGGGCTGTATATTGGGGACTATGGGGGTTACCGGACGTTAGAAGGACATCCTGCAAAATAATAGGCATTCAATTCTTTCCATTGAAAGGATTAAGAAATACATAAAACTTACACGCATAGAGAGGGATATAATCCTGTATCATATGGGGCTTTTTTCATGCTATGAATATGGTATGGAGTATACCCCGGAAGATTTGATGAGAGCTATAAAAAGGCACCCCCTCGTACAGATTTTCGCGGCTATTGACATGGAAGAGACCCACTGGCAAAGGTAAAAGATATACATCCTAAAATGCATTCATCCATTTCAGGATAACTTTTTTTAAATATTGAACTTCCTTCAAGACACAACATATGTACGTCAACCCTCAGCCAAGAAGTTTTTAAACATTGATAAAATTCAGAGTTCTAGCCTGAAGAGTCCTCTTTTAGCAAAGATTTGCTTTGAATTCTTTTTATTATATTAGAGTAATAACGTATCAAGGGTGGGCAATTAAATTGGTTAAGGCGATGAGTATTAAATTTAGCATCAAAGTCCGGAAAATGAACTTACCAACTAAGGAGTAAAATAGCACCTGATACCAGCGAGGGACTCATGAGAAAACAAGATCAAACATGGGGGAGAAAAGTTATGCAAGCAAGTGTTACTGAGGTTCAGAGTATTTTAGGAAATGTGAAATATCCTGCAACCAAGAAGCAAGTCATCGACGAAGCCAGAAGGCGGAATATTAGTGGCGACACAATGCAAACTCTTGAGAACATTCCAAACCGCGAATACTCCAGTTCTGACGATGTTGTCGAGGAATTCGAAAGCTTTCAAAGCGCTGTAGAGGCTTTCCATACCAGGAAATATCCTGCATCGAAGCAAGAGCTTGTCAACGAAGCCAGGAATCTTCACATCCGCGACGTAATAATAAGGGCTCTTGAGGCTTGTCCGGACAAAGAATACTCCAGTCCCGCTGAGGTAATCAGCGAATGCAGTGCCAGGCTCCAGAGCAGGTAATTCCGTTTTAGAGTAAAACAGTATCAAAAGAAAAAAGACAAGAAGCGAAAAGATCAAAAATAAAAAGATCAGAAACAAAAAGAAAAAAACTGCGATTTCGGCTTGGATCAGCTCATATCCTGATTTTTGAGGGGTAAATTTTCCCTCGAATTTTCCCTTAAACAGTATATAAACAAACAGTACAACAAACAGCACGTAAAATTAGAAAAAGAATAGGATCCCTGAATTTAGAACTCAAATATTGTCAGAGTCGATTTGGACTTTATTTAAGAAATATTAATTCCTTGTGCTGGTCAGGTAACTGGTTCCTCGTCCTGGTCAGGTAATTGATTCTTCACCTTTGTCAAGTTTACGAAGAATAGAATCTCTGAGATTTGAAGCATCTGTGTCTTTAGCGTTAATTCTTAAGGCATTTTCTACTGCAGAGAGTGCTTGCTTATATCTTCCGAGTTCAAAGAGAATAGACCCCTTGTTGAACCAGGCTTCAAATTTATTCGGATTCTTTTGCAACACCTTATCAAATGCTTTTAATGCTTTTTCAGGCCTATCGAGCATATAAAGAGTAGAACCTTTAAAGCTCCAGACATTTTCATTTTTAGGGTTAATTTCCAGGGACTTATCAAAAGCTTCCAGTGCTTCTTCATACCTACCAAGCATATAAAGGGCAGAGCCCCGGTATCTCCAGATCTCCGCATCTTGCGGATTAATTTCAAGACCTTTATCAAGTTCTTCCAGCGCTCTCGCATACCTATCAGGATCATAAACCGGTCTACTTTTACGCTCCCGATTGTCTGACACATTTGGATAAATATGTGGAAGATTATTCAACTCTTTGATTAACCTCTCATCTTCAAGTACAGAAATCATATTTTTATATTCCTGAATCTCCAGGTCATCCGGATAGACTGCCAGGATCTCGTTAAGTGAATCCAGTCCCTCTTTATATCTTCCGAGCTTGAACAGGGCAAGCGCCTTAAACTTCAACGCATATTTATAATTTATACTATCATGTTTTGTCCACAAGGACAAATTTCCATCAGTTTCTTCCGGTATAGTTTCCAGAGCACGGTCAAAAGCTTCTATTGCACCGTTATATTTGCCGGTTTTATAGAGGACTGTGCCTTTGATAAGCAGCGCTTCGGTAAAGTTTCGATTTTCATCGATTTCTTTGTTAAGAAAAGACAATATTTTATTAATGGTAAAGCTGCTCTCATCTTCTAATGAGAATTCCTCATCCTGCATCAAAGACCCGATGATCTCAATAACCTCCAGATCAGTTTGTCTTTCCTCACTTATCCATGATCCGGGAAATTCCTCTTCATACCAGGGGTTTTTCTCGGACTGCATGAGTTCACGATCTTTATCTTTCTCAGCCATAACACCAGGACCTGACCATTTAGATATCGGAGATCATTTGCTTAAAAACATTTACTTAATCGCGCATCGAAATGAATTCTGGCCTAAACCTGCATTGATTCTCTTAAACCTGCATTGATTTTCTTTAACCCGCGTTAATTCCTAAAACCCAATATCTCCCAAGATTATATATTTGCAATGCAATACTAAAATATACTTTTTGAAAAAAGATATTGAAAGAAGTACATTTTCTTGATCAAAGGAGAAAATCAGCCAGTTAGCGAATTACAGTATTTTTCTTTATGCCCAGGCAATAGCCCCACTGATCATAAAAAGTAATAGAGAAGCCCGGAGACGCTGCATCCGTTTACTGTATCCCCCAATACAGTCTCTTCGAATTATGCTCCCCCAAGCATATTGATCCGAAGAAGGATCAGAGACCTCCAGGCAATTCTTTTATTGATAGATGATACCCCTTATTTCCTGTTCCCCAACTCCGGAATATACTAATGACATAAATTATTTTAAATTAATTATATCAAAAATTGTCTTTAAGCAAAAAAGAGTTTGACGTAAAAAATTTTAAGCCCATTACATCTCTTTTTATCCGGACTTCGTATTACTGAAAGCTGTTGAGCTTGTATAAGAGAATTTATGCGAGCATATAAATAATATCTTAATTGTCAATTTAATGTTTCAGTACTGAGCATAAGCAAAAAAGCTGAATATTGATAGTCATAATAAAAGAGAGCGAGCTGTAAAAACGGGCGGAATGTATAATCTGTGACAGCTCCCACGAATAAATTCGTAGGCATCTATGGTATTTCAACCAATGCTATACTGCCCTGGAGCAACTATTTATCCGTGTCTCGCCTGTACCGTTCCAAGTTTTACCTGTAGAACTTCTCTACAAAACCCTATACTTAGAGTTCAATAGCAAAGTCAAGCGACTTCTGTAGCATTCGCAGCTTCCAGAACAAAACTTGACAATAGAGTATAGGTTGAAAAGTAGAAAAACGTTAGCAAATAACGAAAGTTGATACAGATGA
>NZ_JBNAKP010000036.1:0-41190 GCF_049706645.1 Methanosarcina sp. | reverse complement strand
CAATTTTGATTTTGGTAAAAAATAAGATGTACTTTTTTTGGGAAAACTACCAGTATCCTTAATTAATGGAATAAAAGAGAAATAGCCTTCAGTTTGATGATGAATTTAAGAGGACCCTAAAGAGAAAATAACAGCTTAAACGAAAATGCGGCACAGATTGGTCTGGAACGCGTCTCCGAAAGTCAACTTCAGACTACCGTTTGTCTGCAGGGTCGTTGCAAAGATCTGCTAATACTTCGCTGATTATTGTAAAGTTGATCTCTGGAGTTAACGAGATATTAAGCGCCAATAATATGGATAAAAACTTTTCAGTTATTCGACAAAGGCGAACTTTCTCCGCATCTTATATTTCTCCCAGTTGGGAACGGTAAGGCACGAAATTCTCCACGCCAGGCGGGAAGCAGAAAGCCTTCTAAAATTATTTTTCCTTATCGCTAAAAGCTACATAAAATAGCTTCTTCAGACTTGATGGCAATATACAGGACAGATAATCACGGGAACCTGCTGGCTGCTCGACCAGCAAGATTTCGCTGATTTGCATTACTACGGGCATAAAAGCAGCCGCAAGTAACTGGTCTATTTGAAAATACCATATAAGGTAATCTGCAGAAAACAATTCAACAGCATATCCTAATATATTAGACACATATAATTCTAAGCATATTTTCAAGTGGCATTATAATATATTAAAACCCATAAGTGGCATTATAATATATTAAAACCTATAGAAGAAATAAATAAAGTAGATAGTATACAAGCGCCAAATTATCTTACAATTAAAGCTATGAATAAACTTGAAGCTCTTGATCTCTCTTTTCAAGTGCGTAAATCTTATATTAAATATAATTTGTGGGGAAGACGAGATGGTTACGGGATTACTTTGTAAGTTGCACAAAAATGGCTCGATCTGGGTATACTCGGAACTGGCTCCTTTAAGTGATAAGTGGAGGATGCTCGATAACAATCCGAAAACTACAGCAATTGCAGCAAATGAATGGGGTGAGCTATATCAATTGCGCAACGATGGCACTATATGGAAACTTACGGCAACACCAGCTATTGGATGGCAGATGCTCGACAACAACCTTACAAACACTATAATTGCAGGTGCTATAATTCCTTCAATTTCAGCGGAGGGACTATATCAGTTGCGCAAAGATGGAACGATCCTGGCTTTTACGGGGATACCAATGACAGGATGGTTGATGCTCGACAGCAACCCGGCAACCATTGCACTTGCTGCAGGCAAGAAATTCTACCAGTTGCACAACAATGGCAAGATCTGGGAATTTACGGGAACACCAATGACCGGGTGGCAAATGCTTGACAACAATCCGGCAACCGTTGCAATTGCGACAAATGAATTAGGTGAGCTATATCAGTTGCACAACGATGGCAAGATCTGGGAATTTACGGGGACACCAATGACTGGGTGGCAGATGCTCGACAGCAATCCTAAAACAAAGGCGATAATCACATCATGACCAGAAAAGTCTGAACGAGCCATTCCTGTATATGGTTTATATGGAAGAAGATAACGCTCTATGGATTCCATAGAGCATCGTCAATTTTATGAAAAGAAAAGATCTCAAAGTAAATTTATAAATCAGCCTAATTTTTGTTTCTGGATAGGCTCGAATATAAAACACGTTGAAATGTACACAGCAAAACACAACATAGAAGCTGGATAGAAGTCTGGCTTTCGATCTTCTAACCAGAAATGATATCAAATTAGCCTATAAAAGAGTATTGCTTATTGCAACTTTCTCAACGACCATAGAAAGGAATTTCCCGACATTTTCTAAATTTGTGTTTAAAAAATAGTGCTTTAAATCTAAAGGTTTCCAGGAAATCACAGGTTGAATATCAAATGCTTCCCGAAACTCAATTCTTATTCAATTAAAGATCCCTTTGAACTGAATGGATATTGCTTGTAGCTAATGTGGTAAATAGGCTTCAAGCTATGAGAATCTTTAGATATCGTATCTTAAGTTCACTGCTTTTGACCTGGCCTCTCTTCGCAACATAGAAGAGTAAACAGGATTGAAGAATCAATGTAAAACGTTTCCGACTTCAAGACTGTAAAACCCTTAAGAGCCTCTACAAGGAAGAAAGAGCACGACAGGGAGTTATTTTTAAATAGCTAAAGTGGAAGGGTGAGGCCTGCAATCCTCCTGATCCTTACCGGCTTGAAATTGACGATATCAGGGAATTAAGCAGAGAGGCGCAGGAATTCCTTTCTCTTTCGGCTGAAGGGCAGGCAGGGCAATAGAGCAATATACGCAGGCTGTTTGAGATTGAAGCGGGAGAGATTAAGGACTGCCTGCTGGGAATTCCTTTTCGTACTTTGATTGGAAGCTGGTTAGAGGAAGGTAAGATTTACGCGGTTGAGCGGAGAAATCAATAGCATTCGAACCTGGGACTTTGCAGATTTTAGTTTCAACTGCAACGTTTATAATGTTTGATTTTATATATAAAGTGAGAAACTTCTGTTGACAAAAACTATGAGTGAAATTGAGCAACAGGGAACAAAATTGCTTTTAGAGACTAAAATTGAGGAGGAGGTGGCCGTTTATGGGTGTATCTGCTAAAGGAGAAAGATACCGCTGTGAGATCTGCGGCAACGAGGTTGTCGTAGAAAAAGTAGGGGGCGGAACTCTTGTTTGTTGTGGGGAAGATATGACTCCTGTAAATTAATAATAGGTGTATCCGTAAGACCCTGACTATAAAGGATAAAAGTATATGCAGGTATTTTAGGCCCGTAAATGCTCGGACAAAGAAATGACTTTATGAATGGAGGAAAACCGATGAAATGCTATGAATGTGCCAGCGAAGGTAAAGATACAGACGCCGTTGGAATTTGTATTGTATGTGGGAGAGGCGTTTGTAAGGAGCATCTTCTTCATGAGGAGACCCCTGTGTGGGAAGGAAACTATCCAATAGAGCTGAAACCCGACGTTGAACATATCAAAAGAATTGTCTGCCTTCCCTGTCATAATTCACTGAAGGAGAACTGCCTGTTTAATGAGGTTTGTTGAGGTGGCCAAAAATGTTAAAATGTTTCGATTGTGCTGAGAAGAACGAAGTCAGTGAAGCAGTAGGTGTTTGCATTGTCTGTGGAAAAGGCCTCTGCATGGAGCATATTAAACAGGTAGAATTCCCCATGAAAGGAGGATATCCACTGCCCCATGTGACACTGAAGAAAGATCTTCCCAGGATGATGTGCCGCGAGTGCATTGAATCTACTCTTGGAGAAGACTTCTGCGTTTAAATCCAGAAAGTCTATTGAAGAATACTGCAATTTGTAGAACCCGTAAATTTAGCAGTTGATACTTGAATATTAACTGGAAACAATTAATATTGGTACTCATTCTGTAATGGTAGGTGACCTGATTTGGAAGAAAATAAAAAAGTCGTGGAGAGCATAGAAAAGAAAATGGGATTCAAGCCCCATATCCTGGAAACTCTTGAGGAACTTGACCCTGAATTTCTAGGAAAGTACAGGCGTTGTGATGGAAAATTATTATCTGATGGAGCTCTTTCCGCAAAAACAAAAATCCTTATGGCTCTTGCAGTTGTGGCATCCAAACAGTGTGAAGCCTGTACGGTAGCGCAGATGAAAAGCGCTCTTAATCATGGAGTGACTAAAGAAGAAATCATGGAAGCCATGGATGTTATCTTTATTACTTCAGGAGCCCCCGCTGTTGCTGCTTGCAGAGATGCACTGAAGTTATTGAAGTAAGATATTTAAAAAAGCAATTTCTTCATTTACTTTTTTTGCGTGGAATATTTCTTCAATACTTTTTTTGTGTGAAATTATACTTTCCATCTGGCTCGTTTAGCCAGCCTTTTTATCGGTTGCTTCTTCAGGAAATGGGCGAGTCAAATTTGTTGGAAAGTTTTATAGGCACCCTTTTGGAATCGTCGTGACGGTCTTACCCGCTTCCATGCATATTATTTCAATCCACACACCAGCGAAGGGTGCGACTGTGGGCGCATCACTACAACCAATTATAATTGATCTGGTTTCTAAACTCGAAATTGTCAAGAATATCCTGAACATTGGGGGAAAAACCGTCGAGATAAGCTTCGAATTATGTCCAGGCGTCTCAAAACAGTCATTGGCAGGACTACATCACGGTACTTGCCACGGACATAGAGATCTCGCAGAACGTCATCTGCAATTCCCCAGATGAAGTTGATGATCCAGTTTAAGTGTTTTCATTCATTTTATAGCCTTAAAGTATGTCCTCAGTCCTTATTTTCAATGAAAATTCCATTTAACCTTTGACCTTACTGTTTGAGGATTTCCATTCAGGTATATCCAGTAACCGTTCTACTTTTACTTTATTTTATTGATTTCCGGAGTTCAGAGCATATTCTTTATCCGAAACACTTTATTTCTTCAATAAATTTCTAATGCAGATTATATCAGAAATACAGATTCCTTTAATTTATCCCTTTAAATTTAGGGAAGATTGATCATATATAAGCGGAAGGCATGAGACCCGAAATGGATAGACTCCGACAGCATGACCGAAGAGGAATATCAGGCAGCTATGGATAAAATGTGGCCGTAGATGGCCGAACTCGGCAAGGAAGGTATAGATCTTAACCCGAAAGACCAAAGACGGCAGTTTATAGCAACCAGCTAGGGCGTAATCTTCACCCAGGACGAAACGGTTACTGGCAAGAAGAAGACCGAAGTTGAAGCCATGTGGGAGAAAATGACCGGCGGGAACTACAGCCCGGAAAAGAATAAACAGCCGGGTAAAAACTAATAGTGCAGGGGGTAATTATCCTAAAACCGGCCATACCCTTAAAACAGAATTAAGGGGTGGCATTCGAACCCATGAATAAGTCGTAAACGGATTTTCGTTATTTTAAAGATTCTCTGTAGAATCCTGTTTAATACTTTGCGAGTAAAATACTTCACCTACTTTTATAAATGATAAAAAGCTCTTTTATCTCAATCAGGAGGCAGCCGGAAAATGATGATCGCAGGAATAGACGAAGCCGGAAAAGGTCCTGTAATCGGGCCAATGTGCATAGGAGGCGTAAAAATCGAGGAGTCCAGAGCCCATATCCTTAAAGTGCTCGGGGTTGCGGATTCCAAAAAACTGGCTCCAAAAAAGAGGGAGCAGCTCGCAGCCCAGATCAAAAAACACGCAGATGGTTTTTTCGTACTTGAGGTCAGCCCCTCTCAGATCGACGAACTCCGGAGGATCATGAGCATGAACGAGATCATGGTTGTCTGCTTTGCAAAAGTGCTTGAACAGCTGAAACCGGATATCGTGTATGTAGATGCTGCTGATGTAAAAGCCGAACGTTTTGCCGAAAATGTTTGCAGGCAGTACTCAAAAACCTGTCCCGACCATGCAAAGGAAATAAAGATAATTTCCATGCACCAGGCGGATGCAATCTATCCTGTAGTCTCGGCAGCCTCGATCATTGCAAAAGTACGCCGGGACGAACTCATCGAAGAGCTCAAAATAGAATGGGGCGTGGATTTCGGCAGCGGTTATCCCTCAGACCCGAAAACAAAAGCATTCCTGCTGAAATGGGGAAAAGAACACTCAGGAGAGTTTCCCGGGATAGTCAGGCAGTCCTGGCAGACTGTAGAAAATATCAGGGAAGAACTAAAAAAGGCCTAACCGAATGAAAAATCGGATAATCGTAAAAAAGAACTAAGAACTGAAGAATGGGAAACGTTACAGGATTATTTTTGAGAAAAAAACATTTTTGAGAAAAGAATATTTTTGAAATGAAAACGTTTTTAAAAAGATCTTAAAAAGGTTCTTTCTCTTTTTAAGATCTTAACAGTAAAAGTTTAACAGATCGCTTTATCGAATCACTTATTATGACATTCATTATGGCGTTCCGGAACTAGTGTTGTCACTCTCGTTCTGGGTATCGCCTGTGGAAACATTCTCTACGAGAGGCATGTAATCTATGCTTCCGGTTGTCTGGTTAACAACATAAGGCGTGTCTCCTATACCGTTTCCGTCAGTATCAGTTCCGTTATAATCACTCCAGGTATTGCCTGCTGAACTGCTGTTCCAGATATTCGTTCCTTCGTCCTCGGCATTCAGGAAGTTGAAGAACGAGTTCAGGTAAATTGTATTGCCGGATGATCCGTTAAGGTACATCCCAAGCCCATTCATGTACAGGCTGTTATTAGCCAGAACATTGGACTCTGCCATATTAGCAAGGATTACCCCGTTACTGTTTCTTGAAATAAAGTTGTATTCAAGCATGTTCATTCTGGATGTGCCCAGGAAGAGCCCTATTTCGTTTGAGTCTACAGTATTGTTCATAAGGGTGTTGTTAGTGGAATTGTCCATCCAGATTCCTTTGCTGTTTGTAACTACAAAGTTATTTGACAGCAGATTTTCATTAGATCTGGAAAGGAAAATTCCGCTGGTTCCCAGGCCTATTACATTGCTGTCAAAGATATTACGTTGAGAATTGTTAAGTCCAATGCCCACATCATTCAATACCAGGGTATTGTTACTTAATGAGCAGTTCTGCACACCTTCAAGATAAAGCCCGGCTTCCTGGTACGTATCCATTCCTGAGGGGCCTCCTACAATATGGAAACCACTTATTCTCACGTTGTTTGACCTAATGCTGAAGACGTCGTTTGCCGGAATTGCGCCTATCACATAGGTACGGTTCAGCGTGTCGCCCGAGAGGTCAGTGCTCGAGATAATAGAAAGTTCCTTATTCACGTTTACGTTTTCCCTGTATACGCCAGGGCTTACAAGGATTGTATCTCCATTCTGCGCATTATTGACAGCTTCCTGAATGGAAGTATAGTTTCCCTCCCCATTACCGCCTACGGTAAAAACCGCAGCACCCGCCTGAGTAGCTGTTGCCCCAAGCACAAGAAGAAGAACCATGCAAATACTTTGGATTGATTTTCCTTTCATGAGCTAATACTCCCCTTAATTTTAAGTTATATAGACTGAAAGACAATTGTTGTTTTTATAATAACTCGTATGAATAATAATCTGAGATAATAAAAAGATTTTGAAATATATATTCTGAAAAATAAACCTGAACTTATATTTATCTGCATTGTCAATAGGTCCGTCTGCTATTGGAAATTCCACACCGTAGCAGAAACCTGAGACCTGAAGCCCGGTAAAACTGTCTCAGGAAAAAAAGAGAAGTTATAGGAAGAAAACCGAGATAGATAAAAAGAGATTAATATGAAATGTGGAATAAATTATCCTATATAAAGTGCCAGATAGAATATACGAAATGTAAAGAATAAATTATCCTATAAAATGCCAGATAGAATGTCAGATATAGATTTGCCGGAAGAAAAAATAGAAAAAAGAAAGGCTGGCATTGCTGTTACCAGTTTTCTATCTCTGAAGAGATTGCTGAGAAATTATCGACCGAAGTCGGGAAATAGTCTATACTTCCGGTTGTTTCATTGACAACGTAAGGTGTGTCTCCTATACCATTCCCGTCAGCATCTGCTCCGGTGTAATTATTCCATGCATTGCCTTCCGAGCTGCTATTCCAGAGATTCGTCCCTTTGTCCATGGCGTTAATGAGGTTAATAAACCTATTTTTGTAAATTGTATTGTTAGACGAACTGCCGGAAAGCCCCATTCCAATACCGTTAAGGTACAGGCTGTTGTTGGACAGAGTGTTCAACCCTGCCATGTCGCCAAAGATCCCAATATCATTTTTTGAGACGAGGTTGTCGGCAATCGTGTTTCTGTCAGAGGTATCCAGCATAATCCCCAGTTTATTTGCTTTTGCGATATTATTCATAACGAAATTACTGTTAGAGCTGTTAAGGCCTATTCCGATTCCGTCAGCGTTTGAACTTGCGATATTATACAGAAGGCTATTTCCTTCGGATACGTCCAGATAAATCCCTATCAGGTCTGACCTTGCAGTGTTATTTACGAGGGTATTGTTAGTAGAGCTATTCAGGAGTATCCCGATTCCTTCGGAATTTCCATCTGTCACTGCCAGGTTATTTGACAGTATATTTTCCGTAGAGCCAACAAGCACAATCCCGGAGCCAGGCCCTATCATACTGTTATTACCAATATAATTTCCCTGAGAATTGTAGAGGCCGACACCTATATTGTTCAGTACCAGCGTATTTTCACTTAATGAACAGTTCTTTACTCCCGCAAGAAGGATACCAATATCGTCCGGATCTGCTGTTGCTGAATATCCTCCTGAAATGTAGAAACCGCTTACTGTCACATTGCTTGCATTTACGCTGAAGACCTGACCTTCCGGGATCACACCTATGACATAGGCACGATTAAGCTGGTTCTCGGAAGAAACGGAATTGGACAGAATTGTGAGTTCTTTATCAACTACTACATTTTCCTGATAGATCCCCGGGTTTACAAGGATTACGTCCCCGTTCTGTGCGTTGTCGACAGCTTCCTGAATAGAACTGTAATTTCCTCCCCCATTTTTATCCACGGTAACTATTCCGGCACCCGCCTGGGTTACTGTGGCCGCAAGCACGAGGAAGAAAATTACACAAATACTTTGTACTCGCTTTCCTTTCATGAACCAATATTCCCCCTGATTAACTGGCTTATATAGTCAAATTTATACATGATTTTTTATAGCGAACTATAACAACAATATTTACAGATAATTAAAAATTGTGAAATACATATTCTTAAAAATAAACCTTAACTTTTTTCCCTATCAATCTAAGTATCTCCTGATGTCAAAAATCCGTCAGGTGAGAGAACTGAAATCCAAAAACCCGTAAAATGTCTGAAGAGTAATAAGTTAAAAGGAGAAGGGAAAAGTATAGGGATTAACGAATGGTGAAAAATAAATTAAAGAAAAAGTAAATTAAAAAAAGTAAGTTAAAGAAAAAGTAAATTAAAGAATAAAAGCGGACGAATCAGAAATTCTCAGTGATATAATCCGCCATGGACTCGAAAACCCGCAGACCATCATCAGAGCCCAGAATTGATTCGGAGGCTCTTTCCGGATGGGGCATGAGGCCGAAGATGTTTCTTGAAGGATTTACTATTCCTGCAATGTTTTCAAGGGAACCGTTAGGGTTAACGGCATCCGTTACTTTTCCGGCTTCATCAACATAGCGGAAGACAACCTGTTCGTTCTCGTCAAGTTCTGCCAGGGTTTTTTCTTCGGCGTAGAACTGTCCTTCCATATGGGCAATAGGCATCCTGATAACCTCGCCCTTCCTGAACTTCGAGGTAAAAGGCGTATCAACGGTCTCTACCCTGAGGTTTGTCCAGTGACACCGGAATTTCGGGTATTCATTGGTTGTCAGGGCTCCCTCAAGCACCCGGGCTTCCGTGAGAATCTGGAAACCGTTGCAGATTCCAAGGACAGGCTTGCCTTCGGCTGCAAGTTTTTTTACTGAGTTCATTATCGGAGTCCGGGCTGCAATTGCTCCTGCCCTGAGATAGTCTCCGTAGGAAAAGCCTCCAGGGACGACAACTCCGTCAAAACCTGTCAGATCTTCCTGTTTGTACCAGACAGTCTCGGCATCCACACCCACGACATCTTTAAGGACATGCAGGACGTCCAGGTCGCAGTTTGTGCCTCCGAACTGGAGAATGGCAATTTTCATTTTTTTCCCTCAATTTTCAAAGCTTTAGCTTTTCTGACACCTCAATCGTCTATCTACCACAGTTAATTAAGTTCTTTGAGCTCGATTGTGTAATTGTGGACGATTGGGTTTGCAATAAGTTTCTGGCACATTTCATCAACTTTCTGCTCTGCAATCTCGGCAGATTCGGCCTCAAGCACGATTTCGTACAGCTTTGCGGTCTTTACGTTACTGACCTGGTATCCGAGTTGTCCGAGAGCCCTTTTTGCGGTAGTGCCTTCAGGATCGAGCATACCTGCTTTCTGTTCAATTCTCACTG
Source organism: Methanosarcina sp. (assembly GCF_049706645.1). Taxonomy (GTDB): domain Archaea; phylum Halobacteriota; class Methanosarcinia; order Methanosarcinales; family Methanosarcinaceae; genus Methanosarcina. The sequence goes on along the minus strand of NZ_JBNAKP010000036.1, from coordinate 31,288 downwards.
TTGCCTGGTATTGCATCTTTATAAGCCTCAATGTTAAATTTTGAAATTAACCGGATGTTCCCGCTTTCATGGGTTCCGAATGTGAGATAAAATGCGATTTAAAAGTAAATAACTATGAGTCTGCACCATAATAATTATAAGATGCTTAAAAACGTTGCGTATATTGTAGAACACGAATAAAAAGTTTCCTTAATAACAACTATTACTGTTTTCACAACTGGCTGCAGATTGAACATTCAGTTTTCTCTATTCTAATTCTCTCTATTCTGGTACATTCATCCCGTGCATTATAGAACTTTACTATTATAAAAATGAAGTACAAACCCAGAAGTTTTAAAAGTATATATAACGTAATATAAATGGGGTGAAATTCTGGATTTCAATGAACCGAACAGCCAGAAATACAACCAGGACAGCCTTGAATAGGAATTGCACCTTACAAGGCAGCTTGTCCTCTGCAAATACGGAGTCCTGCGAGGAAGTAACTGCTGCAGCACCTACAGGCCTGAAAATAACCTGTATCTGACTCGCTGCTGCTGTATTAACTGCGTAAACTCAATCTGGATAGGGGACGAGAAAAGCGCAATGAACCCTTTTGCCGCCCTGAAAGGAGATCCTGTATATGCAATAGAAGTTTTAAGGGAAGAATCTCCGGATGAAGCAGGGATAAAGGCCAGGATCTGAGATTAAAAAGCGGAAGTTAAAAAACGGAGTTTTCTTTTTTAAATCGCACTTTTTACGATTTTTGTATTCGCATTTTTACTATTCTTAATCCCAATTTTTATTATTCTTAACCCCAATTTTTATTATTCTTAATTCGCAGTTTTTACTATTCAGGGCCTGGTGTGCTCTCTTCAAACGTAAAAATGATAAAAAACGATAAATAGAGATAGAGCGCGTGTATACACCGAACAGAACGAAAAAAGGAGTAAAAATGTGCGGAATAGCAGGAGCAGTCGGAACTCCTGATACGAATGAAGAAGTAAAAAGAATGCTTGCAGCCCTTGGGCACAGGGGGCCTGATGCTTGCGGAACCTATCAGGCCGATGGACTCAGTACAGGAAATACCCTGCTTAAAATCACGGGTGACATGCCCCAGCCCCTTGTTGGAAAAGGGGCTCTGGTACTCAATGGAGAAATCTTCAATTTCAGGGAACTTGCAGCAGAGCATAGGATAAAAACCGATTCTGACACTGAAGTGCTTTTTACCCTCATAGAAACGAAAATTGAGCAAGGAGATGCGCCGATAAACGCGGTCTTTTCCGTGCTCTCCAGAGTAAACGGAGATTACGCCCTGGCCTATGCCCTGGATAGCGAGCTTGTACTGGCCAGAGACCCTGTCGGAGTGAAACCTCTTTTTTATTTCCTGGAAAAAGCGGCTGAAAAGCCGAAAATTGCCTTTGCCTCTGAAAGAAAAGCTTTTTCCATCCAGGGAAACGACATAAAGCCTTTCCCGCTTGGCAGCATAATGAGTTTCAATATCCGGAGCGGAAGGCTTGAAGAAAAATCCCTTGTGATTGAGCCTCCACAAGAAAGGATCACGGAAGAGCACGAAGCCGTTTCCCGCCTGAAGGCGGCCCTTGAAAAAGCTGTGGAGATAAGGCTTACGAAAACCGCAGGAATTGCGTTTTCCGGAGGCATTGACAGTACCTTTTTAGCGGCCCTTGCAAAAAGGATTGATCCTTCGATTTCCCTTTATGCTGTCGGGCTTCCGAATTCCCATGATCTTGCCCAGGCTGAGCGTGCGGCTGGAGCTGCTGGCATGAGGGATTCCCTCAAAACTCGCACTCTTTCTCCCGAGGAAATCGAAGCTGCAATCCCGGATGTGATCTATTCAACGGAATCGACAGACCCCATGAAAATTGCAATCGGGCTTCCTCTCTACTTTGTTGCGAAAACTGCAAAAGAAGACGGGAAACGGGTCCTTCTTACAGGTCAGGGCGCTGACGAACTCTTTGGCGGTTACAGCAGGCACGAGGGTTTTATTGATCAGGGGCCTGAGGTCCTTGACAGTGAGATCTACTCAGACCTCAAAAAGATTTCAACTATTAACCTTGAAAGAGACGATATGGTTACTATGGCCAACTCCGTGGAGCTAAGGGTGCCTTTCCTGGATAAGGAAGTAATAAGAACAGGGCTTGCAATCAGCCCCGAACTTAAAGTCCTTAAAAGAGACAGCCTCAACATAAGAAAGTACATCCTTAGAAAAGCTGCAGATGGCCTGCTTCCACCGGAACTTCTCTGGAAGGAAAAGAAAGCAATCCAGTATGGGACAGGAGTTCAAAAGGTACTTGACAGGCTTGCCCGCAACGCAGGGTTTTCAAAAAGTGAAGGAAACCATATCGAGAAGTATCTAAAACAGGTTGCTGCAGACCAGGGGTTCGATTTCATAGCCAGGTAAACGAATCCTTATTCGATAGACAGGTAAATGCATTTTAATTCACAGTCAGGTAAATTAATTCCTCAATTCACATAAAACGAAAAGACTTTAAATGATACTATATAAGGAATAACGGGATGAAGCCAGGGATAAATGAGTAAGTATAAACAGTTTGATGCTTATATCCCTGCTTAGAAAACCACTATAGTTAATCTGAATAAATGTTCAGGGGGAATCCTCATAAAGATAGCAATTACCGGAAAAGGCGGCGTTGGAAAAACAACTCTCTCAGGCACTCTGGCCAGACTGCTTGCAAGGGACGGATACGAGGTACTGGCAATAGATGCGGACCCGGATATGAACCTGGCATCTTCGCTTGGGATAGAAAATCCCCCAAAGCCCCTGACAGATTTCAAAGACCTGATTCAGGAAAGGGCAGGTGCCGAAGGCGGAGCCTTCATCTACAACCCAAAAGTCGATGATATTGCAAGTAAATACGGGGTTATAGGGCCCGATGGAGTAAGAATGCTTGTCATGGGCACCGTGGACCGTGGAGGAAGCGGGTGCATGTGCCCTGCCTCGGCTTTCCTGAGGGCTCTTCTCAGGCACCTTATGTTCAGGGAAAAGAGTGCAGTGATCCTTGATATGGAAGCCGGGATAGAACATCTCGGAAGGGGCACTACAAGAGGAATGGACCTCATGATTGTGGTAGTTGAGCCAGGGGCAAGATCGCTTGAAACGGCTGAGAGAATAAAAAGGCTCTCTTCCGAAATAGGGATAAAACACCTTGCCGCCGTAATTAATAAAGGAGGCTCGGGAAAAGTTGACGATAAGCTTGAAGAGCTGGGCATCCAGGTTCTTGGAGAAATTCCCTTTGACCCTAAACTGATGCAGGCTGACCTGGAAAAGCGGGCTCCCATTGAGGTAGGCGGCGAAGCTGTAGACGCCATAGTAAAAATTAAGGAAAAACTTATGGAAATCGTAGAAGAGATCAGGAAGGAAGAAGAAGCGAGCAAAAAGTAAAGGCCGGTTCCCGGCCCTGCACTCTCTTCTCACAGTTTTTCAACCTTTTTTGACAATATCGCATTTCTCCTGGCGATTCCTGCAATTCTTTCTTACCTGCAATTCTTTCTTATCTATGCAGGCCTCTTTTGACGATGAAACCATTTTTTTGACGCAGTTTTTTGACGCAATTGTTTGACAATTCCCGTAACTCTTTTTTAACAATACTCCATTTATTCTGGTGATCCCGTCAATTATTTTTTGACCTGCTTCGACTTATCTCTGATTAGAAGTCCTTTTTATCCATCTCAGATCCCTTCTCTAAGATCCTTTAGATCTTTAAGTTCAGTTAAAGCCGCTGTCTGGAGAATCCACTAAAGTTCCTTTTTTATAAATTAATTCAAGAAGTCTCATTTGCTTCTCTCTGATAAGAACGTCAGTCGGATCGATCTCAAGCGCGCTATCATAACACTTCATAGCTTCCCCATATCTGCCAAGGCTTTCCAGAGCCATGCCTTTCTGATATAGTGAGAATACATCGTCAGGTTTTACTCTCAGGACTTCGTCGTAAGACTCGATCGATTTTTCAAACTCCTTTAAGTTATTGAAGGCAAAACCCTTGAGGCACCTGATACCCAGATTTTCAGGATCGATTTCTAGAGCCCTGTCATAGCAGGCAAGAGCCTCTTTTGATTTTCCCATCCTGTCCAGGGCGAAACCTTTCTGGATCCACGCATCGAGATATAAAGGGTCCAGAGCTATGGCTTTATCATACAGCCTGAGTTTGTCTTCGTAATTGTCAGTCTCGCCAGCCTTTATAAGGAGCTGCCTGGGATCCTCTGGTTCTCCGGTTATTTCTGCCGCTTCCGACTCCTTTTGCTTCGCCTTCTCCATTTTCGCACTCGCATTTTCTTCTGTCATATCGGAATCCTCGCTATTCCAGTGAAAGCTCATTCCGGACCCCTTCCGGGCTTTTACCACACCTGGCCATTTTTACATTTCACGCATGGAACCAGAGCTAAAACTGGTATTCTGCACTTTTGTTTTCAATGAAATATACCTTTTCTGATTCGAATTTTACCGAATATGAAAACTGCCCTTTAATAAAAGTACAGTTCATCTTAAGCTTAAAGCACTAGGGACAGCACAATATTGCGGACAGTACAATATAAAGGGTAGTAAAGTACAGGCCAAAAAAGAATATAAATGAAAGGTACACAACGGCAAAAACAAAGAAATTAAGGAAAAATGGAAAGAAACGGAAAAAATGGAAAGAATTGGAAAAAATGGGAAAATGAAAAAAATGGGAAAATGAAAAAAAGAATGGCGGGAAAAATATTAAAGAAGATGTTACTGAGAGGATGGAGCCTTCTGCCTGCGGATTTCCGAAAGGATTTTTACCTTGGTTTCAAGCGCAGGAACGAAACCGGGTTTCAATTCGAGGGCTCGGTTGCAGTTTTGAAGTGCTTCTTCCTGTTTATCCATCTCGGAAAGGACGAAACCTCTGGCTGCCCAGAGGCGGGGATCTGTTGGAGCGAGCTGAAGTCCCCTATCATAAGTTTTCAGGGCTTCTTCAAACCTGCCGATCCCTGTAAGCAGGCTTCCTGCCGATGTAAGGGCTTCAAGGTAATCGGGCCTGATTCGGAGGGCGGATCGGTAGGCTTCAAGGGCTTTTTCTTCTCTGCCGAGGGTCGAAAGTATAGAGCCTTTTCCTGCCCAGGCTTCAGCGTATTCGGGATATTTCAGAAGGATTTTTCCATAGGTTTCGAGGGCTTCTTCAAACCTGCCAAGCCTGGCAAGAGCAACCCCTTTATTGTCCCAGGCAACTTCAAAAGCCGGTTCAAGTTCAATTGTCCTGTCATACGCCGCAACCGCTTCTTCAAGCCGGCCCAGTTCCGAGAGGATAACACCCCTGTTATACCAGACACGGTGATCATCAGGAGCAATTTTTAGAACCTGCGCAGTAAGTTGCAGGGCAGTTTCAAACCGCCTGGCTTTATACATGAGCACAGCCTCCTGAAAGAGGGCTGTGGCATCCTGAGGATTCGTTTCAAGCCGCTCAGCACAGGCCTTAAGTTCTTCGAAGAACGGGAGGGAGGCATAAAGGTCTCTTACAGACAGGAAAAGAGGCAGAATTTCATAGTTTCTCCCATGAAACGTAAGTAATTTTGTTCCCATATTATATGAGAAAGCTGCCGACTTTCTCTCGTCGGTATCTCCTTCCGGTACACCTTCCTCTCTTTCGTCCCTGAAGGTTTTTTCTATTCCTCCAGTTCTTTCTGTCCCTACAGTACTCGGTACTCTTTCAGCTTTCTCTATTCCCATATTCTTTTCTTTTTCTACTCCTTTACCTGCAGTTTTTTCTTTCTCAACTCCTTTAATCACAGCTCTCAACCCGGAGAAAGCTGCTGGAGAAAGAGCAGAGTTGCTGGAGATCAAGAGTACGGATCTGAGATATTTCCCGAGTCTTCTGTCGCTGTTGTTCCATAAGACTGCTGAAGCGCCCTGGCATTCGTTGAGGAATTTCCCCCAGCAGAGCCTAAGGGATGCCGGGCTTCCGGATTGTTCAAGCGCGCTAAAGGCTGAAATTGCTGCTCTGCAGTGTTCCCGAAGTTCGTTCAGGGAACTGTTTATTCTGGATGAATAAGCCTCCGTTTTAATCCCTCCTTTGCCTTTGCTCAGATGCGGTCGGAAAAGGTTTCGCACAGTGAGTCTTTATTAGGTGGCACTAACTTGCCTTTTACCGCAATTACGAGTTTTACGGCCGACCCTACCGGAGATTTTGTCCCTGGCCTTGGCTCCTGCCTGATCACTCCTCCAATCGTAACCCCTATTGGAAAAACTCCTTTTTGCTCGACAATCTCTCCTGCTACAAGCCCGGCTTCTTCCAGAATTTTCACGGCTTTTTCAGGGAGCTGTCTTATAACATCCGGAACCTCTACACTTCCGGTTACAATTCCGGACTCTTCCCTAGTTTCTGGCCCTGCCCTGGTTTCTGGTTCCTGCGTATCCTTTTTCCTTTCCAGCACTTCTTCGAGCAAGTCAATTGCTCCGCTAATGCGGAGAAGGGTTTCGTTCAGGCTCTTTTTCCGGTCTTCGAGTTCTGCAAGCTTTAACTCGATGTCTTTGAGGATTTTCTGCCCTGATTCGTATTCTGCCTTGAGCTCAGTTAAACGCTGTTCAAGTTGTGTTTTCATACTCCTGCAAACCCCTTGGTAAATTGTCCCATTTATTGGAAAGTTCCCATTCTACTCGCCATTCTACTCGAATTCAATACCAGTTAGTTCAAACCAGCTGTTGTCTACTTATTTAATTTATTTTTTACTTTTACTGGCTGGCTTAATACTTTTAACTTCATAGCCTGGTTTTACCTTTTTAACTTTGTCTATTGTTTTATTTGTTATTCTCCTCTTTATATAAAGCAGTTTTTTGCTTTCTGTATAATTCCAGCCCAATACATTTTAAGTTTTATATTTTTACACGCCATCGGATTAAAGAAGTCAAACTTTTGGAGTATGGGAAAAATCTTTCCGGATGTGAAGAGGAAAGAGAAATATTGCTTCGGAGTCCTATTAAGCCATCAGGGTTACACTATGTATAATAAGGTTATATGAGGGTGATTTTGTGGAAACAGCCAGTCCCGAGCAAATTAAGGAAATCAACGAGTACGGTAGAGAAATGATTGAGTTACTTAAACTGGAAACCTATCCTGTAGCAGTTGCCCTGGTTCCAAAAGATGCAGAAGTTCCGGAGAAAGTCCAGAGGATTGACAAAGATATGAGGCACTGTCAGATGGTGGACCGTGTGCGCAAAACCGGAGAGGAATTTTATGCCACGCTTGAAGACGAGACCTGCAAAGGAGGAGCCTCAGCCCTTGGCTTGGGAAAGATGCCTCCCAAAGTTGCAAGCGGAGAGTTCTAATACGAAACCCTGAAGCACTTCAAGACCCTTGAGGCCTCCAGAAAGACCCTGGAGAAGGTTCCCAGGCTCGAAGCCGAATTTGCAGGCAAGCAGAGTCTCTGTTCAGATGCCGTTGTCCAGCCCTACCTGACAGGCAAGATGGGGATAACAGTGGGCTGTTCAGGGAGCAGGACCTATACGGGCATTGAAGAGTCGGAACTGACAGTCGGAATTCCTGTAAATCTGCTCAAAAACCTGATCGAAGGCTTGAGGGGATTGCCGGAAAAGCCCCTGCAAAATAATTATGACTTTAATAGGCTTTGTTGTCGGATATATAATTGAAAAAGTTATTTTTACAAAAAATACAGGATCACAGGCAGTAAGATAACTCCCATTGCATGCGATTTCCTGACATTCATAAAGGAGGCGAGCATGCCTATTGGAGTCGATATCACAAAAATAAAAAACCCGAAGAGCCCTGTGAAGAGGTAAACCATTACTGCAAGCCCGATAAGGACACCTGCACAGAGTTTACTGTAATCAACTTTTTTTAAAATAAGATGGGCATTGTTTCCTATCCAGACTGTAGAGAAGTAGGAAAAAAGGGCAGTCAATACCATGGCAGCAAAAAAGAGCAGCAATACAGGCAGATCGAGTGTATTCGTTCCGAGGATATCTTCTACGGCAACCATTGCCCCGCTTCGGGTCCTTCCTATCACCACAAAAGCTACCAGCCCGAAAATTGCGTTAGAAGTGTTTACTCCGGAATTTGAAACTATGAATTCCTTCGAACTTTCAAGTGTCTCAGGGTTACTGGCATAAGGGTCAGAGTAAAGAGAGGTTTTTAACCTCCCCAGCTCAGGTTCGGGAGCTTTTTTCTTAAGGGGAATCCTGTCAAAATCGACTTTTGCAACGAGACCTGTGAGAAGTGCCGCAATTGCTGAAGAGAGGCCTGGCAGCCATGCTACAAGCGAACCTGCTGCGCTGCCTGTCAGGATTCCCCGTAGAATTCTCTTTCGGGAAAGCTTTAGTGCCGATACGGATTCCTCGGGGATTTTCGAGCTTGTGAGAAGGCTTATAATTAGCTGGGATGCTCCGAAAAGCCCGCTCAGCAGGGGCAGGAGTATAGAAGGCTCCCCAAAATTAACAATCGGAACCATAAGTGATTCCCTGGCAAAAGCGAAGAGCCCAAGCACACCTGTGATCAAAAACAAAACCAGGCCAAAAGCTTTGTATTTATATTTGGCAAATGGGCTTTTTTTCTCTGAATCCTCTCCTTTTTCACCTTTTTCAGTTGCAAGCATCAGAAAGACGATTAAAATCAGAATACCTGCCATATGTTCTTCAATATACGGATAAACAGCCTTGAAGAAAAGAGAAAAGGGCAGCACGAAAACCAGGGAAGCAACTACCGAGCCTGCGCTTCCGAGTGCTGAAAGGCGTACTGCCTCAGCTCCTGCCCCCTCAATCAGAAGCCTGTGCCCTGGAAGGACCGTGAGCGCGGTATCCCCATCCGGCGCCCCTAAAAACACCGACGGAATTATATCATGAAAAGTTTGAGAGAGTGCATTTGAGAGGATAATCACGGCTATATAAAGAGGAGAAAGCCCTTTTTCAGCCAGGAAAGGCGCAAAGGCTACGAGAGCAAGAGCAAAATTATTATTATGTATCCCGGGCAGAAGCCCGGAAATTATACCAAGCAGGTAACCGCCTAAAACTGAAAAAAGAAGTAAGAGTAATGAGAGATCTTTCATTCAGCTAACCGCCAAGAACTTATCTAAGACTTTAGAATTTATACCCAATAATTACAATTATTTCTATTTATAGATATTTTAGATCTTAGTGTGAAAAGAAATTATTTCTTACTCAAGATTAGCGTTGATGTGTTGGCATTCGACATAGCATTGAGAATTTGAGAAAAGAGATAATATGAGAAAAAAGATAACAGTAGAGAGAAAAGGCATAATATAAAAAGACTGTCTGTGAAAAAGAAAAATGTTGGGCAAGGACAAATGAGAAAAAGAAAAAGTAATAAGTAATATGCCATAAAAATAGTGTACCGGTACAAAATCTGTATTTTATTTTGTAAAAGAAGGTATTACATTGTAAAAGAAGGGAAAAATTAAGTCAAAAAAATTAAATTAATCTAAATAATGCAGAAGAATGTAACCTAACTGCTTTGAAATTTATAGCATAAATAGTTTCTGCCCAAATTCGGACAATTTTCATAGATATTGACTGCTCGGGACAATTATAGTCTGCCCGGACGATAAGCCGCTTAAAAATTTTGAGTGCCTTTTATTACATCAAAGTAAAAGAAAAATCATTTCCACTTATGTTTTATATGTGACCGATATTCTATATCATGCAGTTCTAAATGCTAATTTTGAATGGGGTTCATGAGTAGCATTTAGCGAAAACGCAGAGCAAGGGAAACGAGGTTCGCCATTCCTCAACCCTGCCCTCCATAAATCCGAAACCCCGCCTGAGTAAGAAGACATTGAGGTTTTTGCCATTCCTCAAGCTTTAGTTCGGGAGAGGTTTCAAAGAGGAAACGGAAATGAGGTTCGCCATTCCTCACTCCGGATTCCCTGAATATCAGAAGCAAAAGAGAAGTGAGAGGCAAATCCCTCTCTAAACTATTTTTACCTCTCACTTCAATTACTTCTAACTTTAACTGACTTCTAACTTCAACTCTTTTCAAATGCAGTCCTGCCTGCAATACTATCGTTTCCTCTTGAGTCTGCCTTTGATTTATAGCCAATTCTCTCTTATGGCTAATATTGTCTATCAGCCACTCCCTCTTCCTGGTTGTTCTTGTTTTTTGTCACTCCCTCTTCCAGGCTGCTCTTCTTTTTTGTCACTTCCTCTCTCAGGCTGTTCCTGTTCATCCCCTTCCGACTGCTCCGACCTCCCGTCACTTCCTCTCTCAGGCTGTTCCTGTTCAACCCCTTCCGACTGCTCCTGCCCCCCATCACTTCCTCTTCGAGGCTGCTCCTGTTCAACCTCCCCAGATTGCTCTCGCCTTCCATTACTTCCTCTTCGAGGTTGTTCCTGTTTTTTGTCACTTCCCCTCTCAGGCTGTTCCTGGTCCATATGATGCCTCTTTTTCTTTGTTTTTCATTTTATTTTTATTCTATTTTTACTATATTTTTTACTACATTTTTTATTCTATTTTTTATTCTATTTTTCATTTTATTTTTATTCTATTTTTTATTCTATTATTTCCATGATTTTTTTCCGTGATTTAGCTTTCTGTGACTCACTTTTATATATTTTCGCGATTTGCAGGTATATCAATCAGCACTAATTCCGCAGAAGAAGCGGTCTCCAGGTGAATGGTTTTTTCCTCATCAAGACGGGCCTGGTCGCCCTGCCCGAGCCTTTGCCCATTGACAGAAAGTTCTCCAGCCGAGATATATATGAAAACAAATCGGCCTTCTTTTGAATTAAAGTGGAGCATATGCCCTCTTTCAAGGCTGGCACGGTAAATGGTTGCATCCGCGTTAATTCTCAGGGCACCCTCGAACTTCTGTCCTGACGCCAGGGGAAGCAGCCTGTTATTCCAGTCTGAGGGCTCGAACTTTTTTTTGGAGTATGCCGGTTCCAGATGGGTGCTGGACGGAGAAATCCAGATCTGGTATAAACGCAGAGGTTCTTTTCCCCTGTTAAACTCCGAATGTTCGATACCCGTGCCTGTGGTGATGCACTGTACATCCTCTTTCCTTAGAACTCCCCTGTTACCCATATTGTCTTCGTGAGTAATTTCTCCTTCAAGCACTATAGTTGTTATTTCCACTTCGGCATGCGGATGAGACGAAAATCCCTTGCCTGGCTCGAGAATAAATTCTTTAAAAGCGCGCAGGCTCCCGAACTGAAGATTTTCCGGGTCGTAATAGTCCGAATAGGAGAGAAGAAAATAACTTTTGACCCAGCCCTCATCCGAATAGTACCTTGCTTCTGCCGGAATAATTCTGATTTTAAAACCCCCTTGCTGCTGCCTAAATATTATATAGTTATTTGAATAATAAGTAGATTTTACTGGCTGAAAAGGATAATACCCCTGGAAACAGAGATTCTGAACAACGTTTATAGCGCCTCAAAGGAATAAACAAAAAACAAATAGAAAATGGATAGGAAATAAACAGAAAATAAACAGGATATACCTAAAAAGGATATACCTGAACAGAACATACCTAAACAGAAATACCCAGAAAATAAGCAAAAAAGCTGTAAAAACTGTTTTTCTGTAAAAACACATAAGAAGCCATATATACGAGCGGTTCCTTTCCTAAAAGAATTCTGGCACAGTACAATTAAAAATAATTTAGTTATATATCCGTTTATCAGGTTTCAATTTTCAGTTATTTCCAGTTAATTGGCAGAAAAAAGGATTTAAATGACAATCAAATGCAAAAAATGCAATCACGAAGCTATCATTTTTCAGAAATATTCCGGGATGCACCTTTGCAAGAAACATTTTGTGGAGGATGTTGAGAGGAAAATTAAACTGACAATCCGAAGAGAGTACAGCATCCGCAAAAATGAAGTAATAGCTGTCGCCCTGAGCGGGGGTAAGGACAGCTCGGTTGCCCTCTATGTGATGCACAAAATTCTGGGAAACAGGCCTGACATCGAAATTGTGGCAATTTCGGTGGATGAGGGAATACACGGGTACCGTCCGCATTCCCTCGAACTTGCAAAAAGCCTCACTGAGACGCTCGGGGTGCGGCATGTTATAAAGTCCTTCAAAGACATGCACGGAGTAACTATGGACGAGCTGGCAGCAATGGACCGGGAAAAAGGCACATGCAGCTACTGCGGTGTCCTCAGGAAAAATATTCTCAATAAGGTCGCACTTGAAATAGGGGCAACAAAACTCGTTACAGGGCATAACCTGGACGACGAAGCCCAGACAATCCTTCTCAATCACTTCCGGGGGGATATGGAGCGCATGGTCAGGCTTGCTCCGCCGGCAGCGGTTGAGGGGCTGGTCTTGAGGGCAAAACCCCTTAGGAATATCCCTGAAAAGGAAGTTGCACTCTACGCCCTGGTAAATTCCCTGCCTGTAGACTTCAGCGAATGCCCGTATGCAGGAGAAGCCCTGCGAGGGGAGATAAGGGAACTTTTGAATAACTTTGAAGCGAACCATCCGGGGACCAAATATTCCCTGCTAAGGGGTTTTGACAAGCTTGTGGGGGCTCTTGCAAAGGAAATGCCTCCCGCAAAAATCGAAAAGTGCAGGGTCTGCGGGGAGACCTGCACCGAAGAGTTATGTCAGGCCTGCAAATTGCTTGGCCGGGCTTAAAAAGAAACCAGCCTTTTAGATGCTATCCGGGTCGGAAAGCAGATCTGAAGGGTTATAGAGCTTTTTTCCTTTTCTGGTCAGATAGAGGCGTGTCCACAGGACTGCTGTGAGAGGCTGCAGAACCACAACCGGAACCAGAGATGTAACTGCTGCGACCAGAATGTTTCCCGAGCCTGCTAATTCGCCGACGAAACTGTTGATTAAAGCCAGCCCTATAGTGATTACCCAGATAAAGAAAACGTCCAGCTTATTATTCATAAAGAAACCAAAACCCGTACTCAAAGCCTCAAGAGGCCCAAGCTCATCGATCACAAGGGCATATGTGCTGAGGGAAAGCACGAGATTGACAATTATTATGTACACTGCCCAGAGAACGGCTCCTATAACCAGCGCGGTCATGCCGTGCACCGAAGCTTCCGGATTTTCGACCAGCGAACTCAGGCTCCCTACTGCTAGGGCTCCGGGCACCAGAAATATGATCCCTACAAGCAGGAGCAGGGCAATTAGCAGGACTGCCATGAAAAGCCTGAAGATATTTTTCGAACCCGAAACCAGCATGTCCGAGAGTACGGTATCCCCGGTCTCGGAGGCCTTTTTCGCCATTCCAATTGCTCCTGCTGTGAAAAAGGACTGCACGAGCATCGCAAACAGGAAAAACCCGAGAAGCAGAGATACGGATAATGTGAGGTTCTCAGAAAACCCTCCCCACATCATGGCAAAAATTTCCTCGTCGGAAAGAGAAGCAGGGTCTATAATCGTTCCTGTGCCTGAAGTAAAGAGCAACAAGCCCATCAGCGCAAAGAAAAGGAAATAAAGAATCAGGTTAATAAGGAAATTAAGGATGTACGGAATACAGATATTTAAATTTCTAACCCAGCTTTTGAATCCTCTGTTAAGTAATGTTCCAAACTCTTCATGCATATGCCGTGACCTTCCAATGTAAAGGCAGTGCTCCTGCACCTCTTTTGCAATCATATCCTAACAGGTAGCAAAAGTATAGCTGGTATGCAGGCTCACAGATACCATTTTCGAATACATATGCAGAAGATAAATATAAAATCTCTTGTTTTCGTACAAAGAAATATACAGGTGGATACCAGGTGGATACCAGATTAATGTCAAGTTAATACCAGAGCTGAATAGAAGGTGGCCAGCGAACGTGTATAAGGCGAAGAATAAAAGTGTACCAGGCGACTGGTAGACATATAGAAGGCGAACAGTAGACATATAGAAAGCCAACAGTAAACATATAAAAGGCGAACAGTAAACATATACAAAGTAAATACAGGCAGAAGCCGAATACAGGTGGTGACATGAAAAAGCTGGAAAACTGCGAATATCCCCAGGCTGCCGAAAATCCCGCTGCCGGCGACGATAAAGAAGAGGTTCTGGTCATAGGCCACTGCCTGCTTAACCCCCTTACAAGGGTGAAAGGCGTAAAACCCGCCCGGCCTATCGACACGCAGGGCGCGAACGTTATCCAGCTTCCCTGCCCGGAAGCCATGTTTTTCGGCATGAGGCGTCGGGAAATCACTAAAGACCAGCTCGACCACCCTGCCTACAGGCGCTTTTGCCGGGAAATCTTTACCCATATTGCAGACCTGCTTGAAGGCCTTTCAGCCAGGGGCGTGAAAATTAAAATTCTCGGCGTTCCGAAAAGCCCCTCATGCGGCGTGGAAATCACATCCGTCGGCGGAGAGCCAGGTAAGGTAAAAGAATTCCACCATAGACATGAGCCGGGGCCCGGGGTGTTTATGGAAGAAATTATTAAAGAGCTTAGGAAGAGGAATGTAAAGTTTGAGATAGAGGATGCGGGGAAATAAGAATAAAGAATATTACTTTTTATGTTTTAAGTACAGTCTGACTATCTCATTGAAATTAATACCTAATCCGTTCCAATTGGGATTCAATGTAATAACACTATTTATCTTTTCGAGTAAAGTATCTTCTGTATCAAATTCGTTTTCCATTTCCTGAAGAGCCATCAGTATATTCAAAATCTCTTTCTCATTACTTCCATTAGCTTCTGTTATTCGCAATATTTCTTCCAGTAATGCCCTCTCTCTGGTTCTATTGATAACGGTTCCGAGAAGGTCACTTACCCTGTACTCATAATCAGAGCCATCAGGCATATACTCCTCGACTCCTTTCAGTTCTAGCTTGATAAGATGCTTATAACTAACAGTTACTTCAGGTTTATCAGAAAGCGGAATTTTTTCTGTAGCCTTTAGTTTTTCAAAGCTTTTATTTATTTCCCGGAATTTTTTAAGGATAACGGCAAAATAATCTCTTCTTTGCTTCCCATTAACGTAAATACTTATTTTCTTTGCCTCATTATCAGCTCTAACCACAGCAGAAGAATTTAAGTTCTCATCTCCCAGAACCACACCTGTACGCCAGCGAAGATCGTCTTTTATGTCCCTGTTCATCTTCACGATGAAACGCGGCATTACTGAAGGAGGAAGGAAATCATAGTCAATTATAAACCTCAGAGTTCCTTCATAATCAAATTCAAAATTAGGCTCCTGAATTTCCAGTAAGCTAGGGAGGAGTACAGTTTGATCATCAAGACCATAAGAAAGTTCAAACTTTTTCATTAAACTAATAATAAAACCGTATTGGTTTGGCGGATAGAAGAAATCACCTTCGTTTCTTTGTTTCAGAATCTCAGGCAGCATATTAAGTTTTAAAACTCCTCTGGACTCAACAATATCCTTAGAATTGACAATTTTATATACGGCATTAGTTACCCATTCAGGTTCAAGAACATGTGTGTTCAAAAGTGGTATATCTCTAAAATGGACTATTACGCCTAAATCATGAAGGAAATCGACAAGAGTATCTTGTTCTGATTCGCTTTTGATCCCCTCGTCATCACATATTTGCTTATATTCTTTATATTCTATAAAATTAAAGTACTCACAAGCATTTTTATCCTCAAAATTAGATGAACAATTTGGACATATTTTTTCAAGCTTGCTCTTTACGTTGAACCAGCTTTTAGGCCACTTGATCTCAAGGTGTTTTACCTTCGTCAGCTCTTCTTGCAAAGATTTTGAGAACTCTTCAACCCCTTCGTTCGACTTGCAGGACAAACGGTAAAAACCTCTGACAGATGGGTACTTTTCCTGAAGGAATTTCCTGTTCAGTTCAAACGCTGGATTTTGATCTATTTTATTGATCACAACTAAAACAGGGGAATCTCCACCGAAATTTTCAATTAGCTTAAGCCAGTATTCGGGCTTCTCATCCTTTCTTCCATCCAACACCAGAATGTAAAGGCTCCTTTTTGACAAAAAAAATTGGTGAGTGGCATGCATGATCTCTTGCCCGCCAAAATCCCAGAAATTAGCCTTGATTTCCCGATCTCCATTGTTTACTATCAACTTCCTGATATTGATACCCTGTGTTTGAGGCTCATTTCCATCAACTTCTTCTCCAAAAATCCGCTTCATCAGCGAAGTTTTACCTGCTTCACCATCCCCTACTAGCAAAACTTTAACTTCATTTAATGGTTCTTTCCCATATTCAAGAGAGTTAAAATAGTTGATAACCGCCTCTCTGCCCTTTATTACAATCTCCACAGGAGGAATTTCAAGAGGGTTTCCTTCTAAAAATATTCCTTTTTCTCCCAATTGATACTTCCACGTAATATACAGACCTAATTCTAAGATTTCCGGCGGCAGCGAAGTCAATTGATTATTAGATATGTCAAGTGTCGTAAGATTTTTCAACTCTGAGATTTCCGGCGGCAGCGAAGTCAATTGATTATTAGATATATAAAGTGTCGTAAGATTTTTCAACTCTAAGATTTCCGGTGGCAGCGAAGTCAGTTCCTTGAACGAAAGGTCTAGTGTAGTCGCGTTATTTCTTTTAGCCTCTCTAATCAGATCTTTGATCTCATTCAGTTCCATATGATCCCGCCTTAAGCAAAAAATAATCGAAAACTCAATAAGCCTTTGAAATTACCGTCAATGAAGCTTTATTAAGCAGATGACAACTGATTCTAAAAATAGAAGGTATTGTTGTCTAAATAACTTTCGATTTTATGATGTCGGAGAGAAAAAGCCGCGCAAAGCGCGGACATGAACGGTAAAAGATGATATTACGGCTTTTCGGCAATTAAAAAACGATCAACAACGGTTACAGGAACTTAATATTATTTTTCGTTTCCCAATGTAGATCCGATTATAAATTCAATGTCCTCAACCGTATTAATATTCACAAAACTCCTTAACTCAGGATCAATCTCCCGAATTTCCGAAACCCCGACAAACACCACATCCTTCATTTCAAAAACCGGCGCAAGCACAGACCTCTTTCCTCTCTCAAAGGCTTTTTCGATTTCAGGGATCAGTTTTCTGGAATAAACTGCATGCAGAGGTTCAAAATTCCCATCTTCCCATTTCGGAAGGGCAGCATCATGTCCGCTTGCTTTCTCAAACAGCAGGTCTACAACCCAGGAATCCACAAAAGGCATATCGCCCGCGCAGACAAAAGAATATTCTGCCCTTGATTCGAGCAGCCCCGCCCGGATGCCTTCAAGGGGGCCGGCATCTTCCAGAGTGTCAAAACAGAAACGGATTTCACGGGCAGGGAACTTTTCAAGCACCGGCCTGAGCTTTTCTTCCTGGTTTTTGTCCCGGACCGAGAGAATAACCTCGTCCACAGCCCGGAAAAGGCTTTCAAGCAGGCGTTCAAGGATCGTTTTTCCTTCGAATTCGAGAAGGGCTTTTTCGACCATGCCCATCCGCCTGCCCCTGCCGCCCGCCAGGACGATAGCGCTTCTGAATTTCATTTGTTCTCGGTCTGGTTCTGTTTTTCCGCCCATCTGACCATTTCCGGAGTTTTTTGTAATTTCGGTTTCCTTTCTGCTTACCTGAGTTTTTCCTTTCGTTTTCAGGCATGTTCCCTGTCGTGGACCCAGAATTCCTCTTTTTCCGTGAATTCCTTCTTCCAGATCGGGGCTTCGGCTTTTATGCGTTCTATGGCCTCGCTGAGGGCAGGGAAAAGTTCGGTCCTGTGGGCGGCTGCGATAACGATGTATACTATGTCTTCTCCGGCTTTGATGATGCCTGTTTTATGGTGGATCAGGACTTCAAGGATGCCTTCTTTTTGTTTGAGCTCTTCCCGGATGCGGTCAAGGGCTTTTGAGGCTTCGGGTTCGTATTTTTCAAATTCGAGCCTGGAGGTTTTCTCGTCACCGGCCAGCTCACGGACGATTCCGGTGAAGGTGCCGATTGCGCCTGCTTTTCGGATGGCAGGGATTTTCCTGGCTTTTTTGATAAGGGCTTCCAGGGTGTAGCGGTCAGGCTGGGCAAGGGTCATTCCTACAAGGGAGGCTATAAGTTCCTCGTGCATATCGACATCGGGAGGCATTCTTAAAACAACGTTGGAAACGCCCTGGAGGTCGCCAATCACGATTTTCGGAAGATTGCTTTCCTTAAAGCCTTCCACCACGGCAAAATCAAGCCCCTGGTCACAGAGCAGGTCAAGCGCGTGCTCAAGGTCAGAGTCCCTGGAGAATGTGACAAGCTCGGTGCCGGTTGCTTCTGAGCCCGTTAATCCAATTACCATATCAGCTCCCGCATCGAAGTGCCTGCCCGTATCGGTATCTGCGGGATTGAGGCGTTGCTCCCCCATGTGTTTTACAGTGCCTACGGTCCCGAATCCGGAAAGATTCCGGACGAGCGCTGAAACAAGGGAGGTCTTGCCCGATTTTTTATACCCGACAACTGAAATGACTTTCATCAAAGAGCGTTATACACTTTCCGGTATAAGTAAGGGCCGGCACTTTTTATTTCTTATTTAATTTTACAGGGCGTTTTGTGAAGATTCAAATATTGAAACTTTGATATTATCTATAGAGAGTCGACATTGATAGAATCCATGGAGAGTTTGAGAAATTTAAACATGAGAAAAAGAGGGGTTAAATTGGAAATAAATAAAGTCAGGATTCATGATATACCTGAAGAAGAACGCCCAAGGGAGAGGCTTATTCGAAACGGGCCGGAATCGCTTTCAAACGCGGAACTGCTTGGAGTTATCCTGAGGACAGGGTCACGGGAAGAAAATGTTGTCAGCCTGTCCAGCCGGATATTCACAGAATATAGCATCAAACAACTCAGTCTTGCAAATATTTCAAAGCTTATGCAGGTTCATGGAGTAGGGAAGGCAAAGGCTGCCCAGATAGCTGCAGTTTTCGAGCTTGCTCGCCGGCTTGAGACTTTTGCGGAAGAGCCCAAAAGGAAAATCTGCTCCCCAAGGGACGTGTATGCCCTGATGTACCCTAAAATGCGTGAACAGAAAAAAGAAAAATTTATAACACTTTGCCTTGATACAAAAAACCAGATCCTGAAAGAAGAAGTCGTATCCGTAGGCAGCCTGAATGCGAGCATTGTTCACCCGCGCGAGGTTTTCAAGTCCGCCCTTCTGGAGTCCTCAGCATCGGTAATCATGGTCCATAACCACCCTTCGGGGGACCCGAGCCCTAGCCGGGAGGACATAATGGTCACCGAGAAAATGGTAGAAGGAGGAAAACTCCTTGGAATTGACGTGCTTGACCATATTATTATCGGGGACGGCAGGTATGTGAGCCTTAAAGACGAGGGCTTTGTAAAATAAAAGAAAGACTAAAGCGCCAGAACTCGAGAGATAGCTTTCAGATCGAAAGCTCTTAAAGAGCCACAAGGGCCATAAGAGCCATAAAAGCCAGATCTGCCCGGTAAATTCATAATATATGCTTTATGGGTTAGTTTATTCTATCAGAAGTGTTTATCGAAAGTAGCTTTATTTAATCAGAAATCAGGCTGAATATCACTTCCAGAGATTATAGTCAAATATATAACTGATAGTTTGTATTCAGCCTATTTGCACAATAATAATCCGCTTATATAACTTACAATATTACGATATTTATATATATTTACAAGAAATGGGCTTTTCGATTAAACAAATTTTTCCCTCCCAGTTCCTATTCCCTTTAAAAAGGAGGTTTTTTGAATTACAAAACATATAAATGCCTGTGCACTGGACAACAGAAATATTGAGGAAATAACCCTGGATGACCCGTATACTGTACCTTATAAGGGCATTTACGCTATCTGTGACGCGGCAAATGAGTATGCGGAGATCATTGAGCACTCCAACTGTTATAGTGGGGCCGCCTGGTCCCTTTACCATTATGCAAAAGCGCCCCTTGTCCTGAAAGCCCGTTCAACCGGAAATATGATCCGCTATTTCATGAAAACCGGGACTTCAAACCTCGAACTCAAAGCTTCCGTCGCAGCCGCGGGCATTGAATCCGTAATCGTGCAGGGGGACGAGGTAGAAATCACCTATGCAGGACTGGGAGGCGGAGGCGTGGGCGCAACCCGCTGCAGGGCATTTGCAGATGGGGTGCTTCGATACAACATCTCCGAGTCCGGGGGCGAGAAATGCGCAAAGGGGACGATTGTAGTTCCGCGCAGGGACCGTGTCCTAATAGGCATAGATGATACCGACTCAAAAGAAATAGGAGCCACCTGGACCCTGACTCACAATATTGCAAAGGAACTGGACTGCCAGGAAGCCGTTTATCTTTCCCATGCTCTTGTCCAGCTTTTCCCGGTTCCGGAAAAGACCCAGAACTGCATGTCTACAGTACTTGAATTCGGCTGTGTGGATGAGAAAGCAAAATCAAGGCTGACAAATGCTTTCAAAAAAGCGCTTGAAAAATACAGTGCCTCAGCCCAAACCGGAATGGTTGTCCTTTCGGATTTCTATGCAAAAGGGCTATACGAGTATAGCAACCGCGGTCGGACTGAAAGGATCCTTAAAGCCGAGGCTTTGCAGTGCGCCAGAGAAAACGGCGTGGAAGTCCTGCTTGACGGTAACGGGGTAATAGGTGCACTTGCTTCTCTTCCCTGGTTCGGAAGGCCTGAAGAATCTATAATTCCTGGCACTCAGATCAAGCCCCTTGAGATGGAAAAGATTAAAAGTGGCATTTAAGAAAACAGGGATCAATAAAGCAGGAATCTCGAATTAGAAACCTCAAATCGAAATTTAAGTAATCGGAACCTTAAATTATCGAATCTCAGGTTATACCGGGCTTGATTTGTAAGGATTTTAAATTATATGGAATCTTAAGTTATACGGAACTTTAAGTTATCCGGATTTTGAGTCATAAGGAATTTTAAGTGAGTCATAAAGAACTTTAAATTATACTGAACTTTGAATACGGCATCCTTTGAATTCCAGCAGCGGGGGGTCAGTTTGAAAGAAGAAAAAGAAACACCAGAGTGCACCGGGTTTGAAGCCCTTTACCTTGCAGCCCTTGACAGTGATATCAGCCTCATAACAGGCGTTCCCGGGTATCCTGTTACCTCCCTTATGGAGCTTTTTTTGAGAAAATCCGGGGAAAAAGAGCTTTTAGAAGCTTCAGAAGCAGAGGCCCCGCCCTCTGGGGCAGCAGTTTCTGGAATAGTGCGGGATTATAGCGCCAGGTGGCTAACAAACGAAAAAATTGCCCTCGAAATCGCTCTCGGGGCGTCGGTTTCCGGCAGAAGGGCACTTGTGCTTGTAAAGCACGTCGGGATGAACCTGCTTTCGGACCCTCTTATAACCTCGGTTACACACACCATCGGGGCTGGCCTTGTCATAATTGCAGGAGACGACCCCGGCGCAAAAGGCTCTCAGAATGAACAGGACTCCCGATGGTACGGCCGAATAGCAGAGATAGCTGTATTTGATCCGGCTAGCCCCGATACTGCATACAGGGCTTTGAGACGGGCTTACGAGCTTTCGGAAGAAACCAGAACGCCTGTTATACTGCGGATCACCGCAGACCTGGAAAAAAGCAAAGGGAAAATAAGGCGCCTTCCGGAAGCTTCAGCTCCCCATCCTGAATTCGATCGCGCAATCTGGAAGAGCCGGATGGTGGAAAAACACCGGCTCTTTCACTCCGAAACCTACCCCCTGCTGGAAGAGGAAGCTGAAAATACGGACCTGAATGAGGTAAAGGAAAAGACGACCGAAAAAACAGGATACGGATCAGATTCGGGGCATGGAAAAATAGGTATTATTTCCTCAGGTTTCATGTCCTCGGTAGTTGAAGAAATACTGGAAAAAAAGAAAGAGTTTCTTGTTGAGATTTCTTATCCCGAAATCTCCCACCTGTCCCTCAACCTTGTGAACCCGCTTCCTCTCGGCAAAATAAAGGCTTTTCTGAAAAGTAACCAGAGGGTACTCGTTGCCGAAGAGTCCGAGCCTTTTATAGAAGAGCAGATCCGGATTGCGGGTAATGTTTATGGGAAAAAAACAGGGCACCTTCCGTACGGGCAGGTCAGGCCCCAGGATCTTGAATTTGCCCTTGAGCATATCGGAGAAGAAATTCTAAAACCTGCAGGTGCTGCCTTCGTCAAGGCCGGAAGCAGGGCTTTAATCTGTAGCGATTGCCCTTATCTTCCCCTTTACCGTTTGCTCAGCACGCTTGAGGTGAGGGTTGCAGGGGATATGGGCTGTTCCGTCCGGAGCGCGCCCGAGCCCCTTGCGGCAGTAGATGTTAGCTTTGCTCTCGGCTCGGCAATCTCGGTTGCATGTGGTTTTGAGAAAAAAGGCATAGCCGTAATAGGAGATTTCGCCCTGGCACATTCGGGCATTCTAGGGCTACTGAGTGCCGCGACTACAGGTTGCAATGTGCTTGTGCTCGTGCTCCAGAATGAGGTTGCAGCCATGACCGGAGGGCAGGCTGCCCCAGAGCTCAGGAAAGTGGTTGAGGCAATAACCCCTGATGTTTCAGTTTTCGATATCGACACTGATGAAGAAAAAGTGCCGGATGAAACTGAGAAAGTAACAGATAGAACTGAAACAGCGGCAGATATAACTGGCAGTGAGAGAGAAACACGGTCTGAAATAGAAAAGCAGATCCTGAATCCCAAACTCTCGGAGCTGATCCGGGCAAAACTTGCGCTACCCGGGCTTTCCGTAGTATTTATAAAAGCGAAGTGCAGGAAATATTGATCCCGGCACCTCCCCTTTAATTTTATTCTTTATTTTTTAAATTCAGCAGCTTTTATTTCTTTTTAAGCCGATTGTTATTTTTTTAATTCTCGACCGGAGATTTTAATTCGATCCTGTCCCGATTAATTTTCGCGTTGCCTCAAGATATGAAATTAAAACCTTTCGTTTTACGATTGAGAAATTTATCATTCCAGGTATGCGAAATTAAAAATTTCTGATTTTAAAACTTTCAGGATTTATAAAATAAACATTCTGTGAAAAAATAAATAACGAAGAAAGATCAATTAAAAGTATGGAAAACCGGTTGGTGCTTTTTAGCACCTTAGCTGATGTTTGAGAGTTAACTACTCAAAAGGGAAATATGGGGGAAAAAATTGGAGAGAAAATTTCAGATATTACTGACAATCGGAGCTTTACTGCTGGTAATGGGCACGCTCCTGAATCTTACCAAAGACCCGCTTTTATGGGGAACAGGGACTGTAACTGCATTATTCATGATTCTGCTTTTTAGGATAGATCCTCTGAGTCCGAACGACTAACTGGGAAAAAGAGAAAAAAGGGAAGAAGAAAACGGCCCCTCTTTTCTTCCTCTCAATATAAAAAATCCAGCTGCTCGGATCTTAATTCTTATTATCGGATCGCTTCAAGCCTGTCTTAATTTTTATTTTCATAATGCTGGGAACGAATTAATTAACCGGCTCCGAATAAGTTAAAATATTTTGCTGAGATAACTATCAAAGGAAATTGATTTTTTAGATGTTTTAACCCTTTATGCAGGTCTTCAGTCACAAAACAGGAATAGTCTGAATCAATCGTAGAAAATCCTAATCAGTAGCAGAAAGCCTGTATCTGTAAAGGAAAGATCCGAATCAATAAGACTGAGAAGATAAAAACCTCACCTTCCGGGCAGGCAAGCTCCGGTTTAACATAGAATCTAAAGCGAGGGGAATGAAATAATGAAGCATCGAACAAAGCTAGTTGTGACTCATTTAATTCTTCTAACTATTTTAGCCTCTTTCCTTACAGTAGGATGCCTGGAGCAGAGTTCCGGGTTAAGCGGAGAAAATCGGACAGAAACGAAAGGAGAAATTAATTCCAGCGTATCCTCTCCAGTGAACCGCCTGGAAACCGAAGAAGTAAAGCTTTCCGGCACTGAGGCAGGAAACTCCGCCGTTGCAGGAAATTACAGGCTTGAAGCTCTCGATATTGAGTTAAAAGCGCCTTCTTACGAATTACCCCTGCAAAGGGAAGATATTTCGAATTATGGAAACTTTTCCGGCAGAATTCCTCTGAATGAGTCAACCCTCAAAATATTGGAAAGTAATGGTTTCGTGGTAATCGAAAATCCTTACAATCCCGAAGAAGAGGACATAACTTCAATGTATGCGACCCTTAAAGAACATGAAATCCCTGTTTTCATTACCACGGATTCCCTGCTGCATCTCTACCACATTCAGTTTGATGAAACCCTTCGCCAGATCGAAGAGAAGGAATTTTACGATACTCTCTGGGAGACCGATCTTGCCCTGCTGAATGCTTCTGTCGAGAAATATAATACCGCCGCAGGAGAAGAACAGGAAGCTGCAAGAAGAAACGCAGCCTACTTTGCTGTCGCCCTGAGCCTCCTTCAGCCTAAACCCGCACAGGTACAGGGAGCAGAAGATCCTTACGGTTTTATTGACGAGTCCCTTTTCCCTGCAGGTTCGGAAAAGCAATATCCGTTTGAAGTTCCCGGATTCGTTAAAAAAGACGTTGAAGCCGAACTTGCCCTGATCGAAGCTCACGAGGGTTTTAGACTTTCTCCGATTTTCCTTTATGAGGAAGATTATTCTCAGTATGTGCCAAGAGGCCACTATACTCGCTCTGAGAAACTGCAAAACTATTTCAGGGCGTTTATGTGGCACGGCAGGATGAGCATGCTCCTGAAAGGTGAACTGATTAAATCCGAAGATCCTGCAAAAGATGCCCGCATCCAGACTATCCAGGCAAGCCTGATTTCTTCCCAGTTCCAGAGCGAACCTGAACTTCTTGAGCACTGGGACCGGATCTATGGGGTTACGGCTTTTTATGTGGGTTTTTCCGATGACCTTGGGCCCTATGAGTATATGGAAGCTTTGAACTCGGTGTTTGGCAGCGAAGAAAGGGAATTTAACGAAACAGCAGTTGAGGAACTGAAAGTTAAGCTTGCAGAGTATCCGGGGCCCCAAATTTATGGAGGTACCGGAAATTGTGTTCTTGAGCCGCCCTTTACCCCCGAGCAGGCAGACCAGTGCCTCGAAAATACCACAGGCTTCCGCTTTATGGGACAGCGCTTTATTCCTGATTCCTATGTATTTTCAAACCTGGTCGGAGCTTATACGGGTGAATATATGGGAGAATTAGAGGGAGAATATACTGAAAATAAAACCACGTTTACTCTGGTGATTTCAGGAGCCGGAAGGCCGATTCGCGGATTCCCGCGCGGGCTTGATGCGATGGCCCTCCTTGGGTCGGAAAGGGCAGTTTACTGGCTCGACGAACTGAACGATTCCAGTTATGAGAACTACAGTGCCCAGTATGGAAAAATAAAATCGGAATTCTCGAACCTCAGCGCAGCCGAATGGAACAGGAACCTCTACTGGTCCTGGCTTTACTCCCTCCAGCCCCTCCTGAAAGATGAATGGGCAGGGTATCCGACCTTTATGCAGACCGCTGCCTGGCAGGATAAGGCATTGGGTACTTCACTGGCTTCCTGGACCGAGCTCAGGCACGATACTATCCTCTACGCCAAACAAAGTTACACCATGCAAGAAACCTCATGTATGCTTCCTGAAGAAAAACCAGTGGTCGGTTATGTGGAACCTGTCCCTGACTTCTACGCCCGCCTGCTTGCCTTAACAAGAATGACAAACCAGGGCCTGGACGAGATGGGCGTGCTTGACCCGGTTTCAAAGACAAGGCTTGCAAACCTTGAAGACGTCCTGTCGAGGCTTCAGGCTATCTCTGAAAAGGAACTCGAAAACCAGGAGCTGACAGCCGAAGATTATGAGTTTATCAGGACTTTTGGGGACCAGCTTGAAGGCACCATAGAGGATGTTGACGAGAAAGCCAGGAAAACCACAGTCGTGGCTGATGTCCATACCGATGGAAATACGGAAGCCGTGCTTGAAGAAGGAGTCGGGTATGTTGACATGCTGGTGGTCGCGTATAAGCTTCCGGACGGCAGGATCCTTATGGGAGCCGGGCCGGTTATGAGCTATTACGAGTTCAAGCAGCCCATGTCCGACCGCCTGACCGATGAAAAATGGAGAGAAATACTTGAGGTGAACCCGCCGGAGAGGCCCGAGTGGGCTTCCACCTATATTTTTTAATTTTTACTGAATGGAAATGGTATAAGGAGAGTGAG
Source organism: Methanosarcina sp. (assembly GCF_049706645.1). Taxonomy (GTDB): domain Archaea; phylum Halobacteriota; class Methanosarcinia; order Methanosarcinales; family Methanosarcinaceae; genus Methanosarcina. Next base: position 5,314 of record NZ_JBNAKP010000036.1, on the reverse strand, counting down.
AAAGAAATAGAAAAGAATGCAAAAAATAAAAAGCGACAGGAAATAATTAAAAAATAAGTAAAAAAGTAAGGGTTTTCAAATAGGTAAGGAGTTTTTAAACAGGCAAAGAGTTTTCAAACAGGTAAAGAGTTTTCAAACAGAAAATTTCTCCTCTCCTTTTTCTGTTATCTTCTGTTCCTGCCTGACCTGGGTAATCAGCCTTTCAAGCTGCTCCCGTGAGATGCTTTTATGCTTTTCTTCGGTGCAGACCTTGACTTTTTCGATCAGGGCGCAGAGTTCCTCCCGTTCAAGGCAGAGGCCTATGCTGTTAATAATGCCTTTAAGGGCTTTTTTACCTGTGTGCTTCCCGACAACGAGGTTGCGCTTTCCGCCAACCATTTCCGGGAGGAAGAGTTCATAGGTGCGCGGCTCTTCCAGGATTGCGGCAACGTGGATTCCGGATTCGTGGGTAAAGGCATTCTGTCCGACAACGGCTTTGTTTACAGAGGGTGTGATGCCCGAATATTCCGAGACCATCCTGGAAAGGGAAGTCAGCTTTGTAGTATCATAACGGTCTATGCCGTACTGCACCCTCAGGGCTACCATTACTTCTTCAAGGGAAGCGTTTCCTGCTCGCTCTCCGATCGCATTAACGGTTGTATGGAGCTGCTTTGCCCCGGCTTCGGCAGCAGCAAGGGTATTTGCGGTAGCCATACCAAGGTCATCGTGGCAGTGAATGCATATTGCAGTGTTCACTGATTTGTAAATCTCACTCACAAGGTACTGAGTCGTGGTCGGGTTCAGGATACCAATCGTATCCGCAAGACTTACATACTGTACCTTATATTCGGTTTCAACTTCCTTAAAAGCCTGCTTGAGACGGTCAATTGGTGTCCGGCTTGAATCTTCAGCTGCAAAACGTATTTTCAGTCCGTGGTCAGTTGCGTACTCAATGGTTTCCTTGGCGCAGTGAAGCATTTCCTCAAAACTTCTGTGATATTTATATTTGAGGTGCAGATCGGACATAGCAATGAAAATGCTCACAATATCAACATCACATTCAAGGGCGGCATCCACATCCCCCTTTACCGCTCGTGAAAGGCAGCAGATTCTTGATTTAAAACCCTGATTTGCAATTTCCTTTACAATTTCCTTTTCGTTTTCCGAAACCACAGGAAACCCGGCTTCTATAACCTCAATACCCATGGAATCAAGCTCACTGGCAATTGCCAGCTTCTGTTCTTTTGTAAATGCAACGCCTGGAGTCTGTTCCCCATCACGGAGAGTCACGTCACAAATTTCGATATCCAGGGGACGATATTGTATAAGATCCATAAGATTATTTCTGGAATACTGCTCGCTCTCTAACATGGTTAGCTTCCTTTAGTTTCTTATTACCGTGAGATTTTTGATTATTTTTAATGATATATAGGTAATACAGCCAGAGACCAGCTCAAGGCTTGAATAAGGAGGTACCAGGGTTCAAAAGCCCCTAAAAATCAGAAAATCTTGTATCTCGTCAAAATTAAGCATAGCTTTACCTGCACATGTATAAATGTTTTCCTTGGAGGAAAAGAATTTCCGGCAACGGCGTCTTGAAAATTAAATAGAAGATAAACTTAAATTCGATAACCTGATCTCTACCAAGAGACTTCATATTGAAGCCTGATTAAATGATTTGAAGTTATTCAGATAATAGAAAAATATTGAAATTAATGGAAAAACTGAACTTTAAGTAAAGGCATTTTTCAGGTGATAAATAAAGGCTTCTTTCAGATAATGCATAAGGCTTCTTTCAGATGATTCATAGGCTTTTCTCAGATGATTCATAGGCTTTTCTCAGGTAAGTTTCCTCTGGACCCTTTCATAAAAGCAGGTGTCCGAAATCTTAACAAAACGGGCAGGAAATTTGGATTTTTTAAGTTTGACGATATCATCAGGCCTGATCCTGTAGGATTTCTGTCCGTCAATTGCAATGACAGCCTCTTTTTTCGGAGCCGACAATCTTACTGTGAGCTCGCTGTCTGACGGAATAACCCAGGGCCTTGAGGAGAGTTTAAAAGGAGCGACAGGGACAACTACTATTGCATTTACCCTGGGGCTTATAATGGGGCCGCCTGCACTCATCGCATAGGCGGTAGAGCCTGTAGGGGTTGCAAAAACCACACCATCCGCACGCATCGAGTCAAGAAGGCAATCCCCCACATAAACTTCAAACTGGATGATCTTAGCGGGCTTTGCAGACATTATTGCAATCTCGTTCGTCGCGGTCTCAAGCATTTCCCCGTTAAGGAAAACGTCCACTCGCATTCTTTCGATGTACGAAAAACCGTAAAGTACTTCTTCTATGGTTTCAAGAGCGTCTTCGGGCTCGACATCTACAAGAAAGCCGAGCGTACCCATATTAATTCCGAGTATAGGAAGAGGGTCTTTCATCTTGGCGATATTCCGGAGGACAGTGCCGTCGCCTCCTACACTGATAATGAGTTCCACTCCCCCTTCCCTCATTTTCTCAACCGGAACCCCTTCTATTCCGAGCACATCAGCCGTGGGAGTGGCAACAAAAATTTTAACCTTCGAGCTGAAACGGGCAAGGATTTCCCGGACCATTTCAATTACTTCAGGTCTATCGCAGCGTGAAGAGATTCCTATTTTCTTTATCGCCAACTTATCCTCCCGAAAGCAATTTTAAAAGCTTTTCGTGCACAAGTCCGTTGGATGCGACCATTTCCACTCTGGCTGTAACATTATCGGGAAGTCTTAAAGAGTTTCCGTAACCGTCCGTAACAAGCCCGCCGGCCTCCGCCAGAATCAGTTTCCCTGCTGCCACATCCGTCACGCGCAAAGCCCTTCGAACATCTACAAGAGCGTCAAGCCTGCCTGAAGCTACATAGCACAGCTCAAGCGCTACACTCCCGAGTAACCTGACTCTCCGGACACTGCTATAGATCTTACGGGTCCTTGCCACGTTTTGCCGGTAGCCGTACACGCTGACACACAGCTCTTTCAGATTCGAGTTAAGGGAAGTCCGGATCTTTTTCCCGTTAAGGTAAGCTCCCTTTCCGGCGTCTGCATAATATTCCTCGCATGACGCAAGGTTACTCACATACCCGAACCTCACATCTGAGAGGTCGTAAGAAGAAACTGCCAGTGAGAGGCTGTAAAAAGGAATTCCTACGGAAGAATTATAGGTGCCATCAAGCGGGTCCAGAACGATAGAAAATTCCGGAGAGTCTCCCAGAATAAGCTCGCCAAGTTCCTCGCTGATAATTCTCATGGACCTGCCGTCGTTTCTAAGAACTTCGACAATAGCGTTCTCTGCTGCAAGATCTATTCTGGAAGTCGGGGTTCCGTCAGCTCCCATACAAACAAAGCTACCTGCAGCATCCGTACCCCTGAGGTCTGCAATAGAGTCGGACGTAGCTTTAAAAGCTTCCCGACATAGTTTCAAAAAGCCTGAATCTGCTGAATTCATATCCGGGTCAGTTCTTTGGGTCAGTTCTTTTAAATTAAGCCAGATTCTGTTATCCAGACATGGAGTTATCAGGATTCAATTTCTGGTCTTTTGTATTTCAGAATTTCTGATATAAATATTCAGACTTCAAAAGCCGGACTCCGGAAATTTAAAATTAAACCCGGAGTCCTGAAAGCTTCAGTCTTCTCCAGAGCTTTACAGCCCAATGGCTTTATTTGTCTTTTCAATTGACTTTGCACCGTCGCTCTCCAGTTCCATCATGGCCCTTATAGCATCCACGTTTTCCGGAACTACAATAGATTCCTGATGGACAGCCTGGAAGAAGTAAAGTTCCTTTTCGTGTACGGTTATGGATTCAGGCCAGATACAATTCTCCCACATATCGTTTCTGGGGCGCCCTATATCCCGTGCAAATTCCATGATTTCCGCTGTTGATGATATGCCCTGCCCTACGAAAAGAATTCTCGGCTGAGAACCAAGGATATTCTTAACGTCTTCTGCAGTACAATCGGTATTGACTTCCATATTTACGGTGTGTACGTGCATAAGAGTTGTCGGAATCTTCAGGGCTGCACTTGTAATATTGATATGTGGAAGCACACTTCTTACATCAGGCCCATGATGGGACGGAAGTTTGGTAGGATCGGGTACTATTGCGTTAATTGGCCCTTTCTTTACATCGTTAGGGTCTGCCGCCCTCCTTGCAAGAACTGCCCTGACCTTTTTTACCCCTAATTCCTTATCTATCGGGTAGATAGCCCTGCAAAGCGCTGTAGTATTGCATGAGACAACCCTTACCAGGTCACGACCCACAGCCTGCTCGTAATTGCAAGCTGCATTAAACGAGAAACCTGCAAGCGGATGACTCTCGCCGCCCTGCCAGATTGCCTTTACTCCGGCCTTTTCATACATAGGCTTATTTTCTTCCCCGACTCCCCCAGGTGTGCAGTCCACAACAAGATCAGCCTTTTCGACCATCTCTTCAATTGTTCCGGCGGCAGACATTCCTGCTTTCTCAAAAGCTCCGAGATTTGCGGCCGGTGCATATATGTCATACCCCAGCTGGTGGGCCACTGCAGCTTCATAGTTCGGCTTTGTTTTGGAAACTCCGATAATTTCCATATCGTCCTGAGCCCGTACGGCATCTGCAACTCTCTTTCCGATGGTTCCATAACCGTTTACTGCGATTTTTGCTTTAACCATTTATATCCTATCCTGTTCAATCCTCTTCTACCCAAATCGAGATATAGCCTAAATCACTGAAAATTTAAATTATTTCCGGATATCGTAATTCCGGACAGCGGATTATATAGGTCCATAGTGTAGGCATAAATTTAAAGTGTATTCACAGATTATAACTTTTTCTGTAACTTTAGCGGGTGTGTTGCAAACTGCCCGACGCGTAATCCAAGATACTGTTTTGATACTGTTTTAGCAGAATTTCTTCGAATTTATTGACCTGAGCCTGAACCTGGTATCTTAGATCACATTGAGGTTATAGATAAGAACAGATAAATGCTTTTCCCGGGTAGATCTTATTAATTAAAGAAACTAAAAGAGAGATTCAGAACTTCGAGAGCTTACAGACCCTTTTTCGGCGGGTTATGCCCGAAAATTGAGCAGTAAAGTGACTTTTAACCGCAAAAAAGTTGATTAAGAATCACAGTAGAAGCTTATGGCAGAAAAGTGATACTTCGTAGAGACTTCATAAGCTCTCTGCCATACTTATCCTTATTAGGATTTACGCAGTTGCCTGCTTTGCAGGCAACTTTTATTTCCGTAAATTTTATCCTAAGTCATAGATTGGATTTCTTATAAATTGACTGACAGCATTTCTTGTAATACTCAATTTTGTTTCAA
>NZ_JBNAKP010000035.1:0-107166 GCF_049706645.1 Methanosarcina sp. | reverse complement strand
AAACTCCGGTTACTAATGGTTTTGGCTAAACACAGATATTCCATTTAGCTTTATTGATGTTGGTTATCTACTCCAAAATATTGGTTTAAAGGGTCTGGAAGTAGTTTTGAAACAAGCTCAATTATATTCGTCTTTCAAGAACTATTTTAATATATGTCTTTTGGCTTTGCAGAAAAGGCTAAAAAGTATTGGAAAACATGGGCTGCGAAACAAAAAGAATATAAGGCTGAGAAGTGGAAAAAACGCAGGGTTGAGAAATGAAACATCTGAGGCTGAAAAGAAGCCTGAAAAGCTCATTCCTGAATAGCAAAGACAGGGTCAGTTTTCATGAAAATTGTTATAGAAACTCCAAAGTACAGTTTCTGGAAATATAACAGGACAGAAAAAGGCTATGAAAGGGCTTTCTTTTCCCCCCTGCCCACATTTTTCAATTACGGCTTTGTAGAGGGAACAGAAAGCGCTGACGGAATGGAAGAAGATGTTGTGGTGCTTGGGCCCCGCCTGCCGAGAGGAAGCACACTGGAAAGGGACGCTTTTGACGGAATCGTAAAATTCCTGGACGATTCTGTAAGGGACGATAAGAAAATCGTATACATCAGCGGGTTTCGCTCTCCTGTCCTGCTAGCTTATTATTTCAGGCTTTATGCACTGTTCAAAATCTTCCTCTATGCTTTCCGGGAGGGAAAAATTGCAGCGTGCAGGTTTGAAGGAATCGAATTCCGGAACTTACGCTGACATTTTAGACCTATGTCCTTACTTTTAGATTTATACCTTTACTTTTAGATTTACATCTTTACTTTTAGACTAACACTCTTACTTTTAGACTCTATCTTTAATTTTAAACTCACACTTTTAATCCGTTTCAAGTCTCTCTTCCAGTATAACAATACGTGCGCCTGTGGCACTTGATTTTACGGACTGGATACCTTTCAGGCAGCCTTCTTTGCTTTTATAGCTCCGGCTTACGGCTATAATCTGCCCGTTTCTCGCCCTCAACCTGAAGTGATATCCCCCCACTTCATCCGCATATACTTCAAATTTTGACATTTTCCCCCGATTTATAAAAAGCAGTTATAAAATCAACCTTAAGATTTGTAATATATTTGAGATTACTTGTTAAAATAATGTTCTATGTTGAATCTGATGGAATTCAATTAGAATCCTGATTTACAAAAAAGTTAAAGATGAATTCTCAGTAGGTTCTGTCTAATAATTATATAAATTATGCATATAAAATATTACAGATTTACCCAGTCTTATTTCTTCATAGGATAACTTAGAAAAGTACTAATAATTTAAAGAAGCTTAAAAAAGGGGTGCTTTAAATATGCCTTTTCATGTAATGCTGATCCCGACCCTTGGTTGCCCCGCTAACTGCAGTTATTGCTGGAGTTCCGAAGAAAAGTCCCCGATAATGAGTCTCGAGACCATAAAAGAAGTGGTTGAGTGGCTTAAAGTTTTCAGAGGAGATTCGGTTACTTTTACTTTCCACGGCGGGGAGCCGCTCCTGGCAGGGGCAGAATTTTACAGGGAAGCATTGCCGCTTCTGGTTGAGGGCTTGAGCCCCAGGAAAATAGCTTTTGCAATACAGACAAACCTCTGGAAAATGACTCCTGAGATAGCCCAGATTTTTGCGGAATATAATATTCCCATAGGCTCCAGCCTTGACGGCCCAAAAGAACTTAACGATCTGCAGAGGGGAAAAGGATACTACGACAAAACTATGAAAGGCTATGAAATTGCCAGGGACCACGGACTTGGTGTAAAGTTTATTACCACTTTCACTTCTCACTCGATAAAATTTAAAGAAGATATTTTCAATTTTTATCTTAAGGAAGGTTTAACTCTTAAGTTCCATCCCTGCCTGCCTTCCATAAAGGGCGAAAATCCTGAGAAATGGACACTTGACCCGAAAGAACACGGAGAACTCCTGCTCTATCTGCTTGACAAATATCTGGAAAACCTGGGCCGGATTGACGTTATGAATATTGACCACATGTGCAAATGCGTATTCACAGGCAGAGGCACGGTCTGTACTTACGTTGACTGCATGGGAGATACTTTTGCAGTCGGCCCTGAGGGAAACATATATCCTTGCTACCGCTTTGTAGGAATGCCCGAATACGTCATGGGCAATGTTTATGACCGCCCTACCATGGCAGACCTTGCCCAATCCGAAGCCTGGAAGCAGATGTTCAGATTTAAAGAATATGTGGATACAGCATGCGGGAAATGCGCCCATATCAAATACTGTAGAGGCGGATGCCCTTACAATGCCATAGTACCCACAGACGGTGAAGTAAAGGGCGTTGACCCTCACTGCATTGCCTATAAGATGATTTTTGATGAAATAAACAAGCGTGTCAACGAGGAAATGTTCGGTGAGTCCTCAGGGATGGACAGTATGTTTATGCCCCAGACCATGCAACCTTCAAAACCCGGAATAATGTCCCTCATGCTTAAGAAACTCTAAGAACCGGAATTAAACGGGAGTTGAGTTACTCGGGGAGTAATGTTACCCGATCTCCTTTAACCGGCCTCAAATAACTCTATTCCTTATTTTTAAGACCTTTTTCGTTTTTAAGAGAGTTTATATAGACCCATTTTCTAAACTAAGCATATGGAAGAGGGTAAAATCAAGAACACAATCACAAGAAGTTTCGAGCTTCAGGATTACAGGATAGAAGGAAGCGAACTTTCCGGTTTCTGGGCGGATTTAACGAGCAAGGAAGAATTGATAGTTGAGGTAAATTACAGCCCTGAAAACAAGAAAACATTCAGTCCTGAAGAAGTAGAAAAGCTTGTCCTGAAAATCCGTAATAAATGCGACAGCTTTGAGGCTCAACTTCCCGAAAATATAAAATGCGAACTTACCTTCAAAAACTTCGGGGAAAAAATTTACAAAACCGGCCAGCCTGATTTTGAGCTGGAACCCAGGGAACTGGAAGAACTTCAGGTTGCTTACCGGTTTTATGTTGAGTATTATGTTTAATTCGATCTAATTACAGTTTTTAATTAGATTTTTAGAGTAAACGGCTAGAAACTGTCAAAATAAGAATGGACAAAAAGAAAAAAAGAGAAGGATTAGTTCTCTTTTCTACGCTGTGTAATGAACAGCAGTCCGAGTATTGCAGCAACTGGAAAAGCCAGTGTGGGGAATTCCGGGATCTGGGAATCGCCTGCAAAGAAAGCACTTCCATCAGCAGTTCCTTCACCTGTGCCAGTATTGGTAGTCCAAGCAACATGAGCAGCTACTTCAAAACCAGCAGCATTCTCAGGAATATCTTCATTATCTATAAAAGTAACTACTACTCTAGTTGCCTTTGATCCTGGACTATGAAAAACAGAAGCATATTTCCCAACACCGTCTACCTGCGCATCACTATCTTTAAAATTCCAGTAAACACCTAAACTGTCCAGGACATTATAGGCTCCACCTGTTGTTACATCCACTTTAGAAAGAGGGCGATTAAAACCTATTTCATCTATCCTTGCTGAAATTACAGATGCACCTTTAGGTTCCGCCCAAATCGTTAATGTATTACCACTGTAAGTTGCATAAACACTCACTGCATCGGTAGCTCCTGGAGTGTTAGAAAAATCCAGTTCTTCTGCACTCGCAGAGCTGACCGCAACTAGTAAAAACAACAGAACTCCAACAATAATATATTTTATTTTCATCATCAAACCTCCTTATCGAAACTAAACACATGTTTTTCTGAGACTTTTACATCCTATGAGGTCATCGAAATTTACCACTATATTCCGTAGTAGTGACTACAGTTAATCGAAAATCTCATAAATATTAAAAAAGTCTTATCTTTCTTATATTAGTATAAACAGATAAACTTATTTAGTTTGATATACTTTAGACTGTATAATTCTAACGATCAAAATAATAAACAGCGGTAGCCATTGAATTAGAAATTAATCTCGAAGAAAATGAAGATTTAGCTTTCGGAATAATTTCCATATTCTATAAACCTGTATGTAAAAAAATATCATGGGACATTATTTGACTTTTGAGCCTGATTCCTGCAAGATCTGACTGGATAGATTTCTGATAGGATGAGACTGAAATAAAGGACAGTTAATAAAAAATGAAAGAAGATGCAAAAAAAGACATAAAAGACAGAAAATGAGGGTAGAAAAAGGAAGCTGGAAAAAAGGAGAAGAAGTAAGAGCAAAACAAAAAATTTATATAACCCTCTCAGGCTACCTTTATCTCTTTCTCCAGCTTCTTTATCAATTCCCTTACCTGAATTGCCCTTTCGAAGTCCAGCCTATCGGCAGCTTCTCTCATCTCGGCTTCCAGTTCGATAATCATTTTAGAAATATCGGTTTTCGGGATGTGTTTGGTGTCGGTAATATCCACAACCTTTTCCCTTATGGGTTTTATGATGGTTGTCGGGACGATGCCGTGTTCCTTGTTGTAGGCAATCTGCATGGAGCGGCGGCGTTCGGTTTCATTAACGGCTGTTTTGATGGAATCGGTCATATTGTCGGCGTACAGGACAACCTTCGAGCTGGCGTTCCGGGCTGCGCGGCCTATAGTCTGGATCAGGCTCTTTGAGTTTCTCAGGAAACCTTCTTTATCCGCATCCAGGATGCCGATGAAGCCCACTTCCGGAATATCAAGCCCTTCCCTGAGCAGGTTAATCCCGACAAGGACATCGAATTTGCCAAGGCGGAGTTCGCGGATAATCTCAGTCCTTTCCATCGTTTTGATATCCGAGTGCAGGTAGCGGGCTTTGATTTCGTTCCTGGCAAGGTACTCGGTCAGTTCTTCAGCAAGTTTTTTTGTCAGGGTGGTCACAAGGGCACGATCACCCTTTTCCACGATCTTCCGGATCTCCTGCATAACATCCCTGACCTGCCCTTCAAGAGGGCGAATTTCTACTTCAGGGTCAACAAGGCCTGTAGGGCGGATAATCTGTTCCACTATTTGGACGGAGTGCTCCCTTTCGTAATCTGAAGGGGTTGCCGAGACACAGATCACATTTTTCATATACTTTTCAAATTCATCGAACTTCAGAGGCCTGTTGTCGTAGGCGCTGGGAAGCCTGAACCCGTAATCGACAAGGCTCTTCTTTCTTGAGCGGTCCCCATTATACATCCCGTGAAGCTGCGGAATGGTCTGGTGGCTCTCATCAATGACCAGCAGGAAATCTTCAGGGAAATAGTCAAGCAGGCAGAAAGGTTTCTCTCCCGGCTTGCGGTGGTCAAAGTGCCTGGAATAGTTTTCAATGCCCTTGCAACTCCCGGTTTCCTGAATCATTTCCATATCATAAAGCGTGCGCTGCTTTAGCCTGTGAGACTCAAGCAGCCCGAGTTCGGGGAGATGGGCTTCAAGCTCTTCGAGAATGGACTGAATCGCACTTTTTTGCTCCTCCTCAGGAATAACATAGTGCCTGGCAGGATAAACGAAGAAATAGTCCAGATCTTCCGTTCGTTGTCCGGTCTGCTTCTCTACCTCGGAAATCTTATCAACCTCGTCTCCGAAAAGCTCGATCCGGATAATATTATCAAAGTATCCGGGAATAATATCAATGGTTTCCCCTTTTACCCTGAAACGGCCTGGCATAAGCTCAAGGTCGTTCCGTTCAAACTGGATCTCAACGAGCTTTTGCAGAATTTCTTTTCTCTGGACCTTATCTCCGACCTTTAATTCAAATCCCATCTTCTGGAAGTTTTCAGGATTGCCAAGCCCGTAAATACAGGATACGGACGCCACCACAATAACATCCTGGCGTGACATCAGGGAAGCGGTGGCAGCAAGCCGCATTTGCTCGATCTTCGGGTTGATCTGGGCATCTTTTTCAATATACTGGTCCTTAGCAGGAAGATAGGACTCAGGCTGATAGTAATCGTAATAGGAGACGAAGTACTCCACCCTGTTTTCAGGGAAGAACTCCCTGAATTCGTTATAGAGCTGGGCGGCAAGGGTTTTGTTATGGGCAATAACAAGGGTCGGTTTCCTGACCTGGTTTATGACGTTTGCCACGGTATAAGTCTTCCCTGACCCGGTCACCCCAAGCAGAGTCTGGAACTGATTTCCTTCTTTCAGCCCCTCCACAAGTTTTTCAATTGCCTGCGGCTGGGAGCCCTTGGGCTCAAAATCGGAAACCAGCCTGAACTGCGGGCTGTCCCGATATCGGGCATCATGTATTGATTCTGAGATTTTTTGAGCTAAAGTCTGGGATGTTTGATCGGAAGAATTCATAAAGTCAAGACCCTTAATATTGAGTATGTAGTTTATCAAGTACGTAAACATATTATTAAATGTATAAATATATAATTGTGTAGATAATTAAGGAATTCAGGATTTTTAAGGGATGAGGGACTCTTAAGAATGGAATTCTTAAGGAATCAGGGATTTTTGCCTTAGCAGGCGATTATAGGTAATTGCAAACCTGTGGGCTTCGTCCCGAATTTCCTGGACAAAGAGCGAGGCTTTTTCATTTCTTTTGATGGGAAGCGGAGACTTAATTCCGGGTACATAGATTTCTTCTTCCCGCTTGGCTATTGAGATAATAGGAACCCTGAGCTTCAATTTCCGGAGTTCCTGGAAAGCCGAGGAGAGCTGCCCTTTTCCCCCGTCTATAATGATCAGGTCAGGCAGGTCATGTTTGTCCTCGAGCAAGCGGGAATAACGCCTGCGTACAACCTCGGCAATGGAAGCGAAATCGTCAATCCCCTCAATACTCTCGATCTTAAAGCGGCGGTAGTTGTGTTTATCAGGTCTGCCTCCCCGGAACTGCACCATGGAGCCGACCGTAGCCGTACCTGAGAGATGCGAGATATCGAAACATTCTATAACATTCGGAAGTTTCGGAAGGGATAGTTTACTTTGCAGGGCTTCGAGCTTTTTCCGGTCCCCGAAGAAACCGATCTCAACATTTTTCAGGGCAAGATCAAGAAGTTCCTTTTTCTCTCCCTGTTTCGGAACCGTGACTTTCACCTTTATTCCCTTGACATGTGAAAGAAAATCAGCTAGCGACTCTTCGAGAGGTTCGGGCAGGATCAGTTCTTCAGGCGGCTCGTTCTCGGAATAATACTGTACCAGAAATTCTTCCAGAAAATTTTCTCCGAAGGCAAAGACATAGTCCTGCTTGTCCTCCAGTGTGCCCTTGTAGACCTTGAAGAGCATAAGATAAACGGTATCATCCCTGACAATATAATTCAGTATATCCTCGTTATGCTTTTTTTGCCTCTCCATATTTTGCTTTTCCTGGAGATATTCAAGGGCTGCAATTTCGTCCCTGAGAGCCATTGCCTGCTCGAATTGCTGCCTGGATGCCAGTTCTCTCATCTCTTTTTCCATGGACTCGATGAGCTCTTTGATATTGCCTTTCAGGACCGAGCTGGCTTTCTTCACTTTCTCGGCATAGTCTTCCGGGGAAACTGCCCCCATGCAGGGCCCGCTGCATGCCGCTATATGGTACCTGAGGCAGGCACGCTTCGGCATCTGCTTGCAGGTTCTGAGCTGGAAGGTTTTTCTTACAACCTCAAAAATGTAATCTCTTTCCTTTGCCGATACAAAGGGCCCAAAAGATATCCCACTGTCTACCTTTTTTCGGGAAAGCCTGATCCTTGGAAACTTTTCTTCGGTTAAATGAATGCAGGCATACCGCTTTGAATCCTTGAGAGCAATATTGTACCTTGGCCAGTGTTTCTTGATCAGGGTATTTTCAAGGAGGAAAGCCTCTACTTCCGTATTCGTGACAATGAAGTCAAGGCCCCTGGCAGCCTGTACAAGGCTCTCGGTCTTCGGGTCATGGTCTCGTTTCTGGAAATAGCTGCTCACCCGCTTTTTAAGGTCCTTTGCCTTGCCTACATACAGCACAGTCCCTTCTTCATTTTTGAAAAGATAACAACCAGGCAAGTGAGGAAGAGCCTCCAGGTCAATCATTTTTAAGCCTCATTTTCAAGTTTCCTAGGTCGTTATGGGTAGTTTAAATCAGCTTAGATTAGCTTATAACTCATCTTAAATAGCTCAAATTAGCTAAAATTAGCCAAATTAGCTAAAATTAGCCAAATAGCTAAAATTAGCTCAAATCAGCTTGAATTAGCTTAAATCAACTTTAAATAAGTTTTAAATCAGCTGCTCTTCGAGCGCTTTGTCAGTCCTATGTTTACTGTGCTTGAAACCTCTGGAATCGTCTTCAGAGTCCTCCTCAGAATCTTTTTCAAAGTCTTCAGATTCACCAGTCAGATCATCGTCAAACTCTTCATAATCGGCCTCAAACTCTTCCCCTTCTTCAAAAACGGCCTCAACAGGCTCTGCTCCCGACATGTTAAGATATGATGTTGAAAGCCTGGGAGCAAGGAAGTGTGCAGTGTGGCTTCCCTGAACCAGAGATATCTCCTCGGGGGTTCCTTCGGCAACAATTTCCCCGCCTGCGTTCCCGCCTTCGGGGCCGAGATCGAGGATATGGTCTGCGGATTTAATTACATCCAGGTTGTGCTCGATTACAACCACGGTGTTTCCTTTTGCTACAAGCCCGTTAAGGACTGAAATGAGTTTTTTGACGTCATGGAAATGAAGCCCGGTTGTGGGTTCGTCAAGGAGATAAATCGTCCTTCCTGTACCTTTTTTAGAGAGTTCTCTTGTCAGCTTGATCCTCTGGGCTTCCCCGCCGGAAAGCGTTGTTGAGCTCTGACCAAGTTTGATGTAGCCCAACCCGACTCTTGTCAGGGTATCGAGTTTGCCTTTGATTGCAGGAATATTCTCAAAATGTTCAGCAGCCTCTTCTACAGTCATGTCCAGGACTTCAGCAATCGATTTTCCCCTGTACTTTACTTCGAGGGTTTCCCGGTTGTAGCGTGTACCCTTGCATTCTTCACATTCGATATACACATCAGGCAGGAAATTCATTTCGATTTTTATCAGCCCTTCTCCCTGGCAGGCTTCGCAGCGTCCTCCTTTTACGTTGAAAGAGAAACGCCCGTTTTTATAGCCCCGGATTTTGGCTTCCTTGGTTTCGGCAAAAGCCTGCCTGACGGCATCAAAAACCTTCGTATAGGTCGCGGGGTTTGAGCGAGGAGTCCTGCCGATTGGGCTCTGGTCAATAACGATTACTTTATCGATCTCGGAATCAAAGACCAGCTCATCATAGTCCCCTGGCGTTACACTTGACTTATTTATTTTCTTCATCAGGGCTTTGTACAGGGTATCGTAAATTAGAGTGGATTTTCCGGACCCGGAAACCCCTGTAACCACAGTCAGGATCCCTATGGGAATATTCACGTCTATATCCTTCAGGTTGTTTGCCCTGCAGCCTTTGAGCCTGATGAACGCATCACTTTGCCTTCGAAGCGCAGGCGGTTTTATCTGTCTTTCTCCCGAGAGGTACTGGCCTGTCAGGGATTCAGGATGCTTTTCAATTTCTTCAGGCGTACCTTCAGCTACCACATAACCTCCGTGAATGCCTGCCCCTGGCCCGATATCGAGTACGTAGTCCGCAGCCCGAATAGTATCTTCATCGTGTTCCACGACTATCAGGGTGTTTCCAAGGTCCCGCAGGGTCTGGAGGGTCTGGATAAGCCGCTCGTTATCTCTCTGGTGCAGCCCTATTGAGGGTTCGTCGAGCACATAGAGCACGCCCATGAGGTTTGAGCCGATCTGGGTAGCCAGCCGGATGCGCTGGGCTTCTCCACCTGAGAGAGTGCCTGCACTCCGGGAAAGGGTAAGATAGCCGAGCCCCACATGCTCAAGGAAGCCAAGCCTGGACCGGATTTCCTTTAAAACCTGCTTTGCAATCTCCCTTTCCTTTTCTGAGAGATCCAGGTTTTCGAAAAATTGGATGCAGTCCAGAATTGAAAGATCGGTTGCATCCACAATGGATTTTCCGCCGAGCTTTACTGCAAGCACTTTTTCCTTCAGGCGCCTGCCTTCGCATTTCGGACAGTGCTTAACCTGCATGAATTTTTCAAGTTCCTTTCGCCGGTAATCGGATTTTGTCTGGTTGTACAGCCTCTCGGACTGCGGAAGCAGCCCTTCCCAGGTTCCTTTATGAGACCACTGTGCGTCTCCGTTCTTCATGCTCATGCTGAATTGCATGCGTTCGTCCGAGCCGTACATAAGAGCATTATACTGCTTCTCCGAGAGAGCCTCAATCGGGGTGAAAATGTCGAACCCGAAGTGTTTTGCTACGGCTGCGAGGTGCTGGCTCCGGTAACTGTCCAGGTAATTTCTGTACAGGGCAACAGCTCCGTCGGCAAGGCAGAGAGTTTTGTCCGGAATGATCAGATCAGGGTCGAACTCCATCTTAAAACCAAGCCCGTTGCAGGCTTCACAGGCCCCGAAGGGACTGTTGAAGGAAAACATCCTTGGCTGAAGCTCTTCGAAAGCCATGCCACATATCGGACACGCCATATTCGAGGAATAAAGGTGGTCTTTTCCTTCCGAATCAACCGCAATTAAGAGCCCGTCTGCCTTCTTGAGGGCGTTTTCGCAGGCTTCGACAAGCCTTGAGCGGTCTTCCGAGGGATCCAGCCGGTCGATCACGACTTCAATATCATGCTTCCTGTAGCGGTCAAGGGTAATTTCATCGTCAGTCCTGTGGATCTCCCCGTTTACCCTCATCCGGGCGAAGCCTTCGCTATTCAGTTCCCTGAAGAGGTGCTGGTATGTCCCTTTCTTCTGCCGAACCACAGGCGCGAGAATGGTAACCATGCCCTCGCATTCCCTGCTGAGGCTGTCCGCAATCCTTTCAGGGGACTGGGACTCGATTTTTATATTGTGGGTCGGGCAGTAAGGCGTGCCGACTCTTGCAAAAAGCAGCCTCAAGTAATCATAAATCTCAGTGACTGTCCCGACCGTACTCCTGGGATTTTTCGAGGTCGTTTTCTGCTCAATGGAAATTGCCGGAGATAACCCTTCGATGCTGTCCACATCCGGCTTATTCATAAGCCCGAGGAACTGCCGCGCATAAGCTGAGAGGGACTCCACATAGCGCCTCTGCCCTTCGGCATAAACCGTATCAAAAGCCAGGGTAGATTTCCCTGACCCCGAAACGCCTGTAATGACAATGAATTTGTCCCGCGGGAGTTCCACCGTGATATCTTTCAGGTTATGTTCCCGTGCCCCTTTAATAATAATATTTTTCATTTTCCTTCTCTCGGGTTTTTGTCCAGTTGAATCGGTTAGATGAGAATTTTAAAGTTAAATACAGAGTTTGGAATTACAGAATTTGAAATTAGAGTTCGAGCAGTCTGAATTTTGAATTCAGAGTAAAATCTGGATCTTAAGTCTGAGACTAAGAAATCCAGAAGTAGTTGAATTTATTAATTTTAAGAACCTTTATGGAAAACTTAGATTTTATATTCACTTATCAAGCCATTAGTTCAGGCAGATAATTCTATGTATTATTATAAATAACTAGTTATAATTCACAAATCCTGGTTTTACTTATACAAGAGATGACAGTTTTATGATTCATACTACCCCGTTTTTCGATACATACAGCAGAATGCAGACTTTTTATTAATAGAGTGATATAGCGAAGTGAAAGTATTAAGCAATAGATAAATGCTTCTTCGAATTTGCGTGCAGTAAATCAGGTTTACCGACAGTGAATTGTATAATACTCTTACTTTTAATTTTATATCTGTTTGCCTTCAATACTTTCAGTCCGGAATAATGATTTTGTCTACAAACCAGCGTGAATAAATCTGTTAAGCCAGGAACTCATCCCCAAAAAACAACGAGGAAAAAATATCGGTAAACTGCAGGAAGAGCGGAACTTAAGCTTTTAATCATATAACGGATGGCTAGATTATGCCTATCATATAAATAATTATCTACTTTAGAATATTTTAGTAGATTTATGTTAAATTAGTGAGAATGTACCATAATATCAGTACTCTATGTTTTCTAAAAGTATACTACTGAAACAGATTAACTAAAAATATGATCTTTGAGAGCCTATCGAGAATTCAAGAATGCTTCTTTAATCTCTTATTCTTTAAATCTATAAAAGTTTCATAACTATTTTTCTATTATGATCAATAAAAATGTCCCGGATAGCAACATTATATCTTAAGAAAGCATCTATCTTGTAAGTTTTTTAGTCTGAAATTTTTATTAAACTATTTACTGCGATTTGTTTGTCTACAGTTTTTAAGGGTATAGACAAGAGCTATTTCTCTCCAATTGGAATATTTATCTTGTATTTGGAAATGGATTGAGAGCACTGATAGTTGTGAAGAACTAAATGCTCTCGGTACAGGAAGCCCGCAATATAAAAATATTTTAAAATGATCCTTCAAGTGTGATTTTTATTGCTTTCAATTTTCTGTATAATATCCAGGAGCAGGTAATTTATGTCCGAAGATACGAGCTTTGCACAAAAATAATTATAAATTGGTATGGTCTCGGGTGTTTCGCCAAGCATTTTCCATATAGTATCTATTGCATGCTGGTTTACTTGAAGCCTCTTGTACAATTCAGGTTCCTTGATTGCCAGAATTGCAATGGCATTACATAATTTTTCGCTCGATTGATCAAGGGCGTGATCAATATTTTCGATCTTGGAATAGATCTCTATTGAGACTTTTTCCAGCGATTGGGCTGCAGCAGCTTTCTGTATTTTCCTTGTACTTTTTCCTGCTTGAATGTGATTGGGTACATAACCATCCAGAATCGAAGTCAAAGAACTTTTTTCTGCCTGAAGCATTATGTTAATGGGAGATCGTAAGGCAGCCAGCTCTTTCTCAGCTTCTTCAAGCCATGTAAAGTAAGCATCCACAAAGCGATAATCTTCGGTACGATAAATATTGCTGACGGCAGCAAGTTTTGTCGCCTGGATCATGAGTTTTTCCCGCAGAATAGATTGCATCCTGTGGTCCTCCTTCAATCATTCCGGCTGTAACGTACTCGTTACACCACCGGCTTCGCTCGCCCTGGTAGTCCACTCTAGACCTTCCTCTTTAAGTGTGATTCTCAGGCGCACAACGTTTGTGCTTGATGCATGTTCTTTAACATCGGCCGTTACGATATTGGCTACAATACTTGAAGGTACCCTCTCTCTGGCGATACCTTCCTTTGATATTTTTCCCCGGAGATCTCTTGAAATGGCCGTCTGGTCTACTGCAGTCAGAGTAGTTTTCGTCTTTGTCAAAGTGGCAGCAAAAGCATCTTGAACACTACGCACAATGGTTTCTTTCATTACAGGAGCTCCTGTTTGTTTTTCTAGCTCAAGCCGATCTTTTACCTCATTTACGAATGCTTCATGGAAAGTAGGGTTAATCTTTATATCGTTCTTAGATAAGGTAGTTTTCAGTTGTTCTAGCGCTACATCTGTAAGCTTTATCGGATCTTCCATCTCTCCATCTTCTCCTTCTACATGTTTCTCGATAAGCATCGGCATATCAATTGTCAATTCAGGGATTCGTATGCGAGGAACTGATAAACCTTCGAGAAGAGGGATGCTTTTGTAGTATTCTGCAAGTGCTGCCGTTTGCTCATCAGCCATGCGCCTTGCACTGATTAATCCGGACATCAATGAGCCTAAAAGGCTACCCAAGTCTGCCATATTTAATCTCCTATGTTTCTAGGAAGGTAAAGGGATATTCAATATTCCTTTACCTGCCTGCTAATAAAATCAAATTACGCGGCTTTCGGTACCTCTTTTATGCTGTTCTCAAGAACACCTAGTAGCTTTTCCATACCTGCAGGAAGCTCATCCTGTTCTGCTTGAACATGAATAGCCATGCTGTAAGTTCGTTCCGTCTTGTCAGTTGCTGATGTTGATTTTTTGTTGCTGTAACTGCATTTCAATTCCGCAGATACTGGACCCCATCCGCCTTTGACTCCGAGAGATGCATTCAATTCCGAGGATGATGTCGTTGTCGACTCCACAACGGAATTGATTTTCGCATTGAAATCAATCGATACATCTGATACTCTGATAAAGGGAATAGGAAGCATAGTGAGAATCGGCACAGTCAGTTTCATTGGTCTCGGCGTGTAGACAATGTTACCCTGTTCGTCTTTCTCCTGGAAAATTTTATCATACTCGAAAGTGACCATCGTTGGTTTCCCAGCGTCTTCCGTTTCTGGCCCATTGAACCCAACACTCTTAATGAAGTCAACCGATGTCTGTGCAGATTGTGCCTGAGCTTTGATTACGGCGTTCAAAGGGCCGCCAATCATTGATTGAAAATCTATGGATGATAATTCCTGACCTATACTCATAATCTTCCTCCTTTCTATGTCGGTTCGATGTATTTCGTCTTCTTTACTACTTGCATCTCACCAACAGCCTTATGAGATAACTCTTCAATCGCTTCTAGACTTTAGTTGTAGTCAACTAATGATTGAGCGCTTGTAGAGAATGCCCGAGCTTGTGTAGCATAGAGCAGATCCCAAAACTCAATTACTTCTCTAGATTTCGTTTTGTAAGCAAGCAGTCGAGATTTCGGATTTTTGGATTCCAATCGCTTGTTTCACACCCGATTGAATTCCAAACATTACAACTTCTAAACATCCATATAATTTGTATGACCAAAGTCTCTAACAATTAACACTTTTATCAACTTTATAAAAAAACCGTAATTAAATTAAGCCTTGTGTTAATTTTTGCATTGCGCCCATATTGTGGGCATTCTCGGTACGAGCCATGACTGCCACAGAACTTTTGCTGCAGAATTTGCATAAGAAAATTTTCATTAATATTATTCTCGCATTTATAAGCCAGCATTTGATCCTTATACACTTGGATTTTCCTGAAAAACCGATACCTTCAACATCAAAAAGTATAACATAGAAGGTTCAGAATTCGAAATACATTCAGAGATTCGTATAACATACTGTTAAATACCCAAATGTTACAAAAGATATTAAACAAGACGAGGAAGTTAGGATAAATAAACGGAGGTAAACAAATGCTTTAAGGTAGAGAAAAATTGATAATTGCTATTTTGCTGGCAATAGGCGTTGTACTAATATTGACCAATACGACAAGCCTTTGCCGCCATCGGGGGCGACCCTATTGAGGGGGCTAACATTACTGTAGAGAGTATTTATCAAAAATACCTGTCATAAAGTTGATTTTCAAGCTATTGCGATTGCCGAAAATGAGGCTATAGTAATTTGAAAAGGTGAGCTTATGAAACGCTTCATAACACAGGACACGCCTGTTACGGATAAGGCTCTTAACGTCATCGCCCATTTGCCCACGAAAAGTCTTCCTGCGATAGTTGAAGATAAATTCTTCGGTAAACTTAGCGACCGCAATTTTATGCGTATAGCAGTTTTACTTGCAAAAAAAAGCTATGATGAGGGTGGCTGCCCCATCGGGGGAGTCATAATAAATAATAATACTCGCCAGATTATCGGCAAAGGGCATAATACGCTTGTGCAGGACAATAACCCTTACAACCACGGTGAAACTTCGGCGATACGCGATGCGGGAAGACAGGACTTCAGTGATACCACAATTTTCACAACACTCAGCCCCTGCGAGATTTGCGCCACATTAATATATATGCGGCAGTTCGACCGTGTTGTCGTAGGCGATATTACTAACGCCTCGGGCAATGAACAGATGCTGCGCGAGAAGGGCGTCAAAGTCAATATCCTTGAAGACGCTGTGGGAATAGCATTGTATGCCAAATATCGGGCCGAAAAACCGGAACTCGACATCGAAGATTGGAAAGGACTGGCTGCTGTTCGCACGTTCCATAGGATCTAAATCCCAAGCCCCCCATCATATTGTTAAAATCAGTCCTTTTAAAGAGTCTAGCAGCCTAAATTTATTTAATGAAAAATAGTTTGTACTAAAAAACGAATGACACAAAAAATTAATTCTTAGCTTTAGAATGTAAAAGGATTTCACAATACTGTTATTTTTCAGTATACACTTGAATTAATATTACTCATATCACAGGCAATTATCAATAACTAATGTTTCGTATGTCAGGTATTCAAAGGTTAAACACGATAGCAACGTCTTGCCCTGCAAAGTTGCTGTTTTTCTATTTTCAGGTTGTCTTTTACGTCTTTCATATCTGCAATTGATTATAGCAATCCATAAACATCCCGTTACTGCGTTTGTATCAAAGAGAATTGTCTATAACTGGGGAAGGAACAAAAGACAAGAACCAAAAACTGATAACTTAGATACAGCACTTTATGGTTAACTGCACACCTAGGTGAGCAAATAAAAAAGCTAAATGAGAGTACGCATAATACACATAACAAAAAGATTATTAATCCTCTAAATGCTCAAAAGATTCAGGCTGACAACTTATAAAAATGGGTAAAATGATTCATGTAAGGTAGTCAACACAAAAAATAAACTCCCAACTCTATTCAAAACTTTTTGATACATTTATGGGAATTCGAAAAGAGATATACAAACTTACCCATGATAGCTTTTACTCGGAAACTTAACACTCCGATTAAAGTACAAGATACTTTTTAATAGAGGTTTTCAATGAAAAAAATAAGTTTAATAAGCTTACTATTGGTCATGCTGCTGATTACCAGCGGGCTGAGCGGCTGCATCGGACAGGAAAAACCAGTAGAAGATAATAATACGTCAACTCCTTCCTATAATAGTACTACCCAGAGCGGGCATCCCAGTTTCTTGTCAATGCTTTTCTGGTCAAGCCTGTGGAACAGACACGTGACATCGAATTTCCGGGCTGCGAAAGCTTACGTTACCCCAGACCCGGCGACAAAAACGGATGCCTCCGACCTTTCAAGAAAGGTTGACGCAAAAGATCCGACAGACACAACCGGCACAACAAATAAAAATTCATTAATTCAGGATACAGGAAACAGGCCAAAAACGAAAGTAAAAACAACAACCCCACGAATCAGACGAAGCGGAAGGCGTTAATAGTTTTTCTAATGAGGCCAAAACTTCCTGTTCCTTTTTTATTTCCTGACAGTACCTGTATTTTAGACACTCTTTTTATTGGGCGTCTCCTTTTTATCACTATCAGTTACACTCTTTTTTGACCAGTGCCCTGCAAGGAAAGCTCCGGACAGGTTGTGCCAGATGCTGAAGATCGCACCCGGAAGCGCGGCTGCAGCCGTGAAATGTTTTATCGCAAGGGCGACGCTCAGGCCGGAGTTCTGCATCCCGACCTCGATTGCAATAGTCCTTGCTTCGGTTTCGCTAAATCGCAGGGCCTTTGAAACCCAGTAGCCGCCCGCAAGGCCAAGCCCGTTGTGCAGGATAACTGCAAGCAGCACCAGCGGGCCGCTCTGTTCAAGGTTCGCGCTATTTGTCCCTATAATCACGGCAATAATGATTACTATGGCTGCGGCCGAGATTGCCGGAAAGACCTCCCGGACCGCGCTTATCCGTTTTTCAAAAAAGTAGTTGATTGCAAGCCCGAGCGCCACAGGCACGATTACCACATTTACAACGCTCACAAGCATGCCCGTGACATCAACGTCGACGGTCTGGCCTATAAAAACCCAGGTAAGGAAAGGCGTTGCAAGGAAGGCCAGCAGGGTAGAAACCGAGGTAAGGACTATTGAAAGAGCCACGTCGGCTTTTGCTAAATAAGAAATCACGTTGGAAGCCGTGCCGCCCGGACAGCAGCCCAGCAGGATAACGCCCGCAGCCAGATCGGCCGGAAGCTTCAGAACCAGGCAAACAATCCAGGCTGCAAGCGGCATAATAGTGTACTGCATTAAAGTGCCCAGGACAACTGCCGACGGTCTCTTCAATACTGCAAGGAAACTGTCCACCGAGAGAGTAACTCCCATTCCAAGCATAATCAGGCTTAAAAAGGGTACTATAAGCCCCTGATGGGGAGCAAAATATTCAGGATAAACGTATGCGACAGCCGATAGGAGAACCGCCCAGAGGGGGAACAACGATGTAAATTTTTTAAGAGTTTCTTGATACACTGTCTCACCAGATTTCAGGGATGAAGAATTGAATTGTAAAACGCTGAAAAGGAGATATTTATAAAGTAGACTCGCACAAAAACCAAGAACTTTTAAACATATTGTACTGGCTCAAGTATCCTTAAAGAACCTGAATAAAGAACCGGATGCGTGCCTTAATAAAATATAGATGAAATTGCCATTTAAAAGTATATCCATTTCTTATCAATAAATAATAAAACTGTAATTAATTTGGAAATTACATGTACTATATGTACTATTATACTTAATATATAAATGATACCGGGTTACTGGGTGTTAAAAAGAGTTTTACGCCCTCAAATTACGTTTCCACATCTGGCTTTTCCCTTCCTTTAATTTATTTCAATCGACTTGCTACTTATATATACAGGCTTGCAATCGACTTGTTATCTATATATACAGGCTATTCCGATACAATGCCCCATGAGACTGGATGCATACCTTGTAGATATGGGATATTTCAAATCGAGGGGGAGAGCCAAGACTGCTATCGTTGCCGGAAATGTTAAGGTTAACGGAACGACGGTAACGAAGGTTTCCAGAGACGTTTCTACTGAGGATGTAATTGAGGTTACCGAGGGTCTGGATCAGCCTCAGGGCTATTTCAAACTCAAGCGAATTCAGGAAGAAAGCGGAATTCTTAAGCCAGGGGATAGGGTGCTTGACCTTGGGTCCAGTGCAGGCGGGTTTATCCTCTTTGCCTCGGAAATTGCAGGCCACGTTAAAGGCATCGAATTCAGCAAGGATTTTAGGAGCGAACTTGGAAAAATCGCATATGAGAGGGAAAACGTTGACGTAATATTCGGAGATGTTTTTACCGTACCCCTGAAATTACTCTCCGAAGAACCCGTAGATGTTGTTCTTTCGGATATGACCCTGGAGCCTGAAGATTCAATCAAGGCTCTTTCGAGATTGTTGCCTCTGCTGAAAGCCGGGGGAAAACTGCTCCAGGTTGTTAAAATTTCAAAAAAGAAGAATCCCAAACCCATCCTAAGTAAAGTCGAGAACCTTGGGCTCGAAATTCAGCAGGTCATCAGTTCCGAAAAGCAGGAGATCTATGTTATCGCAAGAAAACCCCTGCCCGAGTAGGAAAAGCCGCCCGAAGAAAAAGAGTTCTGAGGCATCGAAAAGGATGAACGCTGACGGAGCAGAAGGTTCCGGGGGTTCCCTTCCCGGCGAGCACAAATGCACAGAAAAGCTGCCAGATTCGAATACGGATCCCGGGATAAAAATTTACGGCAGCGGGAAACCAGTCCGGCTCTTTGTTGCAGGCCTGCACGGGGAGGAATGGAAAGATACAACCGAACTCCTGAAGGGCATCAAGCCTCCGGAAACAGGCACTCTTGCTTTAATTCCAGTTGTAGACTGCGGAAAGTATATTTCAACCCTGAGCCCGGATTACTATTCAGGACCCGGAAAGAAGATTCTCAGGGCAATTGAAGCGCTAAAACCCGAAATCTATATCGAGCTCCATTCTTATTCCAGCGAAAACCTTGAAAAACTGGCCGGAAGGAACAGGCTCGAACTTATAGGAGTGCCTGCCTATAGCATTCTGAAAGCAGGAGTGCTTCTAGGCTCGGTTTCTCCGTGGATCCGGAAAAAGTATTTTCCAAAAGAAGCCCTCTGTCTCTCTTTTGAACTCCGGAAAGGAAGTGTGGAATCAAGAAAATTTACCGTCCGCATGCTTGAAATTCTCAAGGAGATTCAATCAAGGGACGAATTCATTGAATATATGAAAAAAGAATTCCCTGCCCAGGCTAAAAAGGCAATCGAAGATTACCGGCGGTTTTACGGGGAAATTTGATTTCCACTCAGTCTCAGCAGCGAGCAATTCGAAAACACCGGGTTTATACTCAGAAACAGACAAGAAAAAGTTCACTTAAGATGAAACTAATCACGGAAAACACTGAAAAAGTGAACTAAAATAAACACGGGCACAGAGATTCCTGTGCTTACCGTGCTTTTCGTAGCTTAATTTAAAGGCTGGGCTTTATCTGTGCATGTTAAGCGCAGGAGCTGACATCCCGTCGTAAGTGCTTGCCATATGTTCCGGTTTGACGTCCTGCATTCCAGTGCGCTGGGCGCGGAGCATATCGTCCACACGCAGCACCATTACTGCGGCTTCGGAGCCGGCTTTAATGGAGTTGACCTTAACCCTGAGAGGATCCACTATGCCTTTTTCAAACATATCTTCGGCAGCGCCCGTAACGATGTTCAGACCTGCGTTTTTGTTTTCAGCATGCTTTGCCCTGAGATTCACCAATGTGTTGATAGTGTCCAGGCCTGCATTCCTGGCAATTGTCCTCGGGATTTCGTCAAGGGCGTCTGCAAAAGCCCTGATTGCCATCTGCTCACGCCCGCCTACGCCGGGGGCAAATGCGCGAAGTTCGAGTGCAACCTCGATCTCGGAAGCGCCGCCGCCTGCAACAACCTTGCCGTCTTCTACTGCACATTTCACTACTCTGAGGGCATCGTCAATTGCGCGTTCAAGGTTGTCAACCACATGTTCGGTACCGCCCCTGAGAACAAGTGATACGGATTTTGCACCCTTGCAGTCCCTGAGGTAGGTTTTACCCTGGTCTCCGTTTCTGTCCTGTTCAAGGAGCCCTGCATGTCCGAGCTCTTTCTGGGTCAGTTCCTTGATATTGCGGATAGGCCTTCCGCCTGTGGCGTCTGCAAGGTGCTGCATGTCCTCATTTTTAACCCTGCGGGTGGCATAGATTCCCCGGTTTTGCAGGTAGGCCGCAATCTTGTCATCCATGCCCTTGGAACAGAAAACCGCATTCGCGCCTGCCCTGATAACATGGTCTGCCATTTCAAACAGAGCTGCTTCTTCCTGCTTTACAAAATTCTCAATATCGCCGTATGCGCTGATCTGGAGTTTTGCTTTGTTCGCAGTCTTGCCAGATTCCATGGGGGCATCGATCAGGGCGATTCTGGGATTCTTTATTTTTTGAGGGAATTCCCTGTCCAGAGCAACCTTGTCTATTACAATGCCTTCGACGAACTCGGTCTCTTCGATCTTGCCGCCTACATCTTTTGTAATAATAATGTCTTTAAGGTCAACTATTCCCCTCTCGCGAATAGCGAGCACGGCATCCACACAGAGTTCCGCAATCAAACGGTTGTATTTTTCGGAAGCCTTGCCCGTAATAGATGTTCTGGCAACTTCGATAAGCATTTCCTTTTCGTTCTCGCCAGTAGAGACTGCCAGGCTCTCAAAGATCTCAACAGCCTTCTCGGCTGCAAGCCTGTATCCCTTAACAACAACTGTCGGGTGGACTCCGCTCTCAATAAGGCTTTCTGCTTTTTCCAGCAGACTGCCTGTGAACACGACAGCACTTGTAGTCCCGTCCCCGGCCGAGCTTTCAAGTGATTCTGCAACTTCCACCACCATCTTGGCTGCCGGGTGCTCGATGGACATATCGTGTAAAATGGTTGCACCGTCGTTTGTGATTGTGATATCCCCGAGAGGATTGACAAGCATCTTGTCCATTCCTCTCGGTCCGAGCGTGCTCTTGACTATGCTGGCCACTGCCTTTGCAGCCGCAATATTCATGCTGAGCGCTTCTTTTCCCTTTGTCTGCTCTTTTCTAGGATCTACTATTATGATTGGCTGGCCACCTTTTTCCATCTGAACCAAAACCTCCTTAAAATGAAGTGCATATGTCGAAGACTTTTACTCAATAATTTGAAGTTATCCTGGCTTACAGTCATTTTAGCCCGAGATCAGCCTGAAAATATAATTTCATCAGTTGCCTTATCTGAAGCAGTATTTGATCACAAAATTACTGATAATACTTCTATAAAAACATACCGGGTATATACTGATTCTTGAGGGTGAAACTGTTTGAAGGTGTAACTGTACTTTCGCACCAGATTCATTTTCTGATTATCTCCACTGACCCGTCTTTTTTCCCGATATAGAGTTCATCCACATTGGAAAATATCCCATGCTCAACAACTCCCGGAATTGAAGATAGTTTGAGGGCAAGGCTTTCAGGATCGTTTATTACACCAAAATCAACGTCAAGTACGAAATTCCCATTATCGGTTATCACAGGCCCGTCTTTTCTTAAAGCAGACCTCAGCTCGGGCTTTCCTCCAAGCTCCTTTATCTTTTTAATCACAAGTGTTTTTGCAAAAGGGAGAAACTCGACCGGTACGGCCTTATCAAGCTGCGTGCTCGTTTTTGATTCGTCGGCTACGACCAGGAAACGTCTTGCGGATGCCGATACTATTTTTTCCCGGGTATGAGCAGCTCCCCCACCTTTGATTGCATACAGTTTTGAATCGATCTGGTCTGCTCCGTCAATAGCGATATCCAGTTCCGGGTGCTGGGCAAGGGTGGCCAGAGGGATGCCGGCTTCTATGGCAAGCATTTCGGACTGGTATGATGTGACAACACCCAGGATTTCAAGCCCTTCTTCCCTTACCCGCCTGCCAAGTTCTTTTATCGTATATGCAACTGTTGAGCCCGTTCCAAGCCCCACTATCATTCCCGATTCTACCAGCCTCGATGCAGCAATGCCGGCTGCGCGTTTTTCCTGGGAGTCGGCGGATGTATTTCTTTCTGTCATGTATATTCCTTTCCGGTTCAAATCCTGAAAAAAGGACCACGAGGGTTTTAAGCTGGAAATTAAACTGAAATTAAACTGGAAATGTCTAAGCTCCAGAAATAAGGGATTTCAGGGAGAAAGTCTTCTCCTGTCCCTGGGGAAGAGTACGGTATCCCTGATATTGTCGGTACCGAGCATGGTCATAATAAAACGTTCGCAGCCCATGCCCCAGCCTGCGTGTGGAGGCATACCGTATTCGAAAGCCTTAAGGTAGAACTCAAAGCCGTCAGGATTCAGGCCCTGCGATTCTATCCGGCTCTTGAGCAGGTCAGGAATATGAATACGCTGGGCTCCTGACGAGAGTTCCATTGTGCGGTGCATCATGTCAAAAGACTTGCTGAATTCCGGCCTGTCCTCATAAGGCATAGCATAAAAAGGTTTAATCTCAGTTGGCCAGTCGATAATGAAATAGTGGGATTCCCCTGTGGTCTCGTAGACGTAATCGCCCACAATATGCTCTCCGAGCGTGCCGAGGTCATCTCCCCAGTGCATTTTCTCTTCCGAGCGGGAGTTTATGATCTCGATTACTTCGTCATAGGTAAGCTTAAGGAAAGGAGTTTTCGGAACTTTGAGCTCAACCTCAAGTGTCTCAAGGGAAGGCTTGCACTTTTCAATAACCTGGGCGTAGACATAAGCCACCAGGTTTTCAAGAATTTCCATTACATCGAAATGGTCTGCAAAGCTAACCTCGACATCGATAGAAGTAGCTTCGTTCAAATGCCTGCGGGTGTCGTGTTCTTCTGCCCTGAAAATCGGGCCGATCTCAAAAACCCTGTCAAAACCGCCGCTCATAAGGATTTGCTTGAAGAGCTGGGGGCTCTGGTTCAAAAAAGCTTCTCTGTCAAAATAGGTAATCGGGAAAAGTGCAGTGCCGCCTTCGGTCGCAGTCGCCACGACTTTTGGGGTTGCGGTTTCGATAAATCCGTTTGTTACAAAGTATTCCCTGATAGCCTGGAGAGCCTGGTGCCTTATTTTGAAAATCGCAGTTGTTTCGGCCCGCCTGAAGTCAATAAATCGTGAATCCAGCCTGGTATCCAGTTCAGCTTCCACCTTGCCTGTAGTGTCCATTGGCAGTGGAGAATCTGCAGCATTCAGGACAGTTATCTCCTCAGGAAGCAGTTCATATCCGTTCGGAGCTTTTTCTTCGAATTTGACGGAGCCGGTTACTGAAATTACTGATTCGCGGACAAGCCTTCTTGCAACATCAAACAGGTCTTTATCAATTTTTTTCTTTACAAGGGTGACCTGAGCTTTTCCTTCCCGATCTCGAAGCACTACAAAACAGATCCCTCCGAGGTCTCTTACCTCATGGACCCAGCCTGCCAGGGTAATTTTTTGACCGTTGTCAACTTTTTCGGGTTTGACATCGGCTGTATAATGTGTTCTGAGTTTTGCTAATGACATAAATTCACCTTGATTGGGGGTAAATTAAATGAAAAATATAAGAATGAAGCTGAAACGTAGGTGAATAGTCATAACTCATTATTAATGTATTTATTGCAAGCCCGGGTCCCGTCTCGCCCGAATTGCGACTCGCCCGAATTGCGACTCGGGAGTACGCGGTCCGTTTCGCTCACTTCGTTCGCTCAAGCGGACTAATTTATGGCAGTTAAAGCGCTTTCTCCTTCTCAAGCGGACTAGCTTAGGGTAAGTTACTTTGTTTTTACTTCACAAGGTTCCTAATTTCTTTTGAACTTTTCAAAGAGTAAGATATTGAAGGCAGGTAATTTTTTTCGATCGGAATAATCGCTCTAATTTCTGTATGTACAGAGACAAAATTTCGCCGCCTATTCGGTGGCTACTCCTGAAAAATCGACTGAAATATACCGGATAATTACCGGATAAACCATAATATGTAATTTTTGTGGATATTGTTCATGAATAAATATTAGATAAATAGTTATAGCGGTTAAAAGGGTTTTGAAATATAAACCTTCTTTTTTAACGAATTATAATTAAATATTTGAAAGTATGTAAATTTGGAAGATACCTATATATAATGGGACAGAACTCCTATGCCCTGAACACAACTAACAAGATTTATATTAAAAATTGATAGAAAAGAGGAAGTAGAAATTATACAGATTGTACATCTTTCAGATATCCATTATTCAGATGCGTATTTTGTTCCAGAAATTGCAGATTCCATGGTTGACAGCATAAACCGGCTGGAACCGGATCTCGTGGTAATTACAGGCGACCTGACAGAAAATGGGTTTTCAACCGAATATAATGGGGTAAAACTGTTTATTGACAGGATTGAATGCAAAAACAAAGTCCTTGTCCCGGGCAACCATGATTCGAAAAATGCCGGCTATCTCCATTTTGAAGACCTTTTCGAGAACCGGTTTTCGTCTCAGAGTTTCACGGATGTCACAGTTGTCGGAGCTGACTCTTCGCAGCCTGACCTTAACGACGGCCACGTGGGCAGGGAAAACTACGGCTGGATCAAAGAAGCCTTTTCCGGGGAAAGTTTCAAGGTTTTTGCCCTGCACCACCACCTTGTCCCTATCCCTCTGGCTGGCAGGGAAAATAACGTGCTTGTAGATGCAGGAGATGTCCTCGAACTTCTGAACCGCTGCAAGGTTAACCTTGTCCTTTGCGGGCACTGCCATATTCCGTGGGTATGGAACCTCAACAATATGCTTGTGGTAAATGCAGGCACCTTCTGTTCGTCCAAAACCAGGGGCAAGACCACACAGTGTTTCAACCTGATCCAGGCAGACAACGAAACGTCAGGCGGAAACTGGAATGTCCGGGTGTCCAGAGTTTTTTCACAGGGAAACATGGAACTGGTCACTGAAACCGTGATGTGAGGGCATTTAAACGCCCCTAAACTTTTGTCTTTTTTTTCCTTTTTACTATTTTGGTAGTACGGAGGGTTACGAAAACTCGTCCTTCAGGTTCGTGATAAAGCTAACCCTCACCGCCTTGTTGCCCCTTCGATTCTATAGGTCCGTTAATTATATCGGTCTGTCAATCTATCGATCCCTTAAAATTTGACCGCTGACACAATCAAGTACTATATAACGAATCGCATGGACATCAAAAGCAAAGTTTCAATCATTTAGACTAAGGAAAAACCGAACACAGATATTTTTCGATCGTTTTTGGAACACGAATTTAAAGATCGATGGTACAGGAATAACAGGGTCCTTTGATCACTTATTTAATGGTCTGGTTAAGTGTTTATCGCTTGATGCTCCATAGCTTTTTTTTATCCTGTTCTGTGCGTTCAAGCTCTTCCCTTTCAGTCAGATCGTCCAGGATTTCTAAAAGTTCAGGCTCCGTGAGATCAAGCCCGTACCTGTGCTTAAATTCGGTTATAATTTGAGAGAGATCAAGGGCTCTGTCCAGGAGGATTTTTTCCGCAAATCCTGCAAAGTCCTCATACCTGGCCCAGGGGTAAATAACCCAGCGCCATTTGATAAGCTTCTGGGCATAAAAATCAGGCGTGAAAACCGAGCAGGTCTTGTGCTGGAGTACTGCAGTCCTGACATCTGCGGGCTTCAGGCTCAGGGCGTAATCCACTGCAAGGTCGAGTGTCTCGCCAGTGTCGGTTATATCATCGACAATCAGGACTTTTTCTCCGGTTATATCCACAGGAATAGGGAATTTTATCCTTGCCTCTTCCTGCATGTCTGCAGCTCTTGCATAATGCTCGATCTTCATTGAGGTAAGGTCATTAAAGAGCAAAAAATCGGAAACCAGCCTTCCAGGCACATAGCCTCCTCTCCCTATGGCTACGATCAGGTCAGGCATATAACCGGAAGCCTTAATTTTGCGGGCAAGAAGTTTGGAAAGCCGCAGGACCTCATTAAAGCTTATAAGCTCACACCTGAATGAGGTCTTCTCTGCCTGGCACCGGGATTGTTTAGACTGCACTTTCATTTCCTCCACAGATAAATCGCCTTCTGCTGCCTGTTTTATAGCCTGCGGGTAGTCGTATCGAGAGACACCTGATAGTAGAAGCTAACATCGTTTCTACCGAATTTATCAATTTAATCTAACAAGTTTATCAATTTAATCTAACGAATTTATTAATTTAATCTAATGAATTTATCAATTTAATGGCTTATTAATTCGTCTGAAAGCTCACCTGATTACCTGAAAATATTTGAATCAGGGAAGCCATAAATCAAGAGTATCTGAAAAATAAGTATGAAAAATAAAGCGGGGCCGGGATTGACGAGAATAAAAGAATTTTTAAGAAAATATTTATTAAAGCTCTTCTCGCGAGTCTCATATAAGAAAGAGTGCCGCCAAAAAGGAGTCCTATGCCATGTTTTCAAAAGAAGAAGACAAAATGGTAAATCTAGGGTTTAATTCCATTAATGAGGGATTTGACGAAGGAGTGAGCCAGGCCCTTAATTATCTCACCGAAAGCGGCACAGGCTATCTGAAGGAGAGAAAGGAGCCAGAAGCTGAAAAAATGGTGGTTTCCATAAAGGAAATCGGAAAGGCTGCTGCCCTCCAGGGAATGGAAAATGCCGCAATAAATGCTATCCGCGCCCTTGAAAGGCTGCTGCAGTGTTCCGTGGAGCAGGATCTGCAGGGCACAACTGTCCGGGTGTTACTTTCATTTGGAGCTATAGGAAAAACGGCTGCCGAACACCAGATGGAAATGGTAGCCAGGCTTGCGGCCTCAGTGCTCGGGAAGAGCGGGAATACGGCAGCTCTCCTTAACCGGGAAAGAGAAACCATAGCAGTCGTAATCGGGCTTGGAGAGATCGGAAAAGCGGTTGCCAGGATGAAGTTTCCCGATCTTTCGGAAAACACTGCAATATGCATCTCATGTCTTGGGGGTGTTGGAAAACTTACGGCTCAGAGAAGCCTCGAAGAGGCTGCCGTGGGAGTAGAGCTTATGCTTCAGGAAATGGCTGCCGCAGCCATGCAGGAAAACCTCCAGAATACGGTGAGAAGTATCGCAAGCTCTATTGAAGAGATTGGAAAAAGCGCAGAAGAAGAAGATATGGAAAATGCGGTTCTCCAGGCAGCCTCCGCCCTCCAGACCATTGTGACCAATGCAGGAAGCAGATACCTGAACGATGCCTCAATTGCGGCTAAGATAGCCCTTGAGTCTTTCAATGAGCTTGATATAGTAAATGATGAAGTTAATATAAAAAAGATAGAAGCAATAAGGGAAATGATGAGGGCGCTCTGGGTAGATTCGGAATAAAAATTTTAAGTGCCAGACAGATTCAAAAGCGCCTGCAAATAAGGAAAAACTCTAAACGCCAGATCGGTTACCAGGTAAATACAGAACACCTGGAATAAAGACAATCCGGAGTGTGAAACCGGTTCAAAATGCCTGCAGGCTGGAAGAACTTAGAAGCTGAAAAGTAAAGCCAGAAAGAAAGTAAAACCCAGTTTAAAACCTCAGTTCTTACTGAAGCCCGAAGTGCATTTTTTCACTGAAGCCCGAAGTGTTTTATGTTCCAGTCCGCACCCGCCTGGATCTTCATTATTTCATCTTCACCGCCTTCCATTGTGAAGAGGTGTTTGAACCTTTTCTGGATTCTCAGGTACTCCTCAACCGGTCTGGGATCTTTAACCTTTCTGACATGGGTAATCTCCCCGTTTTCCATTTCGTACAGGGGCCAGAGGCAAGTTTCGACTGCTAGTTTAGCAATCTCCAGGGTCTTGGAGGTATCAAAGCCCCATCCTGTTGTACAGGGGGCGTGGGCATGGACGTAGGTCGGGCCCACGATTTCAGTGGCTTTCTTGACCTTACGCATCATGTCCCTTGGGAAACCTATAGAGGTTGTGGCTACATAAGGAGAGCCGTGGGCTGCCATGATAGCAGGCATATCCTTTTTAGGGAACGGGTTTCCGAAGGAAACTTTCCCGGCCGGAGTGGTTGTGGTGCTTGCATTGAAGGGCGTTCCACTGCTGCGCTGGGCTCCCGTATTCATATAGGCTTCGTTGTCCATACAGATATAGGTAAAGTCGTGCCCACGCTCAAAAGCGCCTGAAATGGCCCCGAAGCCTATATCCATTGTAGCGCCGTCGCCTGCAATAACTATAACCTTGATATCTTTCTTTTTGCCGAGGGCTTTTAAGCCAGCTTCAATGCCTGAAGCCACTGCGGCTCCATTTTCAAAGAGGGAATGGATCCAGGGAACCTGCCACGAAGACAACGGAAAAGGCGTAGTTGTGACTTCAAGACAGCCAGTTGGGTTAATAATAATACTGTTGGGACCTGCTCCCATGAGTGTGAATTTTGCAGCAAAAATATCACAGCAGCCCGGGCAGGCGCTGTGTCCCGAGGTGATATAGGTTTTCGGTGCAGTTCTACTCATTGTTACGCCTCCTTAAGGTCCGGGAAACTGCTTTCAACCCGAATTCCGGACTTTGAATTTCCTTAATTTCCTCAAGAACCCTGTATTTTTTCAAGAATCTTGCAGTGTTTTCCATCGAATACTTCATCACATGTAAACCAGGAACCTTCATAAAGAAGAATAATAAATCAAAAAGAATGGTAAGAAGAAGTCCAGAGGCGCCGAATCCGTTCACTGCATCCCCCAATACAGCCTCTCCGAAAATACTATGCTCCCCCAAACACGTTTATTCGAAGAGATGGATCAGCGGCCTCCGGAGGTTTGTTTATCCAAATGATACCCCGGTTTGTCCCCTACTCCAGAATATACGAGTAGCGTAAATTATTTTAAATTAATTATACGAAAAATTGCTTTCAAGCAAATATTATTCTCGAACGCAAATTTTTAAGCCCGGATAATTTTTGAGAATTTTTATCCCATCGCAAAACTCAGTAACTTCCATACTGGAAAGAAACTGGTAACGGATCGACCCTCTCCCGAAAAAGAAAAAAATAAGTTGCCGGGTTTACCGGCTTGATCCACCTGTCCTGAAAGGCATCAATGTCCTTGAGAAAACTGGAATATATAGGGGATTACCTGTTCTTCGGATAATATTTCAATTCGCTATTTCAGTCGATTATTCCGGTTTTTACTTCAGTTCTTACTTCAGTCCATTACTTAGTCCGTTATTTACTCCATTATTTAGTTTATAGTTCAGTCCATTACTTCAGTTCGTAAGTGACTGGATAGGAGCCGGAATTCTCCCTCCCCGTTTTACAAAAACTTCGGAACTGAAAGCGCTTACCGGCATAATAGGGGCATTTCCGAGCAGGCCGCCGAACTCTACGGAGTCGCCGACTCCTTTACCAGGTGCTGGGATGATCCTTACTGCCGTGGTTTTTCTGTTTATTACTCCTATTGCCATCTCGTCAGCGATAATAGCCGAAAGGGTGGAAGCAGGAGTATCACCCGGGACTGCGATCATATCAAGGCCGACTGAGCAGACGCTGGTCATAGCTTCGAGCTTTTCCAGGCTAAGGGCACCGACCCTGACAGCTTCTATCATGCCTGCGTCCTCACTGACCGGGATAAAAGCCCCACTCAGGCCACCTACCGAAGAGGAAGCCATCGCTCCGCCTTTTTTCACGGCATCGTTCAGAAGAGCAAGAGCTGCAGTTGTTCCGTGAGCCCCGCAACGCTCAAGCCCCATTGCCTCCAGAATTGCAGCAACGCTGTCCCCGATTGCAGGCGTCGGAGCCAGGGAGAGGTCAAGGATTCCGAATTCGACTCCAAGCCTCCGCGAAACTTCCCGGCCTACCATTTCGCCCATACGGGTTATTTTAAAGGCCGTCTTTTTGATGGTCTCCGAAATCTCCGTAAGATTCGGATTTTGAAGCTCGCGGATTGCAGCATTTACAACGCCCGGCCCACTGACCCCAACGTTGATAACGCACTCGGGTTCACCTATACCGTGAAAAGCTCCTGCCATAAAAGGGTTATCTTCAGGGGCATTTGCAAAGATTACAAGCTTGGCACAGCCTATCCCATCCCTATCCGCAGTCAGATCTGCAGTCTTTTTTATGATGCCGCCCATCAGGCCGACTGCATCCATATTAATTCCGGTTCGTGTGGTAGCAACATTTACCGACGAGCAGACTTTTTCCGTGCCTGCAAGAGCTTCCGGAATGGAATTGATAAGCTTCAGGTCTCCACCGGTTGCGCCTTTGTGGACAAGGGCACTGAAACCTCCTATAAAATCCACCTGTGCGTCTTTTGCAGCTTCATCCATAGTTTTTGCAACGGAAACGAAATCAGGAGACCTGCAACTTTCGGCTGCTACGGCTATTGGAGTTACTGAGATTCGCTTATTGATTATCGGAATTCCGTAGAGGCTCTGGATCTCGTTCGTTGTGCGCACAAGTTCTTTTGCGCGGCCGGTTATTTTTTCGTAAATATTCTCATTGAAAACTTCAATATCAGGATGGCTGCAGTCCCTCAGGCTGATGCCCATTGTTACGGTCCTGATATCGAGATGTTCCATTCTGACCATCTGGATTGTTTCCAGGATCTCATTCGGGTTTATAAGCATTAGAGTTCCCTCTTATTCAGATCAGATTAGTTTTTCAGATTCGATTAGTTTCCCGGATCAGATCCTGTGCATGAAGCGGAATGCGTCTTCATGCTGTACCTTGACCTCGACTCCAAGGCTCTTTCCTTCGGCACCCATAGCCTCCTGAAAAGCCGCAAGGTCAAAATTTTCCTGTGGGGCTTCTGCAAGCATAATCATGGTAAAGATGCCCTGCATGATAGTCTGACTGATATCGACAATATTTACATTGAAATTTGCCATCACAGTAGTGATCCTGGCAACAATTCCTACCCGGTCGCTGCCTATAACCGCAATAATGAAACGACTTGATGCCATTCTATATCTCCTGCCGCTCGGACCTTTTTTCCTGCAGGCCGATGCTTAAATGTTATTAATTGAAAGATTTTACTCAGATTGAAGACCTGATAGCTAATAAATTAAACTACTGTTTTAAAGTAAGCCAGCTCCGTGAACTGCCCATAATGTAAACTGTTCTTAAATAAACTGTTCTTAATGGAAGATGTCCTGAAATTAAAGTTTCTGTCAAAGTGAACCGTTTTTAAGGTTGTATAATGTAAAAAAATTCAATGATATAAAAGAAACTCAGCGCAAGATAAATCGAAAAGCCAGATCAGGAAAAAGCAACTTTACAAAACACAACTGAGTATTCATATAAACGACTCTGAATTCTTACATAAACAGTTCTAAATTATAAATCTCAGGTATTTTCTTTAAAATAGAGTTCAACAACTCTTTCAGCAATCTCCTGAATATTCTCTCTTCCTTTAAGTTTTATTGAAAAATCGGCATATTTCCGGTACAGGACCATCCTTTCTTCAAAAAGCTCTTTCAGGCTCCGATCCCTGAGTCCTACTATGCCTCTTTTTCTTGCATTGGGAAGCCTTCTTACAATGCTTCTGAAGGGAGCGTCCAGAAAAATTATTTTTGAGATTTCTTTTAAGTGTCCCATGGCTTTTTCGGAATAAACTACGCTCCCGCCAGGGGAAATAATGCAGCCGTTCATCTGCTCGAGCCTGAGAATAGCCTCTTCTTCAAACCTGATAAGAGCCGAATCCCCCTCTTTATCAATCAGGGCCTGGAGGGACATTCCGGTATTTTCCGTGATCAGGTGATCCACATCGATAAAAGTATATCCAAGGCGCTTTGCAAGTACTCTTCCAATAGTACTTTTTCCCGCTCCTGCCATCCCGATTAATGTTATGTTCATTGCCGCACTCTTCTCAACTCTAGAGATAAGGGAACCCGCTATTTGAAACTTCCCGGCACAAACGCCAGTGGACCATAAATCGTCCGGACGAAATCTATTCTCTAGCTATATAAAACGTACAACGTTACCATTTACCTCGAAAGAGCCAGTAATTATATTTGCGGCTCAAAATGCAGGAAAAAGCCGAAATTTTCCAGTCAATTTTATTGTTTAGTAGAGTGCATGGAAGGAATAGAAAAAAGGGTTTAGAGAATTTACTTAAAGGATTTGTTTCTTCAAAAATTCATTTCTTCAAATGCTGATCTTTTCTGCTTACAGGCTTAGCTTCAAGGCTGAGAACATGCCTTTCAATTTCTTCCGGAGAGTGAAGGAAAGAAAGTATATGCTCAGAGAGGACAATTCTGGTACCTGACACATAATGCTTTAAAAATCCTCTGGCAGTCAGCTTATCTACCTGTTCGAGAGAAACGATAGCAAGATACATGAGAAGCCGAATTGAAAAAACAAGATGAAGCACAAGCATTTTAACCCACGGGCTGTCCGAACTTATTGCCATCCCGCAGATCCAGCTGCAAAGCTTCATGGAATATGAAAGGAGCCTAATTTTACAAAGATTCAACAATAGTGGGAGGAGTATGAGAAGAGCTATACCTCCAGCTAGAAAACATATTTCCTGCACTACTGAATCCATAAAGGTCACAAACTCTTATTTTCTATTACTATTTTAAGTTATGCACTTCTATTCGTTTCTCAGAATGTCTGGTGAAGTTGAAAACCTTGACTTGGGTTTACACAGTTAATAACTGAAGTTTATTAAATTAAAAACTGAAAATTATTCAGTAAGGATTGAAATTTACCCGGATAAAGGCCAGGCTCAAATAAGGGCCAGGTTTATTCGGTTAAGAGAGCTGAAAGGGATAAAAAGATAAAATCGCCGGATAGGATGCCCGGAAAGCGAGAAATTTGAACAAAAAAATATTTCCGCCCCTGCATCCATGTACCGGGTCTTAACACAATTTTCCGGAACCGTTATGAGTTCACACCTATTATCCCCTTCTGGCGGAACGGAAACGGAAGAATCCGGATACTGCTTAAGCAGGAGGAACTTGTCTGTCTGTAGACATTTTAATTTATGTAGAACTTATATTTAACACTTTTCTTATAAATCGTAATAATAAATTTGATCGCATTATATTATATTATTAAAAGAAATCTGCCATCAAAAACACAGATAAAGAATAAAAACGAGAAAGCAACAAATTAGAAGGATGTAAAAAATTATGAGAAGTTTAGGCAAATATTAGAAGAATTCAAACAAATCTTTTAAAGAATTGAAACAGAAATTTTGAAGAATTAAAGGACTAAGTATTATGAAAACAAGAAAGCGGAAATTAAGAAAGTGAAAAAGGATTTGGCTTAATCCTTTATGTCGGCTCAGTCCCTGATATTTTCTACAACCTGCTTACCCCTTTCTGCAGGCACGATTGTTAATTCGGCATCTGGAAACTTCCTTTCAAGTGGCTCGTCATCTGCAATCCTGTCCATGGTAATTGCAACCGCAGCAACTTCGGAATGGGGCTGGCTTCCAACTGCAACGTTCCAGTCCGCAAGCTGGTAAATTTCCGGAGGGACTTTCTCAGCTCCTACGACAATCATAAGCCTGCCACAACTTTTAAGCTCGTCAGTGACGCCGGGAAGATTAACCCCGTACATCGAAAGATGGCAGACTTTTCCGCCGGTAGCTTTCCATTCCCGGATTTCCTGTTTGAAGTTGACGTTATTCTTAACATAGAAATCCCCGCCCCAGCGCCTGACGACATCCTCAAGCGTATGTACTATCCCGGGGTCGTCCGAGGCAAGGAGCATACCTTCTGCACCGAGCAGCCGGGCAGTTAAGCCTACGTGGGTGGTGATTCTTTTATCCCTTTCCGGCCGATGCCCAAGGCGCAGCAAAACAATCCTTTTCATGCTCGTGCTAAAACCCTGCAAGGTATTAAAGGATTTCACTGAAAAAAATGAGAGAGGATTACTGGAACCCATAAGTTCCGGGAATTCTCCTCAGAAGCATGCCCTCAACAACTATCGGGTTTGTTCTCTGGGCCGTTGTCAATGCGGTTTCAAGCTTGAACTCTTTTTCAGCATAAATCGTAAGGATCGAGTCTCCTTTTTTAACTGACTCACCCATTTTCTTATGGATAGAAACTCCGGCTCCTTTGTCATTAGGAGCACCTGCAAGTCTGGCAATCTCAATTATCCATTTATTGTCAAATTCGATGACATACCCATCTGCAGAAGCAAAGATGTCCGCTGTGTATTGCCCCACCTGAATGTCATTGGATGTAATGTTCGGGTCTCCTCCCTGAGCTTCAATGATCTGTTTCATTTTTTCGAGAGCTTTTCCACTCCGCAAGGTTTCAAGTGCAACTTCCTTTCCGCGATCTTTTGGAGCAGCACCTCCCATCTCGAGCAGGATGCCCGCAAGGGCGGCACTCTTTTCAATGAGACTATTTGGGCCTTCCATGCTTTCCAGCACTTTCATAGCCTCCCGGACTTCCAGAGAGGGGCCTACTTTTCTTCCAATGGGTGAGGAGCCGTAGGTAATTGCACACTCGACATTCATTCCAAGCCTGTGCCCAAGGTTAATCAGGTCTCTTGCAAGTTTTTGCCCATCCTGAACAGTTGGAACTTTTGTACTTGGCCCGACAGGAATATCCATTACCACATTGTCGGCTCCTATAGCTCCCTTTTTTGCCATAATTGAGGCAAGCATCTGGTAGTAAGGATCAATGGAGAGAGGGTACTCGACCCTTATGAGTTTGTCATCCGCAGGCGCAATATTGGTGGCTCCGCCCCAGACAAGCGCACCCCCGACATTTTCGGTTATCTCTTTGACTTCCTGGGAGCTGAACTCTACAGGACAGAGCACTTCCATTAGGTCAGCAGTTCCGCCTGCTCCTGTAATCGCCCTGGAACTCGTCTTCGGGATGAGAAGCCCATTTGCAGCGATAATAGGGACAACCAGAAGAGAAATTTTATTTCCGGGCACTCCTCCTATCGAGTGTTTGTCCATTATAGGATGAGTATCAAATTCGATTGTATCGCCACTCTCGATCATAGCCCTTGTCAGCCATTCGACCTCATCATCCGTCATTCCGTGAATATAAGAAGATGTTATAAAAGCCGAGAGTTCGATATCACTGAGATTTTCCTCCACAATATCGTTCACGAGTGTTTTGATATCATCCTGCACAACAGGTCTTTTATCCATCATTTTCTTGATAACGGATGCAGATTTTGAACGGAATGCCGGAACGACTTCGACCGGCTTATCCCAATCCAGGAAGTGCTCGAATACTTCGGAAAAAACTCCCAGCGTACCCGGAGGAACCATATCATCCGTTGTGTCCACAATGGCAGAAAGGCTTTGATGCCCGCGGATACGGACCCTATCCCCAGGATTAACTCCCAGTTCTTTCGCATCGGCAATATTTAGCAACACTTTGTGCTGCCCTATTTTTATATTAAAATGTTCCAGCTTCAACTGCATGAGTAAACTCCTTCCGTTTCGTTCTTATTATAATTGTAAATTTGTCACTATAATTTGTTTCCCCTGAATCCGGACTTTCGGTTTGTTTCCTCACCTGGAAACTGACAGTCCAGCCTGAAAAACTCTGGTAGATTAATAATAAGTGTAAATAGTAAATGTAGATAGTAAATGTAAATACTAAATGTAAATAGTAAATGTAATTAGTAAATGTAATTAGTAAACGTAAATATTAAATTTTAAACTGAGGTAACATATTAACCTTCATATTATTTTAAGTAAATCCGCAAAAAACTCTAAGAAAGGGATATAAGGAAACTAAAGATTAGTTTCATTAAAAGAAAATCTCACTGCGCCTGTAACCGACTCCACAAATGCCTGTATCATATCAGCCAGAAAATTAAAAGATTTTAGAAGAAAAACCTCTCAAGAGCCTAAATCGAACCTTGAGTGAAGAAAGAATAGAGATTAATGGGAACAAATAAAACTGGAATAGTACTTATTTTTATCCTCAATATATTAATTGTTCTCATCTTAGTCATTATTAGCCATTACTCAGTCATTATTTGGCGCTATTGGAATTATTTTATGCTTTTGGACTACTTGATACATTTAGCCATCATTTAGCCCAATCTGGACGCTATTTAGTATTATTCAGTCAGTATGGGTCGTATTTAATTGACATTATTCGAAGTTACTTGTTTACTGGTTATTTACCATAGTTACGCCTGG
This sequence comes from Methanosarcina sp., assembly GCF_049706645.1. Classification (GTDB taxonomy): domain Archaea; phylum Halobacteriota; class Methanosarcinia; order Methanosarcinales; family Methanosarcinaceae; genus Methanosarcina. The sequence continues at coordinate 70,738 of NZ_JBNAKP010000035.1, read as the reverse complement.
ATATAGAAACAAGACCTTTAGCAATTCCCAGTGCGATAATTCCTATCAGCGCTGCTGTTAAGAGAACCATAAACAGGTTTTCCTCGTCGGCAAATTTGAACATGAAATAGAATAAAATAACATCTAATATTGCTCCTATGGCCACCAAGGCTATTGCCGGGCCCCCTAAAACTTTTCCAGTATCCCTGCCCATTGTCCAATCCATCCTTAAATAATTCATCAAACTAAGGTTTAAAACTTATAAAAACCAAATTCGATAATTAAATTAATTGAGTTTTAACAAAGATAAATTCATCATAACAGGAACCAGAGGCGGGAACTCACGGGTAAAGTAAGCCTGTAGCTAAGCTTAATGGTTCCTGAGAGTTATCAAAGAATTGAGGTAATTGCATATAAACCTTAGGTAATTGCAAGCCCTCAAACTCCGGATAAACCGGAAATTTCAGATTTGGAAAAAGAGGTTATCTAAAAACAGGAGAGAAATAGTACGATATTATTAATACGGCCTCATTTTAGTACGGCCTTTTAAGTAAATGCATTGTTATTCTTAAGTAAATTTATTATTATTTTTTAGCAGATATTTATCTTTTTCAAAAGGTCCCTTAGAAAACCGGACTCATTAAAAGCTCAATATCAGAGAAATTCAAGGCATAGAGATACGTAGTACTCTCTTGCGATCCTTTTGAGCCAATCAGGCACCAGACAATGTCTGTCAACTATAAGCTCATTCAGATAGTATAGAGATTCCTCAGTTTTACAGTCACAGAGCTGCCTTATAGCCGTTCTCCTTCCCCATGCAGATATTTCGTTATCCAGGGCTTGAAGGTAAAGCTGGTATTCTTTACTGTCTTCCATTACATCATAAATATCTGCCAATCAATATAAATATTTGCGTTGTGTGTCCGGAATTAAAATATGTTACAGATATGTCCTGCCGGAAGCCTGTTCCTGCTGCCTTTTTCTGATATAAAAGAGAATCGACAAGTTAAAGGAGTAGGACTTACGCGGTTGAACTGAAAAACAGCAACAGTAAAACTTAACTGTCTAAATCTCAAGAATTATGATGGGGCCACATGTACTTGATTTCATTCCTCAACCGCGTAAGTCCTAAGGAGAATAAATAAATCAAAAGGTAACCGATACCAATATATAACGAAAAAATTATAAAATTTTGATATAAAGGAGAGTTATTGAGAAAATCAGTATAAAATAGATCACCAGGATCTCAATAGAAGATATAAAAAGATTACAGCAATTTTATACGAAATCGAAAAAATAGGAAAATAGAATTCTCATACAGTGATCAGTTGATGAGAATTCCGCACAAGGTCTTTTATTCGCTTTTGTTCGCTATGCTTTAGTATGTAAACATTGACTAAAAACGATATATAATTAACGGGAATTAAATTTTAAACCCGGAGGGATATTGGTTGACGTTGAAATGTTTAACGAGAACGATTATTTTAACCGCGTTACCAATTTTTTTTGCTGGAGTAAATTATTTAGAGGGAAAGTGCAAAAACGGAAAAATGAAAGAGGAAAAAACCTATATATACATTATAAAGGTCTTTAAAGTATTTCTAATTTTACTATTTCTAATTTTACTTATCCTTACTGTGAAGTGAACTGCTTAAAAATAATCAGGTGGATTCACCGATAATACTTGAATTTATCTACTAATCAATACATTCGACCAAATACATTCGACCAAATACACTCATCAATACTAACTGGTCGGGCCGACTAATTATAATCAAATGGATTCACTAACAATAATTTAATAGATTCATCTTGAGCTTATAGCCTTTACAGGATCGAGTTTTGCTGCCTGCTGGGCAGGATAGATCCCGGCAATTAAATTAAGAAGAAAAACCGCGACAATAATGAATAGAATATCCCGGACGCGAACTATGATCGGAATGGTGGTAAGGCCGCCGTAGAGCTCAGAAGAAGCCCCGGGAATTTCATACTGTCCTATTGCCAAAGCTATTGCAACCCCTGTCAGGGTACCGACGAGAGCTCCCAGCAGACCGAGAATGCCGCTCTGAAGAAGGAAAATTTTCCGGATACTTGAAACGGTGGCACCCATCGCGCGAAGCATACCTATCTGGCGTGTTGCGCCGATAACCGTCAGATTCAGTGTGCTGACCACGCCGAAAGAAGCGATTACGACAATTAGGCCGAGCACGACGCTATTGGAGGTACTTTCAATGGCAATAGTCCTGAGGATTTCGGGATTTGTTTCGGTCCAGCCTCTTGCCTCATAGCCTGTTTTTTCGATCTCGGCAGCGACTTCCCTATCCCTGTTAAAATCCTCAAGCCTGACAGAAAGTCCGTTAATCACGTCCGGAACATTATAGAACTCCTGAGCGGTATCCAGGGAAGTATAAGTAAGAGATTCGTCCAGAGGAGAGCCGGTATGAAAGATCCCGACAACCCTCAGGGAAAGCGGATTTGCATTGGGAAAAGATACATCAAGGGAATCGCCGATATTAACCTCAAGCTTATCTGCCAGCTTCGAGCCAATTACTACCGTGTTCCTGGAATATTCAAGCTCCCTGAAATCCCCTTCCACCATATCGGCTTCAATAGCACTGATACTGTTCTCCTGTGAAGGGAGAACGCCTTTCAGCTCGGCATTAAGGGAATTTGTCTTGAACCTGAAGGAAGCTTCTCCCGTAAGAAAGGGAGAAATTGCAGAAACCCCTTCGATTTTTCCAATCTCGTCAACAAGGGTCCTGTAAAGGTAAATATAGTCTTCACCTTCCTGCGGCGATACCGAAACATGAGGAAGTTTATTCACTGTAGTGCTATAGAGTTCGCCCGTGAAACCAACCATAAGCGCCTGGGAAACAGTAAGTACCATAACGGCAAGAGCTATAGCTCCAACTGAAAGAATTGTCTGGAATCTTCTTTCCCTAATCTGCCTGAGCGAAATAAAAAGTTCGTAGCGCATTGGTTCACAGCTCTGTTTCTAAGGTTTCCTGTTACATTTAATTTGCAGTTTCTTTTCTCAGTTTATGTCTCTTTGAGCCTGTATTTCTTTGAGCTTGTATTTCTTTGAACTTTGTTTTTTTGAACTTATGTTTTTTTGAACTTATTTTTCTTTGAACTTATTTTTCTTTGAATTCATTTTACACGATACGCATCAGGATAACCATGAACCTATACACCTCAAATGTTGCCCACAGGTAAAATGACGGGATTCAGCTTCGAATCCTCCTCAAAAAAACCGACACCACAATAAGCCCTGTAATTCCTGCAACTGAAGGAAACCCAGGAACGCCGTCTTCATCATTCTCATCCGGAGTTACTGTCCCATTGTCAGAATCGTTTACCTGGCTCACATTTGAAACCGGGGAAAGGTCGGACTGAATTATAGTTTCCCTGCGCTCAATAATGTCACCGTCGTTTCCAAGAAGCTCGATCTCAAGCCTGTAGACTCCTTCCGAAAGCCTCTGGCTCCAGGCAACCTCAACGGTCTCATCATCGTTATTCAGGAGCACTGGAACCCTTGCTCGGGTGGATTCTACCAGCCCGGAGTTTCCATTTCCTGAAGCCCCAGCCAGTTCATATACAGAGAAGACAAGGTCTCCTTCAAAAGGCACCTGGGAACGCCCGAAAACTGTTGCGCTCGCTCCGGTTTCATCTTCGTAGATGTCGGTAATCTCAGCATCATTCCTGGCAGTGAACCGCTCGGTTGAGCTTATAAATTCCCTTTGGGGGGAATAGACCTGAATTTTGACCCTGCCCACATATTCCTTATTATTCTCAAGAAGCGTGCCCCAGAGAGCAGAAAAGACATCCGGAGTGCTGGTAAGCGATAATTTTTCAGTTCTTGTCGTATAAACGACATCCGAGCCGTTTACAAGCATATATTCGATATCAAAAAGTGAGGCTTCTTTTGGAGAAAGTGCAACACTCATTCCCTGGGAGTTAGGGACCAGATCGTTGACCTGCAGCCTTGACGCAGAATTGCTGCCATAAGCAAAGTTATATTCCGCCTCTGAGATAACCTGTTTTCCCTCAAGAAGCCTGGCCCTCAGAGTATAAGATCCACGTTCGGGATTGCTGACATTCCAGAAACCAACCTTCGTGGCTCTGATATTTGCAGGAAGGCTGCCAGCTAAAAGCACCTGCCTGTCAAGCGTTTTCTCATGCGTCCCTTCGGAACTTACAAGAAGTGCCTCAAGACTCAGATTTTCTTCTGGCTGGGTCGAGTAAAGAGTCACGTCAAAGGACTCAAGGTCACTATAAAGTTCGGCTATGCGAGCCGTATTCGCTTCTCCGGCAGGAGAGCCATCTGCTGCAAACGCTGGAGTGGCTGAGATGATAAATAAAATAAATAAGAAAAGCGCGGCTTTCATTGTCTTTTTTCCCCGATTCGATTACCAAAAAGATTGTTTTGATGTTATTTAAAAGAAATGTAGCGAGAAAAACAAGTTTTTCGGTTTAAGGAGAAAAGATAAAACCCGATCAAGGATGGGAAGTAGAAAAAAGCACGCAAGGCAGAGGCAAAATCAGGGAACAAAGCCTGAAACGAGAAAATAATGATTGAAATAAGAAAATGAAGCTTGATAAGAATAGGACTTACGCGGTTGAACTGAAAAACAGCAACAGTAAAACTTAACTGTCTAAATCTCAAGAATTATGATGGGGCCACATGTACTTGATTTCATTCCTCAACCGCGTAAGTCCTAAAGAAGATAAAGGTTGAAATTAAAGGTTGAAATAAGAAATAAAGCTTGAGAAGATAAAAAGCCTGAAATCCGGTCAGCTATTTAAGTAGATAAACAAAACCTGTGGTGAATCCGAAACTATTTATTCTTTAGTTAAAGTATAAGAGGATAAATATTAAAAATAAACAAGTTTACTTGATTTGCATCCTCAGGAGAAAAATAACGGCCAATTTATTAAAAAATATAAAAGTAAGTGTTAAAAAATAAGTGCTCGAGCAGAAGGTGTGGTAAAAATGGAAAAGAAAAGCGTTTTGATCCTGGGAACCGCCTCCCATGTTGGGAAGAGTTCAGTCGTGACTGCCATATGCAGGATCCTATCGAGAGAATACAGGGTTGCCCCCTTCAAGGCTCAGAACATGAGCCTCAATTCCTGGATCACAAAGGACGGAAAGGAAATCGGAATTGCCCAGGCAATCCAGGCAAAAGCCGCAGGCACCGAGCCCACTGCCGATATGAACCCTGTCCTTCTAAAACCCAAAGGAGACTGCGTTTCCCAGATAATCCTGCTGGGGGAACCTTATGCTGACAGAAGCGCAGGCCAGTACTACGATTCCATTGCAGAGATGAACGAAGTCCTCGAAGGGGCTCTCGAAAGACTTTGCAAGGAACACGATATTATTGTCATGGAAGGAGCAGGCGGGGCTGCCGAAATTAACCTTTACGAAAGGGATATCGTAAACGTCGGCACTGCAAGACTTACGCAGGCTCCCATAATTCTTGTTGGAGATATAGAAAGAGGAGGCGTTTTTGCAAGCCTTTACGGCACAGTTGCACTTCTTCCCGAGGATGTACGGAAAAATGTCAAAGGATTTGTAATCAATAAGTTCAGAGGCGACCTGGAAATCCTGAAGCCGGGCCTGAAGCAACTTGAAGAAAAAACAGGCATCCCGGTGCTTGGAGTCCTTCCTTATTTCAAGCTCAATATCCCCTCGGAGGATTCGGTCTCGCTTGAGGATAAAGAGGGCGTAAAAAACGAAAAAGATATCGAGATCGCGGTTATCCGCCTGCCCAGGATCTCGAATTTTACGGACTTCGAACCCCTTGAAGGATTTGCTAAAATCCGCTACGTAGAGCTTGACGAAGACCTCGGAACCCCGGACGCGATCATGATCCCGGGCACAAAGAATACGGTTAATGACCTGCTCGACCTTAAGGCAAGCGGGATGGCCGGAAAAATTCAGGCTTTTAAGGGAAAAGTTCCGATTTTCGGGATCTGTGGCGGCTACCAGATGCTTGGCAGGATAATTTATGATTCCGGGGTCGAAAACGGGGTCGAAGCGGAGTTCGAAGGCCTTGGACTTCTGGATATCGGAACAAAGTTCGGAGAATACAAAAAGAGAACAATCCAGGTCACGAAGAAAGTGAATGCTTACGGCCCGATACTGGCCCCTATAGACGGGGAGGAAATAAAAGGATATGAAATCCATATGGGGATAACCGACTCCTACCGTAACATATTCGGGGATGACGGTGCAATCGACGAGGCCGGCCTGGTAATTGGCACCTACCTTCACGGGCTTTTTGACAACAGGAATATAAGAAATGCCCTAATGCACTACCTCTACGAAAAGAAAGGGCTTGAGTACAGGCCTGAAAATGCCATGACCGAAAGCGACGCCTACGAAGAACTCGCAAATGTAGTTGAGCAGAATCTTGACATGGAAAAAGTCTACGAGATAATCGGAGTCTGAAAAAAAGAAGTATCGGGGTAAAAAAAGTACTGAGCGGTTTCAGGAGAGTATTGGGAATAGTCGGAACTAAAAACTATATTATTGGGGAATAAAGTACAGTATTCGCGGAGGGTATAACCGGCCTCCAGAAACCGCTCAATAATAAATAATTTGTTGTTAATTATTTATGCATTGTGAATTTGTTCTACTATAGTTTCAAATTTTAACATTTATGTTAAAGTCCCCTTATATATCTAAGCCCGAAAGAGTCCACTCATACTTCTAAGCCTGAAAGCATACCTGTAACCTGTTTATTCTCTATTTTCCTCACTTTCGGTGGTTTTAATTCACTATATCTGCAAACCAGCTCAATACAGAAAATTCCCAGTCAGGTTCCACACCACGAAAGAAGAAAGATCCGAAAAGACAGTGTCCGTGCTCCTTTTCTTACACTACTTTAACAGGTGCCATCTCTGGTTTTAAATCACTGAAATCTCGTAGTCGCGAGAAAACTGAAGAAACGGAAAAGATTTAACGCTATAAATCAGTTCGCCTGCGCGGGCGAAAAACAGCATTACTTTCCCAATTATCCATCCCCAGCGAGTAAAAAATAGTTTCTCTTACCCATAGTTACCCCTCTTGAGCTCGCTTCAGTATCTTTAATTATAAATTAACCCTCTTGAGCGAACGAGGTGAGCGAAAAGGGCAGCACATTGCCTATTTTTAGAGCACAGTTCGGACCGTCCTCCTGAGACGGGATCGGGAGCTTCAGAACATCCGGACCTGCATGCCGAGTCCTTTAGTGATAGCCCTCTCATAAACAAGGTGTGCGCTTGCAACGTCCTGAATTGCAAGGCCTGTTGAGTCGAAGATCGTAATTTCCTCATCACTTGTCCTGCCCGGTTTCAGGCCGGCGATCACTTCGCCGAGCTGGGCATGGATATCGTTTTCCGAAATGTAGTGCTTTGAGAGAGGAACGTTTACTTCTCCGGAATGGAGCGCCTGGACCATATCGTCCACAATTACCTTGGACCGAAGTAAAAGTTCGGGGTCAAGTTCTTCTTTTCCTATCGCATCCGCCCCGATTGCATTTATGTGAGTGCCCTCTTTGATCCACTGAGCCTTTACGATAGGTTTTCTGGTCGGAGTGGTCGTGACCAGGATATCACAATTGCAGACCTTCTCAATGCTGTCTTCATAACGGATTTCACAGGGAGTAATATCTGACATTTCCCGGATAAACTGTTCAGAACTTTCTTTTGTCCTGGAAGTGATTCTTACCAGTTCGGGTTCAAAAACATCGCAGAGAGCTTCGATCTGGGTCTTTGCCTGGTTTCCGGCCCCGACCAGGCCTATAACCTTCGAATCCTTTCTTGCCAGATATTTTGCGGCAATCCCCCCTGCGGCTCCGGTCCGGATATCGGTCAGATAGGTTCCGTCCATAACTGCTACCGGAGCGCCTGTTTCCGGAGAAATAAGGACAATAAGCGCCATTACCGTAGGAAGCCCACGATCCGGATTTCCGGGGTGGACGTTTACAATTTTCACGCCAGTAATATTTTCTTCTTCAAGATATGCAGGCATTGTCCGCAGGTCCCCGTTATAGGCCGTATAATAGAGGTACGATTTGGGAGGCATCTGGACCCTGCCAAGCCCGTGCTGCCTGAAAGCTCTTTCCACTACCTGCATATCAGAACTCATATCCATAACACTTTTTACTTCTTCCTGAGCCAGCCATAATACTTCCATAGTATAACCCTCCAGCCGGAACCGTGAGTTGGCTCACAGCTGAAAATCAAGATAAAATTGAACAGAACCGAAACAAAAACCAAAGAGGCAAACCGACGGCCTGAGATCACACATTATTATTTTTATTTGTGCAGATATGTATATATAACATATATCTTCACTCATTTAAAGAACTCCCTTCCTAAAAGGAGACAACCGTTAATGAGAGATCTGCATGAAAGTTCAGCTGATTTTTCCGATCCCTGCCTGAAAGAAGAACGGCTCAGAAAAAAATTACTCAAGCCTGCGCGGGATATCCGGAGCATACTCCGATGGGGTTATCCCAAGTTTTCGACTATCCGTTTCGTGGCTGACCATTTCCAGCTCAGCCTGGAAGAACGACAGATACTCACAAGGGTGGTTATGCCCCCGGACAGGATAGTTTCCAGGATCAATAAAAAAATTGCCTGCAACGGCATAAAAGATAGGAAGCTTCTCCTTGATGGGTACAATGTTCTTCTCAGTATGGACAGCCTGCTAAAAAAAGAACCTATGTGGTTCTGTGACGATGGCTACATAAGAGATACCCGCTACTATTTCAGCAAGGCAAAACAGGCCGAAGATATCGAAGAAGCCCTCAATGCAGTCCTCAAGTTTCTTTCCGAAGCAGGTCCGAACTCAGTCATTTTTCTTTTTGACGCCCAGATAAGCCGGAGTGGGGAGCTTGCAGGTTTCATCCGTTACAAACTGAAAGAATACGGAATTTCAGGCGAGGCAAAAACCTCAAAAATCGCGGATTTCGAGCTGAAAACCGAGGGAGGAAATCCGGAAAAGAATCTGATTGTGGCAACTTCCGACGGAATTATTATAGATTCGGTCCTGGAGGTACTCGATATCCCTGCCTGCTTGATGGAAAAAATGGGAATTGAACCGGTGAGGTTGTATTGACCGGTTACCAGGCACTTCGTTTAAATAACTCAGCCTGCCTGTAAATTTCTTCGGCGTCTGCGTACTGCCCTTTTTCTTTTAGCAAATCCGCATACCCGTGCAGGGTTCCGAAATGCCCGGGGTCAAGCTCAAGGGCTTTTTTATACTGGACTTCAGCTTCGTGCCTGTGTCCGAATCTTGCAAGCAGCCTGGCGTACTCGCAATGAGCCTCAACATCTTCAGGATTCAGTTTAAGAGCATACCTGAAGTGTACCCTTGCCCCATGAATAAACCCGTGTTCTGCAAGCAACCGGGCATAGAAAAGATGCGGGCGTGGATTTTCAGGGTCAGCTTTGAGGGCTACTATGTAATGTTTTTCAGCATCAAGGGGTTCTCCCTTTTCTTCAAGGAGACGGGCATAGCGGAAATTGGATTCCACATGGCCAGGTTCAAGCTCAAGAGCTCGAGTATAATGGTAGCTTGCTTCAGTTATTTCCCCGCGTTTAGAAAGCAGAATCCCGTACCCGCAATGAGCGCTCACATTCTCCCGGTCAAGAAGCAAGGCTCTGCTGTACATTTCTTCGGCTTCGTCAGTTTTTTTGAGCCTGTAAAGCAGGCAACCGTAGCTGCAAAGCGTTTCTACGTGGAAAGGATTAAGTTCCAGGGCCTTTTCGTACTGAACTCGTGCAGCATCGGTTTCCTCCTTCCTCGCCAGAACTGTCCCGTATGCGCAAAGCACTTCGATATTTTCAGGATCCTCTTTGAGAATTTCTTTGAATTCCCGTACAGCAAGTTCATCAAGTCCCAGCAGAAAAGCCGTTTTTCCCGCCTCCATAAGCGTATCTTCCCGGGCTTTTCCTGAGAATAGCGAGGCACAAGCTCTGGAAATTACGTATTTTTCCCTGTACATCGAGTCTTTACCAAAAATAGATGAAAGTTTCAGCAGGATTTCCTGGGAAAGCGCATGCTCAGTTGAGAAGAAAATGACAAACTCAATGACCTTATCGAGGTCAGAATTAGCGGCTGCAACCTCTTCGATTACATGAAAAACCAGCTTGTCTACAGCATCAATCTCCATGCCTAAAAACCTCCTGAAATTTACCTCTAAAGAGACTTTACTCGGCTGGATATAAATAGTTGGCTGTATAACTGTAGTAATATAAAACATAAATAGTTGACTTTGTAAGATCTCGAAAAATAATCAATTAACCAGAACTCAGAAAAATCGAGAAACCGGAAAGAGAGGATTAGATGGACTATTCCTCCCTGAATCTTCACCTGAAGGCTCTCTATTTAATTCAATTCCTGCTCACATGAAACTGACCTTATCCGGATCCTTTGTCTCTTCCTTCCTTTCCCATACGAGCAACTTCTTCCCAACTATTCAAACCCTGCTTACATGCAAACTGTATCGCGTCTCTACATCGTATGTACCTTTAAGTTCCTCTTCAGTCAGTATTCCCTTTTCTATCAATCTGCTTAGAGTTCTCCTGTCAACCGATTCGACTATGTCCCAGAGATCCTTCTTCATAAGATAGGATTTTAATCTGTTTACGCGCCAGAGTTTCCATTCAACCTTCTGCCGCTTGAGTTCCACATTTCCTATTCTCAGTATATCGATATCTTTTTCCGTCAGGGTATTGAGAATACGATTTCTCAACTCCTCTCTGCGCTTTTCCAGAACTGAAATTGCAGAGACAACATCATCGTATTCAAGCACAACATCTGTAAGATCCATATCCTCAGGATCCTGCTCATTGATATCAAGTTCCACTATTCTGCCCCCCTTGTATATCCCGGATAAAAACTTTCATAATTCAATTTAGTTAACTGGATTTTGAATTTACTGGATTTTGAATTTACTGGGTTTTAGTTTACTGGGTTTTTAATTGACCGGACTTTTAATTCATTGATTCCTGGCTGTCTGGACTTCTAATTGCCTGGATTTTAAGCTTATTTAATACTTGATTTTAGACTTTGGCATTTATAAGCCTGCCTTCACAAACGAAAATTGAGAACCTGATGGCATATGCGAGTGCTGAAAAAATTTCTCTTTGAGGCTTGGAAAATGTTTATCGCATAAAAATTCCCTCTCGTATATAACAGAACGATTCAGATTGGCTTCCCTAGAAAAGAGTATAAAAGTATTTCCAGATAGGCCTCCCTGAGAGGCCCTTGAAGAGAGGTGATCCCGTGGTATCAGGAAAGGTTTCCAGTAAAATTGCCGCAAAAGAAGAACTTCTTCTCCTTCTCCCGGAAATAAACCGTATGTTTGAGTCGGAACCTGCCGTGCTTCGAATTGATTCCGAGCAGATAATGATTGTTGGGGATATTCACGGGGATTTGCAGGCCCTCGAATTCTTAATAGAAAGAAGGGAAGAAATAAATTGTAAAAATCTTCTTTTTCTCGGGGATTATGTGGACAGAGGACCGCAAGGTACCGAAGTTCTTATAAGGCTTTTCCGGTTGAAGCTTGAAGACCCTGAGCATATAGTCCTTCTCAGGGGGAATCACGAAACTGTGGATATGAATCTCTACTACGGTTTTTTTGAGGAAATAGGTTCAGATCAGGAATTTCTCCTGAGGGTCAGCCGGACATATGATAAAATGCCGATAGCAGCTATACTTTCGGGGCACACGTTCTGCGTACATGGCGGGATTAACGGAACAGGCAGGATTGATAATATCAGGAAGGAAGACGCTTTTCCCTATCTCTGGAATGATCCTTCGGAACGTCCCGGACTCACCGGTTCGACCAGAGGTTCGACTGTAAAGGAATTCGGGCCAGATATTGTAGACGGTTTTTTAAAGACAAATAATCTGAAAAGAATAGTAAGAGGTCATACAGCCCTTGAGGAAGGGTATAAGTGGTGGTTTGGCGGGAAACTGCTCTCCCTCTTTTCCTGCCCGGACTATGTCGGACTCGGGAATGCGGCGGCTTTTGCCCTATTTGAAAAAGAAGAGATAAAACTATTTGTTTTCGGGAATTAGAAGGAATAAGAGAAGCTCAATGTAAGAGAAAGTTTACGTCTCCTAAATTGTTACTTTTCTGAAGATTCTACCGATAATAGGTTCCGAATATCTGGATTCGTATTCTGAGGATTAATCAAAAGTAAAAAGAAAATGCCGGGTTGGATGTTACTTTGATAGGGAAATGGGGTAGGGAAACTTAATACAAAGTTCCGAACTTATGTTTAATCCAGGATGATCCAGGTTTCTGTCATTTTGCTTCCTATATCCGGGTCAAGCTGCATGGCCTTCATGTACTCTTTTTTGGCTTCGTCAAAGCGCCCCATCTTCCTCATAAGAAGGCCGTAGCTGTAGTGAAGGGGAGGATAATACGGATTCAGGACAAGTGCCTTCCTGTATTCGTCTTCGGCTTCGGATAAGCGCCCGATCTCCGAAAGAAGGTTCCCATAGCTGTAATGTCCTTCGGCACTCTCCGGGTCCAGACTGAGTGCTTTTTTGTACTCCATTTCAGCTTCGTACCGCCTTCCAAAGCGGGCCAGGAGATTTGCATAGTTGGAATGAACTTTGGCATCGTTTTGATCAAGGGCAAGAGCTTCCATGTACTGCGCTTCGGCTTCCGAGACCCTGCCTTCTCTTGCAAGGAGGTTCCCATAGTTAAAAAGAGTCCGCCTGTGTCTGGGGTTAAGAGAGAGAGCTGTTCTGTACTCTATTTCGGCTTCTGAAGAACGTCCTAAAAAAGAAAGTAAAACTCCGCAGTTGTGATGTAGGCTTGGATCTTCAGGGTCCAGTTCTATTGCTAGCCTGTATTCCTTTTCCGCATCCCTCAGTCTTCCCAGCTCAAAAAGCAGGTTTGCGTACCCACCTCTGGCAGGAACATAGTCAGGATCAACCGCAAGCGCCCTTGAGTAGTATTCTTCGGCTTCCCTTACATATCCGTACTCGGTCAGGAGGTAAGCATACCCTGCACTTGCTTTTACATGCTCTGGAGAAGTTTCAAGTACCGCTTTATACTCCTTCTCAGCGTCTTCGGTTTTCCCGGATTCTAAAAGAAGTTCGGCATAGGCACACCTTACATCTCCGCACTCTGGATTTTCTTTTAGAACCTCAAGATAGCTTGCTTCCGCTTCAAGGTAAAAGCCCAGAACGTGCGCCGCAGTGCCCAGCGCAAAACAGGCATCCTCACGGAGTTTTCCGGAGGCCCTTATGAAACAGGCTTTTGCGAAAACATATTCTTCCATAACCATTTTCTGCTGCTTGCAGGCATTGGAAAGGTCAAGCAAGGTATTGGGGGAAAAGGATTTTTCTTCCGCAAGTTCCAGAACAAAATCAACTGCAGAGCACAGCTTTTTCTGGTCGGATCCGATCGTTCCAATAACATTATATACAAAGTCGTCAATTGCATCGAAGTCCATATATCCGGCACCTCAGAAAAGTAAATGCTATTTTTTAGGGGATAAGTGAAACTACTATCAGTGTTAACATCCGGACTATATTTTACATTTGATAGAATATATTAGTGCGTGAGTAGTGCGTAGGGTTTCGGGTATAATATTATTTTATTTAATAGTGCGTTATACTACGAACATAATATTATAGCTATCATATAACAGACTATCCCTTTGTATCGCTAAATAAAACAGTTGCCTGCTTAAAGCAATAGCACTTTCCTGACAGAACGTGCTTTGCAGGAGAAAAGTAGTCCTGTTAAAACAGGAAAAGCAGGAAAAATAAATATGTATCTATAAAAACGTAATGACTATTGTCTCCAACTGGAAAGAAAGGGCCAGCAGGTAAATTGAAAAGAAAAAGGGTAAACCACCCCAAGGCAAGAGTAAATAGATAACTGGGAGTATATAACCTCAGAAAGGTAGATTCAAAATCGTTGCAGACAAGCGCATCAGTTCCGGATACGGATCAGTTCTATCTGTATCAGTTGGGCTTATCAATTAACATGTATCGATTAACCTGTCAATTAACTATGTCAACCAGTTTGTGTCAGTTAATCTATTTTAGTTAATCTGCGTCAATAAATCTGTGTCAATTAATATTTGCGTCAGTTTTCTTTCTCTTCTTTGTTTACGGTTTTATGGCTCTGTCCTGAACTTAATGATAATCCTGAAACGAGACCGATAGCTGCACCCATAGACATGCCGAGGATATAACCTGTGGTCTGAGAACCCAGTGCGGGACCGAGAACAAAATTTCCAAAGAGAATTCCAAGGGCTGCACCTGCTCCGATTCCCGGCGCCATCCATCTCCCACGAGGCTGCTCTGTTTTAGTGCCTTTTACTCCATTTTTCGTACTTTTTGTTTCTTTCATGCTTTTCTTCCATTATGGTCTGTCTTTGCCTTTTTCCTGCTGGCGTTGTGAGTTTAGTTTAGTTGCTGGCGTTGTGAATTATGCCATTACCGGTATTGTGAATCTCGTTTCGGGCCCGGTGTAAAACTTAACATTAGATACTAAGTGTTGATACTCAGTATTATACTCATACAGACTCATACGTTTATTTATAAATCTCTCAGCGAATAGAGTTCTTTGAGAAAATAGCCCAAAAGAAAATATATAAGAAGGGCAGTAGCTCCTCACTGTAAAATCTAGAATTGATATTTAAACTATTGTTAAGATATATTGAGAATTGTTAATAAGTACAATCAGTACAAATAAATATCCAGAATTTTGAAAATGATCAACATGTTTTTTAAACTCTTCTCCGTTTTCCTGATTATCCCCATTATTGAGCTTTATCTGCTCATCAAGATAGGGGGAATGATCGGGGCTTTAAATACCGTGCTTGTTATCCTGCTAACTGCAAGCCTGGGCGCTTACCTGGCAAAATCTCAGGGTTTCCGTGTGCTCCGTGAGATTCAGGAGGCAACCGGCAGGGGATATATGCCCGGAAACGAGCTCCTGCACGGGCTCTTCGTGCTAATTGGCAGCTTTGCCCTTCTAACTCCGGGTTTCCTGTCCGATATAATAGGGCTCTCCATGCTCGTACCCCAGATAAGGGAGATCTATGTGGGAATAGCAAAAGGGATTATAAGAAAAAAGATACAGAACGGTCAGTGGCAGATGAGAATGTACACGGATTTCCGATAACCTGGAAAAAGGCCATTAAGAATAAAAAGGCCATTAAGAATATAGAGATTAAAGTGTAAATATCTACGGCCGAAGCTATAATAACAATTGTTTAAGGTAAGCCATTTACCGCTTAAGATATAAGTCCGAAAACGTAAAGCAGCAGAGGGACCAGGAAAACCGTAATCAAGCCTGCAATCCCTATTGCAAGCCCGCTCATCGCCCCTTCGGTTTCTCCAAGTTCTATTGCCCTGGTTGTTCCAAGCGCATGAGATGCAGTGCCGATTGCAATGCCGACTGCAACTTTATCTTTTATCCGGAAACAGCGGCAGATATATGGGCCAAGGACAGCCCCTGCGATTCCGGTAAACACGATTGCGGCTACTGTTATTGCAGGCAGGCCACCTATCTGTTTTGAAATCTCGATTCCGATGGGAGTGGTTACGGATTTTGGGGCAAGAGATCTGCTTATGACCTCATCAAGCCCTAAAAGGCTGGAAAGGGCAATAATACTTGAGATACCGGCTATACAGCCTGCAATTATCCCCACAAGGATAGGAAGAGCATTACTTTTCAATAACCGGATTTTCCGGTATAAAGGCACAGCAAGAACCACGGTTGCAGGCCCGAGGAAGAAGGAGATGTAATCGCCTCCGAGATTGTAAATCTCAAAATCGATTCCGAAATAGAGGAGGAAAACAATTACGAGTACTGAGGCCACAAGCAGGGGGTTAAGGATAGAAAGCCGGGTCTTCTTATACAAGAGTGTGCCTATCTGGAAGGCTATTAAGGAGAGTAAAATTCCAAACAGGGGCGTATTAAGAAATTCATTAAAAAAATCTATCCGCAACTTCAGCTCACCTCTTCTGCTCCGTTTTCGCAGCCAATTATTCTTTTTGCATTCGTCCCGGATCTGCTTTCCTTGCCCTCATTGCCTTCATTGCTTTTATTTCCCACACAGCCGGCGGCCTTTGCCGGTTTTCTCCCTAGGAATCTTTTAACGAGTTCCACTGTAAGCCCTGTCACACCAAGGGTTATAACGGTCGAAATCAGGGAAACCACAAGAATCGCAGTCCATTTTCCTTCAAGCAGGGCAAAACAGGTTATGAGGCTGATGCCTGCGGGAAGAAAGAAAAAAGCCAGGTTCTCAAGCAAAAGTTCGCTTATTTTGCCTATCATGTTGAGTTTGATTATGCCTGTATACAGGCCGAAGAAAAGGATGAGCATTCCTATGACATTGCCCGGAATTGGCAGCCCTGAGACTTTCTGTATCAGCTCGCCCAGGAAATATATGCTCAGAATAATTGAGAATTGTTTTAGCAAGGTTTGTTTTTCCCTCCACCTGATTGGAATGGCACTACAAATTCCCATATATCTAATTTTCGGTTTACCAGAATTAGTTCGTGTTTTCCGTCTTCGAAAAAAAGAAGCCCACCTGTTATTTAAAAGGGTGGAAAAATACAGTAAAAGCAGAATACTGGCCGATCCGTTAATCGCAATTATTTGCCTCATCATCACTACTGGTCTGACCGGTCTTCGGGCTCCCCGTCGGGACCAGCCACATCCTTCAAGCGCTCTTTTGCTATATCTTCAGCGTCGGCGAGAACCTCTATCCGGTATCCCTTTCCGGACAAGAATTCAATCCGTTCACCCGCGAGTACTCCCTGGACCTCGAATGAACCGTCAGCAAGCTGCTTTGCCGTCTGGCCAAAGACGTCAAGATCGTACAGGCGTTGAAGGTCACGCAGCCGATCCCACGTATCGGTGCGAATTCTTACAATATAATAACCCACGCAAATCAGTCCTTCCCTCAGGGATAATTATCCTGGGAATAAACGCCGATAACATTCCTGCTTACGTCCCGGCTGCGGCCCAGCAAAGTTCACTCATGGCAGCACAAATCTCCTGGATGATATTATTCATTTCACTGAAGGGAGGAACGAATTCCTCACCGAACTCGATTGTATAAGCATAAACTTTCCTGTTAAGCCCGTTTACGATATGGCGGCTAAAAACATAATCATCTGATGTCGCTGATGTCGGATAAAGCCCGACAGACTGTTGAACGGTGTAGTTCTTGCCACGTACGGCCGCAAGCGCGCTATTCATATGATCGGCAAGCTTTACAATCGTTTCCTTATCCTGAGCGGGTATGAACTCTCCGTAAAGCGTATCATTCAGACTTCCGCGCTTTCCATTATATGCAGGATTCAAAAAGTTTTGTCCGGGATCGGTAGTCTGGTTATTATCGTCTCCCCAATTATACAGTATAAGTCCGCCGTAGCTGTGTATATCCACAAAGTAACCAATGTTCGGATAAGTGTCGAAGAGATACTTAACATTACGGGATTCAGGCTCGGAAAATGCACTTTGGCCTTTATAAGTAAAACTCGACGGACTGGAAGAGGTACCAATCTCACTGGCCCACAGGAAATCGAAATTCCGGTTTAAGTCCACACCCGGAGAAGAAGCCCCGACAGCGGTGTTTGGGTTGCGGTTCTTGCGCCACCAGAAACCCTGGGAGCTACCGGAATTCGGGTTATAGGTCTGGCTGTAGTGTTTACCATCCGGATTCACATCAGGGAAGACAAACACATCAAGATTTTCAAGAATAGTGCGGACCTGGGCTGCAGGGAAACTCTTCCCTCCATAGGTTAGCGCGCTGCTGGAACGGTAAGCATTTATGAGATTGACAAGAAAATTTATGCAGATATCCGAACCGCCCCACTCCCGCGCATGCATACTGCCAGTGAAGAGTACACCAGCCCGATCCATATTCGTTCCCGCACGGACACGTACAGCATGAGAGACCCTATTCTCCCAGGTACGGTTCGGGAGTTCGATGAGAGTTACGAGATCGGGGTGCAGAGCCTGAAGATTAACAAGTGCAGACTCAACCTCGTCTGCTGTCATGTAGCCCAGTACCGCACGCTTTTCAAATCCCGAGAGCCCGGCCACTTCAGCAAAGCGGTTGACATGCGATACTTCCTGAACCCGTTCCTCAGCTACCAGGGACAGATCGGAAACGATCTCCAGGGTATAGCCTGCCGCCTCAACCTGCCGAACCTGTTCCTCCGTTAAAATACCCGGAACCATGAAGCGATCAACAGCCAGTTGTCGTGCAGCACGAGACTTTAAATCGAGCTCGAATTTATCCAGCGCCCTCAACTCTTCAAGAGTTTTAGCGGTGATTTGAACCGAATAGATTGCCGTTTAAAATACCCCCTCTATCATAATTTTCCGTATCCTGGCCGATGCCCGGGAGAAATTTCGATTGGCATTGGGGATGAGCGCGCCAGAACCTTCAACAAGCGGTAATCCGGTAAGTTCCCCCAAATTTCGCATAGTCCTTAGAGAATCGACTACTATAAGCCAGCCCTTCAGAGAGATAGTTTTAGATCTTATGCCCGGTGCCCCACTATTACCGGGTGCCATATTGCCTGGCGCTTGACTCAGATCTGTATTCGTAGATATACTGATTATTATATAAAATTGACTTGTGTACAGTATCAGCAGTAATCTCAGATTATCATAATCCAAAAATAGTTAGAGGATCAAAAACCATTTCCATTGAAAAGCTAAGGTTTCCGGGTGGGAAATAAACTATCCTGAAGGTCTCGTAATCAGAAAATTCCGGAAAGCGAAATATACAATAAATTCATATTGCGCAAACCCCTATTTTCATAGGGGGTTCTGATGGGAGAAAAGCGCTTTGTTTACATGGACCACGCAGCCACTACCTTCACAAAACCTGAAGTAGTTGAAGCTATGCTGCCTTTTTTAAAAGAACATTTCGGAAACCCTTCTTCTCTGTATTCAATAGGGAGAGAAGGTAAGGAAGCAGTGGAAACCGCCCGTGAGCAGCTTGCTAAGGCTCTGGGGGCTGATCCTGAAGAAATATATTTCACATCAGGAGGAACCGAGTCCGATAACTGGGCTATCAAGGGAACGGCTTTTGCCAGACGAAAGAAAGGAAAACACATTATCACCACGCCAATTGAACATCATGCCGTGCTCTACCCCTGTAAGTATCTGGAAACACAGGGTTTTGATGTAACGTACCTGCCTGTAGACAGATCCGGGCTTGTAGACCCTGCAGAAGTCGAAGCTGCAATCAGGGAAGATACTATCCTGATCTCGGTGATGTATGCGAATAATGAGATCGGGACAATAGAGCCGATTCCTGAAATAGGTAAGATCGCAAGAGAGCATGAGATTCCTTTTCATACCGATGCTGTTCAGGTAATAGGTAAAATCCCCCTTGAGATGAAAAAGAAAGACAGGGATGTAGACATGCTTTCCCTTTCCGCTCATAAGTTCTACGGGCCCAAGGGAATCGGAGCGCTCTATCTGCGAGAGGGGACAGAAATCGACAATTACATGCACGGAGGCGGCCAGGAGCGTAAAAAGCGAGCTGGAACCGAGAATGTTGCAGGTATTGTAGGAATGGGAAAGGCAATAGAACTTGCAACAGCAAAGCTTGAGGAACACAGCGGAAAGATGAGAAAAATGAGAAACCGGCTCCTTGCCGGAGTCCTGGAAATCCCCAGTTGCAGGTTGAACGGGCATCCGGAAAAGCGCCTTCCGGACAACCTGAATTTCAGTTTTGAATACATTGAAGGCGAGTCCCTGCTTCTCATGCTTGATGAGATGGGGGTCTGCTGTTCTACAGGGAGTGCCTGCTCCTCAGGTTCGCTTGATCCCTCGCACGTGCTCAGGGCAATCGGGCTGCCTCCTGAAATAGCTCAGGGCACTCTTCGCCTGACCCTCGGGGACGAGAATTCCGGCGAAGATATTGATTATGTACTCGAAGTCTTGCCTGAAATCGTCGAAAAGCTGAGGGCAATATCTCCTTTCTATAAGCCCGAAAATATATGTGAGAAATAAATAAGAAACGTATAAGATAATAAGAACGGGGGAATTTTGTGTATAATAAAAAAGTTATGGACCACTTCATGAACCCTAGAAACGTAGGGGAAATTGAGGATGCGGACGGTGTTGGAGAAGCAGGAAACCCACATGGGGACCATATGAAGGTCTTCCTGAAAATCCGGGACGACCGGGTTGAAGACGTGAAGTTCAAGACTTTCGGTTGTGCGGCAGCAATTGCGTCCAGCAGCATGGCGACTGAAATGATAAAAGGTAAGACCCTTGAAGAGGCCTGGAACCTGACAAACGAGGCCGTCGCTGAAGCTCTCGAAGGCCTGCCTCCAGGCAAACTGGAGTGTTCAGTCGTTTCCAGGGAAGCTATCCACAGAGCAATCAATGAATACCGAAAAAAGCAGGGACTTGAAGCGCTTCCGGAGCAGACCTGATCGAAGGGGAATGAAAACAAACTCTAGTCCCCATAATCACTGGAAAGCCGGTTCCCTTATGAGAACCCGCACAATGATACCAGAAAAGTCTTTGAGTGTTTGATGGATTCCGCATCTCCTGTAATTATCGTAAACTTGATCTGGTATTCTCCCGATGATACTCCATGAAAAAAGTAGGGATTATAATCACTGACCCGGAAGACTGGACAGCCAGGGCACTTACTGAAGCAGCAAGAAAAAAAGGCTTTTCTCCTTTTGTTCTGGACCTCAGGGCTGCAGAGGTCAGCATGAACTCGGCAACTGGCGAATCGGTTGCTAAGAAATCAACGGCTGTCTTTAAAGTGGGAGATACAGAACTCTGTGATCTTGATGCGATAATTGTAAGGGATGCAGGTGCAGGGGCTTTCGAAGGCGTGTCTTTCAGGTTTGACATACTGCGGGAACTGGAAACCGAAGGAATCCCTGTTGTTAATTCCCCTGAAGCGATCCGGAATGCCGCAAATAAATACCATGCTTCCTATCTTCTAGCAAAAGCCGGACTTCCTGTACCCGAAACCGTGGCAGTACAGAGTGTAGATGCGGCCCTGAAGGTACTTTCAAGGTTCGAAGACGCCGTCATAAAGCCCGTGTTCGGGTATAAAGGAAAGGATATTGCAAGAGTAGAGAATGGGAAAGTCAGGTTTTCGGATAGGAAAGTAGAGACCTCATCCCTCGAAACAACTCTCAGTAAACTGCTTGAAGAGAGAGGTGTGCTGTATATTCAGGAATTTATCGAAAATCCGGGAAGAGATATTCGAGCCTTTGTCGTTGGCGGGACGGCTATAGGAGCCATTTACCGCAAAGCAGCATCCGGTTCCTGGGTCAACAACCTGAGCCAGGGAGGAAACGCAGACCGGTGTGTGCTTACGGAAGAACAGAAAGAAATTGCTGAAAAGGCTGCACTGGCAGCAGGCACAACTTTTGCAGGTGTTGATATTATAGAAGGTTTGACTGACAAACCTGGTAAAGAAATTAATGTCCACCCCAGCCAGACCGAAGGGAAACCTAAAATTCTTGAGGTCAACGGAACACCATCAGGAAAAGGTATTTTTGACGCATGGGGAATAAATCCTGCAGAGTACATTATAGAATACATAGAAAACATTTTCTGAAAGAGTTATAAATGATATCAACCATAATATCATTTATAACATCAAATCCTTCAAGAAAAAGTTAAGAAAAAGTTTAAAATTTTAAAAAAAGAGTTTCAAGTTTTAATATTTACTTTGAGGCCGGACCGATCATAAAATGAATGAGTGGAAAGTGAATGCAAAAACCGATATATAAAGCAGATTTGGATACCTTCACCAAAAACATTTAAGAAATAGACGGACCTTGAATAAGCCCGAGGCAAAGGATGAGTGAATATAAACAGTGTATAGTTACCAGGGACGATCTGAAGCTTTCCAAAGGTAAGTTTGCAGTACAGGTAGCTCATGCTGCCGTTTCTGCTGCCGAATGGGCAAGTAAAAGTGATCTTGAAAAGTGGAAGGAAGGCGGGCAGAAAAAAGTTGTCCTGAAAGTCCCTACCCTTAAAGACCTTTACGAGCTTAAGGAAAAAGCAAGAAGGGAAGGACTCCCTACTGCCCTTATACAGGATGCGGGGCTTACGGAAATTCCGGCTGGAACAGTCACAGTCCTCGGAATAGGGCCGGCAAAGGAAGAGCTTATAGATAAAATTACGCGGGACCTTAAACTTGTTTAAGTGCCGGGAACCTGAAAATCAGGTTTGGAGAAACTGCACTAAAATTAAACCGAGCAAAGGCTATCTGTACGATAACGTCTCCTATCAAGAGAGAGGTTCTGCCTGCATTTGATTCAGGAGGGCATTATGAGGGATTCAGGGGTTTCAGGAAAAGAGGCGGCCTCAATAACTGTTGTTTTATTCGTGTGCCTTGTACTCGCCACACTTACCGGGGTACTGTATTCAGATTCGATTGAGAATTTCAGGGATGAGGTAGCAGGTTATATCGCCTCAGGGCTGGAACCGGGAAGCCAGGAAAGTGTTTTTACGCCTGAACCGACTTTATTTACTTCCCCGGCAATACCCACATATTCCCCCAGGAAAAGTGAACTCACCCCTATCCTGAGAACTCCGTTGCAGCCTGGTTTCTCCCTGACCAGCAATTACCAGGCTTCAGAGTTTTTCCAGGGAGGAATAGGCTATATGAGAATCAGCATAAAAAACGAAGGGAGAAACCCGATTTTTATTGACAGGTACGGGGTTTCGGTTAATGCCTCTGAAAGCCGGATTTATTCCGAGGACTGCGGAGCTTTGATTTCGCCCGGTGAAGAGCAGAATCTCGGAGTAATCACAGTTCAGATCCCTGAAGAAGAAAAAGCCAGCTTCCAGATTGTCCTCTGGCTGCTTGCCTCGACCTCGGAAGGAAAATGGCACGAATACGAGCCTTATTCCCTGAAAGGCTTCCCTGTAAACCTGAAACCAATGCCAGAAAAATCGGCTCCGGTATATAGGTACAATCCTGCTTACTACTTTGAAACCATAAACCGACTTGTTGAACCAGCCGAACCTGATGTAAGGGGTAAGGCAGCCGAAGTGGCTCGCTCATATCCGGGAGCGTATAATATCTATCAGGTCTGTGCCCTCTTTGACATGGTAAAAGAGAAAATCGAATACATCAGCGACCCAAGAGGCAACGACATCTGGGAGCCTGCCAATGTTACTTTGAGAATAGGGGCCGGAGACTGTGAAGACCAGGCAATCCTTCTCTCATCCATGCTTGAGGCTGTAGGAGGCACAACCCGGGTTTACCTTACCAGCAACCATGCCTTTGCAGCGGTTTATATAGGTAACGGAACCGCTGCAACAGATGCTTCAGTCGAAGGGGTAAGGAATTATTACGGAGACGTCGATGTAAATTACCTGACCGACGAGTACGGTTCCTGGCTGATGCTCGACCCGACTTCAAGCCTGTATGCGGGTGGGCTTCCCGGAAAAACGGCCCAGGCCAGAATTAAGGCAACTGAAGGAAATGAAACATATAGAAGCTGGACCTTCGTAAACACGAGCGAAGTAAAAGCTATTGATATCAACCCCAGGTGGGCTTTATAATTTCACCAGATACTTAATAAAGGAGAGTTTTTTACCCATGCAAGTGCCGGAAATTGAAAAACAGATCGGAGTAAATCTTTACTCCACGGATACCGACGGCCTCGGAGGGCAGCTTCGTCAGGAAGTAGAGGATTTTTTCGTTAAAGAGATTACGAACCGGGAGGAAGGACAGGAAGGAAAATACCTTATTCTGGAACTCGTAAAGCGCGACTGGGATACGCATCACCTCACCCGGACCCTTGCAAAAATTCTTCAGATAAGCCAGAAACGGATCAGCGTTGCAGGCACAAAGGACAAACGTGCGCTTACCACTCAGAAAATCAGCATTTTTGACGTTGACGCCTCCGAAATTGAAAGAGTCCATCTAAAAGACGTAGAGTTGAAAGTCCTGGGCCGCTCCCGTAAATCCGTAGAACTTGGAGACCTGTGGGGAAACGATTTCATAATTACTATCAGGAATATAGCCCATTCGCCTGAGGAAACAAGCAAACTGCTCGAAAAGACCACAAACGAGATCCTGGCTCAGGGAGGAGTTCCGAACTTTTTCGGGACCCAGCGTTTCGGCTCTGTGCGCCCTGTTACGCATCTGGTGGGAAAAGCCATTGTTGAGGGAGATTTCGAAAAAGCTGCCCTGCTCTATATTGCCGAACCCTTTCCTGATGAGCCGGAAGAAACAAAACAGGTCCGCCAGTTCGTTAAGGAGACTCGCGATTTCAGGGAAGGCCTGAAAACCTATCCTCTCCGCCTTGGGCATGAAAGGGCAATGATGAACCATTTGATAGCAAACCCTGACGATTTCGCAGGCGCTTTTCTGGTGCTCCCGAAAAACCTTTACAGGATGTTTGTTCACGGCTACCAGTCCTATATATATAATACAATCCTGTGCAGACGAATCGAAAAAGGCCTTCCCTTAAACCGGGCTTTTGAAGGCGATATTGTTTGTTTCAAGAACGAGCTGGGCCTGCCCGATTCTTCAAAAACGGAGGAAGTAAAAGCCGAAACCGTAACCGCCATGAACCGTCTTATTAAAAGAAACCGGGCTTTCATAACCGCTCCCCTTCCGGGCTACAATACGGAATTTGCTTCAGGCGTTCCTGGAGAGATCGAGCAGGCGGTTCTTGAAGAACTCAAAGTCCCTCTGCAGGGTTTCAATATAGAAGAGGTTCCTGAAATGAGTTCGAAAGGTATCAGGCGGGAAATCCTCCTTCAGGTTGAACCGAAGTTTGAGGTTGGAGAAGATGAGCTGAACCCGGGAAAATCAAAAGCTGTGCTTGAGTTCATGCTGCCGAAAGGAAGTTACGCAACAACCATACTTAGGGAATACATGAAGGTAGACCCTCTGCAGATGAGCTGAGAAGCTGGGAACTCAAAAGAAGTTGAATTAAAGGAAAAAACTGGCTAATCCAGCCCCCTATTTACTTTTTCAGCCAGGAAACCTCTGACTTCCCGATATCAGCTAACTTTCTCCGATTCTTCAATTTCCTCATTTTCCTCAGTTTTGTTAGTTTTTCCAGCTTTCTTATATAATAAATATGTAGTCAGCCAGGAAAACCTGGTTTACAACTGAAACCTATCCTGATTACATTGTTACTGGATCGTTCGACTGGGATTTTAGAGCCAGGGGATGCCTCTGTTCAACAAGCCTCCCGTAAAGGTTCGCAATGAATATCGAGTTTGTAAAGAACATGGCTGGTATTCCGACGAGTACAATTGAGAGAATTGCAAAAACAATGATAAGAGCATACTGTTTCAGTACTGCTATAATATAATCTCCAAGGTTGTCCCTGACAACATCCAGCAATTGAAATTCAAAAAAAGACTCAATGGTTTGCTTCCTGAAGAAATTAACCACAAGAATAGGAACTACAAAGAAGCCGAGCAGAAAGCTAACGAGATTTCCCAGGGTTTCATTGATAGAAGTTGCTGCAAAAACTATAGCGATATATAAGACATAGAAAGGAAGAGTTTTAAGGAAAGTAATAAACCCCAGCTTCAAGTCTTCCATAAAATCGAGTTTAATGAGCCCTTCATACCTGCCTTCAATAAATTCGTTGACAAGCCTTACACCATAACCGAAAAGTATAAGCCATCCCAGAACCGGAATGAACAGCCAGAGCACGTAGAGAAGCCTTTTTGGCGTTTTGAATGGATATTTAAAAGCATCTGAAAAACTTATAGTCTCCATATAATCACCCAGAGTAACTCGGTCTTTCAAATATATGAAACTTTGTAAAAATAAGAAAGGTGTTGTGCAAATAAGTTAAATATAACTTAGAAAATGGAACTTGAGATAATAGATTAATAGGCTAATTTAAAAATTTAAGGCGATCAAAAAAGAATTAGCAAAGTATTTGTTGCATGATTCTCAAAATAAAATTGGTGGGATCGGGGTGAATAGTCCCCGGATCTTCTCACACGCTATATAGAAAAGAAACATTTATTCAGGAGTTATTTTTTCTTCTTTTCCTTTGCAAGTTTCTTCTTGGCATCCTTGCTGCCTGCAGAAGCCATCTTTTCAAGCTCTTCCATCTTTTCTTTCTTAGCGCTCTTCTTCTTATCCATATCTTTTTTAGACATTGCCATAGTGCGTACCTTCATAGACTTTGGTGAAGTTGCAATATCTGTTCAGGCGTTACTGATTTGAAATGCCTTAAGTAGATATCGCGTAATTCATCATTCTCAGTGTTAAAAGTATTTATCAGTTTCCCGCCAGATAAAATTTTTCTAGCAGAGTATAGGGTTAGATTAAAGCTTTGAATTTATCCGATACAGAATTAAAAAAATTGGAGAAAGGGAATTAAAAGCGAGAAATTCCCTCAAATAACTTTTACCTGTTTTATAGTCCTTCTCTTTCCTTCCTGTACCTGCACATTGCCCCGACAAGCCCATTGAACGGGGGAGACGGCCTTCCGGGCCTTGACCTGAACTCGGGGTGGAACTGGGAACCAAAGAAGAAACGCTTGTCAGGAATCTCGGCAATCTCCATCCTGTTCTTGTTTTTGCCGGAAAAGACAATGCCAAAAGACTCAAGCCTGTCCACGAACTCAGGGTTAACCTCGTACCTGTGCCGGTGGCGCTCGACAATATAATTGGTTCCGTAGATTTTTGCGGCAATCGAGCCTTCTTTAAGGATAGCCTCATAGTCTCCAAGGCGCATGGTTCCGCCCATATCCGCAACACCGGTTTGCTCAGGCAGGATATCAATCACAGGATAAGGGGTATCTTCATCAAACTCCGTACTGTTTGCCTTTTCAAGTTTAGCCACATTCCTGGCAAACTCGATGACTGCAAGCTGCATGCCCAGGCAGATTCCGAGGAATGGGATATCGTTTTCTCTGGCGAACTTGATTGCCAGCATTTTGCCTTCGGTGCCGCGCCCGCCAAAACCGCCCGGAATAAGAATCCCATCGTACTGTATCAGCTTCTCAATCTCAGCCGGATCTTCTTCCAGAGTTTCGGCTTCAACCATATTGACTTCAACCCTGCACCTGTTATCGATTCCTCCGTGCTTGACCGCTTCAAGGATGCTGAGATAAGAATCCTCAAGATTAGTATATTTTCCGACGATTGCCAGTTTGACCATACTGGTTGTGGATTTCATCCTTGCGACCATTTCTTTCCACCCACCGTTTTCGACACCTGATTCCAGTTGCAGGTGTTTCATGAGCTGGGTGGTCAATCCCTGCTCTTCTATAACAATAGGCACTTCATAAATATCATCGGCATCGTAAGCGCTGATAACCAGTTCCTGGGGCACGTCACAAAAAAGCGCGATTTTCTCTTTGGCACTTTCCTGAAGAGGAGTTTTTGACCTTGCAACTATCACTTCAGGGCTAAGACCAAGGGCACGGAGTTCCTTTACAGAGTGCTGGGAGGGTTTGGTTTTTTGTTCACCCTGAAGGTCTTCCATAACAAGAGTCACATGAATAAATACGATATTTTCGGAAGGCTCTTCCCTGTGCATCTGGCGTACAGCCTCAAGGAAAGGCATGCTCTCAATGTCCCCGACAGTCCCTCCGATTTCAACAAGACAGATATCAGCCCCACTCCGGGCCGCGACCTTCCTGATCCTGTTTTTGATCTCATTTGTGACATGGGGAATAATCTGGACGGTTTTTCCGAGATAGTCCCCTCTCCTCTCTTTGGAAATGACTTCCTGGTAAATCTTGCCTGTAGTAAGGTTATGGTCCCTTGTAAGTTCCGTGTCAAGGAATCGCTCGTAATTCCCAAGATCCAGGTCAACTTCACCTCCGTCCTTGAGCACAAAGACTTCCCCGTGCTGGTAGGGGCTCATGGTGCCTGCATCAATATTGATGTAAGGGTCGATCTTGATAGCCGTAACTTTATAGCCTTTATTTTTAAGGTTTCTGCCAATGGATGCGATGGTAATGCCTTTTCCAAGCCCGCTCATCACCCCACCGGTAACTACGATATACTTCATGGGTAAGCTTCCTCAATAGTGTTCCTAATAGCGGTTTTAGACTAAAGGATAATTACATGGAATTAAACAGGAAAATAATCAAATCAATAACGCGTAGGAAATCTGTCATTAATCCTTTGGTACGAACACAATACCAATATCGTCATGATATAAAAAACACTCTCTACTTCTAAAAAAGAACAGGCTCAAATAAGAAGTGGAAGTAAAAGAACAGACCTGCATAAAAAGGGAACGATTTTTGTAAATTCGTGATGCCAAGTGACTGCGGCAGGAAAAACACGGAAGGAGGGAGAAAAAAGTACAAAAAAGTACAATTCTCCAGTCTTTCGGCGACCCCGAAATTATGAATATTCAGGATAAATTCTTCCGTGCTTTCTCAGTCAGGAACCTGAAATTATGGGTGGAAGTATCAGGTTGAAACCGGGTTTTCCTGAGGGTTTAACCGTCTTCTGCAATTTTTAGCAGTATATATGTCATACAGGTCACAAAAAGGATTGAAAATAAAAGAGACTGGGCAAAGCTTACTTTAAACTGCAGGCCCGCTGGCAGAATAAAGTAGAGGAAGAATAAGCCTATAAGCAGTAAAAAGCCTCCAAAAGCCATACTCAGAGGAAGTTTTTCATTTCCACTTACATTATGGGTTTTTCTTCCCGTGGAAGCTGGAAAGCCTCCTGTAAAACTTTTACGAATAAAAGACGAAAACGCACCAGAACCTTTTTCTCGTCCTGATTTCGGGCGAGATATCCTCTTTACAGGCAGTGCAACTGAGGGCTTTTGAGAATTCAATTCCTCTTCTTCATCTCCTGGATAGGTCTCATCCTTCGAGTGTTCCTGCGGCTTTGATTCAACTTTTCCAAGCTGGACTGGAAAACCTTTCTTTCTTGAGCCATAACCTGCTGTGATATAGACCTGCCCTTTTGTAAGCACCCTGCCTTCTTGCGGGATTCTTGCAACTGCGGAAACGTATTCTTTTTGAAGCACGTACGGGTTATCCCTCAGAAAAGTGATCTGACCTTTTAATTCATCACTTACTGAGAAGTGGATATGAGTAGGGGACCCGTAATTTGTGATCAGAACTTCAAAGGTTTCCTCTCCGCCGGGAGAAAGAGAAATCTCAACGCTTTCCTTTTCAAACTCAATTGAGTTTATTTCCTGCCGGTTGATAATAACATTCTGGAATATCTGCTGCAAGTTTAACCCTCACATCAGTTCCTGAGGTCAGGAGGAAGCAAATTCGGGATTCCCTCATCTATTGGATAGTGCTCTTTGCATACAGGGCAGTAGAGGGTTCCGGAGATGACCTCGTCTTTGTTTTCTTCAACAACGTTCAAAATCAGGTCGCCCTTGCATATAGGGCAGGCCAGAATGTCCATAAGATCTTTTTTCACCAAAATTCACCGTTAAAGCCGCTTTCCGATAGGGGAAGAGAGAATATTACTTCTGGTCGGAATAATTATGATTCTCACTTTTCTTCATCCTGTGAGCTTCAACTTTATCCCGCTATTTACGGTATTCAATTCATCCTCCTATTTTAATGTAATCTATATATTTACAGGCACCTGTGATTTGAATTTTTTATCAGTCATATCAAATCATATTACCTTATATATGAATTAAAATGGGGCTTTTTTAAAAAAGTTTATAAAACAATAAAATTTGATAATTCTGAAGGTTTTTTTAGATTAGCCGGTTTTTAGATCACATGGAACCTAATATCAAGAAAAAGGGAATTCAATATCAGGGAATTGAGAATTTAACCGGGTTACTTACTTCACGAATACAGGTTTAAAAGTTAATTAATAGATCTGGAAATTCACTAACAGATTTAAAACTTAATATTCAAATCCGGAGATAGAAACATAACTCCGGAGAGTTCGAGAAAATAAAGAAAAATCGTGGGATATGAGATGAAACAGGAAATATACGAGAAAAGCATTGACCCTGCAACCCGGATCATGCTCCAGAAAGCCGAGGTAGAAGGCATTGAAACTGCCTGGGACAGGTACGAGAAGCAACTACCCCAGTGCAGTTTCGGACAGCTCGGGATCTGCTGCCGGAATTGCAATATGGGCCCCTGCCGGATAGATCCCTTCGGGGAAGGAGCTGACAGGGGAATTTGCGGGGCTACTGCAGATATTATAGTTGCAAGAAACCTCCTGAGAACAATTGCCGCAGGTGCAGCAGCTCACTCCGATCATGCAAGAGATGCAGTGCTGACCTTTAAGAAAATGAGCGAAGGAGACGCTGGAAGTTACAGCATAAAAGATGAAGCAAAACTATTATCCCTTGCATCGGAATATGGAATTTCCTCAGAAGAGGGAAGCCGGGAGGAAGTGGCAGCCAGACTCGCAGATGCACTGCTTCTGGAATTTGGAAAACAGAATGGTCCCCTCCTGTGTACCAGAAGAGCTCCTGAGTCTAGGCTCAAACTCTGGGCCGAACTTGGAATAGAACCCAGGGGAATTGACCGCGAAATCGTAGAATGCATGCACAGGACCCATATTGGTGTGGACAATAATGCGGTCCATATCCTGCTGCAAGGGCTGCGCACAGGACTTTCGGACGGCTGGGGAGGGTCAATGATCGCCACCGATATCCAGGATATACTCTTCGGAACCCCGCAGCCGAGAAGAAGCACCGTTAATCTGGGGGTGCTGTCCAGGGACAAGGTAAATATAATTGTCCACGGGCACGAACCGATTCTTTCAGAAATGATCGTGGAAGCTGCAGAAGATCCCGAACTTCTTAAGCTTGCACAGGAAAAGGGCGCAGCAGGTATCAACGTTGCCGGGATCTGCTGTACTGGAAACGAAACCCTTATGCGGCATGGGACTCCCATAGCAGGAAACTTCCTCCAGCAGGAACTGGCAGTAATTACAGGCGCTGTGGAAGCTATGGTTGTAGATGTCCAGTGTGTTATGCCATCTCTTGGGGAGCTTACGGGCTGCTATCACACAAAGTTTATATCTACATCCCCAAAAGCCGATTTCCCCAATACCGTAAGAATGGAATTCCATGAAGATAGGGCTTATGAAACCGCAAAAGAAATCGTAAGGGCAGCCGTTGAAAACTTCCCTAACAGGATTCCGGAAAAGGTTACTATACCGGAAGAAAAACAGGAGTGCATGGTAGGCTTCAGTGCCGAAGCTATCCTCGGTGCGCTTGGCGGAAGCCCTGACCCTCTTATTGAGGCGATAAAAAGCGGGGCAGTTTGGGGAATAGGGGCTGTTGTGGGCTGTAACAATATAAAAGTAAAGCACAATTACGGGCATGTCAATCTTGTTAAGGAACTGATCAAAAACAATGTGCTTGTGATCACGACCGGCTGCAACGCAATTGCCTGTGCCGAGGCAGGGCTGCTTTTGCCGGAAGCTTCCGAACTTGCAGGCGACGGGCTGAAAGCCGTCTGTAAGGCGCTTGGCGTACCCCCTGTCTTGCACATGGGTTCCTGTGTTGATATCAGCCGTATCCTTGTGCTTTCAGCCGCACTTGCAAACCGCCTGGGTGTGGATATAAGCGACCTTCCGGCAGCAGGAGCAGCCCCTGAATGGATGAGTGAAAAAGCAGTCAGTATCGGGACTTACGTAGTTTCATCAGGCGTATTTACTGTACTTGGTGCTGTTCCGGCTGTTCTTGGAAGCCAGGCCGTTACATCCCTCCTGACAGGAGGTTTAAACAGCGTGGTAGGAGCAAGTTTCGCAGTTGAGCCCGATCCTTTCAAAGCCGCAGACCTTATGCTTGAGCACATTGATGGGAAAAGAAAGGCACTGGGCCTGATCTCAGAGAGATGATTTATAATGAAAGACATAGTTATTCGGCCCGAAAGCTGCCTGGGCTGTCGCTCCTGTGAGGTTGCCTGTGCCGTTGAACATTCCGAGAGCAAGAATCTTTTTTTGGCTATAGGAGAAAAACCGGCTCCGAAAAAACGCATCTGTCTGGATTATATCCCTGGCCTTGAGATCTCTCTTCCCATTACCTGTCGCCACTGCGAGGATGCGCCCTGTGTTTCGGTTTGCCCTTCAAAAGCTCTTCACCAGGATGAAGTTACCTGCACGGTAAGTCACAATCCTGAACGCTGTGTAAACTGCTGGACCTGTTCTACAGTATGCCCCCGTTTTATTTCTCTATACCAGTTGATTCTTGTTATGGGCTGCTGGACCAGCTCCATGTCATCACATCACGGAGTAATCAACAGGCAAGCTGAAGCAGGGATAAAATGTGATCTCTGCGAGGGCAGAGATGTGCCTGCCTGCGTTGAAGCCTGCCCGACACATGCCCTCATTTTCTGCGAGGTGGGAGAGAATTAAAGAATGAAATATTCCTGAAACGCTCCGGGACTCTTGGAATAATCAAATTCGGTGGTGCATCCCACCTCAGGCAACAGGGCCTGTTGTGCCACCGCTACCTTTCTGGATGAGATTATATAAAGGAGTGTTGTCCTATTAATTATAGAATTAAAAAGAAAATGGGGAGTCAGACATGATCAGTAATGTTTACAGGAAGATAATGGTTGCAACCGACGGTTCGGAACCCGTCCGAAGAGCAGTCGAAAGAGCAGTTGAAATCGCAAAAATAAGCGGAGCAAAACTGTATGCTGTATATGTGATCGCCGCCGGAGGGCTTTCAATACCCTCCTATCCCAAGGATGTGGGGTGGGAAAGGGCCACTCTAGAATACTTCAGGACCGAAGGCGAGGAGGCAACGGCTTATGTCGAAAATTCCGGGAAAGCTGAAAATATCGAGGTTGAATCCGTAATCCTGGAAGGAAACCCTGCGGATGAGATTGTTGATTTTGCGGAAAAAAACGATATTGACCTTATCGTCATGGGTACACTGGGAAGAACCGGAATCCAGAAATTCCTCCTCGGAAGCGTGGCCGAAAATGTTGTAAGGCATGCAAAAAAAGCA
This sequence comes from Methanosarcina sp., assembly GCF_049706645.1. Lineage (GTDB taxonomy): Archaea > Halobacteriota > Methanosarcinia > Methanosarcinales > Methanosarcinaceae > Methanosarcina. The sequence goes on along the minus strand of NZ_JBNAKP010000035.1, from coordinate 37,852 downwards.
GTACTTGTCGTAAGGGGAGAAACTGTCTAAAAAGGCAAATAAGTATACAGGCATTAAAATTTTCAGGGCAGGAGTCTCAGATCTTTTCCGGATATATTGATTTACCTCTCTATACAAATAACTAGCAATGATAGGCCTTTTAATCCAGGTGCTTGATTTTGCGCTTCCCGTACTAGCAATGATTTTTGTGGGGCTTGTAGGTACAGGTGTACTTGTAGAACTGGGCCTGATGCAGAAATTTTCCAGGCTTGTACGCCCTATTTTTGCCTACACCAACCTGCCCGACACCTGCGCTTCAACCTTCCTGGTTTCAATAGGTTCTACGGTGGCTGCAAACAGCATGCTTTTCCAGGCAAAAAAAGAAAATTGCCTGGAGGATAGGGAGATCTTACTATGTGCGATGATGAATGCTACGCCTGCTTATTTTCGGGAACTTTTCACTTACCAGATTCCGGTAGTCCTGCCTGCACTTGGCCTTGTGGTAGGGGGGTTTTACTCCCTTGTGTTCATTGTCACTGCAGTTTTTAAAATCCTGGTAGTTGCAATTGCAAGCAAGCTGTTCCTTAAAGGCAACTCCTGCAGAGCTCCTGAACCACAGGACCGGGAGAAAGTATCCTTAAAAACTGCAGTTGACCGGGCTTTCAGGAAAGAGTTCAGGGCTTTCTTAAAGATTGCAGGAGTTTACCTTATTGCAACTACCATTGTCTTCGCACTTCAGGAACAGGGAGCTTTCGAAATTTTCAGCGTGCTTCCCCTTGCGGAGTTTTTTAAAATCCCACCCGAATCAATTGTTCCGCTAACAAGCTACGTAGCCAGCCCTATCCTGGGAATTTCACTTCTGGGCCCGATGATTCACTCAGGGGAGATAACAAATATACAGGCAATGATTGTGCTCATGCTTGGCAGCATGTTCATGCTCCCTATTTTTGCACTTCGCAGCCAGCTCCCAGGAAAAGTAGCGATTTTCGGAACTCGACTGGGCTTTCAGATTGTCGTATACTCAACCGCGATAAGCGTGCTTGTAAGGCTCGCAATCCTGTTATTACTTTTAAGCATTGCCCCATAATACAGGAACTGTCTGGCTATGAGTTATCAGCAAAGGGATTGTAGTAAGTATTACAGTAAAGGAATTGTCAATGCAAGAATTGTAGGTACAGAAGTTTTCAGAAAAAAGTTTCTTAAAGAACAGATGATACAAAAAATTAAGGAAGAATATTAGAAATGAAAGAAAAATAGAGAAAAAATAACTAAAGTTTACTTGTATAAACTTAACAAAGATATAAAAAACACAGCAGTGAACGGGGGTTTTTGGAGGAGGTTAAAATATGTTGGATATAATTATTGTCAATAATATTTGTTTTTGAGCTTTACCCGTTCACTACCCCCTTCTGACGATTAAGCTATATATAAGTGTTTTGGCAGGTCAAAAAGTTAATTCCTTTTTGTGCCAGAATCGTAAGGAGTAAATCATATTTTAAGGACTTTTTGTCCGCAGATAACTAATTAGGACAATACTAAAACAGTATTAAAACAGTATTAAAACAGTATTAAAACGATATTAAAGCAGTATTAAATTTTGTTATTTCATTTATTCCATATAAAGACTGAAATAATCTGAATCAGTAAATAAATTAAAACTTAGCGAAAAAGTAATTTATATAATAAGTATATATATCAATATGGGATGGAATGCATTTTCCGGAAAATGTAGACGGATAAAGAAGAGACCTGCGCAACGGAAAGTTTCCGGAAGTTTGAAATTGTACAATATAATGCAAAAATTGTAATGCAAAAATGATAACATTGAAATTTGCGATGTTAATACTGGGGGATTTTAATTTGGAAGGCAAAAATTATGAAAAGATAATGATTGCAACCGATGGTTCGAAACAGGTAAGAAAAGCAATTGAGGCCGGAATCGAGCTTTCTAAGCTCACCGGAGCAAAGCTCTATGCTGTATACGTAATTGTCCCGGCAGGTTATTCTCCGAGAGATTTCGGGTGGGAGGAGTCACTGAGGGAGTTTTTAGAGGGTGAAGCAAAAAAAGCCGTTACTTCTGTGGAGGATGCAGGAAGAACCGCAGGCGTTCAGGTAGAACCTATAATTCTTGAAGGGCATCCGGCAGACAAAATTCTGGAATTTGCAGAACAGGAAGGCGTAAACCTTATAATTATGGGAACACTTGGAAGATCCGGGCTTGATAGGTTCCTGCTGGGGAGTGTAGCTGAAAAAGTAGTAAGGCATTCAAAAATACCGGTAATGGTCGTAAAAGGCGAAAGTTCGAAATAAAGAACCCGGTAATTCTTTAAATGAAATGTTTTAAATGAATGTTTTAAATGAAACGTTTTAAATGAATTGTTTTGAATGAATTGTTTTGATGAATGCAATGTTATTAATTATTAAGAGATTAATATTAATTTTTAGTGTAACATTAAAAATTAATGTTAAAATTGCTTAAGAAAACCAGTTCTTGAAAAATAAAAGGGCCCTTCAAGAGCCCTTAACCTACTACACTCATATTCGAAACCCGAATAGAAGGTGTAATTATTCCTCCGACTTTCCTTACATCAAAGCCTGCCCCTGTGATTTGTTTTAGGAGCTCGAAAGCATTGCCCGAAATCATGAGAGACTTTACAGGCTTATCAAGAGCTCCGTCTTTAATCGTGAAAGCATTTCTGGCTTCTACGGAGAAGTCTCCTGAAATGGAGTTTGCTGTGTGGGCACCGATTACCGTATTTACGAAAACCCCGGACCGGGTATCAGCAATAACGTCCGTTTGAGGATAATCGATAATAAAGTTCCTTAGCCCTACTGAAGGGGGGCTTGTATAAGAAGACCTTGAGCCGTTTCCTGTGCTTTTCACACCTGCTTTTCCTGCGGTATAACTGTCATAGAGATAAGTTTCAAGCACACCTTTCTCAATTACCGTATTACGCTGCGAAGGAACACCTTCGTCGTCCGAAGCCGAAGTCTCGATTCCTGCCTCAATCAGGCCATCATCGTAGATATTGAGTTCAGGAACTGCCAGTTCTTCCCCGAGTTTATCTATCAAACCCGATCTTCCCTTCTGGATATTGTCGGCGTCAAGGGAAGGGGCAAGCGCTTCCTCAATAATATCAGATAAAGCAAAAGGATGGAAAACCACATCAGTCTTTTGAGGTTCGATCTTTATTCCGCCATTAGACTTCAGCGCAAGCTCGGCTGCATTCTTTCCGAGAGCAAAGAAATCAATATCAAGAGAACGTGAAACCGCAAAATCATAGGCTGTTGAAGTCTGCCCGTTGACCGTAATGACGTCCACAAAACCGGAAACCGCTGTTGATTCTTCTTCGATTTCTATGCCATTCGTGTTCAGGATAAGTTGCCTGCCCTTTGCCCTGGTAAAGCCTCCTGAAGTCGGAAGCGTGCCTGGAACTTCCTTCGTACCTTCAATGAGGGCCAGGGCATACTCAATACAGGCTTCAAGTTCCAGAGCTTCAACTTTTTTATCGAAGATGCCCGAGACCTTTGGATATTTTCCGTTCGAAGGAAGACTTACCCAATCAGGGTCGCTCTCCCTGACCCTGGCTTCGGCGACTGCAACCTCAACAGCATTTTGGATCTGGGATGCCGAATTCGTACTGGCAAAACCAACGGCTCCGTTTACTATAGCCCGGATTCCTATGCCTTCCGAGAAACGGTCCTTAGCGTTTTCTATGGCATCCTTTTTGAAATTCACGCCTGTTGAGCGGTTTGCAGCGTAATAAATTTCAGCTTCTTCAGCCCCTGCTTTTTCTGCAAGCCCGAGGGCTTTTCTTGCAAGCTCATACATCTTCAGGCACCTCCCACAAGGGCTTTTGAGATAGCCAGGTGAGGAGAACCGTCTGATACGGATACAAGCTGCCCGGCTTTTCCGCATCTGCCTGCAGTCATTTTCAGGTCGTTGCCCACAAGAGCTATGTGGTTTAGAATTTCAAGGGTTTTGCCGGAAAGAGAAACGTCCCGTATAAGCTCGGTGAGTTCTCCGTTCCTTATCAGATATCCTTTTTCGGCATTGAACTGGAAAATACCTTCCCCGGTATTCACCTGTCCTCCTCTGGACCCTATGAGATACATCCCGTCCTTTACCTCTTCAAGCATCTCTTCAAACCTGGCATCCCCGTTATCTATGAAGGTATTGCTCATCCTGACAACAGGCATAGAATAGCCCTGAGCTCTGCAGTTCCCTGGAGTTCCCCCAAGTTTTGCTGCAGTTTCCCGGGAATGGAGATAAGAATTGAAGACTCCGTTCTTGATTATTTCTGTCCTTCTTGATTGTGACCCTTCAGCATCAAAAGGATAATACCCGAACTCGTGCAGAGTAGGGTCATCGATGATCGTAATAAGAGGAGATGCGATCTGCTCTCCGATCCGGTTTTCAAGGATGGAATCCCCTTCAAGGACAAGATCGGCTTCGGACGCATGCCCAACGGCTTCGTGGGCAAAGACGCCGGCCAGCTCCTGGTCAAGAATCACAGGCATTTCTCCGCCTTTAGGGGTTTTTGCATTGAGAAGTTCGACTGCGGTATTTCCTGCCTTGCCGGCAAGTTCCAGGACGTTTTCTTTCTTAAAAAGCTCATACCCGTACCCAAAACGGCTTTCTCTGCCTGCCTGGTATACGCCATTCTCGGAAGCAACTGCAGAAACCGCAAAACCGACGTTCAGCAGTTCATAAGCCGATTCAATACCATCGGAACTCCTGTATTCGACTTTAAACTCGGATTCCAGGTACATTACTTTGGTACTGTTGACGCCCTTTACTTTTGCACTGGTTTCTATGCTCTTTAAAAGGTCAACTTTTTCCTCAATAGAGACGTCTCTTGGGTCAATCCTGATTTCAGGAAGATTCTTTGTTTCAGGAGAATTTACGGCCGCAAGTTCTACATCTTCCTTGGGAGTACTGGCATTCATAGAAAAAGCAAGTTTTGAAGCAGCCTCAACACCCTGTTTAAGGTCAATGTCTCCTTCTACGGACGTATAGCCCCAGGAACCTCCACAAAGGGCCCTTACGCCAGCCCCCCGTGTGAAGTTTCTGGAAATTTCCTCGATCTTTCCGTTATCCAGGATAATAGAGGTGGAACTGCCCTCAATTACCCTGCAGTCATAAAATTTAATATCCTGCATAATATCTGTCATGATCAGTTCCTGCACCCAAAAAGATTCTTAGCCTGTACGGAAGCGGGTGAAACCTCAGGAATATCGAAGCTGAGTTTTGTAATGTTCTTTAGTTTTTCGATAATAGTATTCTTTCTCGGGCCTACAAGGCTGTGTTCCAGCACTTCCGCAATCGAGGAAACCGGAACAATCTGTATCTTTTCCCGGTATGCCTTTTCAATAAGAACATCTGCCTCGTTTGCTTTCGGGATGATAACTTTCTTCATGCCGGCCTGGGCTGCAGCCTCGATCTTGTAGGTTACTCCACCTACAGGCAAGACATCTCCCCTGACAGAGAGAGAACCTGTCATTGCCACGCTCTGATCCACAGGTATCCTTTCAATAGCTGAGATAACGGCCGTGGCGATGGAAACAGATGCGCTGTCCCCTTCCACACCTTCATATGTCCCGACAAACTGGATATGGATATCGTGGCGTGAAACATCAGTGCCTGTCATGTTCTTGATCACGGCAGAGACGTTCTGCACCGCTTCCTTTGCAATTGTCTTGAGCTTACCTGTTGCGATAATGCGTCCTTCGGCCCCGGAAAGTGCAGGGGTGACTTCGGAAACGATAGGGAGTACAATTCCTGAGTCTCCGCCCATAACTGCAAGCCCGTTAACCCTGCCCACAGCAGAACCTCTTCTGAGGAAAGATTCGTATTCCTTGCGGTGTTCCAGGTAACTGTCTGCAAGCTGCTGTTCAATGGATCTTGCGATTCTCTTTGCCGCAAGTACGTGCTCTGCGGTTGTTAATTGAGCGCCTTCGGAATGGGCAATGTCTCCTGCCACACGTACAAGCCCTCCAAGGTCACGAAGCTTCAGGGTAAGGTGCCCTTTCCTGCCTGCCCGCCTTCTGGCTTCCCGGATCACTTCTTCCACTGCACCTTCGTCAAAGTGAGGGATATGCCCGTCCCGAACAACTTCCTGGGCAACGAAGCGGACCATTTTCTTGCGGTTTTCAGGAGTATCTTCCATTGAATCCTGCATGTAGACTTCGTAGCCGTAACCTTTTATTCTTGACCTGAGCGCTGGGTGCATCTTCTGAACGGCATCCAGGTTCCCTGCAGAGACCATAATAAAGTCGCAGGGCACAGGCTCGGTCTTGACAAGAGCGCCCGAACTTCTCTCGGACTGCCCGGTAATAGGGTACTCCTTTTCCTGGAGCGCAGTCAGGAGACTCTGCTGAGATTCCAGCCTGAGAGTGTTGATTTCGTCAATAAAGAGCACACCTTTGTGGGCCTTGTGAATATCTCCGGCCTCTACCCTGTCGTGAGCAGGGGTCTCGAGCCCGCCTGACTGGAACGGGTCGTGCCTTACGTCCCCAAGCAGAGCTCCTGCGTGAGCTCCGGTTGCATCGATGTAAGGTGCGTGCTCTTTGTCATAATTGGAAACCGCCATTTTCGGAATCATCATTTCTTCTTTAGGCAGGAACTGGCGGGTTAGCATGAGAATCATGATGCCTGCGATAATTCCCCAGAGCAACTGGGCAACAAAATAAGAGTAGATGATAATGCCCACAACAAAAAGCATCATGAGCATATTTCTGGCCTGGGCTTTCTTTCTGGCTTCCATTTTGTGAGCCATTACGATTTCTCTGCCCTTTCCGGCAGGAACCTCCCTGATTTTAGGGTTGTTCAGGTCTTCCATGTTAGGATATACAAGGATATCCTTGAGCTCTTCTTTAGGAAGAAGTTCTGCCATTGCTTTTGCAAGCAGGGATTTCCCTGTACCCGGGGTCCCTATCATCATGATGTGCCGTCTCTGGCTGGCTGCCTTTTTCACAACTTCTACGGCATGCTCCTGCCCCAGCACCTGGTCGATAAGGAGTTTAGGCACATCTATATTAGAAGTGTTTTCAAATAGGAAACCGATGTCAACATCTTCATCCATGTCCTGAACGGACTCAGACTCGGCCTTAACCTGGTTGGATTCAGGCCCAGTCATACCCATACCGGACTCATCCTTCTTCTGGTCGGCCTCAGACTTGTCTACGTCATGAACAGACTCGCCTATATTTTTGGCGGGCTCGTCCATCTTCCCCGAAGACTCGTCTATGTTCTGATTATTATTATACACCATGGTTAGCTCACATATTCGAACGTTATTGAATAGACGTTACTGATCGATATATATACCTGACGTTTTCGAAAAAATAACAGACTCAGTGATAAAATGATTGGCAAAAAGCGGATGTCACAATAACAACGAATTCCTGAAGTTACTGTACCCCATCCATACTTCGGCTAATTATATAGACTTGCTGTATATAAAATTAACCTACCACTGTATATACAGTATATAGAAACCTTTTGTTATAAACTATTTGCTAATTGCGTATTTGGCTCGAAAACGCAATAGAAATCAATTCTCAAATCAATGTTTAAGATAGTTTCAACTCTTTTATGATATCTCCCCTATATATACATTGAGCATTGTCCGCTAATTCAGAGCCAGTTCAGGGCTGGATCCGAGTAGTTCAAGGCTGTTTAAAAGCTGACCAGGAGTTAATTCAGAGCTCTACCCTTTCGGCTGCCCATAAACCGGCATCGACAGCTATTTAAAAAAACAAGAGGCATTTTTCTCTTATGTCCAGAAGCAAGGTAAGAAATCTTCTCCTACTGAAGCAAATTCACAGTGCTGTAGCCCAGATAAAGAAAGGCAAACTGGAGAAAGCCCTTGAAACCCTAGATAAAGCCGAAGACTCGGCAAGGAAAGCAAAATCTACTGACGCTCTCTATTATATTCTTTTTACGCGCGGAGGCATCCTTTATACTGCCACCAAGTACGATGAAGCCCTCGAAACCTATGAAAAAGCGCTCGATGCAGGTTCAGAACTTCTTAAAACTGATCCTGAAAATATCGACTACCAGCACTATATGGGCACAACTCTGAGCAATACCGGAAACCTTCTTAAGAAGAAAGGCGAAAATTCACGAGCTGCCGAATATTATACCCGTGCCCGTGAAACCTATGTAAACCTCCTGGCGAAAGAGCCCGGAAATGCAGTCTTCCGATCCTATGCCGGCGAGAACCTGAATAACTATGCAACTCTCCTTACCAATACGGGCTCTTTTGAAGAAGCGTGCGAAGTCCTCAGGCAAGCGATTGAGCTTTATGAAAAGCTTCTCGAAGAAAAGCCCGACAACCTGGGCTATCAGGCCGAACTCTCAGTTGCGCTCAGCCAGCTCGGAAACTGCCTCACCCGGCAGGGCCCGGAAAAATACGAAGCAGCAAAGCCGAACCTTGAAAAAGCCCTCAGCATGCAGGAAAACCTTCTCACCCAGCAGCCTGAAAATGAGAATATCAAGGAAGCTATTACTTTGACCCGTGAAAGGCTGGAAAAGCTGGAAGCACTGGAAAAGGTGGGAGCACTGGAAAAACCGGAAGCACTGGAAAAGGTGGAAAAGAAAGAAAGGCTGGAGAATGTGAATAAGTCGGAAAATTCCGAACTTTAAAGGTTATCTTTCGAAAATAGAAGCATGTGCGCATAAAGCAAAATCAGCAGGCCTGCTACAACCCCCCAGATGAACTGGAAAGTAAAGTACGAATAAATAACCAGCCCAAGCACGAAGAGGGTAACAGCAATGTTTGCAAGCCTGACTCTTCTTTTTATTCCGGGATCATGCGGAGTCCCGGCTTCTTCTTCATTCAAGTCACGTTCCGTGAAGTAACTTCTTTCCCGCTTCATCAGGAAATAAAGCCTCATGATCAGGATATCAATAACTATGCCCCAGAGAAGCTGGCCGATATAAAGGGTGTAAAAAAGGATAGCTGCGAGAAAGATACTCACAAGTAGGAGGTATACTTTTTCGTGCTTGCGATATTTAGGAACGTCGATTCTATCCTTCCCCTGAATCCCTCTATCTTTTTCTTTTTCTACTCCCGTATCCACGTTATTTCTCTTTCCCCAAATACCTTTTTTAGAGATCAATAAGCATTAAAGTATTAGAAAACGTGGTTAAAGAAAGATATGAAACTTCGAACATCTATAATTTAGCTTTTAGTAATATATAAAGGAGTTGGAAGAAAAAGGTGATGACAGGAAAGAAAAAACATGGCCGAAACATAACCTATAAGACATCACAAGCCCGTCTTTTTATTATGCCTGCTGAGAAGTTGAGAGAAGAAGCAGTAAAATATTTCAATGAAGCCCTGGACCTGATGCAAAAAGGAAGCCTGGAAGAAGCCTTTGAATATCTCAAGAAAGCCGAAAGGATTGCACAGGGAGCAAAGGATGGAGCCATTCTGTTCCACACTTTAAAAGTAAGAGGCCAACTGTTACAGTCCCTGGGCAGGCTTGAAGAAGCCCTGGATACCTACACCTTTTCCTTAAGGATAAATGAAAAACTCCTCTCAAAAGAGCCGGAAAACAAACTTTACCTTGATACCCTCCTCATGAACCTGAACAACATCGGAAACCTTGGGAACATCTTTCGGAGAGCTGGCAACTTCCAATCCTCGCAGAAGTGTTATGAAATCGGCCTCGAAATCTGCCAGAAACGGCTTGATGCCAGACCAGAGAGCGAATTTTATCAAATGTACGCAGGAAACACCCTGAACAACCTGGGGGAACTGCTTGCCGGAATGGGACAAACCGAAGAAGCAGAAAAAAATTACGAAAAAGCCCTCAAAATCCAGGAAAAGCTCCTTAAAAATTACCCGGAAAATACGGAATATCTATCAGATGCAGTAATGATACTCAACAATCTCGGAACCCTGTTTTCTGAAAATGGGCAAAACGAAGAGGCAAAAGAAAACTTCAAAAAAGCGTTTGGGCTCCTTGGAATTCTGAGCGAAAAAGACCCTGAAAACAAAAAACTCAAGGAAGAACTCAGCCTCACGAGGGAAAATCTCGAAGCGCTCTGAAATCTAACCAAGGGCAGCCGTAATCAGCCTTGTGAGCTCGAATTTGTCCACGCGCCGTCTGCGCGGCTTTTTCCCAGTGTGCAAAGAAAAAGAAGCAAACTGTCTCTTATTCACACGTTTTGTTACAATTACAGCGTGAAAAAACACAATATTTAAGCTATCCTGAATTTATCTGCTTATTACTTCCGGGAGTTAGAAGGATTCAGCAGCCGGTCACACTTAAATGAGGTCTTAGAGCTGATGAAAAGTTACCGGAAGAAAGAAGCATAAATAGTTCTTGAAAGAAACTTAAAACCCAATAAAAAGTAAATCGAGCAAAGTATTTGTATAAAACGCACATTTTTCGTTCAGGAACTCACTTGTAAAGGCCGCTCTCCTTCGTCGAGCCTGAAAAGCTCCGTTAAAGACGCTACTCTCCAGCCCCGGCTAATAAGCAATCAAAAAACGAAAAAAGGGATAAGAAGGTAATTTTCGCCAAAAAAATCCTGTATTGGCTCATCTTGATGTAAACAAATCGAAAATATTCCCAAGCATGCTGCTGTCGGCCTGGTAGAATTCAGTATATCTACAGCGTTTGCAGGTGACGTGGGTGAATCTTTTATTCTGAACATCGAGGAGTTTGCTTAGAAAGCCGCCTGTACTGCGGATCTCGCCGGTTTCGTAAGAGGTATTACCGCACTTGGGACATACGAAGTTAACTTTTTTGCTCATTTTATAGTCTCGTTATTTTCTGATTTTGTTATTTTCTGATGCTGGTATTTTCTGATACTGGTATTTCCGACGGTTATTTTGTGAGTCTTTATTTTCCAGTCTCGTTTTTTGTAGTCTCACAGGAATCCGTCATTAGTCCGAAGTAGCTTTATGCTGGCAATATTTAACATTATTGCAAAAATAGAGGAAAGAAATATTAGATTAAAGAGTAATTACTGCGTAGAGCCATGAAAATAAAAGCTATAATCACAATTGCGCTTATAATCTCGGCTGCCCTGATGGCTGGAAAGATATCCCCGGAAATTAATACTGACCAGTTCAGGGAAGGGAAATATATCCACGTTGACACTATGGAAATCGCGTTCAGTAAAACTGATGCTCAAATCAGCATTGAATACCATCTAAGTCCCTTTGCCCAGGCTTACATATTTCTTTTCGGGAGCAAACATCTGGAGCCCAAGATAGAAGAGATTTTTTTTGATTTTGAAAATGTGAAAGTCCAGGAGATAGGGAGAACCAGTGCTTTAATTCAGGTGAAAGGCATTTCCAGACAAAGTGAGGAATATTACCTGCACGAGTCCAGGGAATTTGGAATGGCGCCTGATGTCCTTACTGTTGTTTACCCCGAGGGGGCCAGGAGAAATATCGAACACGCAAAAGCCACTCCAAACACTTTTTACGTTTGAAAAAGACCCGGTGTAGCTTCCAATTAATATTCATTGAGCCCGGATCTAAGGCTCCCGTTTCAAGAAGCCTCTCAATTTCCTTTTCACTCCTTTTAACTCCTTTAACGTCATTACTGTCAATTTTACTATTTCAGTTTCGTACTCCAGAAGAACTATTTCCGTTTCGCATCCATGGAAAGGCTTTTTCTTCCTTTCCAGAGGAAGGAGTTTCCGGAAACGGGCATTAATGCAGATATGTAGTACAAAAAGGCGATTTTATCCACTTTTTAGGAATATATATTTAATAAGAAACCCAATTTTCTTTGATAGCGATGGGAAGATTCAAACTGAAATGTCTGAAGTGCGGAAGAGAATACGGACAGGAATACAGGCTTACCTGTGAGAACGACGATGCCTTTTTGCGGGCGGAATATTTCGAAAAGAAGCTTGAACTGAGAAATCAGCCAGGCATCGGAAGATTTCATTCCTGGCTCCCAATCCAGGAAGAACTTACTACGGATGCAGGACCCATAACTTACAAAAGTGAGGCCCTAGCCAGGGAACTCGGGCTTTCAAACCTTTATATAGGGTTCAGCGGGTACTGGCCCGAAAGAGGGGCTTTTATTAAGACCTGCAGTTTCAAGGAACTAGAAGCCTACCCGACCATGCAGCTCCTGAAAGAAACCGGGGGAAAAGCCATAGTCCTCGCCTCTGCCGGAAACACAGGCCGGGCTTTTGCACACGTATCGGCTTTGACAGGAATTGACGCGTATATAGTGGTGCCGGATTCCGGAATTTCAAAGCTGTGGCTGCCCGAGGAGCCGACCGAATCCATTCATCTTATAAGCATGAGCCCTGGAAACGATTACACCGATGCTATCAATCTCGCAGGCCGGATTGCAAAGCTGCCAGGGATGGTTCCCGAAGGCGGAGCGAGAAATGTTGCCAGAAGAGACGGGATGGGTACTGTAATGCTGGATGCAGCCGTAACTATAGGCAAGATTCCTGACCATTATTTCCAGGCCGTCGGAAGCGGTACTGGAGGAATTTCAGCCTGGGAAGCCGCATTACGCCTCAGGGCCGACGGGCGGTTCGGACAAAAACTTCCGAAGCTTCAGCTTGCCCAGAACCTTCCTTTTGTGCCCATGTACAGCGCCTGGCAGGAAAGAAGAAGACAGATTATTCCCGAGCTTGATATGAAGGACGCAAAGAAACAGATCGAGGATACTTACGCCACCGTGCTTACCAACCGGGCTCCTCCGTATGGGGTTACTGGGGGGCTCTATGATGCACTCGCAGATACTGATGGAATAATGTACGCAATTACGAAAGAAGAAGCCCTTGAGGCCAAGGCCCTTTTTGAATCCCTGGAAGGGATCGATATCCTGCCTCCCTCGGCAGTTGCGGCAGCTTCCCTTTTAAAAGCCGTAGAGGCCGGAAAGGTCTCCAGGGACGAAACTATTCTTCTGAACATTGCAGGTGGAGGATACAGGCGCCTGAAAGAGGACTTCACACTTTTCCAGATCTCGCCGGTAGCTACTGCCGGAAACCCGGATGTGCCCCTGGAGGAACTGAATATCTGATTCGAAAAAACTGAGTTTGGAGAAAAAACCTAATTCGGAGAAAATTTGGTTTTTAGAAAATGTCTGAATTCGGAAATTATAGAAGAAATGAGAGAAAGAAAACTAAAGAGGTGTTTACGTGGCAAGTCCGGAAGAAGAAGTAATAGCAATTATGAAAAAAACAGGTATCGACCTTGCTGCAACTCTGCCCTGCGATAGGATCAAGAACTTACTTCCCCTGGTTTCGAAGAACTTTCCCGAAGTCCGTTTAACAAGAGAAGAGAACGGCGTGGGCATCTGTGCCGGAGCTTACCTGGCAGGTGGGAAACCCATGATGCTTATCCAGAGCACAGGGCTTGGGAATATGGTTAACGCCCTCGAATCCCTGAATGTAATATGCAAAATCCCCTTACCTGTCCTGACAAGCTGGCGCGGGGTTTACGGCGAAGGCATAGAAGCACAGGTTCCGCTTGGTGCCCACCTGCCGGCAATCCTTGAAGGAGCAGGACTGGAATACACAATAATCGATGAGGCCGAAAAGCTCTCTCTCCTTGAAAACGTAATAAACGACGCCTTTGAGAATTTAAGGCCACATATAGCCCTGGTCTCCCCTAAGGTTTGGGAAAATTCGGATTGCTGTGCCTGGGAAATTGCAGGAATGCCGGAAAAGCCAGAGGTTATGGAAAGGACATGCAGGTTTAACTTTACCAGGGAAACCCTAAAGCCAGAAATGCTCAGAAACGATGCAATTTGCGCAGTTGCTTCTCAACTTGATGGCGAAATTACGGTGACAAATCTGGGAGTTCCCTGCAAGGAACTTTATGCCTGCAAGGACCGGGATCTTAATTTTTATATGTTCGGGTCAATGGGGCTTGTCTCGTCGATAGGCCTTGGCCTGGCTCTTCAAACCGAGGAGACAGTCGTGACCTTTGACGGGGATGGCAGCCTGCTTATGAATCCTAACGCCCTGCTCGAAATTGCCAGAGAAGCCCCGAAAAACCTGATAATTATCTGCCTTGACAACGGCGCATATGGCTCCACAGGTTCGCAGGAAACCTGCGCCCTCCGCTATATTGACCTGGAAATTTTCGCTAATGCCTGCGGAATTCAGAATACGGCTAAAGTAAACAGCAGAGAGGGGCTAATAGAAGCTTTCAGTAAGTTTCGGGCCATGCAGGAACTTTCCTTTATCCATGTAATCCTGAAACCCGGAAATACAAAAGCTCCCAATATCCCCCTGAGCCCTGAAGAGATTACAAAACGCTTTAAAGAAGCACTAAAAGCCCAGAATTTAAAGAGGCTTTGAAAGCCTTAAGGCTTTAAGTGCAAGAGGCTAAAGAGGCTTTAAAAAATTGTATTTGAAAGTAAAAAAGCTGTGGAAATGGAATTTAAAAAATAAGTATCACAAATCGCAAGAGTATTAAAAAAGGAAAAGGAGAGAAGGAAAGGAAAGAAAATGGGAGGAGGGCGAGAGAAAAATATACCGGGCGATTATCGCTTTTTCTCGTTTGCTTTCTCTACTCCGGGATTTTCTCCAGCTTACGGGCTTAAAATTCTGCTTATAGGTCTAAGTTCCCACATCAGCTTTCCAGTTTTATTTTATGCAGCTTTTTTGGTATCATTCTCTCCAGCTTATCTTTTCTACAGCCTCAGTAAGCCTGAACCTCCCGGTGAGAACTTTCGTTTTGAGCTCCTCGGCGGCTATGATTGCCCTTGCGCGGTCAGACTGGCGCAGGGTTACTTTGATGTCTCTCAGGCAGCCCCCGGCTGCACATCTGACAGAACCCAGATTTGCGCTGAATGCTTCCCCCCGGCACCTTGAGATGCAAAGCCCGCAGCTAAAGCAAAGTTCCGGACGGTGTGCAGCTCCTGTTTCCCCCCTGCTTACCGCACCCATGGGACAGGCTTCGATTACAAGACAATCTTTGCAATTAATGCATTTTCCGGGCTCGTACTTTATATTCAGGTCGGCATTATCCCAGACATCGCCGTAAGTGATCTCACAGAGCGGGATTCGGCCTGCGAGGTCTACCAGCTTAAGCGGAATTTCCTTATCGAGCTTCAGGATATTCTCCAGCATGCCTTCGTGAAGAATCGGGATCGGGACTGCCCAGGTATTGATTATCTCAGGGCCGGCAGAGGTTACGAAGCCTCCCATGTATTCAGGGATCATGTCATGCATGTCCGCAAAACCTGTAAGGTTAGGATTATCCGGAGCGCTTCGAGTGCCAGCGCCCGTAACAAACCCGTCTGCTCCATTGAGAAGCACCCTTGTCCCGATTCCTATAGTTTCGAGCCCGGGATCGTTTTCAATTGGATTTAACTCGCCGCAGCCGCAAAAAGTCATTTCTTTAAATTCACCTTCAAACGGCAGGGCATGAAAGATGGTTTTAATAGGCTCTTTTCCGGGATTAACAAACGCCCGGTAATTCTTAAAGGCATGTCGTGTTGCATGGAGTTTTGCATAGGGGATTTCAGATAGCCGTGTCTCCACTGAAAAGCGATCTCCTTCACTGGTAGTCACATCAACTTTAACGGTCTTTCCTTCTACCATCTCCCTGAACAGGTGTCCGCCTCCGTAGCTGGGATCCGACTCACTGTGAGCTGTTCCGAGTACGATCAGGTCCAGCACTCCAAGCCTTTCGTTAGGGCAGGGACCTACAACTGCAGGCACGCCGTTCAGCAGGACTTTGGATGCCTTGACAAACGAGTCGGGCTCTGAAACTTTGAACGAAAGTACGGCATAAGTTCCACTCATAATGCCGCGAGTTGCAGTAGTTACAACATCCACATCTTCAAGCCCTATCTTCCCCCCTGCCCGAATTCTCGCACTAACTTCTGTTGCCGTAAGAACCACAGCGTCTCCCGCATCAATTTTACCCTGAATTTCCGGAATTGTTCGGGACGTCCCTGTATTATCGAATGCTCCGTTCATGTTTCCCTCAACCGGGATATTGAATTCATACTATTTTAGAGGCGTGTTCACTCTAATTATAGATGGCAAGATTCTAAAAACAGGACTTGAAAATAAATTAAAGCGATGTATAAAAGGAAACAATGGAAGAAGTAAATAAGGAATGAAAGAACTAAACTATGGGAGAGCTTTTAAGAATTAATCAGAGAATAAAAAATTTGAGCCAGAATTCCAAAGTATGAGGCAGAGTGAAAAATCGGCCACCAGAGTGTAAAATTCTTTGTCTTTTCAAGGCTGATTTGAATAGAAAAAGTCCAGACCACCCAAAACTTATATAAATGATGATGCGTACTATGGAGTTGCACTTTGATGCGAAAAACGGAAACAACAAACGACTGGGCTCGTGGTCTAGACGGTTATGACGTCGCCTTGACATGGCGGAGGTCCTGAGTTCGAATCTCAGCGGGCCCACTCAAAAATTTTCCGGAGATTTTTCCGGAAAGTAAAAAACAGGCTACTACTTAATTAAATGATAAATTTTAACTTGCCTGCCCAGGTAGCTCAGTGGGAGAGCGCTGCCCTGAAGAGGCAGTTGTCCCCGGTTCGAATCCGGGTCTGGGCACCATAGCACATCAGTAGTGTAGCGGTCATCACCGGGCGTTGCCAACGCTCGAACCCGGGTTCGAATCCCGGCTGATGTATAATTAATTTGCGAATCAATTTACGAATTAAATACGTCTAAGAATCAGGCAAACCGTTCCGGTTTTTTGCTTATTTTCTTTCATTTCCTGCTATCTATTCTTTGCCTATTTTCTTTTTTACCGATTCATTATTTTTTGTCCACTCCTATTCTTTGTCCACTCCTATTCTTTGTCCACTCTCTATTCTTTACCCACTCTCTATTCTTTGTTTATTTCTATTCAGTTCCTATTCTCTGTTAGTCCTGTTTTCCGGGCATAACCTATATTAAAACTTATTGTTTCGAGTTTTAAACATTTATTGTATTGTCCAGCTCTACAACAAAACATTAGTTCCTGAGTAAATATATTCTAGCTTATTTTTAAGGACTCCTTTTTAGGTCTCCTTTGTCAAGCTTTCGAAAGATATCATATTCAATGTTAACCTATACTCAGGATCGGAACTTAGAGAGTGTAGTACCCATAGGCCTGGAAAATAAGATGTGTTAACCAGCTCATTGTCAACCAAAAAATTAATTAAAACATAAAATCATTATAATTATTGGATATACATCTCGAGAAGACAGAGAGACAAGTCTGCTTGAAGAGATCTATACCAACTATGTTGCAAACCTGAAAAATCGTAGGAGATTTGAAAATGACAGGAAAGTTCCAGAAAAGAAATGCAGAAAGGAAAGGCATCAGAAAAGAATATGAACTGGAGCAGAAGTTAATAAAGGAAATCGTAGACGAAATTCAGGTAAGCGGCGGTGGATCTATCGAGTGAGTAGAAAAGTACACATAACAATCCAGGCTGGAAAGATTTCCGAGCAGACCGTAGAAATAGCTGAGAGCGCTACCTACGAAGACCTGCTTAATACTTTGGATATAAATCAGGAAACAGTACTTGTATTAAATGGAGGAAATGCTGTTCCCCTTGATGGGGCAGTCAGTTCCGATAGACTAACAATCCTCAAAGTTGTCACAGGGGGCTGACCTGCCAGCAAAAAGCAGAACCCCTCCTTTATTACAATTCCTTTTTTCCACATTTTTTAAAGTCTCCGTATAGCGTTTTTATTATTGAGAGCATTTCTTAGCTTTCGAGCACTTTTAGAGCATTCTTACCCGAGTTCTGCAAGCCAAAGACCTTTTTAGAAAAAAGGCCTGTCCGCAAACTTTTTTCAAAAAAGTTAGATTGAAAACGGCGAACGCCTGTGATTCAGAAAATACTTATAATTCCCAGGCCCTATCCGGCGTGATCAACCGGCGAACGGTTGCGGCTCAGCGGTTGCGGCTCAGCAGTTGTGGTTAAAGGGAAATCATGAAGAAAGAGGATTTAAAAAGTTAAACAAGAGTTAAACCCGGGAAAAGAGAAACAAGTTGTATATAAGGTGGAAAAGTCCGGAATCAGGTAATTTTCAACGCAAAAGTTGATTGAATGCGCAGAAGAAAATCCGGAGGAGTAAAGAACATGAACGAAAAAATGATGGGAAGGTTTTTATTTCCATAATGGTCGAATTCCAGAGAAGGATTGTCAGCCATTATGGAGCAAATCCTGTTTGATAGTCTTTACTTTGAGGGAGCAAGAGGCACCTTTTTACTCATGACTTTCAGCTTCTTAATTGCTGAGATGGTTGCCTGAGATTCTTTGTAAATTTTATCTTCATAATAACTTATGATCTCGTCAACGGGAGCTGCAAGAGCATAAATCTTTATTGGGCGCCCTTTACCAGGTTTCTTTTCCGAACGAACGCTAACCCAGGACTGGTTGCGCATCAGCCTCATTGCAAGGCTTACTTCGGGTTGTCTTAATCCGGTACTGATTTCGATTTCGCGGGATGAAGCCTCGTCGACATTCATAAGATATGCCATGGTTGTAGCGACATTTCTGGACATCCCGAGGTTCCGTAACGTTTCAATAAAAATGTGGTCGTTTTCGTCCAGCACTTTTACTTCATAGTCTTTCATGATAACCCCTTCATACTTGTAGTTTAATGGATAAGTTTGTCAGTTAAAATAATATCAAGATAATTATGTTTAGACCTTCAAAGAATGCTTTTATAATCACCTTTCAAAACTGACAACAACTGCCAAATATACACACCGTAGATATATTTATACGGTAACGTATTTCGTTTTGAAATTTTAAAGACAATAAAAAACGTTTTTACGTGATATAGCGGATTGTTTCCGTTTTAAGTCCAACAACCGGTTATTAAAAACAAATATCTTATGTTTATAACCGGCTACTAGAGCCCCGTTTTATGAGATTGATGGGAAGGGCCTTACAGATTTAACAATTAAACCTGTATACGTATATAATTAGAAGGTTATTCATCTCCAACAATTAATAATGTACTCATACTATTTAAAGTTGTATATATTAAAAGGGAATTGAAAAACTTTCAATTACTCCTGACATGAGTTACTGTATGAAAATATTTAAACATAGGAGACATTATAATATCAAGATTCAGATAAAAAATTTCAAGTTTCATAGTAAAATTATTATAATTCAACTGATTAATAATTTGGTCTCTCGTTTCAGGAGAAAATGGAATTAGAAAATATATTGGAAACTGATATTCCCAATTCAGCTGAAGGAAACCTATAATCGCACTGGATAAATTGAACCTGACTATTCTTCTTTAATACCAGCTATTTCTGGAAGAAGATAGGCCGATTTAAAGAATGAAAGGAATAAAAGATTATTAAAAATGCAAGAACCCCGGTTTTAATGATCGAGACTGCAAAAATTAAGACCGATGCTGTAAAAGAAAAAAACCTGAATATGTTTATCTTATTAACTGGTTTTCTCTATTAATCGGTTCTATCCTATTAATCGGTTCTATCTCATTAATCGGTTCTATCCTATTAATCGGTTTTTTCTATTAATCGGATCTCTCTTATTAATTCATTTTTTCTCATTAGCTCATTTTTCTTATTACTCATTTATAACTTTCTGCTACTGGAAAAAACGATTCTGGAAGCAATATTATAAAAGGCATTTAGAAGCGTAAATTAAGATTAAACTTAATAAAATAAATACAATTAAATAGGGTCAATAGTTACATAAGCCCATTAATTAAGCACATTAAGTTATTATTTAATTCATTATCTAAGCCAACTACTTAAGTCTATTCATTAAGTCAATTATTTAACCGTAACTGACCAGTTGAAAGTAGGAAAAATAGCGAGCATGAGTTATTGGTATGTCCTGCGGACAAATACCAGGAAAAATAAAAAGTACAGCGATATCCAGAAAGTTGAGTTCGCCTCAAGAGAAAGACAAAACCGGTATAAAGAGTTGATAGCACGATCGAGCTGATAATCAAAGCGTTCTGGCTGATGATTCCGGCATACCTTCCCAACCCATTTGCAGCTGTTTTCGGGGGTGGAAAGCCGATTGACGGAGGCAGAACTTTAAGGGACGGGAGAAGGATTATAGGAGATGGAAAAACTTACAGAGGGCTTTTTTCAGGCATTTTCTTCGGAGTGCTTGCAGGTAGTATCCAGATCTGGCTGAGTTCGAGAGGATTTGAGATTCTGGGAATCGAGATGCCAGCCTTCGGCCCGAACTATACAGAGGCTTTCATAGTTGTTCTGGCTCTTGCCTGCGGCTCACTTTTCGGAGATATGTTCAAAAGCTTCTTCAAGCGCAGAATGGGCCTGAAAAGAGGAGCTCCACTCCCGCTTGTAGACCAGCTGGACTTTGTAATCGGAGCCTGGGTCTTTGCATACCTTACAGCGCCTGAATGGTTCGTAAGCAATTTTACGCCTTCGATAATGATAACTATCCTTATAACGACGCCTCTGCTGCATCTTACGACAAATATAATAGGATACTTCACAGGTATAAAGAAAGAACCGTGGTAAGCTTATGGGAGCTAATACGGTTCTTAGCACAAACTTTTTCAAAAAAAGTTTGACCAAAAAATGTGAACCGCGGTAAGCTTGGGAGCTAATACGGTTCTTAGCACAAACTTTTTCAAAAAAAGTTTGACCAAAAAATGTGAACCGTGGTAAGCTTGGGAGCTAATAAGGTTATTAATAAATATAAGATTTAATATGTTGATGAGGTAATATTTAAAAACAGATAGCTAATAAGGCTGCAAACCGGTGAGATCATGAGCAAATCGGAAACAGAAAATGAATTAGAGACGCAAAAACAGGAACTGATCGCAGCCCTCAAAGCCTGCGGAGCTGTCCGCTACGGGGACTTCACGCTTGCCTCGGGAAAGAAAAGCAAGTATTATATAGATATCAAAAAAGCCAGTACCGATCCTAAAACTCTGAAACTTATAGCACGGCAGGCAGCATTCAGGATAAAACAAATGGATGTGAACATAGTAGCAGGAGTGGAACTTGGGGGTGTGCCGCTGGCAACCGCGGTTTCCATGGAAACCGAACTTCCTCTGCTTATAGTCCGGAAAGCTGTAAAGGGCTACGGTACAAAGAGCCGATTTGTGGGCGACATTAAACCGGAAGACAGGCTTGTAATGCTTGAAGACGTAACGACAAGCGGGGGCTCGGTCAGGGACGCAATTGAGGTTGTCAGAGAAACCGGAGCAAACGTCAAATACGTAATCAGTGTAGTGGACAGGGAAGAAGGAGCGAAAGAAAGCTTAAAAGAGGCAGGTGCGGAACTTCTTCCTCTTGTGAGTGCTAGCGATATCTTAAAGTAAGGAAGGTGCGAGAGCAACTCCCTTTACTGAAGCTTTCAGGTTTTACCTTTAAATCCGTAAATCGCTGCAGGAAGATACTCAAGAGTTTTAGCGAAACCGGACTGATGAAGGTTCAAGATCACTTCACCGATAATTTCGTCACGAGTTGCACCCTCTGCTTTGCCATCATCGCATGCATCTGTACGCCTCTTGGGTTTCGATTCGCAGACTGAATGGCTATATTGATTAACTGTTTTGCTTTGGCATCAAGCCCTTTCAAGGCTCTCCGGGCTTCAATAAGATCATTAAAACGTGCTACTACTTCCGGGTGCTCTTTCTGGAATATTTCATATGGGTTTTGATTCGCACCCTGTATCTCCTGAGAGAGTTTACTCATTTTTTAATTAACAAAATTAGGTTTTGCGTGTCAGGGCAGGATATGCGCTTCAGAGCCTATAACGAAATCCTGAGACCCCATGTTCAGCGGAAAGAATTTGATAACTGGAAGATCGACCACCGGAAAGAATGACGCAAGGCTTTGGAAAAGATATTGAGAAGAAAGATCTTTAGTTCGGTTTGAAGCCTGACAATGAGAAGATATTTATCAGAAGAAATAGAGAACTAGGAAGTCCTTCAGTGTATTCCTGATTAAAAGTGTTGTCAAGAAAAACAAATAGCTGCATAAAGTAACGTCGAGAGGTTTTGAGGACTGAAAATTCATTACCTTTTCTTATCTCATCTTCTTATCAGTACACATTAAAGCCAGACCTGAACATAAGAAAGTAATCTTTTTAAAACCAGGAGAATGAAAATGAAAATTTTGCTCATCGGCGGAGGCGGAAGGGAACATGCAATCGCCGAAGGAATCAAGAAAAGCAAGCATAAACCCTCCCTTTATGCGTTAATGGCGAAAAAAAATCCCGGAATTGCCGCCCTCTGTGAGGATTTTCTCCTTGAGACGGAAACCGAAATTGAAAAAGTCGTTGAGTATGCAAAAGCCAGAAATGTTGAAATGGCTTTTATAGGCCCTGAAGCTCCTCTTGCAGCAGGAGCTGCAGATGCCCTCTGGGAAGCCGGAATTCCGGTTGTAGGGCCTAAAAAAGCCTGTGCGATTATAGAATTTGACAAGGCCTGGGCAAGAAATTTCATGAAAAAATATGGAATTGAAGGCTGCCCTGCCTATGAAGTTTTCACAGAGGAACAACCTGCACACGCTTTCATAGAAAAACTGGGCGACGTGGCCGTCAAGCCCTCAGGCCTGACAGGGGGCAAAGGCGTAAAAGTTATGGGAGACCAGCTCCCTGATCTTGAAGCTGCCAAAGCCTACACAAGTGAGCTTCTTGAGAAAGGGGCTGTGGTCATCGAGGAACGCTTTATAGGAGAAGAGTTTACGCTTCAGGCCTTTGTGGACGGAAAGAGCCTTGTCTTCTTCCCTGCTGTCCAGGACCATAAAAGAGCTTATGAAGGGGATCTTGGACCCAATACAGGCGGCATGGGTTCATATACCGACGCCGGGGAAATCCTGCCTTTTATGCTCCCTGACGATCTTGGAAAAGCAAAAAAGATTATGCAGGATACCGTAAAGGCACTTTATGAGGAAACTGGAACCGGGTATCAGGGTGTTCTCTATGGCCAGTTTATCCTTACAGCCAGCGGCCCCAAAGTCGTCGAGTTCAATGCACGGTTCGGTGACCCCGAAGCCATGAATGTGATACCCCTCATTGAAACCGATTTCGTGGAAATTATGTCTGCTGTGGTTGAAGGAACCCTTGGAGACTTGCCTGTAAGCTTCAGCAAGAAAGCGACTGTGTGTAAGTACGCCGTTCCCGCAGGCTACCCTGATAAGCCTGAAAAGGACAGCGAGGTAAGTGTAGGAGATGTCGGGGAAGCTTCCATTTACTATGCCAGTGTCTACGAAAAAGAAGGGAAAGTTTATACAACCGGCTCCCGAGCCATTGCAGTTGTCGGGATTGCGGAAACCATAGCTGCAGCCGAAAAAATTGCCCAGAACGCCCTTGAAAATCTCAGGGGTAAGCTATTTTTCCGGAAAGACATTGGGACTGCCGCTCTTATCCAGAAGAGAATATCCCATATGAAAGAACTTAGAGGCTAACTGCCTGGAATAGAGGCTGACTGCCTGAAGAGTCCTGCAAAAGTACAGCGTGCAAATAAGTACTATGCAGTAATATAAAGTTTAAGTTCAGCCAGAATGAAGTAAATTCAGCTAGAATGGAGTAGATTTAGCTAGAATAAAATCGGGGTTGAAGCGATGAAGAAGGATGTACTTTCGATAACTGACCTGTCCAGAGAGGAGATCTATGACCTCCTCGAATCGGCCGCAGACCTGAAAGAAAAACGCAAGGCAGGAGAATCTACAGAGTTCCTGAAGAATAAAAGCCTCGGGATGATTTTCGAGAAATCTTCCACCAGAACCAGGGTATCCTTTGAGGTTGCAATGACTGATTTCGGAGGACACGCCCTTTACCTGAATTCCAGAGATATCCAGGTAGGAAGAGGTGAAACTATTGAGGACACTGCCAGAACCCTCTCAGGCTACCTTCACGGACTCATGGCTAGAGTTATGAGCCACGAAACTGTAAAGAAATTAGCCGAATACTCAACCATACCCGTGATCAATGCGCTTTCGGACCGGGAACACCCCTGTCAGATCCTGGGCGATTTCATGACAATCATGGAATACAAGCGCAGGTTCGAAGGCCTGAAGTTCGCCTGGGTGGGAGACGGAAATAACGTCTGCAACTCAGCCCTGCTAGGCTCGGCTATTATGGGAATGGAATTTGTCATAGCCTGCCCGAAAGGATATGAACCGAAAGCCGAATTCCTTGAAAAGGCAAAAGCCCTCGGAGGCAAGTTCACAATTACAGACGACCCCAAAATTGCCGCAAAAGATGCAGATATCATTTATACGGATGTCTGGGTCTCCATGGGCGACGAAGCCGAACAGGAGAGACGCCTGAAGGACTTTTCCGCTTTCCAGGTTAACACCGAACTCCTTGGAATCGCAAAGCCGGACGTAATAGTTATGCATTGCCTGCCAGCCCGGCGAGGCCTTGAGATTACGGATGAAGTCATGGACGGCCCGAATTCCGTAATTTTCGAAGAAGCCGAGAACCGCCTGCATGCGCAAAAAGCCCTTATCCTGAAATTGATGAGATGAAAATTTCATCAATTCCAAACCTACTTTATATATTTTATAATATTCATGGTTTTTCCGGTTCCTGTCTTTTGAGTTCCGGTTTAATCGGCGTTAAATTCCGCCCCTGAAAAAGCAAATTATTAAAAGAGTCCAGACGAATTTCGTCCTCCGAAGAGGCTTTCAAGGAAAAAGTATAAGAACAAAGAGCACTACTATTGCTCCTGCAACATAAGCTATATCATGCAAGGGTTGCCCAGCCAGCTTTTTAATTAAGAAATACCCGTATGCGAGAGTTGCCCAGCCAGGTCAAAGGCGCTAGGTTCAGAGCCTAGTCTTGTAGGAGTTCGTGCGTTCGAATCGCACCTCTCGCATTAAACTTTTTTTAATTAGCTACTTTTTTGCTCATATCTATTTTTTATATCTTCTGGGGTTATGGCAGGAAGCTGAATCAAAGGATTTAAGTTTACGATATATTCTCATAGGAGTTCGGGCGTTCGAATCGCACTCCTCGCACTCAATTGCAGTATATATATTTGTTACATGATAGCCTTCCGCTTAGCCAAAGGTGATGGATTAATCCAATTATAAGCCGGTTGTGGTTAGAATTACATATCTCACACTAAGTTCTTACTAACTCTATTTTGTTAGTCCATCTTTGCACATATAATATTTTGAAAAACCTGAATATCAGCAGTCCTTTTAAATTTCACTATAATCGGAGAGTTTATTTTTTAACCTAAACCTTTTTCCTTCTTTTCTTTGAGAGTACTAATGCCCTTCAGAAAGAGATATTTAAAGCTTGATTGGTTGAAATTATTTTTAAACTTTTAACGATTTATTGTTGATTTTTCAGTTTAAATGTATAAATCTATCCCAATTGTGGAACTAAATTTAATTATTAAGACCTGCTCTTAGCAGGCTTATTTTTGGCTTGTATTATGTTAGGATTGTACAACTGTAGGATTATACAATTTTAGGATTGTACCTTCTAAAAAAACATTAGCACTCAGCATTAGACAATAATAAAAAAATAGATAAATACATTAAGAAGTATGTAATAAAGAAATAAATTATTTTAGTATTTTTTTGCCTTTATGATATCTGAGGATTGTTAATAAGATAACCGGAATTTAATAAAATTAGAGGGCGATTATCATGGATTTATTTGATTTTGCACCGATCTCAAGAGAGGGTGTCTGATGGTATTTGAAATACCGGAACAAAACAAAATAGATTTTGAACCGGCACTGGAAAAGGTTTATGGAGAAGACGAAGTAGTTGAGATGTTTGCAAATATTCTAGAAATTACTGAAAGAGCCAGATCAGAACGTATAACCTATTTAAAACAACTTGAAATAGATATTAAACCAGCATTGGAAAAGGTCTATGGAGAAGACAAAGTAGATGAGATGTTTGCAAATATTCTGGAAATTATTGAAAGAGCGAGATCGGAACGTCTAGCTTCTTTAAAAATGGATGATATCACAAGAGATTGCAGCTGGTATAAAGACGAAATAATGTACACGTTCTATGCAGATCAATTTGGTGTAAAAAATAAAAATACTACCAATACATTTAAAGATTTGATAGAAATGCTCCCTTATCTTAAAGATTTAGGAGTGACAACACTATATATTTTGCCTTTTATGGATTCTCCAATGGGTGACGCAGGTTTTGATGTTCGAGACCCTCAAAAAGTTAGAGAAGATCTTGGTGGGATTGCTGAGTTTGATCAGTTTATGGCAGAGGCGAAAAAATATGGATTTAAAATACAAGCAGATTTAGTATTGAATCATTTTTCGGATCAGCATGAATGGTTTCAAGACGCCTTAAATGGTGATGTCAGTAAACTGGATTACTTCGTATTTCGCAAAGAGCCACCAAAGTATGAATGTTCGCAGGACGGTACGATAATTAAATATATTGAAGAAGACGGAGGCCCTCCGTCAGAAAGAAGGTTAATTTTTACCGATGCCAGTGAGGAAACTCACTACAGGAAAGTCAATATCGGCAGAGATGATTATTATCTTTATCATACATTCTATCCTTTCCAGCTTGATATAAACTGGGAAAATCCCGAGGTTCTTTACTATGTGCTGGAGAAAATAATCGCTTTTTGGAGCAATAAAGGTATAGATATATTCAGATTGGATGCTATTCCTTTTCTTATAAAGGAAAAAGGTACAAATGCTGAAAATCAGCCAAGGACTCACTGTATAATCAAGATTTTAAGTTCATTTAATCAGGCAATCGGCCCTAGATCAATTTTTCACGCTGAAGCCTGTGAACCCCCAGAAGAGGTTCTTAAATATTTTAGCAAAGAACGCGTTTTTGATATTTACGGAGGCGAAAATTTAACCCGAACAGATGGGGTTCAAGTTGCTTATAATTTTCCGTATATGCCTGCAATTTGGGCAAGCTTAATTACAGGAAGTAACGAATATTTCTGGAATGTACATGAAGAAACTCCTCCTATTCCTGAATCCACTGCATGGGCTCAATTTTTAAGAGTACATGACGAATTGACTGTTGAGATGGCTGATACCAGTACCCGAAAAATTATTTATGATGCATTACTTTCAAAGGGTAAAGATTTTAAGGGTCTTGGAATTAGCGGCAGAATGGCTAATTTCCTGGACAAAAATCCAGCGAAAATAGGTCTTGCTTTTGCTATACTTCTTTCTCTTCCCGGGATGCCTGTAATTTACTATGGAGATGAAATTGGAGCCGAAAATAACACGAATCATGGAGAAGAAGCTGAAAATAAGCGTAAGGAAGTTCTAAATAAAATAGATACAAACTTTTGTTCTTTTGATAGTCGAGATATTAACCGCGGCCCTATCTTAAAGAGTGACTTCTATAGTTCAGAGAAAGACAATGTAATCTACAAAACAGTCAAGAACTTAATAGAAGTGCGAAAAGGGATGCCTGTTTTAGGAAGAGGAAAATTATCCAGATTAGAATCAGACAATAAAGAGATTTTTTCCTATCGAATAAATAGTGACGATCAGTATGTGATTGTTGTAAATAATTTATCTGGAGAAAAATTAGAGACTTCTCTTACATTATCAAATGATTTAGTTGAAAAGATAGGTAAAACGACAGGTATGGTAAATCTTATTGATCGTGAAAAAATAAATGTTTGTTTAAAATGTGAAAAATTAATTGTTTCTCTTGAGCCATATCAAACCTTGTGGTTGAATTAGTCCCAAAACCCTTAATCTTAATTAAAATGAAGAAAATGGTAGAATGCTATGGTCTCTTTTTTAAGGGAACTTTCAGTTCCCGATAAACAAACAAAGCAAGAATACTTTCCTGGATTTGATCAATTGTATTTCCCCCAATGTGTCGAATTCAAGCATATCGCCTGTAATCATCGTCCTGTGGGTTATCACACCAGCAAGGAATATCCAGTACTTGCCGATAATGAGTTACTAGTTGAAGATATCAACATCACTTTTTAGCTAGGCAAGTGCATAAAATATGTGAGAATGAATACTTACTCCAAAACCTGGACAACTACTCCAAAACCTGTACCACTCCTGGATCTTATGAAAAATGAGCGTTTATTGAGATTGATTCCATATGGAAAAAGTTCTGCTTACGCCAATGACGGCGGAAAGCATACGCTTTGGATATGTGACCAGTCTGACCATGCAGTTTTTGTAAGAAGCGACCTGACGGCAGAGCATGTCCTGAAGGCTGCAGTCACTATATAAAAATTGAAATTATGTTGTGAGGAATTTGCGTGCTAGAGCTTTCTGAACGAGAGAGAATCCCCGAAGCCTGGGACATATACAAGAGGCATACCCTATCCAATACCATTATCAACAGTATGGTCATACGGGACGACGAGCTGACGCTCGTAACGCAAGAGAATGGCGAGATACCTATTACAGAAAATTACGGGTATGGCCTCTATTACCGTGATTGCAGGTACCTGAGTGGTTTTCTCATGCGACTCATGGACATGCCTCCGACGCGGGTTTTGTCCAGTGACGTGAATGGTTTCAGATCGACGCTTATGGTCACCAACCCGGAACTAAAGGATTGCACGGGCACCACAGTCGCCAAAGAAACGCTCCTCGGCATCCTGGCCACGGTCATACCAGGATGCATCCGGCATAGCCAGACCATCCGGAACTTCAACATGTTTCCTGTGAATTTGAGACTTACTTTTGAATTCGACGCAGATTTCGCAGACATGTTCACCGTCAGGGGCATCGCCCCTCCGACCGCTGGGAAAGTGTTGCCTGCCCGGTTCGATGGTAAAAATCTTTACTTATCCTACGAGGGAGAGGACAAGCGTCGGCGCAATACGATCATCGCATTTGATCCATTGCCAACAAGGGTTGAAGGGAAAAAATGCACATTCGAGCTAAAGATAGCTCCCCGCGGGTCACAGACGGTCAATGTGGAAATCTCCGCCGAGGAGATTAAGCCTGGACAGGAACCGGAACGGCCAGTGAAAAATCCCGATGAGCGAATGAACCAGATCATGAAGTCCTACGTTAAGACCCTCGATTGCTGCAACAACATACCTACCAGCAATAACATTTTCAACAGCATCATGATGCGCTCTCTGGCCGACCTAAACATGATGCGCATGAGCCTTAACGGAGACTTGTTCCATTCGGCCGGAGTACCCTGGTATGACGCACTATTCGGGCGGGATAGCATCATCTCGGCTCTCCAGCTATTGCCTTTCGAGGCGGGGCTGGCAAAAAGCACGCTGCTGGTGAACGCAAAATTCCAAAGCGACATCTCAGATGACTGGAGGGACCAGGAGCCCGGTAAAATGCTTCACGAGCTGAGGCAGGGCGAGCTGGCTAACCTGAACCTGATCCCACATTCGCCTTACTACGGCACCGTCGACGCCACGCCCCTGTTCCTGATCCTTCTGACCGAATATGTGAATTGGACTGGGGACATCGAGTTGGTCAAGCAGCTGGAAGACAATGTGGACCGGGCCCTGGAATGGATCAATATCTACGCCAATATGGAAGGAAATGGTTTTGTCTACTATGCGGTGAAATCCCCATTGGGCATTTACAACCAGGGATGGAAGGACTCCCCCGACTCTATCAGCCGTTCAGATGGCACGCTGGCGAAACAACCAATTGCTGTTGCCGAAGTACAGGGATACGTGTACATGGCAAAAAGACACCTTGCGCCGTTATTCAGGCGACTGGGTCGGGAAAGAGACGCGGCCAGGCTTGAAAAGGAAGCCCGGGAACTGAAAGAGAGGTTCAACCGGGAGTTCTGGATGAAAGACAGGCAATTTTTCGCCCAGGCGCTGGACGCGGAAGGCATATGCGATGTAATATCGTCGAACCCTGCGCAGTGCCTGTGGACAGGAATCATCGATCAAAAATACGTAAAATACATGGTCGACAGGATCTTCAGAGACGACATGTTCACTGAATGGGGCATTCGCACTCTGTCATCGAAAGAGCCACGATACAACCCGCTAGGGTACCACAACGGCACTGTCTGGCCTCACGACAATGCGATCATTGCCATGGGCTTGAGAAAGTATGGATTCATCAATGAGATGTCCTTATTGTTCACGGGCATATATGAGGTGGCCAGGGCGTTCAAGGACTACCGTCTGCCGGAATGCTTCAGTGGGCTGGCGCGCTCGGAGTACGGCATCCCAGTGAAATACCCTATAGCCTGTAGCCCGCAGGCGTGGGCGTCTGGAACCATGCCATTTATGTTAATCGCCAGCCTGGGCATAGCTCCCGACGCCCTGAACAACCGTCTGATCATCAGCAAGCCCCATCTGCCTTCGTGGCTGGACAACGTGCAGTTCAACAACGTGAAGGTCGGCAACACACTGACAGATCTGAATTTCAGGAAGGTCGAGTGCGAAACGCTGGTCAACGTATCCAAAAAGAGGGGGGATATCAATGTTCTTATCGAGTATTAAGCTTCTGGGAACTAAGCGGAGAGAATAAATGAAACAGGACTAACAATAGAATTAGTAGAGTTATGGCAAAAGTGGCAATATACACCATAAGCATATGCCCGATCTGCTGGAAAACAAAGGAGTTTTTTCCAGGCCAGAGGCGTACCATTCGATTTCGTCATTAAGATCTCGCCAGCGAGAGCGAGCAAACAAGATAGCGGCTGAGATGGTGAAGGGATTCGGTGATATCGGCTTCCCATTTGTCAGGGTCGGCAATGTTATGGTCATCAGGTTCAATCCAGAGAGGTTTGAGCAGCTTTTGAAATCGGAGAAGCTCGAACCGGCAACCAGCCAGGCTTAACGAGATGGACATCATGGCACGAGACTTGGACCTTTTTTCAGTATCTGATGGGCGATCTTGCGCTACAAAACCGCATAGCGATTTATGACAGTTTCAGCCCATTCAATAGGATATCATAGACCGTTAGTCTCTGGAGTGTGAACTGCCATCACCTCTTTCTTGACCTCTTCCTTGAAAGCTTATGGGATGTATTCAGAGTCCAGTCTCGTAGGAGTTCGTGCGTTCGAATTGCACCCTCGTATCAAACTTTTTTAATTATATCGAGTAAAACTGATTTTATTATTTGTTGACATTTATTAAGATATGATAGAGTTTTTCTTAGAGCCTATCCGAAAAGTCCTGCTGCTCTGAATGTTATCCATGCACATGCTAAATGTAGCATAGCAAGGTAATTCTCAATTTTCTTTTCCCATCTTATAAGCAGTCTTCTGAATCTGTTTATCCAGGAATGTGTCCTTTCTACAACCCATCTTCTTGCCCTAAAATCTGGTATCTCTATTCTTATGTTTTCCTCTCCACGGCTTTTGATATGGGCAGTATAACCATATTCTTTAACTAATTCTCTGATATCAGGAAAATCATATCCTTTATCCATACATATATTCTGAATTCCATCATCTGGAGAAGGTCTTTCAAAAATAATGGCATCTAAAGTCTCTTTTACAAGCTTTTTATCGTGACGATTTGCTCCATCCACTATTACTGAAAGTGGTATACCTTTACCATCTGTTAAAATACTCCTTTTTGTACCTTTTTTGCCACGATCAGTTGGATTAGCTCCAGTCCCAGCTCCGCCTAATGGTGCTTTTGTCATAACACCGTCAATTGCTTGCCACTCCCACTCTAATCCGTTTTTATTATCGTACTCCAGTAGACCAGCTTTCCACATTTGTTCAAATAATCCTGATCTTCGCCATTCCTGAAATCGATCATGGACAGTGCTTGGAGCTCCATAAAATCTTGGCAAAGCTTTCCATTGGCAACCAGTACGAAGGAGATAAAAAATACCACTTAATATTCTCTTATCATCTTTTCTAGGTCTTCCAGGCTTCTTTTTTGGTTTAGGGAAGGGGAACAATGGTTTGA
Source organism: Methanosarcina sp. (assembly GCF_049706645.1). Taxonomy (GTDB): domain Archaea; phylum Halobacteriota; class Methanosarcinia; order Methanosarcinales; family Methanosarcinaceae; genus Methanosarcina. The sequence continues at coordinate 6,104 of NZ_JBNAKP010000035.1, read as the reverse complement.
TTTTAGTCCAAAATTCGTCAGAGATCTTGTAGTCGTATCCGTTTTTTCGTGTTGCCACTAATCAACATTACCCTAAAATGTAGTTATTCTACTTTTCGGATAGGCTCTTAATACTTTTATGAGAAACAGGAAATTAATAAACGGCCATAATATTGGTTAATTTGCATCAATGTTCTAGATCAAAATTTTTAGCTTATGATTTATTCATTTTCATGATGATTCACTACTATCACTTATATTATGAGCCTATCCCGAAACTCAAAATTTCATTTTTAAACCTCATATTTAGAACAATCGACCGAATATCTGATCATGGAAAATTTATCCTGAAAACTCCTGATGATTTAGAATAAGACAGGTTTTGATATGAGCTCATATTATACTTTTTAACTCGGAACTTGATTTTTTCATATTTTCACCCGATCTGTTTTGTTAAGAATGTTTCTTAATTAGTGGCCCAGATTTTAGGATGCAGTCCTGAACGGCCTGTAAAGCTCCTTCTGAATTGAAATAAAAACAATAAGTTTTAACGAGGTGTGTTGTGATCCGATGAAGTTGTACATATTTTTTAGAGGTTTTGCAAGACGACTATCTTTTTCAGTTATGGACCCTCGCTCAGGTTTGAAGGAATCAGGTTGTATTATTGAAAAAAGTATATGCGAAAAGTTATATCCATGCCTTACGTTTACGAATCCTATGAAAAAAAGGTTTTCCAATAAAATCCTCATTGTTGGTTATGGCTCAGTTTCACAATGTACCCTACCCATTTTACTGGACAAACTCGATGTTCCGCTAGAAAACATTACCTTAATTGATTTTGAAGACAAATCAAAGGCTCTGAAAAAGTATACTAATCAGGGATTAAGATTTGTCTGTGAAAAGATTACCCCGAAAAATTTGGATCAAGTTTTGTCACAATATATGGAAAATGAAGGCTTGATCATTGATCTTTCATGGAATATCGATGCCAATGACATTATAAAGTGGTGCCATGATCACAATGTATTGTTCGTTAACACGTCTGTTGAAGTATGGGATCCTACTGAGGGATTTTTGACCCGAAGTCTATTGGAAAAATCGCTTTATTTACGGCAAATGAGGCTGCTTGAACTTTCCCGTGATTGGAAAGATGCACCGACTGCAGTCGTTGACCATGGAGCAAATCCTGGCCTGATAACTCACTTCGTAAAACAAGGCTTGCTGGATATTGCCACCCGCACCTGTGCTGATAAGAAAGTCTCCCCCGAGGATGAACAGGAAATTGCCCTCCTTGCAAAAAACAGGGATTTTGCCCGCCTGGCTAAGAAATTGGGAATCAAAGTGATCCATTGTAGCGAGCGAGATACTCAAATTGCCAACCGAGCAAAGGAGGTTAATGAATTTGTAGGAACATGGAGCATCGAAGGCTTGAGGGAAGAAGGGATAGCCCCGGTTGAAATAGCCTGGGGAACGCATGAGAGCAAATTGCCGCCCCTGGCGCATATACCTCATTACGGACCGAAAAATATGATTTTCTTGCCCCAGATGGGCGTTAATACATGGGTCAGATCATGGATACCGGATGAAGAAATTGTAGGTATGGCCATCCGTCATGGCGAATCATATGGACTTTCACAAATGTTAACTGTCTGGGAAGATGACAGGGCGATCTATCGGCCCACCGTACATTATGCTTATATGCCCTGTCATGATACACTTTCGTCTCTATGCGAATTGCGAGGCCGGAATTATAAGCTTCAACCCAGGCTCAGGATTATGACAAATGAAATCATATCTGGCGAGGATATAATGGGTGCACTCTTGATGGGCCATTCTTATAATTCCTGGTGGACTGGGAGTTCATTGGGCATTGAAGAAGCCAGGTCCCTTGCTCCCGGTCAGAATGCTACTACTCTTCAGGTAGCTGCAGGCATTGTTGCTGCTGTACTCTGGATGCTTGAAAATCCGCGAGAAGGTATTAAAACACCTGAGGACCTGCCTCATGATTTTGTCCTGGATATTGCCAGACCGTATCTTGGAAAATTTATTTCCACACCGTCGGACTGGACACCGCTAAAAAATCGCAAAATATTTTTCAAAGAAAATCCAGCCGTGAAACACAATCCTGATCCATGGCAATTCGAAAATTTTCTCTTCGTAGGTTAATCCCGGGTAAACTACCCCTCCAGGGCAGACTGATGTCTGTCGGGGAGGGGGGCTTTCTACTGTGCCTCTGTGTAAAATACCAGGCAGCAGGAACAATACTGAAGTCGTATTTAATTTATTAACGCTTTCAGATACCGTAAAGTAATGATTTTAGGAGTTCGTGCGTTCGAATCGCACCTCTCACATTAGATTTTTTCTGTAATTACTAGTAATCTGAGCTATTTATCTTTTCTTTGCTTCATTCTTTCTCGTTAATTTAACTTCTCCATCAGCAGGATCTAAAATATAATCTCCGTTTTATATTCCATTGTTTTTGAATTTCCTTTGCAGATTCGCACATTTTTATTATACATTTCTCTGATGTATCTATAACCATCCTGAGGATAAATTCTTGAGTAATAGTTAAAAGACACACCAGAGCGAGCTGAAAGTGTTGAAGTAAAGGTTAAGACCTGCCGGAGAGCCCAGCCCACTAGAGCTTCCAATAGATTGAATTACTTCAAGGATATTCTTAAAAGGAAGCCAAAAATTATATTGTTCGTGATCGTAACATTACTAATTATCGAAAGCATTTTTAGAAATATTAATTATCAGAAGGCATCACATTGAAAAAACAAACAAAAATTATTATCGTTCTTTTTTTACTAGCTCTGGCAGCCTCAACACATTCAACAATCACCATTAAACCTGCAACAATATTAAACATATTAACATTAATTTTTGTAGCAATCACAACAAGCATATCAGCAGAAACAGTAGAAAAGAAAAAACAAACAATAATTATTATCGCTCTTTTGTTACTAGCTCTGGAAGCCTCAATATATTCATCAAGCATCAATAAACTCGTAACAATATTAAACATATTAACATTAATTATTGTAGTAATTTCAGCAAGCGTATCAGCAGAAACAGTAGAAAAGTCTGAAGAAGTAGCATAAAAAATAGAATACTTTCAAAAATCTTCATTTCATTAAATGAGTTGCAGAACAAGATTATTAACTAATCGGGACAATATATCAAAAATATCTTTTGTTTCATATATATCTTTGATAAAATTTTTATATAATTAGAATTTAAGAAATCGTAATCTTTTTATTGAGGGGGAAATATAAATGAGAACTCATTATAAAAATTTTATGATATCCCATGATAGATTATTTAAAATGACAATTGATTTAGTTACTATTCTCATCCTTTACATATTGCTACTGGCGCTAATTGTCGGGGTAATAAATATCCTCCTACAGATCAAATCAATTCTATCCGGGACTCTGGGAGGCGGTTTTGGTCAGATAGTATCCGGTGTCCTCACAGTTTTTATTCTTATTGACCTTTTCAATACTTTTGTCGATTATCGAGAACATAAAGAAATAAGACTTACATATGTAACCGACGCTACGACTTTAATAGTCATGCGTGAAATCACAGCAGGGGTATATGCCCAAAAATATGATTACCAATTTATTTTGGGTATGTCGGTATTGCTGCTGACGTTGGGTGCAATAAGGGCTTTAGCTGTCAAATATCCACACAAAACATGATGTCTCCCATCATTTGTAGAGGCAAATGATAAAAGGTTGAGATCTATTCCATGCTGGAAGTTTTGGTAGTATCTGGTCATTCATCAGGCACTTCAAAAAGTGCAGGGTACTTCTCTTTTAATTTTATGAGGAGTTCTTTGTCTAATTTTGTATCATAAAGTGTTTTCACTTTAGAAAGCTGGTCAAGTGATAAATGCTGAGCTCCTTCTAGGTTAGCCTTTTTAAGGTTAGCCTCTTCAAGATTAGCACCTTGAAAGTCGGCTCTTTCAAGATGAGCCTCTTGAAGTTTAGCCCCTTCAAGGTTAGCCTTTTTAAGGTTAGCCTCTTCAAGATTAGCACCTTGAAAGTTAGCCTCTACAAGGTAAGCCCCTTCAAGGTTAGCTTTTTTAAGGTTGGCTCTTTCAAGGGAAGCTCCTTTAAAGTCAGCTCTTTCAAGATGAGCCTCTTCAAGGTTAGCCCCTTGAAGGTAAGTCCATTTAAGGTTAGCCCCTTCAAGATGAGCCCCTTGAAAATTAGCCTCTATAAGGTAAGCCCCTTCAAGGTTAGCCTCTTGAAGGTTAGCCTCTATAAGGTAAGCCCTTTCAAGTTTAGCCCTTTCAAGTTTAGCTCCTACAAGTTTAGCCCCTTCAAGGTTAGCTTCTATAAGGTTAGCCTCCATAAGATTAGCCTCTATAAGGTAAGCCCCTTCAAGGTTAGCCTCTTGAAGGTTAGCCTCTATAAGGTAAGCCTTTTCAAGTTTAGCTCCTCCAAGTTTAGCTCCTCCAAGTTTGGCCCCTTCAAGGTTAGCCCCTTCAAGATTAGCCTCTTGAAGGTCAGCTCCATAAAGGTTAGCTCCCTGAAGGTTAGCTCCCTGAAGGTCAGCTCCATAAAGGTCAGCCCCTTGAAGGTTAGCCTCTTTAAAGTTAGCCTCTTTAAAGTTAGCCAAATGAAGTTTAGCCAATTGAAGGGTAGCCTTTTCAATGTTAGCCTCCATAAGGTTAGCCCCTTGAAGGTTGGCCTCTGTAAGATCAGCATGAAAAAGATCAGCTCCCCGAAGGTTAGCCTCTTCAAGGTTAGCTCCTCGAAGGTTAGCCTCTTCAAGGTTAGCTCCTTGAAGGTTAGCCCCTTGAAGTTTAGCCTCTTGAAGGTCAGCTCCTTGAAGGTTAGCTCCTCTAAGGTCTTTTCTCTCGGCAATATCCATATACAACTATCGGCTTTGAACTAAAATAAGCATTACTATGCCAGGAAAATATCCTCTGCACTTCAGGATTTAATTTTAAAATTGTATAGATTTACAGTCTCGGTCAATCTGATCTGTCAATTACAACGCCTATTGAATTTGATTTTGTGCTCCAAATGCGTATAACTCTAGAGAGGATATCAAACTTTGACTATTCTGAAAGCCTGGAAAATCTTCAGCACAACTCTGGCTTTAAGCTTATCCTTTGTTGCAATAATACACGATTGTTTTTGCGTTCTCCAGATTGTATTCTTTCCCAGACTGGACAGGTATTGCAAATGCATTGTCTGTTAAAGAACTCACCCCCACGACCTGAATTTGCCTTTGCATTCATTGATGACATCGTCAGCGCTAGTGTATCCCTTGTCTGGAATATTCTCAAGAGCTTCTATTATCTCATAGCTGGCTCCATGCTTTTTGGCTTGCTGAACTAGATCCTTTTTCGTTAAAGGGTAGTTCATACTTTTCAAAATATTCCGAACTTCAATAGAACTTGCCTGCATCTAGTTTTCTCCCCTTATTTGGTTCCTTATTGTTTATTTTTGCCTTGGAAATCTTCGCCAACAGCATGTGTTGATTTACTCTTGTAAGGAAGACCCCTTAGTAGCTTCATGACCCTGCCTCATGTATTTTATAGACTCTTCTGGTTTGAAAACCTTTCCTGATAAGTCCACCTACCTATCAAGTATTTATTGTTTCTTTCCCAATTTAATTGTCGACATTCCATTCAGTATTATACAATAAATAATATATGCAATAAATAATATAAAAAAGAACTCAACCCAAAGGTTTGTTAGACGATGATTATTTAGATCTAGCAACTCTGTATTTTGTATTAATATTGAAAACTTAAGACACCTGAAAACCAGAACTTTGGGCTAACTCCGATTAAATCCATATTTCAGATAAGCCTGAGAAACGGACTACTAATATTAGATAGGACTTACGCGGTTAACTGAAAAGCCAATAGCATTAGACTTTAAATCATAATAGTTATAACAGACCTGTTTGCGCTTTATTTTGCTCCTCAAGTGCGTAAATCCTATATAAAGAATAAATGTTTCAATAAAATTATTGGTATATATTTAGGGTCCTACAAAATAAGTGCGTAAACTGAGGATTCAGAATGCTTATTTTAGGTAATAGACATATAACCAGAGTTCCCCCAATAAAAGTACATTCTTAGAATCCAATTTAGA
>NZ_JBNAKP010000034.1:0-54006 GCF_049706645.1 Methanosarcina sp. | reverse complement strand
TTTCTGCAGAATTAGAGCATACATTTCTACAATCAGAAAGAATAGTTTGCCTGTTATAGAGGGTATTCTTGCGGCGCTCAAAGGAGCGCCGCTAACTATACCCTGAATAGTTACTTTTAGTTAAGAGATTCTTCTTTATGGTCTGGAGTTTTATGGTAAAAGCAGGAATATTGAAGCATGGTAAAAGCAGGAATATTGAAGCCGTCTGTATGCTTTAAGTCCATTCAGCCAGATTCAACCTTTTCTACTATTTTCCTTTTTATATCCTCTATTTTATTTATATGGCGTAAAGTATATATCTATACGCGTTAAGATTGAGCCTGTTTCAGGCTATCTTTTGATATGCAATTTTAAGTTCTGAAAAACAACTTTTCATCGATTATGCCACCCGAAATCATACCTATTATTGAAGAGCCTGCTCTAATTGTTACCAATACCGAAACCTCACTGGTAGTTGCCGATATCCACCTCGGGATCGAGTGGGATCTGTACAGGAGCGGGATCAATTTGCCCAGCCAGATGGAAACACGGCTGGAAAGGATTCTGGGCTATATCCAGGCAAACTCCCCTGACAGAGCAGTACTTCTAGGGGATATAAAGCATAATGTCCCTCAGGTGTCCTGGCAGGAGAAAGACGAAATTCCTCATTTTCTTGAAACACTTGCGGAATATACACACGTGGATATTCTTCCTGGAAACCATGATGGGGGAATCGAATTTCTTTTCAACAGGCAAAAGAATATCAGGGTTCATTCAGCACGCGGTGCGGTTCTCGATGGGGTAGGGTATTTTCACGGGCATACCTGGCCTGCGCCTGAACTGCTGGCTGCCTCTCATATAATTGTTGCCCACAACCATCCTGCGGTTCGTTTTACGGATGCTTTCGGCTACTCCATAGTTGAACCTGCCTGGATCAGGACAAAATTCAATGCGGAAATCCTCAAGGGCCGTTTCGGAAATCTTGATTTTGAGAATCCTGCACAGTGGGCAGATCCTGAACTCTTCGTAATGCCGGCTTTCAATGAACTATGTGGAGGCGTGCCTTTTAACGAATCCACTCAGGAGGATCTCCTGGGCCCGATTTTTTCTTCAGGCGGGATTGAACTTGAGGCTTCCGAAGTGTATTTGCTTGACGGGACAAGGCTAGGACTGCTCAAGAATATTCGGAAGCTGCAACATACAAGGGCTCGAACCAGGCCCTCCGGCAGGAGATATAAAAATTCTGAGAGCTCATTATGAGCTGACTGGAAAGCAGCCAGTAAATTCAGCTTTAAGTATAAATTGCTTTTAGTAAGGATCGCCTTTAAGTGTGGATTGCCTTTAAGTACGAATCGACAATCGGTATCAACAGGCGGTAATATAAGAGCAACCCGGTTGCAAAACAACTTTTCAGTCTAAGGTTTGCATATATTCAGGTCTTTCACACAAAATAAATACATTCTCGTTCCGAATTCTAAGGCTTTCTCCAAAAACGATATTATATTCAATTTTTTCTAATTTTTCTCTCAAAATCCTTTTAATATTAAGTTCTTTCAGTAGTATCCAAATGTTTTTATGAAATTGATGATTTATTGTTGATATAAATCTTTGAATAGTTTAGAGAGAATCTGAAGATCAGTAAGATAACAGATAATAATAACAGATAATAGAGAATTTAGAAAGATTAATATATAATTTATTTAAATGCTAATATAATATTGTAATTGTCAGGCAGATTGATCCTCTGTTTTTCTGAAAACGTGATCTTGGGACTTACTCTGCTTAACACGGCAGGAACTTCAGAAGAGTTCTATGGCGTCAAAACGATTACCTGCAAGCAATTTAATGTAAGTTTTTAAAATCATCTTCGTAATTGGGAAAGGCTGAATGAAGGAGTAACTGAGAAACTCTGATCTCGATTTATTGGAGATTTGCCTGGGGTCGTACTTATGTCAATTCTTCAGATAAATGATCTTTGATGGAAAATTTGATGAAAGTACTGATACCTATTTAAGACCGGTTGGAAAATTATGACTGTCTCGGATCGCCTGAGTGCCGACAAACTGGATAAAACCAATAAAGAGTTGCGCGCCGAAATTTTCGGATGCAAGCGCTTGAAGCACGAACTGATTGAACTTAAGGATAAACTCGAAGTAGAGGTTCGAGACACAAGCATTCTTCATAAACTGAGCACGCGGTATATCGAAGGCAGCGATTCATTTTCAATTTTTCAGGAAATGGTTGAAGCTGCAATTGCAATTACCAGAGCGGACAAAGGGAATATACAGATTCTTGATCTGTCAACAGGAAAATTGAAGATCGAAGCCCAGAGAGGTTTTAGCCTTCCTTTTTTAAAATTTTTCGAGTTTGTGGGTGCGGGGGAAGCGGCGACTTGCGGAGCTGCGATGGAAAAAATGGAACGTGTGGTCGTTGAAGATATTACTCACAGCCCGATCTTCTCCGGAAGTGAGGCCCTTGATATACTGCTGGACGAAGGGGTAAAGGCCGTTCAATCCACGCCTCTGTTTAGCCGGTCGGGCAAACTGCTTGGTATTATCTCCACTCACTTCAGCCAGGTTCACACTCCGGATGAGCGCGAGCTAAGGCTTATCGATATTCTGGCCAGGCAGGCTGCAGACATCATCGAGCGTCAGAAGGCTGAGGAGGAACTGTGCCAGAGCGAGCGGCGCACCAGGCTGAAATTAGAGAATCTTATATCGCCTTCCCTTGATACAGTTAACCTGGAGCTTGCTGAGATCATTAATATCCAGGCGGTCCATTCACTTATGGAAGATTTCCATAAATTTGCTCACATTACCATGGCCTTAATTGATCTCAAAGGCAATGTTCTGGTAGCCGTCGGCTGGCAGGATATATGCACGCGATTCCACAGGTTTCATCCTGAGACCTGCAAGTACTGCGTAGAAAGCGATACTGAGCTATCTAAGGGCATTCTTCCTGGAGAATTTAAGCTCTACAGGTGCAAGAATAATATGTGGGACATAGCGACCCCCATTATGGTGGGAGGCCAACGAGTCGGCAGCATCTTCTCAGGGCAGTTCTTTTTTGAGGATGAACCTCTGGACTATGAGCTCTTCCGAGCCCAGGCCAGAAAATATGGCTTCAATGAGGAGCAATATATAGACGCGCTTGAAAAAGTTCCACGGCTGAGCAGAGAGGCTGTGGACACAAGCATGGCCTTCTTTACGAAACTTGCCAATGTTCTTTCTCAACTAAGCTACAGCAATTTCAAGCTGACCAAGTCGCTGTTAGAACGGGATTCTCTGCTGGAAGCGCTGCGAGAGAGCGAGGAGAGGTTCAGATGGGTTATTGAGAACTCGCTGGATGCGGCATACCGGCGAAACCTTCAGACTGACAGTTATGATTACATGAGCCCTGTGATAAAACAGCTAATAGGCTTCTCTGCCCGGGAGATAGGTGTAATGAGTGTCAGTGAGGCTCTTGACCATATCCACCCCGATGACCGTTCTCTGGTTACTGAGAAGCTGGCCCAGGCTTTTAACTCGGGTTTCGGGACTCTTGAATACAGATTCAGGTGCAAGGACGGCCAGTACCGCTGGTTTGCCGACCACTTCACGGTTACTAAAGATCAAAATAGGAAGCCTCTATTCAGCGGAGGTATCGTCCGCGACATCACCGAGCGCAAGCAAGCTGAAAATGAATTGAAGGAGAGTGAAAAACGATTCCGTACCCTGGCTGAAAACTCTCCTGATGCAATTACCCGCTTTAATATCCAAAATCGTTACATGTATGCTAATCCAGCAGCTGCAAAGGTCTACAGTCTCTCTCAAGAGGAAATAATTGGAAAAACTCACAGTGAACTGGGAAGGGAACCTGAACTGGTAAAGTTCTGGGAAGAATGCCATCAGAAAGTTTTTGCTGCAGGAAAACCCGAAACAATGGAATTCCAGTATATATCGCCTCAAGGAAAAGAGTACTATTTTAATACGCGGGTAGTACCGGAATTCGTTAATGGTAAGGTGGCCTCTATTCTTGCGATTTCTCGTGATATCAAAGATAAAAAAGAAGCGGAATCCAGGTTAAAAGAAACCCTTGATAATCTAGAAGAGCTGGTTAAGGAACGTACAGCAGAGCTTGAGAAGGCTTATACCTCGCTGGAAGAGAGTGAAAAAGGTCTTGCTGAAGCCCAAAAAATGGCTCATATCGGAAACTGGGATTGTAATTTTATAACTTGTGAGGTTAACTGGTCTGATGAACTGTATCGTATTTTTGGATGCGATCCGAAAAAATTAGCACTATCTTACAATGAATACTTAGATCATGTACACCCCGACGATCGAGACTATGTCGATGATGCCTATACAGAAGCTATTAACGGAAGTCCCCTTGACATAGATCACAGGATTGTTCTGGCTAATGGAGAAGTCCGCACAGTCCATATAATATGCGAAGTTATTTCTGATGAGGAAAATATCCCTATTCGAGCGAAGGGAATAGTTCAGGATATTACTGAGCGCAAAAAAACAGAAGAGAAAATTCAGATACTGGCGAATGCTGTAGAATCATCAAACGATGCTATTTTAACCAAGTCTCTTGATGGTATTATTACCAGCTGGAATAAGGGTGCAGAGCAGGTTTATGGTTATTCGGCTGAAGAAATTCTGGGAAAAAATATTTCAGTACTTGAGCCCGCGAATTTAAAAGGGGAAATAAAACAGTTAACTGAGAAGATTAAAAATGACGAAAAAGTCAAATACTATGAAACTTTACGGCTAAAAAAAGACGGCACATTAATAAATCTTTCAGTAACCCTATCTCCGATTTTTAATTTATCTGGCGAGCTTGTGGCTATCTCGGCTATTTCCAGAGATATTACTGAGCGCAAGAAAGCAGAAGAAACTCTGGTAAAGATCGAGGACGCCAGAAAAAAAGAAATTCACCACCGAATAAAGAATAATCTTCAGGTAATTTCTTCCTTACTGGACCTGCAGGCTGAAAAGTTCGTGGATAATGAGGTACTCGAAGCTTTCAGAGAAAGTCAGGATCGGGTATTTTCAATGTCCCTTATCCATGAAGAACTTTATAGGGGTCAAGGAACCGATACACTAGACTTTTCGGCATATCTTCAAAAATTAGCTGAAAACCTTTTCCAGACTTACAGCCTTAAAAGTAGAAATCTCAGCCTATTAATGGATCTGGAAGAGAATGCATTCTTTGATATGGATATTGCCGTCCCGCTAGGAATTATTGTTAATGAACTCGTCTCCAATTCCCTCAAACATGCATTTACTGAAAATGGAAAAGGGAATATTCAAATCAGGCTCTGCAGGGAAGAAAAGAATGATGAAATACAGGAATCCCTTTTCAGCCTGACAATTTCAGATAATGGGAAAGGAATTCCCGAAAACATAGAATTTGAGCGCCTTGATTCACTCGGTTTGCAGTTGGTGAGCACCCTTGTTGACCAGCTTGATGGAAAAATCGAGATTAAACGTGAGCAGGGGACGGAATTCAGAATTACTTTCAACCTGGCAGAAAAATCATACTTCCTGTGAATTAATACCCGTAAGTTCTGTGAGTTATATCTTATGTCTATGAATTAACGAGAAAGAATTTTTACAATAGGCCTGTTAGAGTATTTTCTTTTCAGGGACCAGGGCTAATTTCACTAAATATCGATCCTTTTTCTCAATGTTTATATAAAATGCATGGCTCTATGGAAAAAAATAAATGTCAGGAATCATGGTAATAAGCAGTCATTATTCCTGATAATTCGGATCTTCAGCTATCAGTCGCCAGGGTAAGTACAGAATTCAAGTGCCTCCAGAAGATTCTCTTCTGTTTTGGATACCTGGGCTTGTTTGCTGATTATTGATTTATTTGTGCTAACTTACTGATAGATATTGATTGATTATTGATACTGATTGATATTGATTGATATTGATTTATTATTGATTGATTATTGATTGGTTATTGATTGGTTATTTATCGATAACTTATCGATTCCTGACCGATTACTAATTGATTATTTACAGATTACCGATAACCACTAACTAATTACTGATTGATTTACCGATCGATCACTGATTTGCTGGCTGATTACCGATCGATTTAAGGATTTATTTATTTGAATTCACCTGAAAAGGATGTACTGATTCGATGAGCATAGAACTTAACAACACGGAAATTTCGGATAAAATTACCCCTTCCGACAATAATGTTAATCTGTCTGACGATAGTAACTTATTAGAGAACAGGGTTTTTGACGACTCAAAAATTGCAAAATTAAATGGCATCAGAAGCCAGGGACTTAACCCATACCCCTATAAGTTCGAAAAGAATGGGGATATCTGTGAAATCCTGAAAAAGTTTGATGACTTTGAACAGAATGAAGGTTCAACGGTCAGAACCGCAGGCAGGCTTTATAATATCCGCAAGCTTGGAAAAATGATATTTGCCGATCTTGGAGACCAGGGAGGCAGAATTCAGGTTACTTTAAGGAAAGGAAATCTTCCTGATGAGAATTTCAACACTTTTAAAAACTTTGTCGATTCGGGAGATATCATAGGCATTCAGGGCGAACTTTTCAGGACAAAAAGAGGTGAAAACTCCATCAGTGTATCTGAATTTTCTTTGCTCTCAAAATCTCTCTGCGCCCTTCCCGAAAAATTTCACGGCTTAAAAGATATTGAAACCAGGTACAGGAAAAGGTATCTTGACCTTATAGTCAATGCCGAGAAGCGAGAGATTTTCGTCATGAGGAGCAAACTCATTTCCGAGATCAGGCGGTACCTTACTGACAGGGAATTTCTGGAATTTGAAACTCCGGTGCTCCAGACTGTGTACGGAGGCGCAAATGCAAGGCCTTTCATGACTTTCCATAACTGCCTCGGTCAAAACCTTTTCCTGAGAATAGCCCCGGAACTCTACCTTAAAAGGCTTGTTGTTGGCGGGTATGAGAAGGTCTTTGAGATTTGCAAGAATTTCAGGAACGAAGATATTGACACAACCCATAATCCCGAGTTTACTATGATCGAGGTCTATGAGGCTTACATGGATTATAATGACATGATGGACTTAACCGAAGGCCTTATCTCGGAACTTGTGTTCAAGCTGACTGGCGGCTACGAAGTCAAAATGGGTGAAAACACGATCAACCTCCGTTCCCCATGGAAGAGGATTTCCATGGAAGATGCCTTAAAAGAGTATGCCGGACTTGACGTCTTTGCCCACTCGCTTGAAGAACTGAAGAAAATCGCAATCGAAAACCGGATCGAAGATTACGAAAAAGCAAAGACTTACGGAGAGTTCCTTGCCCTGCTCTTTGAGGGCCTGGTAGAGGACAAACTGATAAACCCGACTTTCATATATGATTTCCCTGTGGAAAATTCCCCGCTTGCCAAAAACCACAGATCGAAAGAAGGCTTTGTCGAGAGATTCGAGCTTTTCCTGAACGGCTGGGAACTGGCAAACGGTTATTCCGAACTGAACGACCCTCTCGAACAGGAAAGAAGGTTCGAAGAGCAGGATAAGAAAAGAAAGCTCGGAGATCTTGAAGCCCAGACAGTCGACTACGATTTCATAAACGCTCTCGGATTCGGACTGCCCCCTACAGGCGGCATGGGGCTTGGAATCGACAGGCTTACCATGATCCTTGCAGGTCTGGAATCCATCAAGGAAGTAATCCTTTTCCCGCAGATGAAAAGGGAAGACTGATTGATTTCAGACTTAATTTTGTTCTGCAGGTCGGAGTTTGTCCTGCTCGCTGGACAGGCTAGCCGGGGAGAAAATCTCCCTTCTTTTTTATTCCGGAGAAGCCTGAACGGCATTTTCCTCGGGCAGCATAGAACTTGATTCGGCTGAAGTCTACCTGCTGGATGGAACAAAATTAGGGTCAGTAATCATATTTTTCCTCCCGATTTAATCTTCGACAATAAATCTTTATAATAAAACGTGATAAGTATTTTTACAGTATAAAATTTTTTACAATCGCTACTCATAATTTAAACTTCTTCAATCCCGGAAAAGTGCCTTTACTGAATCTGAGACAAAAATGAGAAAATAATCCGCTTTTAAGTAAACTGGCCGAGGACAATCTAATGGCTAAAGAAGAAATATATAAGGCTCTATTTGAGCAGTCCACTGATGCAATTTTCATAACAAAAGGGGAGCGTATTCTGGAAGTTAACCCTAAAGGCTGTAAACTTCTCGGATATGATAGGACTCATTTTGAAAAAATTTCCCTCCTCTCTCTATTTACTGAAGAATCTCTTTCCGGCTTCCAGAACGCATTGAACGTAACTCTGGAGAACAGATCGGCGTTTTTTGAGACGAAGATCAAAAGGTCAGACAATAGTATCCTCGACGTAGAGGTTAGTTCCTTAGCCATGTGTGACCAAAGAGAAACTCTCCTGATAATCGTCCGGGACATAACTTTGCGTAAAGAATCAGAGCGTTTGGTGCAAAAAGAAAGAGGGATATTGAGTGCTTTACTGGAAAAGAGCCTTTGCGGGATATTGTTAATCGAAGCCTCTAGCCACAAAATAGTTGATGTAAACCCCATTGCAATTAAAACGATAGGGAGATCAAAAGAAGAGATTGTCGGAAATATATGTCACCAATTTATCTGTCCTGCAGAGGTAGGAAGATGTCCTATCAGTGATCTTGGACTGAGTGTGGATAATTCAGAAAAAACGATCATCAATGCTCAAAAGGAAGTCATCCCGATCCTTAAGAGTGTGGTTCCGGTAACCATAGAGGACAAAGATTATTTTGTTGAATGTTTCATTGACCTGTCCGAGCGTAAAAGAACCGAAGAGAACCTCCTCCAGGCAAAACTGGAAGCTGAAGCTGCCAGCCGCACAAAGAGTGAGTTCCTTACCAATATGAGTCACGAGCTGAGGACGCCTCTTAACTCCATTATTGGTTTTTCGGATCTCCTGCTCGAAAAAGTTTTTGGGGATCTCAACGGAAAGCAGCTGAAATATGTTAATAACATCTCTGTCAGCGGAAAACATCTCCTTGGACTTATAAACGATATCCTTGACCTCTCAAAAGTAGAAGCCGGAAAAATGGAACTTAACTACAGTGAGTTTTCTATTGGCTCGGTTTTCGATGAGGCGAAATCCACTATCTCGCCCCTTGCTCAGGTTAAATCCCTTGAAATGGACTTTAATCTGGATCTGGATATTGGAGATATTCAGGCAGACAGAAGCCGCCTTATCCAGATCCTTTATAACCTCGTAAGCAATGCTGTCAAGTTTACCCCGGAAGGAGGCAAAGTCTCTGTCTACTGTAAAAAAAGCGGAAACAGAGCTATATTTTCGGTCACAGATACGGGAATAGGTATATCTTCTGAGGACCAGAAATACCTCTTTGAGCCTTTCAAACAGATTGATTCGGGCATGAACCGGCAGTACGGAGGTACTGGCCTTGGGCTTGCTCTGGTAAAACAGTTTGTTGATTTGCATAAGGGCAGAGTATGGTTTACAAGTGTTCAGGGAAAAGGGTCATCTTTCATATTTGAGCTGCCCGTAAATGGTCTGGATGAAACGGAAAAACCGGACAATGTATTTAAAGATAGTGCTACCGAGGCTGCGGTATCAGCTAACTTCTCAGGACGAATAATTCCAGATTTTAATGCGGTATAGTTCCAGGAAGGTTTTTCCCAGCCCAGGCGGTGAATAATGCACCGTTTATTGGATAACAATTTCTATTTGAAATCTCTGTTTAGTTACTTCAATTTCTACCCCTGGTACCGGTGTAATTGGAAATTGGCTTTCTATAGTTTCTCCCGGGAATGAAATGTATGATTCGTTAAATACAGAAGCGTTCTGGGTATTTAATAATTTACAGTAACTTCATGACTCGTATTACCCCAATTATGTATGAAAAAGAAATTTGTAATTTCACTATTAGCTTCTATTAAAGAATCATGCCACAAAAAATAGCCCAAAGTAATAATAACTAACAAAAGGCATATACCTACAGATATAATTAAAAATTTTCTTCGTGGCATTTGGATTCTTTTATTAAATTATCTAAATGTAATTTGTATCCAGACCTTTATAGATGTTACAAAATTTCAAAAGAAACGTTGCAACCTTTACCTTTGACTCCGTTCAAATTTTAAATTTCCATATCTTTACTTTTTATTTTAATATGGATTAATTTATATATTTTAATACCCATATCAATTTTTACATTTTTCTTCACTCTTTTCCCTGTTTTTTCGATTTGTCTCACTCGCTTTATTTTCATGCTTGCATCTAAATATTTATACCGGTACTAACTAACACGACAATTGAACATTTTAACCAAAAACCGATTACAAAAAATATGACATTTCATAACAGCTTCAATTCTTTCCATCCAAAAATTCAGGAAGCCCTTAAAATCCTTGGTTTTACAAAACCCACAGAACCCCAGGAAAGGGCTTTTCCCCACATAATGGATGGAAAGCACACCTTTTTAATTGCTCCTACAGGCTCAGGCAAGACGGAGTCAGCCGTGCTGCCCGTTTTTAACAGCATCCTGAAAAAGAAATCCGAAGCCAGAAGGGGAATCTCTGCTCTTTACATAACTCCCCTGAGAGCACTTAACAGGGATATGCTTTCCCGTATTGAGATTCTCGGGAAATTGCTCGATATCAAAGTCCAGGTCAGGCACGGGGATACTCCTCAAAGCGAAAGGCAGCGCCAGTCCAGAAATCCTCCTGATGTACTGATCACGACCCCTGAGACCCTTCAGGCAATGTTTACCGGCTCCCGCCTCAGGCAGAACCTTGAAACCGTAACCCACGTGATTGTAGACGAAATCCATGAGCTTGCAGGTTCAAAACGAGGAGCCCAGCTAGCTGTAGGGCTTGAGAGACTTGTGGAAATTTCAGGGGAATTCCAGAGAATCGGGCTTTCTGCAACAGTCGGGAACCCCTGGGAAATTGCAAAATTTCTTGCCGGCACAGGAAGGGATTTCACTGTAATTGAGGTAGCCCTGCTGAAACTGCTTGAGTTCGATGTGGTCAATCCCCAGGTTTCAGGAGGAGGAGAAATCCGGGAGAAAGAAGTCCTGGATATTGCAAAAACAGTAGGTTGCGAGCCTGAATTTGCCTCTCACCTGCTCTGGATCAGGAGAATTGTCGAAGATAGCCAGTCCACCCTGGTTTTTGTGAATACGCGGCAGAGTGCCGAGGCTCTAGCTGCCGGTTTTCGGAAGCTTGGGGCATCCCTAGGAGTGCACCACGGCTCGCTCTCTTTTGAAGCTCGTGTGGAAGCTGAGGAAGCTTTCAAATCCGGAGCCCTGAAAGGCCTTATCTGCACCTCGTCAATGGAGCTGGGAATCGATATCGGAAATGTCGACCGGGTAGTCCAGTACGGGTCTCCGCGCCAGGTTTCAAGGCTGCTCCAGAGGGTAGGAAGAGCAGGGCATAAGCTGCATGCGATCTCACGGGGTACTGTAATTTCCATGGAAGTGGATGATACTGCAGAAAGTATGGCAATTACAAAAGCTGCACTGGAAGGCAGGGTTGAAGAAGTTTCTCCACATATAAAGTCCCTGGACGTCGTGGCAAACCAGATTGCAGGCATGGTTATGGATTTCGGGGAGGTCGAAATCGATAAAATTCTCAGGATTTTAAGGCGGACGTACCCATTCAGGGACCTGGGGATCGAGGAACTGCAAAGGGTTGTGGACCAGATAGGGGATTACAGGCTGGTCTGGCACGAGAAAGGCTCGAGCCTGCTCAAAAGGCGCAGGAAAAGCTGGGAATACTATTACGATAACCTCTCCATGATCCCGGACGAAAAGAAGTACGAGATCTACGATATCGTGAGTGGAAAATCAGTCGGCGTGCTGGACGAAGCTTTTGTCGTGAATTTTGCAGAACCGGGCGCCGTTTTCATAACTAAAGGCTACATGTGGCGGGTCGTTGAGATGCCTGATCCCGGACGAGAGCAGGGAAAGGACAGGATTAAAGTCGAGCCTGTGGAAGGTATGGGCGAGGTCCCGAGCTGGACAGGCGAAGAAATCCCTGTGCCTTTTGAGGTAGCCCAGGATGTGGGAAAGCTCAGAGCGGAAATTGCAGCTTTTATACGTGCCGAACTTGAAGACGAAGCCATTGCCGAAAAGCTTCAGGCGAAATATCCCGTGGCAAAGAATGCCGTGCTTGAAGTGATCCGCCTTGTGCGCGAGCACGTAGAAGGAGGCTTCCCCGTGCCTGATGCGGATACAATCGTGATCGAAGACGAGGGCGATGCTGTGACCCTGAACGCCTGTTTCGGCCATAATACAAACGGCACCCTTGCTCGAGTCCTGACCTCGCTCCTTTCAGCCCGCTTCGGAAGCAGTGTCGCCCAGGAAGTCGACCCCTACAGGATAAGGCTGACCCTCCCGCGCCGGGTAGGCCCTGTCCAGATCCGGGACATGCTGCTCTCCCTCCGCCCTGAACACGTTGAGCCGATCATAGAAATGACCCTGAAAAATACAACCCTGATGAAATGGAAAATGGTCCACGTAGCCCGAAAATTCGGAGCCCTGTCCCGCGACGTTGACTACGACAGGATTAGCATGAAAAAACTCCTTGAAATCTACCAGGGCTCTTCAATGTACGATGAAGTCATCCGCGAAATCTTCCACGACCTCCTCGACGTCCCCAGGGCAAAAGAAGTCCTTAGAAAACTTGCAGCCGGCGAAATCTCAATCGAAGTCTCCCCCCCTACCCCGATAGGTTCAGCCGGCTTTTCCATGAAAAAAGACCTGGTCGCCCCGGAAAAAGCCGACCGCTCAATCGTCCTTGCCCTTAAGGAACGCATTATGAACGACCGGATCATTCTATTCTGTACGAACTGCAAGAAATGGACCTCCCGCCGCCAGGTCAAAAGCGTCCCTGAAGAAATCGTCTGCCCGGTCTGCGAATCCCGGATGATTGCAGCCCTCAAACCCTGGGAAGAAGAGGAAATCAACCTCGTCAAAAAACAGGGAAGAAATGTCAAGGTTTCCCCTGAAGAAAAGAAACGGGTACAGCGAGTCTACAGAAACGCAAGTATAGTCCGCTCCCAGGGGAAGAAGGCAGTTATCGCACTTGCCAGCCGGGGAATAGGACCTGAGACGGCGTCAAGGGTGATTGAAAAGATGAGGGTGGATGAAGAGGCATTTTACAGGGATATTCTGGTTGCTGAGAGGAATTACGTGAAGACGAAGAAGTTCTGGGAATAACTGAAATAAGTAATTAAATCGCTTAGTTTAATCTGCATAAATGATAAAGGAATAAAAATGTTGGATTTTCTGAATGATTAATATTACTTTTTCTATCATCATTTCCAGATATCCTTTGTTTTTAGAATGATCTTATTTGTCTCAGCCGTCTGACAGGCTTTTCCACAAGCTTCCTAAAGCTTCTTAGTTGCCATTCAAATCCATCATACGTTTAAATGATCACAAACAAAATATACTGACATGGAGAATGCTGCCCGGCATAAAGAGTTGTTCGAAAAAATCTCTTCTTTCCTTGAGAAAGAAGGAGCAACAAAGGTAGCTGTTTTTGGCTCTTATGCTCGAGGAGAAGAAAAGCAGGAAAGTGATGTCGATATTCTTGTAGAATTTTCAGAAACTAAAAGCCTGCTTACTCTAGTAAGGATTGAGAGAGAATTGTCAGAGTTTCTTGGGGTAAAAGTCGATCTACTTACTGAGGAGTCGATAAGTCCATACCTTATTGACGGGATTGAAAGGGAAGCAAAAGTGATTTCGGCATGAAAAAGAATGACCTAATTTACCTCAGCCATATCCTGAACTCAATTGAACGTATCGAAGAATATACTGAAGGTATGGAAAAGGAAGATTTTCTATCCAGCAACCTGGTTCAGGATTGGACTATCAGGCAAAATAGGTGGACTATCAGGCAAATTGAGATCCTAGGCTAAGCTACCAAAAACTTATCTAAAAATCTTCGGGATAAATACTCTCAGATTCTCTGTAGAGGGTTTAATTGCTGCTTTTAGAATATGAATGAGTTCAAAAGAAGATGTAATCAAATCTTGTACAATCAGAAGAGCTATTTCTTTCAGCTTTATATATCTATATGTATATATTACACTGTTATAAACATGGTTATCTGGATTAGGCAATTGAACAGAAAACAAATAAAATTTGACATTAGCTGTTTAAAATGTACTTAAATCCGGGTTTTATTTTACGATGTAGAACCTCAAATATACGAATCCTGCTAATAACTCATAGACAGTTCCAGTGAGCCGTGTTTTATATATTAAGGGGTTGAAGGTAAATGAAAAGGGGGATAAAACTATATTTACTTTTTTTAGCCTCTATAATCTTTCTCTCACTTTTACTTATTTTTGCATATAATGAGTTGACATCTACAACACCTGTTGATTCCCATACTGAATATGCATATGTACCAAACGGAAAAAGTGACAATTTATCTGTGATTAACACAAACACAGATGAAATTGAATACCATATAGATGTTGGAGATGATCCAGAAGGAGTTGCAATCACATCTGATGGAAAAAAGGTATATGTGACGAATAGTAACCTCGATATTGTCTCCGTAATTGATACAGCAACCAACAATGTTGTATCCACGATGCGTGTTGGCGATAATCCTATCGGAATTGCAGTCAGTAGTGACGGAGAAACAGTATACGTGGCAAATTATCACAGCGACAGTATATCTATAATTGATACAGCCACAAACGAAGCCAAATACCATCTGAATGTAGAAACCAATCCTATGGGAGTTGCAATCAATAAAAATGGAACAAAGGTATATGTGGCCAACCTGGGCAGTGGGACTGTCTCAGTGATTGATACAAATGCCCGGAGTGTTTTAAAACATGTAAATGTAGGCCCCAATCCTTATGGAGTTGCAGTCGTCCCGGATAAAAACAAGGTATACGTAACGCACGCTAATAGCGATAAGGTCTCTATAGTTGATACAGTTACATACAATGTGACAATGATCAACACAGGCACCGCCACGGAAAGCTTAGATTTATCTCCTTCTGGAATTGCAGTCAGTCCTGATGGGTCAAGGGTATATGTGGCGAATCACAGAAAAGTCATCAGAGGAGTTTCCGATACTCCCAGCGGTACTATCTCTGTAATTAATACAACAACAAACAATGTCATAGCCAATATAACTGTAGATAAATGCCCTTGCGGAATTTCAATCAACAAAAATGGAACAAAAATATATGTGGCGAACAGTGAGAGCAACACTGTCTCTGTGATTGACGCGGCAAGTAACACTGAGATAACTAATGTGCCTGTAGGAAATATGCCTTCTGCTTTAGGTCAGTTTATAGGCTCTCCCCCAGAAGTCCCTGAACATAATGCCATCAGGGAATTTATCAGTAGTATTATTGAATCAATCCATAGAATCTATAACAGGATTAATGAGGCCATTAACGGTATCCAAGGATACATTCTTGGAATCCTTACATTTTTTTCCAGGAAAATACTGTCATTTTTTGACAAAGTATTGTCAGACTCCATATCAAATAGCTTAAAGGAGAGATTAGAACCCATATTCGGAAGGACATTCGAGCGTGTGAAAAAGATATTTAAGAAAGAATAGCTCTCCTCCCTGTGTTCTCTGCAACTCTTTTTATACCCTTAGCTTTTTAATTCGGTGTTTTGGGCTCTATAGAAATTTTATCTATAACTAATGTGATTAGTAGGAGAATCTGAATGCTTGAGCGAAAATATAATAAAAAAGTAATTTAAACAGGTTGATTTGATTCAGAAGTCTCGGTATTCAAACTTTCTCGGGCCGAATTGACTTTAATTATAATAACTTCTTTCGTAGAAATCTTATAATACATCTCCTCTAACTTTATATAGTCAGATGGAATTCTAGTGGCGTGTATATGAAAAAATACATCTACTTCACATTTTTTATTTTGCTGGTTGCACTGATTGTCGGGAGTTTTGCCGGATCACAAAATGATAAAAATGCTTCTCAGGCCCAACCAGATTCACCGCAGAACCCCCTCAAGTCAGCCTACCAGGATATCGCATGGGGAGCTAACGTCCAGAAGCATTTGAAGATACTTAAAACCGATCTGGACGGTGTATCCGATGCTGCAAATAACTCTGATTATACCACGCTCGCGATGTATGCACAATACATTGTAAATGATACTCAGAACGCCATTGAGGAAAACGATCAATATACCGTATCTTCCAGACTCCAGGAGGCGCAGAAAGAATGGAGGACGGCTCTTCAGGACTATAATTCTGCAGGTCAGTTTTTGTTGCAGGGAGCAAATGAAGCGAAAAATGGTACTGGAGGAGCTGAAAATTTACAACAGGCCAGAACATTTAGCGATTCCGGTACAGCACATCTTAAGAACGCGTCTGAGTTAGCAGGAATAAAATAAATATTTTCTTAGCTCTTCGCTGTTTTAAGGGGGTAGCTTCCATTCATCTCCTGAACGTTGAAGTGACATATCTAAAGGCTGAAAACATTTGTTGTGTCTGGAAACATTTGTTATTTAAAGTCGCATTCAAACTTGATGTTTCTCTTTTTTTCCAAAATTGATGAAACAAAAGAGGCGCCTCAATCGGAGGATTTCAGGGAACTGGGGTGGAAATATAATAAAAAAGTTATATCGTTCCGATTTTTGATATTTTTCAGGTTTTCTTACGGATGCGTGGTTAAGGCTAATAAAGATCTTTCTTTCCACGTATCGTGAAAAAGCCTTTTTAATGTGCGGAAAAAATTGAGTGCATTAAATAATATATTGAAGGTATGAAAAAGTAAACTTTCAATCCAGTTCCCAGGTTCAGGATGTAACGATCAGGCGAATTGAGAACGTAGGTGAACAGAGTCCGCCATCAATTACTCATTTTTCCATACTCTATAATTTTCCAGGTCACCTTTAATAAGGCTAGCTGCAAAAGCAAGCACAGCGATATCATCCGCAAATCCAATTACGGGAAAAATATCTGGAGCGATGTCAACCGGACTTATGAGATACAGGAGAGCGAATGTTATCACGAATAACGTTTTCTTTGGAAGCGGATATTTCCCTTTAAAGGAGTCTAATAGCATAGAAAATAATAATCCTAAATAATCCCAGATATTTCTGAAATCTGTTGAACGATAGTCTCTTACTTCTTCAGGAAACCCCATGCTAGTATCAGAAACTTTGTTTGGACTGATATTAAAGTGTTCAAGATTTGCTTCAATTTGCTTTGTTCTGACGTTATCGATTTTCTCCATAATAATCCTCCAATTTTATTGGATTATATTCTGGGTTCCTTGAACAAACTCTCAAGTCGAATGTGTTTTTTACCTTAATTAAGGCAATCAATGGTCTTCCCATAAAACTAAATTAAATTCAGGCTCTGTAGATGTCCGAATTTGTTAGATTAATAATAGAATCTTTCAATTAACACACCTTGAGGATTATACCTGAGTTCGCAGGTGTACTAAAATGGAGTGCTAAAATAATAATGTATATATAAAAATAGTAGTAATATGTATATGAAGTTTATCGAAGCTGGTTCTGTAAAATCTTCATGGGCTGATTATCATACAGGTTCAATACTATACGGAAAAAACTCGAATCTCTTGAAAGCCTTGCAGAATCTCAATTTGCACTGATAAATTAAAGAGAACTAGGTAACAAATTCCATTGTATGGGCCAGAATTCCTGAGTTCTGGCCATCTATTATTTTCTTTATACTCAAAAACGCCAAGATACCATCATATAGAGATGGATGAAAAGATGGATGAAAAGATGGATGAAAGAATGGATTAAAAGATGGATGAAAAGATAGATGAAAGAATGGATTAAAAGATGGATGAAAAGATAGATGACCATAAAGGGATTACTGAAATGCAAAAAACAGTGAGACTATACAATTCCGAGGACTGCAGAGAGATAATTAAACTATTTTATGATACAGTCCATACAATTAATTTAAAAGATTACAATTCAGCACAACTTGACGTTTGGGCACCGGAAGAAATTGATGTGGACACGTGGGATAAATCACTTTCCAGTACCCATACGGTTGTAGTTGAAAGTAACGGTGTCATTCTTGGCTTTGGAAATTTAGATGATACCGGATGTCTTGACCGGCTTTTTGTCCGTAAAGATTTCCAGGGACAGGGAATAGCATCCATAATCGCAGACGAATCGGAAAAACATGCGCAGCAACATGGTACTCTGGTTATTACTACCGAAGCATCGATTACAGCAAGACCTTTTTTTGAAAAACGCGGTTATCAGGTAGTCAGGCAACAGAGCATTGAACGTAAAGGTCAAACTTTAACTAATTTTGTGATGGAAAAGCACCTTGCCAGATGAGCATCAGTCCTGGACGCGCCCTGGCTGTTCACCTTTTAGGCAAACAGGGTAATCCCCATACCGAGAAAACTGCTTTACAAAGTACCATCTCATCGGGATCAGTAGGCAGGCTGTGTTGTATGCATATGTTTCTTCGAGCGTCGATTCGATATTATATAGAAGTCCGGTTAATTTAAAAACAGAGCGAATTTACGACTTTACTATTGTTTTGTGTCCTCTTTGACTTTCGGAGAATCACGAAACTTATACTCGGTGGCGCAATAAGAGGATTTGGAGACGAGGCGGAAATATAGTTAAAAACTTATGCTCTTCATTAAAAGCTAAGCTCTCAATTTAGTACATTTAATTCCAGAAATACAGGACTCTGGAATTCTTGATTTAGTAACTGTCAGTTAACAATTGTGGAATCCAGTGTATTGTGGAAAGTCGCTCTTCAGCATTAGAAATAATTCTGAAGATAATTAATATACCTACTCTGATTTTAGAACGTGATCCTCAAATTAAAAAACGATCTATTTCTATCCAATTCTCAATTCAATCGAGTTTTAGAGGCTCTAAAAAGGGAGAATGGTATCAAAAGGGAAAAATACAATTCAGGCTACCATAACATTCAGTGTGAAGGTTTTTTCCCGGCCTGTTTCTGGCTCCCAGGGTCTTTTGTATGTTGCTGTTACTTGCCCGTTATTCATGGCTTTAATTTTCCATACATGAAATCCTCCCACACCAATAGAGAGAATTCCATTTTCTTCAGAAGATTCCCAGGGGTGGTATTTGTCCCAGAGCAGGTTAAGCCCATCGTCTAGGCTCAATTGCCAGGAATAGCCTGTACTTGGATTTTCATTTAGCTTTAAGATAAAAGTTTGTCCCTCTTTAAGATATATGGTGTTTCCATTCTCAGCTTCGGTTATCACTTTTTGTTGACCTGTTGTATCAGGTTTAGCACATACAGCCGTTGGAAGCGTTGCCAGAATCAAACATATTATTAAAACTGTTATTCCAGGTACAGTTCTTGACATTATAACACCTGCTACTCAAAGCAATTTATTTCCGAAATCGTTTTAGTTGCACTTCTTTTAATTTCTTGTCTCTATTTACTTAATCAGGGCTTCAAAGCTCAGCTTTATTTCAGCGAATCATAGCTTCAATCAATCAGATGCGTGGAAATTAAAAGCTCATACTACGGATAAATATATAAAGTAAATAGAATAAAATTTCCTTATAATAAATAATTACTGAAATGGTGGACGATATAAGGTAATAAAGCAATTTATTTGCAGGACGCTTCCTGCACGCCCATTTTTGTATTTTATCAAGCGGTAACTTGCGTTTCTGATCGAGCAGAATGAAAACAGTATATCTCGCAAAAGTTTCTGACGTCTGTGGTTATTGCACTCAGGGAAAAACCATTGAACAGGCTATGGAACGTATAAGAGAGGCGATTCAGGTCTGTCTTGAGGCTGAAGAATTATCAGATTTTTTTTCATTTACTTCAATTCTCTCAGGAAGTCTCTTCCGTATTTTTGCGGGCAGGTCGGCAGGCGGATATAGAGCTGCTTTCCTCTTTCCAGCAAGTTCTGGAAAGCCGCATTTGAGTGTGGAAAAAGCCCATGAGGTCGGTTAACATGGCTGCTCCTGCTTTGATTTTTACCTTTCTAAACTGGCTGCCTTCAAACTCAACATGCTTTTAATTCTGATAAGTTTGATCACAGGTTAAAAGCAAAAGCAGTCGGCGGCGGAAAAATCCAAACTTCTGCCATTATTTAACACGAAACACTTCAGTTACTGCGATTCTGAAATTCCGATTTTCTCGATTTCCAGATAGACTGTCCCGGGACTAAGCGGTTTGGCGTGCACATGATAAGTCCCGTTTTCTTCCACAGTAAACTCAGGATTGTTAGGAAGGTATCTTTTTCCGGAGTCTGTCAATACAAATGTACTTTCAAAAGCAACATAGGAACCTTTGCTTATTGTCAAATTTACTTTCTCGGGACCATCAGGACTATCAATCCAGAGTTTATAATTTACACCTTCATTGAGGTTGACCTCAAAATCCGATTCCTTAGACACGGCTTCTAAGAGGACATCATCCCCTCCCCCCTGAAATACAACAAAGATATAAAATAAGGTAATCATTATGTAAAGCGGTATAGGACTCCTGGACTTTTTCGGCTGTTCTGGCATTTTTCTCCCCTCTAGGTAGTCTAGGTGCTCAGATAACTTGCATCGATTGCTTCCTTCAAATTTGCTTTCAATGTATTTTTCTCTTTTATTGCGGCAGAAACCATGATTTTACAGGCAGGTCGACAGGTCGAGAGATACTTACAGCTCCAGCCATTATCTCTACTTCTAATTTCAGATCAAATTCCTCACACTTCCGTGCTTACAGGCGGGTTAAGGCTTTACTTCGGATCCTCTGCAACGCGCAGGACAATCTTTCCGCGGGCGTGGCGGCTTTCGCTCATCTCATGCGCTTTTTGGGCCTCGATCAGAGGAAGTACGGTCGTTACGATAGGCTTGATTTTCTGTTCGTCTATTATGGCTGCGATTTGAGTGAGTTCTCTTCCGTCAGCCTGTGTCATGAGTGTTTTTGCGCGTACTCCGTATTTTTGCGGAACTCCTTCGGGGATGCTGGCTACAGTCGATACCAGGAATCCGCCGGGTTTTAATACTCCCCATGACCTTTCGAATGTGTCTCCTCCTATCGTATCCAGCACTACGTCCAGATTGCTAACAATCTCCTCAAATCGCTGGTTCCTGTAGTCGATCACCTCGTCAGAGCCTATGCTTTTTAAGAACTCGGCATTTTTACTCGATGCAGTACCGATAACATATGCTCCCTTCCATCTGGCGAACTGGACTGCTAAGGTCCCGACTCCGCCCGCAGCGCCGTGAATGAGTACGCTCTGTCCACGCTCCAGGCCTGCAATATCAAAAAGTGACTGCCAGGCAGCCAGGCCGGCAGTAGGAATGGCAGCGCTTTCAATAAACCCGATACTTCTGGGTTTTTGCGCTACCTGTGCAGGATTGACAACAGTATATTCGGCATATCCTCCCTGCCCTATGGAAACTTTAGCAAAAACTTGATCCCCGCGCTGAAAGGAAGTCTCTCCCTGACCGACAGCGTCTACAAGGCCCGCAACGTCCAGTCCCATAATCGTTGGCAAAGGCAACTCACGTATATACCCGCTGCGGATCTTCCAATCCATTGGGTTAACTCCGGCTGCAATAATTCGAATTCTAATTTCCCCTGGCCCTGGCTGGGGTTCCGGAATATCCTCACACCTTAAGATTTCGGGCCCCCCAAACTCATGAATTCTTATCGCTTTCAGATTTTCACCTCAAAAGCTTCTTTAATTAATTATATCTAGTAATTCCATTAGCGAGTAATCTCTCCACGTCCCCTCAGTATAATATCTGTGCCTGCACATATCGCCCGAAATCTCCTTGCAAGAGGCCCGTTCAAAATCGTTCTGGCATCATTACACCGATTTTAATCCCGATTTTTAATATAACGATAATTCTATAAATTGGTTCTTATTGACCTTTTCCTGAAAACTAAGTTAAGGTCAGGCAAATGTTGAAAAACAGTTTCTCAAATTTGAAAGGACGCGGGAGCAGTATAAATTTAGCCATCAACATAGAGTAAGAGACCTGAGAAAAGGTAAAGATTGTAAATTAGAAGGTATGAACTTTAGATAAAAAGCCTGGCCTGTAAACTAAAAGGCGTAAACTGTAGATATTGCCTCTTGTGCGGCTTTTCGATATTTGCCTTATAATCAGACTCAGTTTGCATTCATCGGACTAATTGGCAAGAATTATAACGAAAGCAAAATTTACCATATTCAGTTGGAAATCCTGGATTTGTGAAATTATCAAAGTTATCTACAATTCCGTCCCTATAAGTTCCCCTGCTATCGTTATGGTTTCTTTCTATTTCTCCTGCTCTGTCTGACGGATGTATAGTCATAGAATTCGTGTTTTCTGTTCCGGCGTACCATTGCATGTTCAGAGTCTGGAATGTAAGAATTAAAACAAATATAAAAGGAAGCAAATCTCTCCTCAAATCTCTCCTCAAATTAATCCTTCACCACCCGTTTATATTTTCATTATTCTATTTAATCTTCCCTGTTTTATTATAGTGAACTCAAAAATTTATGGTTCTTGCGTTTCCTGGTTATATTTACAAGTTTTAAATTGCGGGTAAAGCTAAATTCTCAAGTCAGTAGAAAAACCGGTTTCTTATTCCGACACGAAATGAATCTAAGTCTAGAGAGTTTTTATTATTTTGAAGTTTTCTCATTTTAACACGCAGTTTTTGGCTCTTCAGTTAATCTTAAATAACATTACAATTTTTTTACATATGACTTCAATTCCAGAACTTATACAGTTCCTGCTAGAAAACGCTGTCTTCTTACACTTTAAAGATGGCCGGACCGTCAGGACAAGAAACCGGATAAGCTTCAAAAAAAGAAAAATTATTTTGAGTGTTTGGTTTGTTTCATCTTATTTTTAAGGACTGACCTCAAAGTCTGGAGTTTACAGGTAACTGTGAGCAATTTCACACGATCCAATCTAATCGATCCAATTGATCTGTCGGTCTAACCGATTAGTCGATCCAATTGATCCAATTGATTTAATATCAATTCTCTCGGGTTCTGGAACATCCTGTGATACTTCATATCAATTCTCCATATCCGGTTATTAACTAGACAATCACTGCAAAAACAAAAGCTCGCTACTTTACTTAAAATTTTACTATGGGGCTTACCATGAGGCAAGTAAAAGAAATATCCAAAATTATTTTTTTAGTAATTTTCGCGTTTCACCTGATGACTGCAGGAAGTGCGGCAGCTACTGTGATTTATGTAGATAACAACCCTGATCAGGTTGCAGATTTCACCTCGATCCAGGCTGCAGTAGATGCTGCCAATCCGGGAGATGAAATAGTTGTTAGACCCGGTATTTATGAGGAAAATATCGCAATCACCAAGAACATATCTATTGCTTCCGAATCAGGAAATTTCTCCGATACTATAGTCAGGGCAGCCGATGCTTCTCAAGATATTTTCGGTATCTGGGCAAACGATGTAAGCATTAAAGGTTTTGAGATAAACGGATCTGAATCTGCCGGGATTCATTTTTTTGGAGTTATTGACTGTCGTGTTGAAAACAATAAGCTATCCAATAACAGCTACGGTATCGATCTATACATGATAAGTTCACATAACACGGTTGATAATAACGATATTTCAGACTGTCAGGCCGGTATTAGCCTTGGAGGCAGCTGGTACAATATTTTGATTAACAATTCAATCTCAAACTGCAGTAATGGAATTTCACTTTTTGATTCGCCTAATAATATCCTGGATAATAATACAATCTTAGAAAACATAGAAGGCATTTCTCTCACAGGTGAATCAAGCGGCAATACCCTGATAAATAATACTGTAATTCTCAATGAAGAATTGGGACTTCAAATTTACGAAACTTCAAACAATCTGATTTATAATAACTGTTTCAATAATACGGTAAATGTAAACTCCGAAACGGCTTCGGATACAAATATCTGGAACACGACCAAAATCGAGGGTACTAACATAGCTGGCGGCCCTTACCTGGGCGGCAACGTCTGGGCAAGACCTGATGGTACCTTATATCCCGAAGGAGTCAGGGATGCTGACCTTGATGGGATTCTTGATTCCCATTATAACATTGAGGATAGCCAGTCCATAGACTATCTACCTATAAAAGAATTAAAGCCTGTAACCCTTACTGTAAATAATACGACAGGACAGGTTGCGGATTTTACCTCGATCCAGGCTGCAATTGACAACGCATTCCCTGGTGACACAATCCTTATTTTCCCGGGAATCTATGAAGAAAATGTCGATGTATACATAACCGATGTAACCCTGACCTCCGAATCTGCCAGTAATGGAGATACCATTGTCAAGGCAGCCAGCAGTCTGGATGATATTTTCTATGTTATTGCGGACGGAGTGACAATTAGCGGGCTGAATATAACAGGGCCTGTAGATTTCCCGAATGCAGGTATTCGCCTTAATGGAGTTAAGTACTGCAATATCGAAAACAACCAGCTATCTGACAACTACAACAGCACTGCTTTGAACGTTTCCAGCGAAAACAGTTCTCTCAATCTCAATAATTCAAGTTCGGACGCAGGATTTGGAATCCGCCTTGATTCTTCCAGCAGCAATATACTGAGGAATAATACTATATCAGGGAATGGCACCTCAGTTCTCCTGCGCAACTCCATGGAAAATGCACTTATCAACAATTCGGCATCTGGCAGCAACTATGGCATCTGGGTGGATTCTTCCAGCAATAATTCGCTGGATGGAAATAATCTGTCAAACAATGAAATCGGTGCCTATCTAAAAACTTCAAGTGGAAATCTTCTTAACAACAGTACGGTATCAAACAATACCGGCTCCGGTATCAATCTGTGGGATTCCGTAGGAAATACGTTAAGCAATTCCACAGCATCGAAAAACAATGTTTCTATTGTTCTGAAGAATTCCAGTGCAAACCTGCTTAATAATAATACTGTATCTGATAATTACTACGGTCTCTGGCTGTACTCTTCGAGCAATGGTAATAAGCTGGAAGGCAATACCGCATCGAATAATAGAGTCGGTATCCACATGAAGGCATCGAGTGGAAATGTGTTTACGGGCAACTTTGCATTGAACAATACCGGGTCCGGGATCAGTGTGTGGGATTCGATCGAAAATACATTAATTGAAAATGCAGCCTCGAACAGTGAAGTCTCGATTATTCTGCAAAATTCAAGCAAAAACACACTTTTCAATAACACGGTATCCGGCAGCAATTACGGGATGTGGATTGCTTTTTCCGGTAACAATAACCTGAGCGATAATAGCGCATCGAACAACACATTCGGTCTCTATTTGAAAAATTCCACCGATAACCGGTTGTCAGGTAACCTGGTAAACTCAAATTCGAGGCATGGAATCTATCTGGGTTTTTCCAGGAGTAATCTGTTGAATAGCAATAGGGTTATTTCGAATTCGGAATATGGGCTCTATATGCTGGAGTCGGGAAACAGCTCGATTTATAATAATTATTTCAACAACGCAAACAATACTTATCTTCAAGGCTCAAACGCAGGTACGAGCTTGAATACTACCCTGATACCGGCAAAGAATATTCTCGATGGGGCTTACCTTGGTGGGAATTTCTGGGCTACACCAGAGGGAGATGGGTTCAGCCAGACTCATGCAGACAAAAATCGGGATGGCATCTGCGATGTGGCTTACGCCGTGAATAAAGAGTGTATTGATTACCTGCCTCTCGCAGGTTCTCATACCACGAACTAATCCTGAGTGCTGCAAAAGGAGCGTTTTCCTGACTGTCAGGCACACCGACAGCAGGAACTCTCTGGCACGACCGAAAATCCTGGCTGTACAGCTTCTTCGAAGGATTCATAAGGAGCTGTACAGTTTTTAGAGGGTTAACCTGGGAATGTATAATCCTTTGAGGATGATCACTCCTTTATGTATGGATTATTTGGAGAATTACCAGACAGGGTTAAGTATACCTTTTCAATTAAAGACGTGTGCAGGTAACTGAATTTCTGTATACAGCCTGCCAAAAAACAGAAAGAAAAAATGATCAATACCGAAAATGATCAATCACTAAAAATGATCAATACCAAAAATGATCACACTAAAAATGGTCAACCACTTTAAGTTCTGTTTTCCGGGATTTCTTCCAGGCATTTCTGAAGCCACACAATATCAAAATATGTTCCGAACTTCTTTCCTGCAGCTTTAAACCTGCCGCATTCCATAAATCCATGCTTAAGGTGAAAATTCAGGCTGGCTTGATTTTTCGAGGAGACATTTGCAAGGAGGCTTTTCATATTCTTCTTTTTAGCATCCTGGCATAGAATATCCAGCAGCTTTGCTCCCAGGCCTTCTCTTGTATACTCTGGCAGTATAAAGTATGAGACTACACCTGTGTGCTGGAAATTCCTGAAGGGAAAATAAGGCCGAAGGGCTCCAATACCTATTACTCTGTTGTTTCCTTCGATTACATAAAAAGGAGAATGCTCGCTTTTATTAGATTCGCCCTCATCATGTGAAGTCTGGAAAAACTCCGGTCCGACAGGAGTTTCGAGGTAGGCTGCAAAACTATTTTCGATATAGTAATTAAAGATTTCAAGCATTCCCTGAGTATCTTCCGGCGTAGCCTCTCTTATTACAAGAGCTTTGAGCTTATCTCTTTCCTGCATATATTATAATCGAAATGCAGGTATTTAAACTCTTTAGCCAGTTGTAGCGCAAATCCGGTTTAATTCTCCTTTACCTGGATCTCTTATTTATCACGATTTATATTTATAATTTATTATCAGTAAGATTATATTTATATACTCATGTTATTGTATTCTTTTCTGCATTACTAATTCAATCCTACCCACGTTTCAGGCAGGATTTTTATTTTTTATAGGGGTCTAAAAACCCGAAATCCAGGAATGATCCTGAAACTTATATGTTCCAGCCAGTTAACTGCCTGAAAATAAAAAACACAAGAGAAAATATTTCTCAATGTACTTCTACAGAAGTGAAAAATAGATGTTCCTTAAACAAAACAAAATCATAGAAAAGATCTGTGAAATCCCGGTTACACTTGGAGATGTTTCCGAAAGCATCTTCGGAGGTGTAATCACGAAAAACGGTCTGCTTCACAGGCTTGCCCTTCCGGAGGAGGGCGGTTCCGACTCATATTATCTTTGCGAAGGCCTGTGTAGACCTGTATTTTTAGAACCTGAACTTGTCTATCCGTATGTATCAGGGGCTTTTTCCGAAAAATTTGCATTTCGCCCTTCCCCTTACCGTTTTATGCTGCCTTATGAATTGTCAGACAGGGGAAACAAGAAAGAATACAATGTAATTCCCCCCGAAGAACTGGAGGCAAGGTTCCCTATGACTTACGGGAGAATTCTGGAATTCAAAAGAGAGTTCCGCCATGATAACTCTCCCCTTAAATCTGCAGACTACGGTATAAGAGGTAGAAAATTTCTGGAGTATTTAAACACTCCTAAAATTATTGTCACCGAAGGCTATCATCTGCAGGCTGCATACGATGCTGCGGGAAAGTATGTATTTGAGAACGGGTGCGGCATTGTCCTCAAGGATCCGAGTAAGTACGCTTATATTACTGCAGTTCTTAACAGTCCGATTGCAAGGCTTTTTCCTTCAATCTGTAGGTCTGAAATGACGTACTCAGGGTATACTGCTCCTGCAGTGATGAAACGTTTCCCAATCATATTTCCTGATAGCAGGCTAACCGAAGATCTCATAAATACCATCTCCAGTTACCTTGTATTCCTTAACAGACAAAAATATGCAAGAGACTATGGAGTTCCGGATTGGCTTCGGGAACTCACAGGTTTCTACGAGCAGATTTCAAACCTTCTGGTTCTGGATACTTACTTCATAAACGACCTTGGCCCAGGGCTTCTGAATGCCCTTGAAGAGAATATCCATCCTTATTCCGGAGATATTGATTCTGAAGACAACGATTCTGAAGACACTGATAGTCTTCTGAGTGCGCTATATTATATAAAGCAGCAAATTCTTGAAGCTTCAAGTTCTGAAAACTACAAATTTAATATGGGACTACCTGGAATTCTCAATTTCTCTCAGGGCAGTGAAGAATTCTGAAGCATCCTTTTTTATTTTTATCCCGGAGAATAAAGGGTTTATTTTTTTTACCCGAACTTCCAAAGTTTTTTATTCTTCATTATTTTACATTTAGATTTTTATCAAAAAGTTTATATATTTTGACCCCTCCTAACCCAGGGGGTAAAAAGGCTCTCAGGGCAGAAAAGTTAGTTTTCCAGTAGAATGTTTAGAAGTGAAAGACAGTTTTGCTGCTTTAATGTATGAATTCCGGGCTCCATGCTGCGAAGTTCCGGAAGCAAATCAAGCGAATTATTCCCTCCTTAATGCTAGAAAATTCTTAAAAAACCGCCCTGAGAGAATTTTAACCTTCATTGAGCTGAAATCAGGGTTCTCTATAAAATCCTACGCTTACGCTCCGTACTTGCAGGATTTCTCGGTTCCAGGCGATCATTCCTCTTTCTCCTCTTCCGATTTCAAAAATAATCTGGTAGGAAAAGATTCTGGTCATTAAAGATTTTTTGAAAAGGAATTTTTGATTAGGAAACTTTCCTGAGGGTTCTTCTCCAGAAATTCCTTCTTTAAATTCTTCTTTAAATTCTTCTTTGAATTCCTCTTTAAACTTTTTCTATTTTTCCTCTTTTATCGGATGCATCGGTTCTGGATCAAACCTCAACAGAGTTCTGTATATGTTCTCACTTAACACATAAATTTATATACTTGGGCTTTGTGTAATTATTACAACACTTTATGTTTTTTTAATTTCGTTCACCCAGCTCTCCCCTATTTACCTGACATTTATACATAAAGGAAGGTAGTCTTATCCCTCTGCAAATTCACACCGCTGCGTTTCCCTATATGGGAGCATTAATCCTTTCAGGGCTTATATCTACTTTGCTTGCAATCAAAGCATACAAAGCCTTCAACTACCGCAGGATGTATTTCTCAAAATATTTCATATTTATTATGTTAAGTATGTCTCTCTGGTCCGTGAATTATGCCTTTGAGGTCGGACTGATGGACATCGAGCTTAAGTATTTCTTTGCACGTCTCGAATATATTGGGATTGCCTTTGTTCCGGTAGCGTGGTTTCTATTTGCAGCTGAATACTCAGGGGTATGTAAGGAATTCGTGAGAAAGTATGAGAATGCATTTTTAATGCTTCCTTTTCTCGCGATTCTTTCAATGCTTACAAATAGCTTTCATAGAATGCATTTTGCAAGCTATTACCTGGACATCTCAGGAGGCTTCCCTCTTCTTGTACTCATACATGGACCTTTTTTCTGGGTATTTTATTCTTATTCATTTATTTTAATTATACTTGGAATTTTCTTCTTCTTCAAACAGTTTGTCCATCTAACTGCGCCCTACAGGGCTCAGGCAGCAATTGCCCTCACGGCAGCTTGCATTCCAGTCATGGGAAATATTCTCCACATCGCCGATATAGGTCCCTTTGCGTTCTTTGATCCGACTCCGTTTACATTTACAGTTACAGGTTTGATTCTTTTCTGGGGCATTATACAGCATGAGTTCCTCAATATTATTCCGATTGCGAGAGAAAACGTAATCGAGTCTATGAGTGATGGATATATCGTGGTAGATCTTATGGATTCCATAGTAGACATCAATAAGGCTGCTCTTGAACTGGCAGGGAAAACGAAAAAGGAGGTTATCGGGAAAAAGTTAAATGAGCTTTTCGGGGACGAAGTAGAAATGTCTCAGACTGAAGCTCATGAGGGTAATTTCAGCAAAGAAATTTCCTTAAGGAACGGTCTTGAAACAAAATTCTTCACTCTCAGTGTCAGCCCCCTTATGACAAAAGATAATGCAGAGGGCAAGCTGGTAATGATCCACGATATTACCGAAACTTATCGGTATCAAGAGGCCCTGAGACAGGCTAACAAGAAGATAAATCTCATGAGCAACATTACCAGGCATGACATTCTCAATCAGGTGAATGTACTTTCCGGGTACACCGAATTAATTTCCGAAACTCTTCCTGAAGATATAAAGAATGATCCTCGAATAGGGAAGTATCTGAAAAATCTCAATAAAGGTATAGAGACTATTCACAGTCAGATTATTTTTACAAAAGACTATCAGGAGCTTGGAGTAGTTTCCCCGACCTGGCAATCCATAAATGATACCGCAAAAGAAGCAGCCTTTCCCTTTTCCGGCCAGAGCATTAAGTTTTACATCGAGGAAAGAGGACTCGAGATCTATGCCGATCCTCTGCTTAAAAAAGCCTTTTACAACCTGTTTGACAACGCAAGGGCACATGGAGAACATGTAACTGAAATCAATGTTAGTTCCCGCAAGGTTGCGGATAGTCTTGTAATCGAAGTAAAAGATAACGGCATAGGAGTTTCTCCTGTAATGAAAGAGCTGATTTTTGAAAAGTCCGTTGGGAAAAATACAGGACTGGGACTTTTCCTTGTCAGAGGCATTCTTTCCATTACAGGCATGGGGATAAAAGAAACCGGAATTGAGGGTACAGGTGCAACGTTTGAGATTACAGTACCTGCGGGTAACTGGCGTGAAAATGCTTCCCAATAAAGTTAATGCTTATATAAAAATCAACTAAATACAATAGGAGCACCAAATTTTTGAAACGCGCAGAATTCGGATCTTCTTGCACTATTCCATTCATTTTTTGTTTTCCCCATTGATCCCGATCTTTCACTCATGTCGACTTTTTTATCAGCACCAATTTTTATAACTCATACCGGTTTTTGGCTCATACCGATTTTTAACTCTACCGATTATATTTCATTTGGCGCCTTTGAGTTTTTTCATTTATACGTTTTTATATCTTCGTCTCAATATATTCTCAAACCGAAAAGATTCTCCAAAAAGCATCTTTCAGTCGATAACTACATTCTGGTGACAAAAATGAGTAAATTTACCCTGAAAGAGAGATTTGAAAAAGCACTCAAAGGAGAGGCTTTAGATATCGTTCCTGTCTGTTCGGTAACTCAGACCGGTACTGTTGAACTTATGGAAATAACTGGGGCATACTGGCCCCAGGCAAATTACAATGCTGAAAAGATGGCCGCGCTCGCACTGGCAGGGTATGAGGTTGCAGGATTCGAGAACGTACGCTGTCCTTTCGACACCACCGTGCTTGCCGAGACGCTTGGCTGCACAGTAGATGAAGGAAGTATAGATATACAGCCTTATGTAACGGACTTTCCCTGCAAGAAAAAGAAAGATATCAGGGATATAGCGGTTCCGGACTCGCTTCTTGA
Organism: Methanosarcina sp.; assembly: GCF_049706645.1. Lineage (GTDB taxonomy): Archaea > Halobacteriota > Methanosarcinia > Methanosarcinales > Methanosarcinaceae > Methanosarcina. The sequence goes on along the minus strand of NZ_JBNAKP010000034.1, from coordinate 22,794 downwards.
GAGCAGGCGGACCTCGGTAGTGCTCGATGCAGTTGAAATTCTGAGCGAAAAAGTAGGAGAGACCGTGCCTGTTGTTGCCGGGGTTGTGGGCCCTGCCGGGCTTGCCTCCATGCTTGCCGGAATGAAGAATTACCTTATATGGTTTGTGACGAACCCGGAAGTTGTTGAGGAACTCATGGGAATTCTTACCGAAGCCTGCATAGAATATGCCAATGGTCTGCTCGAAAGAGGGGCATCTTCCATAACCCTTATAGATTCCGAAGCAGGGCCTGACATTATTTCACCTCAAATGTTCGAAACATCGGTCTTTCCGCTCTACAGGAGGTTTTGCAGGAAAGTTAAAGACCTGAAGATTCTTCATATGTGCGGTGACGCCACTGCAGTTCTTGACCCACTTGCAGATGCAGGATTTGACGGAATAAGCATTGAAGAAAAAGTAGGTGTAAGTTTCGCAAAAGGGATTACAGGCAATAGGATATGCCTTATAGGAAATGTTTCCCCATCCGATACCCTGCTGACAAAAGGGCCTGAAGCAGTTCGGATTGAAGCCACTGCCTGCCTTGAAGACGGAATTGACATTCTTGCCCCGGGTTGCGGGCTTGCCCCCCATACTCCACTTGAGAATATAAAAGCGCTTATCAGGGCAAGAGATAGTTACTTCTCACAGTGAATCTTCACTTATAGTCTCCGGATAAATCTCTTTAAACGAGGGCTTTCTATCTCTTTCCTTTATATTTTCCGAACCTCTCAGGCTTATGAAGGTTGCAGAAGCCAGTATAAGTGCACAACCTGCGAGTGTCTCGGAAGATAATCCGATTCCCAGCACAGCTATATCAAAAAATACCCCGCTGACGGGTTCTATCAGAGCAAGAAGGCTGCCGGTCTGGGCTTTGAGATTGGCAAGCCCGAGAATTGTAAATATCTCTCCAAAACCTATGGAGACTATCCCGAAGGCTATAAGCACTTTCAGGTTGCCATACAGAGCATCAGGAGAAATCTCAAACGCAAAGGGGCTTAGAAGCAAAAGGGCGATCCCCATAGGCCAGAACATAATTGCAAGCTCCGTGTATTCGGTTTTCAGGATTTTTACGTTCATAATCAATGCCGCAAAGATCACTCCTGAGAGCAATCCAGCTGCAATGCCAAGCATATAGGTGCCTGTAAATTCAATACCCGAAAAGCTTTCCGGCTTTACTATAAGGAACACTCCTGCAATTGCTATAAAGAGAGCAATTACACTTTCCTTTCCGATTTTCTCGTTGAGGATAAGAGGGGAGGCTAGCATTACGTAAAAGGGGGCCGTATATTGGAGCAGAATGGCAATAGAAACACAGGTAATTTTCAGGCAGGTAAAGTAAAGCAGCATGCACGCGACAACAAGTACTCCCTGCAGGAGAAGGCTTACCCTTCTTTTCTTCAATCTCAGGTCTGAAGTTTTCCCCCTGGCAGCTATATAGGCAAAAAGAAACAGTAAGCCGAAGAATAGCCTGTAGAATATTATGGGAGCAATCGCCATATTATGAATACGGTCAATGAAAAGCCCATTCATGCCGTAGAATATGCAGCCTGCAATTACTGCCAGATGCGGCTTTTTGCCCTCTAGAAACATTCGAGAAAGATATGCCTGTAGCGTTTATATACCTGCTGAAAAAGTCGTTGAACGAAGCTTGGAGCCCCGAAATTTTCAGTTCTGGGGCAGTTACTATCGGCTGATCTTAATAACAATTACTGTAACCCAGAAAAATTTATGGAAGGAATTAATCCATGGCAGGAAATAGTTCGAAAGCGATTAGGGATCTTATACCTGAAATTCTCAGACTTTCAGGCAGGCAATGCATTGTCAGAGAGCTTTCAGATTCCAGTTTTCTTCCTGAGCTTGAAGGTAAGCTCAAGGAGGAACTTAAGGAATATCTCGAAAGCAAGGAGCTTGAGGAGCTTGCAGACCTGCTTGAGGTAATCTATAGAATAGCAGAACTCAAAGGTTCTTCAAAAGCTAAACTTGAGACAATGAGGCAACGGAAAAAACACGAAAAGGGCGGATTTGAGAAAAATCTTCTCCTTCTTAATCCGGTCGAAGAAAGCTTTCATCCGGATTTAAGGCCTGCTGGCTCTGTAGAATCCAGGCGTGTCGTTTTTAAGCCTGAGGACGCGGCAGTAATTGAGAAATATGGCATGAAGATGAGAATCTGCACCACCAAAGCCGAATCCGCAAATGCCGCAGTACTGTATCAGGAAACACAGAAAGGGCATACCGAGGAATTCCTGCATGAAAAAAGCGATTTCATTTATTATATCCTGGAAGGTAGCAGCGTCTGGATAATTGAAGACCGGGAGTTTGAGGCACGAGCCGGAGACGTAGTTGTCGTGCCTGCAGGAAAAAGATTCTGGTTCCGGGGAAATCTCAAGCAGGTCTGCGTAACTGCTCCGGCCTGGGAAGAACAGTATGAGCATCACATAAGAGACCTCAAAATCGTATAAGAAACCTTGAAATCGTATAAGAGGCCTCAGAATCATATAGAAGGCCTCGAAATCGTTTAAGATATCTCAAATGTGAAAGTATAAAGTTCGGTTGTAAATTACTTTTTGCCTTACCGAAGCCTCAAAATTTCGACGCTTTGAACATGTTGAAGCCTTATTCCTGGTGTTTCCAGGTAAATCAACCGGGTGCAATCTGGATTAATTTTTTCCTCTCCTGCGCTGCGTGACAGTTGCAACAAGATACGCCGCTAGAATGGCGGATACTGCAGGGTAAATGCCAAGAGATGATTTCGCTGCGGTTTCGGCTTTTTCCGCTTCCGCTTCAGGTTCCTTTTCGGGAGCACTTTCTGTGAACATGAAGATATCCATTGTCCCTTTGCGCTTATCCTGCCAGACTATCCTGTTGCCGCTGATTGAGGGATTGCTCTCATATTCCGAAGCTGTAGATACGACTTTTTCCTGTCCTGTTGCGATGTCATAAGTAAAGATATTTGTACCCTTAATCCTCCCGTCAGCCCAGACTATTCTTCCATCCGAAATTGCAGGAGTCTTCTGTGGGGACGGATCGGTAGTAACTACCTTTTCCTGCCTCGTGGAGAGGTCATACAGGTAGAGATCAAGGTTTCCGGCGCGCCTGTCTTCCCAGATAATGTAGTTACCTTCAATAGCAGGTTTTGCCTGTTCTGCAGGGTCCGTAACTACTGCGGTCTCTTTGCCTGTATTGATATCATACATATAGATGTCATCGTTATCATTACGCGTATCTTTCCAGACTATAATGTTTCCCGAGATTGCAGGCTGAGTCTGGTCGGATTTGTCTGCAGTTATTCGCTTTTCCGTACTGGAGGCGAGGTCATATATGTAGATATCCATATTCTGATTCCGCCGGTCTGTCCAGACTATCCTGTCCCCTGAGATTGCAGGCTCAGTCTGGTCGGATTTGTCCGAAGTTATCTGGGTTTCCTTACCGGAAGCAAGATCATAAAGATAAATATCAGAGTTGCCTCTCCTGTCACTCGAGATAACTACACGGTTGCCTGAGATTGCAGGCTCCATTTCATCTTTCGAGTCTGAAAAAATGGCGGCCTCTGCCCTTCCGGATGAAAGGTCATACACGTAAATGTCCCAGTTTCCGCCCCTCTGGTCCTGCCAGATAACATAATTTCCTGAGATCACCGGGTTAACCTGATTCCCGTAAGCCGTGGTAATTTCCTCTTCAGTTCCCGTTAGAGTTTCACTGGCAGCCGAACATGAGAATGTCCCCATTCCCACAAGTAAAATGAGTAAAACAAGCAAAATTGAAAAGCTATTATATCTCAAGGTTTACACTTCCAATATTCCCTTTAAATTTTATTATGTGGTCTTGAGTATAAAACGTTTTCAATCTTAGGCATGTCCTCTATATACAAATTAAAGGCTCATTTACAGTTGAAAGCCTTCTAAATTAAGTGCCTTACCTTGTGATTCTTAATAACTCCTATAACCTGCCGCACTTTACTTTTTCTCCCTCTTAATCAGGAGTTTTCGGGGCAGTTAGTCCGAGCGCAAGCAAATTGATGAAGCTAAAACCTTTCAAGCTCAGCCTTATTTTTTGTCTCATCTCTCACTTTTTTAATGAATTCATCTTCAAATTCCTTTTTTACAAGGAGAACGAACTCTACGGTGTCCGAGTACGTTTCCTTTTCAATTATTCCGTATTTTCCTATCAGATTTCTTACCTTCTGGCTTTCCGCATATCCCAGATGTATTCTTAATCTGACCTGCTCGAAAACTTCGATAATTCCTGCTTCTTCAAGAGCGGAAAGTGCCGTATCCCGGTATGCTCTCGAAAGCCCCCCGAAACCCAGTTTTATTCCCCCAAAATACCGTGTCACGACTACGACCGCGTTCAGGATCTCTTTTGATTCCAGCATCTTAAAAACAGGCTTTCCTGAGCTGCCCGAGGGCTCCCCGTCATCGTCGTATTTGAGGGCAAAAGAGCTTCCCTGTCTTATAAAATAAGCCGAAACATTATGGTTTGCATCCGGGTGTAATTCCTTTACCCTTTTTATGAAAGCTTTTGCTTCATTTTCGCTTTCTACAGGACTGGCATAACCTATGAACAGGGAATTTTTGAACTCTTTTTGAGCTTTGCCACAGCACTTAAGAGTTTTGTAACTTTTCAGTGTTCTATCCTCAAACCGCTTTCATATACTTTTTACAAACCGGGTGCTTATAGGTTTGCACTTCTTCAACGGGGGAATATTATGCCACCTTTAAATACTTTTCTCTCACCAACTGGCTCTCCTTTCTAAATCCCTTATGCATTTATTCGCTTTCTGATATTTATTTTAAACATTTCACGAAAAAATAAGTGGCACGGAGTTTTATAACTCCTGCCTTGTTAAATGTAGCCACTGCGGGGTATGTATTCTAATTATATAAACTATTTCGTTGTATTATTTTTTTACCAAATCGAAAAGTTTTAATGTTATTGGCGGTTCATGCATAAATATCTCATATGAAAATCCCATTATTTTGTATGAGCTGGGTGTAAAAAAGGAAGAGAACTTTAGAGGTATTATTAATGAAAAAAATGTTAAAGATTATAGCAATGCTCCTCGTTATTGCTACTGTTGTCTTTGCAGCCGGCTGTGCTGAAGAGGCTGAACCAGAAGCAGAAGAGGGAGTAGAAGAAGCGACTGACGAAGCAGCAACCCCAGTAGCAAATGAAGAAGTTGAAGCTGGAGCCGTAGATGCAGCCGAAGCTGAAGCAGCCCCAGAAGCTGAAGCAGTCCCAGAAGGCGAAGCAGCCCCAGAAGCTGAAGCTGAAGATGACTTAGCTGTAGCAGACGCTCCAGCTCCAGAAGCAGAAGCTGAAGATGACTTAGCTGTAGCAGACGCTCCAGCTCCAGAAGCAGAAGCTGAAGACGACCTAACTGTAGAAGCTGAAGAAGCTCCAGCTGAAGAAGCTGAAGAAGCTTAATTTAGCAGTATAGAATAAGAAATATCCAAGTAGCCTTTTTAAAAGGCTACAATTTTAGTTTTTCAAAAATAGGTTTGTATGAATCAATTCTGTTTCATGTTTCTTGAAATGGAAAATTTTCCATAAAATATTTAGATATAGTAATTTCGGCTTTTTTTAATATTGTCGTCAGAGAAAATTTCAAAAATATTTAATAAACTCATTTATAAAAATAGGCGTCAAGGTTATTGAAGTTGTTCTGAAGACTCTTTTGCTTCTTGCTTTACTCTGGATTATCCGGAAAAAATCCACAGGCAGTTATTGAAACCTGTAACACCGGGCAAGTTACCGAAAATGGCTGAAAACAATTGATATTTTGATACGCCATGTTTCCAGCTCGGTCAAAAAGCTGGAATCTTGCAAACTCTCAGCCCTAACTAGCAAAAAGCAATATTACTTATCCATAATTAGCCCGCCGAACGTAGCTCAGTATCTTTATTATAAATCAGCCCGCCTGAATGAATTAAAATAACTTCTCTTGTCCATAGATCAGCCCTCTTGAGCGCAAGCGTTGCGCCGGTTGATCACGCCGACAATTCCGTTTTCGATCAAACCTTTTTAAAAAAGGTTTGTGATCACGCCGGATAGGGCCTTTGGTCAAGCTTTCCGCCGGAAAGGTTGTGGTCAAGCCTTTTTTGAAAAGGCTTGTAGGATTGCGTTTTTGATCAAACTTTTTCTAAAAGTTTGCGGAACTCGGGCGGCACCCGGATTTTTATATTCTCAAAAATAATAATTTTTTAACCGCAAATTTAACCTATTTTCATAATTTTTATGTAATAGCTTCCCTTAATTACCGCCATTGTTATTGAGGCCAAAAAATGATAGAAACCCTGAAAGCCTACTTTGACCTTGTACGTGCCCATTTTCTTCCGGCCTGGCCCCTGATCTTCTGCTCCGGGCTGGTGCTTGCTTTTGCAAATTACGGGGGCTTTTCCTGGCTGCTAATGATTAAAGCTGCCCTGATTGGCCTGTTTGGTTTCGAAGCCGGTTTCGTGCTTAATGACTACGTGGACAGAAATAGAGACAGGTTTGATGTGGAAAACACGCTTACTCGATACTGGAGGCCTTTTAAACAGAGACCCATTCCGTCAGGGAAGCTCTCTTCAAAAAATGCCTTCTTGCTGTTTATCCTACTTGCAGGAATTACTTCTGCCCTTATCTTCACGCTTCCGTATCCGAATTCGCTCTATGTCTTTACAATAATGCTGTACTCGTACGGCATCGAGGCTTTTTACCAGGTGAAGAAAAGAGACCAGAAATACCCGGTTGCGCAACTCCTGGGTAGGACGGATTTCACGCTTTTTCCGGCAGCAGGTTACCTCTGCTACGGGCAGCCTGACGTGACAATGCTTCTCTATATCGCTTTCTTCTATCCCTGGACAATGGCGCACCTGGGGCTGAATGACTTTATAGACCTGAAAAACGACCGGGCAAGAGGCATGAAGTCCATAACCGTGCTCTATGGCGAAAAAGGGACAATGTATTGGATTACAGGCTTTAAGGCCCTTCATTTCCTTGCAGCCGCTTTTTTTCTCAGGGAGCTTGGAAATATCGCCCTTTACGGTTTTTTCGCAGGGTTTATACTTCTGACAGGATCAAACCTTTATCTATGGAAAGAAAAAAGTACCGCAGCCGGCTTGAGGGTACTTCCCATTTTCCATGGAACCCTGGTAATCTATGCGGTCTCGATTATTCTTGACTTTATATACTGAATAGGAAAAAGAGATCTGTTTAGATGGGGAATCCAGGGCTATTCTCCCTTTACATGCCTTTTTTTCGTTTTCTACTTTTTATCATTTTTAATGTAATATTAGCGATTTGAGTCAGCATCTCTGAATTAACTGCTGTTCTTTTCTTAATGCCTTTTACAAAAAGTATAAACATATAATTGTCTTTTATATTACTCGGGGGAGAGGGCACGAGAGAAACCATTAAAGCCTTGGTAGATCTGACAAGAGCTCACTTTTTCCCTGTCTGGATTTTGCTTTTCTCCTCAGGCCTTGCGCTTGCTTTCAATAACTATGGGGATTTTTCCTGGCCAGTAACCTTAAAGGCTATTTTAATCGGGTTTTTCGGATTTGAAGGCGGGCTTGTACTCAACGACTACGTTGACAGGAAAAAGGACAGGCTTGATGTCGAGAGCTCCCTTACAGCTTACTGGAGGCCCTTCAAAAGCCGGCCGCTTCCTTCCGGAAGGATCTCCCCGAACTTTGCCCTGACAGTTTTTTTACTGCTCTCCGGGCTCACAGGACTGGTAATGTTTACTTTGCCTTATCCTAACTCCTTTTACGTATTCGGGGCAATGCTTTCATCATGCATTCTTGAATATTTCTATCAGGTTAAAAGAAAGAACCAGAGTTTTCCTGTAGCCCAGCTTGCAGGCAGAATGGACTTCACACTTTTTCCGGTAGCAGGCTATCTCTGCTACGGACGGCCTGACATGTCTGTACTGCTCTACCTGCTCTTTTTTTATCCCTGGACGCTTGCACACCTTGCAGTTAATGATTTCATCGATACGGAAAACGACAGGGCAAGAGGAATAAAATCAATTCCGGTACTTTACGGTACTGTGGGAACTTTACTCTGGGTTTCGGGTTTTACGCTTGTGCACTATTTCACAGCATTTCTTTTTTTAAAACAGCTTGGAAATATTGCATATTATGGCTTTCTGTCAGGGTTTCTGGTACTCGGGTTTGCAAACTATAAGCTCCTCCGCGTAAAGAGTCAGAAAACAGGCCTGCTTGCACTTTTCCTTTATCACGTTTCACTCGTGATCTATTCTATCTCAATCATTCTTGATTCCCTTTTCTGATCCTCCTGGCCCTCTCTAAACCTTTTCTGGCTCTTTCCGACTCTCGATCTGTCCCCTCTCTGATTTTTTCTCGTAAAAACCTAATTTTTTCTTCTGCACAGCCTCAGGGTATGGCAGCGCAAGCTTCCTCCTCCCGCAAGCAAAGCGTCGGGGTGGAAAGGAATAATTTCAATGCCTTCATTTTCAAGGCTCTTGCTGGTTTTTTGATCAAGTGAGGTATCGTAGTGAAAAATAGTTCCGCTTTCAAGAGGAACGAAAGAACAGGCGAGGCGGCTTTGCTCGGAGTCCGAAACAGGAATAATTTTCACCCCTTTCTCCCGCATGAAAGCTTTAAAATCGATTTTTTCTCCTGAATCTTCCGTAAACAGGCAGGTCTCCTCAAATGCAGGTAGATATGCCAGGGCAAGATCCTCCCTTATCCTGTTGAAAACGGTATCAGGGTGCATGTATCGTCTGGCTTTGGGAATCCGGACGTAAATAACCTCATTAAACTCTTTCAGAATATTTGAAATAAATTCCCGGATAAAAGGGTAAGTGTGTCTTTCTGTGTCCGCTACAAAGACCGTTTCTTTTGAGAGCAGTAGACAGCCTTCGAAAAAACCCTGTCCTCCATTGAATTCACTGAGAATGGGAATTCCCAGGTTATTCAGGGCCTCCTTTACGACAACCTCTTCTTTTTCCCGTGCAGGAGGGCGCATTCTGGAAAGTATAGCCCCCTTTCCGGAGATAACTGCAGTGTCGTGAAGAAAAGTTAGATTTGGCTTCTTCCTTATCAGGTCTATATTCTCGTCCACATAATCTCCAAGTTCATAGACCTTAACGCCGTTTGATTCCAGTAAGTCCTGATAACTTCTATGTTCTTTGATATATCCGGAAATATCAGGAACCTTATCATAAAGCCAGTGTCTATAGTTCGACTCGTTGACCAGGGACAGTTCTTCTCCAGGCGTATGCATAAGTACGCTTTTCAGCTTCCCAAGTTCATCGCACCCGTAAGCGATATCTGGCCTTACTTTTTCGGCCCTGTGCAAATCCTCTATCTCGAAACCCATACCCCGAACCTCCCTTCTGTTTATGTCATTATATGCGTTTTTTTGCAAGGATTATGGCATTTGCCCGGTCTTCACTCAGGAAAGCCCTGAGGATATCAAATCCGCAAATATCCAGGAAAGCCGTAATCTGGTCATAGGTATATTTGTAAGTAAAACCCATACGGATGACATCTCCTTCCCTGAAACCTATAGTTTCTGCCCCGATTGTGAGTTCAGTATCCTTCAGGATATACAGGCTCTTCCTTGTCCGGTATACTCCACCTATTCTTGAGTTTACATGTGCAAGCAAAAGCTCGAAATCAAAGTCTTCAAGAGTCATTCCGTACTGAAGCAGGGGATACATATTGAAGAGAGCATTCTCTCTTGATGCATATGTGCCCAGTACGGATTTCCTTGCGGACTGTGCCTCCGGGCCCTCAGTAGGGAGCAGGTTGGCGTCGAAGAAGAAAAGGTCTCCCTGCTCAAGATTTTCACGTACAAGCTGAAGAATGAATTCTGGCTCGTAATTGCAAAAGGTATTTCCCAGAATACAAAAAAGAATCGGGAGACGCCAGTTCTTTTTAAAGGTTGCCATATCCTCTATTAATCCAACTATCCCTATCCTTTCGACAGGCAGGTTTTCGACCTTTTCAAGGGCGATATCTACAAATTCGCTGTTTATATCGATAGGGTAATAGCGTATCGATACTTTTCCTGAAGCTGGGTTTTCAGCCAGATTTTTCCTTACGAGTGCTTCGAGAAAAACTTTCTCCTTTTCCCCGTTTCCCACTCCAACACTCACGAGGCTCATGCCTGTCGGAATAAATCTCACTATTGATTCAAGATTTTCCTCCAGAAGGGCTTTAAGTTCCCTGGCTACAGGAAACGTCTCAGCCCCGTCAAGTTTCAGCCAGTTTCTTGCTCCACCTGTGCCTGTGTATAGGAGGTAATCAGGCAGTTCATGGTTTTTCAAGGACTCACAGAGTTTTGCTTCGATATCCTTCTTGCTGGTAATTATTATTTTTTCCTTATTTCCGGAAACCTGCCATGACTCCACTTTTCCCGTACTGTTCAATTTCTCACCTTATCCTGAGACTACTCAGCAGAACTTACCTTAAACTATTTCTCCTGAATTATTTCCAAGTTCCGATTTTTACCATTCTGCCGTTTATTTAAAACACTGCTGGCACTCCATTCTGAGGGCCTTTATTGGGTCAACACCATTGTTTATTCCTACGCTGTAAGCATATCCGCGGCAGCCTATGCACTCTTCCAGATGCTCGCAGTTCCCGCACCTGCCCTCTAGCACTTTATCGATGTTTCGGACATATGTGAAGAGATCGGAGTCATAAATCTCCCGAAGGCTCATTCTATTTATATTATAGGGGTATTCCCCATCAACTCTAAGCGCAGGATGTTCATCCAGCTTTGTAGGTGCACAGGGCCGGACATTTCCTTCGATATTGATATACAGGCTGTAAAGGTGTTGAAGACAGCCGCTTGCGGTAATCGGTGTGTAGGGCAGCCAGTCGTACCCGTAATATCTCCTGTCGATTTCCAGCAGTTTTAATTTGTATTCCTTTATCTCTTCAGCCGTCAGCAACTTATCCTCAAGTTCGTCATTTGCCCTGCCTGTCGGCGTTAGAATTTCCATATTGGGAAAAATATTATTTTGCCTGCAGAAATGCCAGATTTCTTCAATCTCTCCCAGATTCATTTTATTGCTTACGAAGGAAACTCCCAGACGGAGCTCCCCCTGTTCTGCAGGTTTTGAAAAGCCTGCTTTAAGAAGGTTTTCAAGCCCCTTTCTGATCTCTTTGGAGGCCCCTTCTCTTCCTGCCAGGTAATCCTGAACTTCAGGCTTAAGGGAATCCAGCTTTCCCATTACTGAGGCGTTGTGTTCGTACAGGAACCCTGCAAGTTCTTCTGTCATCAAAACCGTATTAGAAAAAACCATAGGGATTATCCCCAGGGAATCGATATAAGCGATCAAATCCCTGAAATTCGGGTACAGGGTCGGCTCTCCACCCCCTATCACAACCACAGACCTGATCCCTAGTTCTTTTGCTTCCAGGACTATGCGTTTGAGGGAACTGAAATCGGCTACCTTTGCCGAATCCTCTCCACTCTCTGCATAGCAGTAACGGCAGCGGAGATTGCATGATTTATTCGTTTCAAGGCGTATGGCTAAAAGTCTGTTTGAGTCCCGGGCCTTCCGGGCTTCCTGTGCCCCGTACATATACCCCTTCAGTACCGGAGGGGGTGAAAACAGGTTCAATGCATCAAAATCTTTCGGTTCTTTCCCCAACATATTAAAAGGTATGGGTTCAACTCCTTATCAAGTTACAAGAAACTAAGTGATACTTTCAGGCACAGTAGATTGATTTTATCCCAGGTGACTACTCTCTCCTTTCTCTTTCAAGCCGTTCGTTTTTCCTTTCTCAGGATTTTTTCCAGGAGTGCAAATAGGCTGATTTTGTCCTTACTGGAAAGCTGCTCAATTTTCCGGGATTTCTTTTGTTAAGTTTATTATAGCTTTCGACCTTATTCTGTTCCGGGATGTTTGAGGAACTCCGGGTTACAAAAGCTTTGAATAAAATAAAGGCAACGAGCAGGCTCACGCTGCCATACTCCTGGGACTTGAATATTTACAGGGGATGCGAGCATGGCTGCCATTACTGTTATGCAATCTATTCTCACCGTTATCTGGAAAAGGAAGAAAAAGATTCTTTTCCAGGGAAAGAATCCTCAGGGAGAGAAGACTGTGCTTTTTTTCAGAGGATCTGCGTAAAGACAAATATTGCAGAAGCCCTTGAAAAGCAGCTTGGATCAAGAAGCTGGAAAAAAGAAGTAATCAATATAGGCGGGGTATGTGATAGTTATCAGCCTGCAGAAGCAAAGTACGGGTTGATGCGAGAGGTTCTGGCGCTAATGATCAAATATCGAAATCCGATTACTATATCTACAAAATCGGACCTTATCCTCAGGGACTTTGATCTTCTTAAAGAGCTTGCTGAACTTACATATGTAAATATCGCAGTTACGGTTACAACAATGGATAAGAATTTAAGCACCTTGCTGGAACCACTGGCTTCTCCTCCTGAAAAGCGGCTTTCAGTCCTGCGGGCTTTTAAAGATACAGCCGCTGTCACCGGACTTCATATGATGCCGATTCTTCCTTTTCTTACCGACAGCCCTGAGAATCTGGAGCGAATTCTTTCTCTCGCGGCCGGGTGTGAAGTAGACTATGCCCTGCCTGGAATTCTTTACCTCAGGGGTGAAACCAGAAAGCATTTCTTCGATTTCCTTGCATGTAACTTTCCAGAACTTGTAGACCCGTACCGCAAATTGTATGCAAAAGGAGGAGCTGACAGAACCTATAAGGCTGAACTCTACGGGGTGCTGAGTTCTCTTATGGAAAAATACCGTCTGTCCGGAGACTACATGAAACCCATGCAGGTAAAACTTTCCCGTACGAAACAGCTTAAACTCACTGATTTTCAAAAGTGATTTTTTAATTTTCTCCATAAAGCGGACTAGAAAATGAAGAAAAAGAAAAACTAAAACTTGAATTTTCAGGCTCCGGATTTTCAATTCTGAACAGGTTCAGAGAGAAAAAGAGCATAAGTCCTCAAAACTCCGAGTTTAGTCTCCCTGGTTTAATTTTTAATCAAACTTAACAACACTTAACGGGAATGGGCTTATTCTTCATCTCCTGCACAGCTGCACGAAATATTACCTTTCAGGATTTCTTTCCAGTCGCCGATTACATCATGGGTCCAGCAATCGTCAGCGCCTGCGGCTTCTCGCATAACCAGGGCAAAAATATATGAAAGTTCCTTAACTGTAGCCCCGGCTTCGAGCGCACCTTTAAAATGTTTTAGGACGCAGGGCTTTGACCTGGCTTTGATGGAGAGGGCAAAGCAAATGAACTGATAAGTTTTTTCGTCAATCATCTTTTTTTCAGCGTAAAGCTGATCAATTTCTTCCAGCTTCTGGGTGAACTCCGGGAAAAATTCTTCCAGCATTCTCATTTCTGTGGCTCCTTTTTTGCCTGCATGGTTTCAGGCTCATGCTATTGAAGCAATATCTGTAATATGGTAATTTCATTATTTAAGTGTTAGTTCAAATTATTTTGAAATAATCTAACGCCTGCGATAAAAGGAACGTTACATAGTAACATTATCTATTCCAGTTGGTTCCAGACTTAATCGTAAAATCCAGTCCAATGCTTCAACGTACCCTGCAAAGTTACAGGATTGGAGAATAATTGCTCTATAATTTCTCGCGTGGAAAATGTCCATGGCGGAAATCCAGGATGTTAAATATGACTGTGTGACTGATAGAGCTCAGGAAGAAAGTGCAAGAATCGATTTTACGCGCTGCCAGTATACCTTCTCACTGACAGGTGTCCTGAAAACCTGGCTAATAATTATAATAAAAATAATGCACTACTCGGGTGAATTGAAAAAATAAAAGTTAGGAATGCACAGTACAGATAAATATGTTGACAAAAGTAAATTATATAAGCCAGAGAACGTCTAAACCAGACTCAATTCCATTTCATAACATCTTTCGTTCTCGCCGCAAATATTTTTTATTTCTTTGATTATTCGAAAGCCCAGTTTTTCATATAATTGTATAGCAGACAGGTTATTTACATTTACATACAATAGGACCGAAGCTATTTTATTTAGCCTCATTTCCCTGATACTCTCTTTTAATAATTTCTCTCCAAAACCCTTCCCTCTGAAATTCCTATCAATTGCAATTGAACAAACTACTGATTTTTTCTTGAAACCTTTGAAGGAAGGTACCAGCCGTATATAATATGTAGAGTAACCTACAACTTGATTCTGACTCTTAATAACATAAAAAATTTTCCTGAGCCTTTTTGAATATTTTATAAGTTTATCCGGACTCTGGTTTTTAAACCCTTCTTCCTGAATTCTTAAAATCTCAGGAAGCATAACATCCTCTAAAGGCGTAACGTTTTCCTTTTCCGTCTGTTCCCAGTTCCTTAGAAGAAGAGCCCCAATGATATATCGCATCAGTCTACTAAAACTCGTTAAATATACAATGGGATTAATCTGGATTTTTGAGAGGCTCATAGAATCACTTTTAAGTGAGTAAAGCTGTTGGTGAAATTTCAAAAAGAATTTTAATTATTCTTAACTATTAAGAGCAATCTATTTTTAATCACTCATGCTATCATCCAGATTTAGATAAGCAGGTCATATGATTATAAACGAGCAAACAAGATTTAGATTACAAAACATAGTTCCAAAATATATTTTCCACAGAACATTATCTTATTATTCTTTAACGCTATTTAAATATATATCATAAGTGTGGTTATTCTCAACCCAGAAAGTAATCGAATTATCCTGCTCTATATTATAACTGAGAAATTTTTGGGATGTATTATCGTAAACCTGTGTACTCCTTCCAGCATCTATGTTTACATTTACAAGGGCAATGGCACCGTTTGTGCGTGCATCAAAAGTGATAAAGTGTTCGGTATATTGAAGGTCCTCAAAGCGGGCGTCGTATGTGTTTCGGCTTATTTGACCATACTCATAAAAAGACATCGTGGATATGTTATTTGAATTATAATTCTCTATCCAGTTTTGAAATTTTGACCGGCTAATTGAATATTTTATAGCTGGATCCTGATCAAGTTCGTGGGTAAAAACAGGATGTACCATGCCTGCTCTGGAGGCTGTTTCCCACCATTCCCAGGTGTTATCGTCCAGATTCCCAATATCTTTTTCCGTATGAATTCCCGAATCTCCATTTCTCCAGAACATTCCTAAATTTTCATATGCATAAATAGCATGTTCAACGGTGTCCCTGTTTCTCATCGAGCACCAGCTTGTTGGTTTTCGCCCGATTTTTTCATAAACATATAAATGCCCTTGATCCATTATTTTATATGCCTGTTCAAGTGGAAGGCTATTCAATTCCTTAGAGTAATGTACTCCTATATCCCATGAATCATTGATTATCAGACCGCGCAAGTATTCAAGGTCGGTTTCATTGCACTGCTCAAGGATCTCTATATCAAACCATATCGTTCCTTTATTGTTTTTGCTATTAAGGTAACGTATACCCCGCTCCGTTGTGTTTCTAACATGCGGTCCATCAAGTCCGAAAGCCAGCATCCTGTTATTTCCGATTGCAGTTATGAGCTTCCTGGCTGCGGTCTGGTTTATACTGTATATGTCAACATCAAGGTACGTTCCTTTTCCCATTACAAAAGAAGTGAATTTAATGTACCCGTTTGAAAAATCAATATATGGTAATCTCTGCCTATCGGTGTTATAAAATGGGGTGATGATACTGTTGCCGTCTTTTGCGTAAATAGTGTTTGTTTTAGCATATCCATCAAACACAATTTTAAAATCGGATCTTTCTGCCGCACTCCCGATGCATATGGTTTCAGATTTAATGTCCTCAAAAGAAGCTTTAAAATAACTTTTTAATATGATATCATTATTTATTTTTTGGATGATTAACTTTGAACCCGGGCTGCTAAGCTCAACAAAACTTTGAGGATCATCCGTTTTTACATCTATCGAGATTTGATAGGTACATTTAACCATTGGTATAAGACTACAGATGTAAAGTGATCCAGTTTGCCTTGGTTGCTCCCTATAATGAATTAGTGGTATAGAAGCGGCTTCGCAGAATCTGCGTATCTCCGAAGATTTCATTAAATCTGCTGTATATCCATTTATTCCGGATTCTATAATAGTGTCTGTGAAAGGAAATAAATTGTAAGGAAATAAGCAAGAGTCTCTTGTGACTTTATATTTCAGTGCTTTTGAGATATCGAATGAAATCTCGGATTTCAGCGTTCCGTAAATTGCAGAATATAGCTTGTCATAAATCTTATTACCCTGAAGTTTTGCAATAAAAATGTTATTCGGAACACTGTTAGCTTTAGAGTAATTTTGTGAAAATAAGGCAAGAATGCCCCGATCAATATTCTCATGGATTTTTGGAATAAGTTTACTTGGGAAAGCTTTAGTTTCTCCAGAAAATAAACTGCTTGACATAGATAATGTGGGAAAAAACGTTATTACATGACGACGGCTGTTCACTAAATCACCATATCAATTTTAATATTAATTTCAACTCGACCCGGTTCTTTTTAATTCAATGCCAACCTGAACAACCGTTTAAGCCCGAAACATTATTGCGTGATATTTGTATTCGTAATACATTGAACGCACGCAGATCATTACAAAACCATGCTTATTTGCAATTTTTTCAACTTTGTGGGGATTGTGGGCGAATCCGAGAATGTCTTTTGGACGATTTTTTAGGCTTGCCGATACTATAGTCCGAAACTCGAAACCAGCTTTGTGTAAAATTTTCAAGCCATTTGCATTTTGTGAGAATAGCCCTAGCTTCCATAATGGATATAAGCGGGAATCCAATAAGTCAAAAAATACTATTTTGCCCCCTCTATTCAGATGTTTTGATGCATTAGCAATAAAGGCGTCAATTTCTTGAAACGTTAAGTACTGGATTACTCCGGCTGCAGTTATCCGATCAAAAGAAGTGTCCAGTTTTTCCCAGAGGGTTTCATGGTTAGCCAGGATCAGGTCAATATTAGTGCATTTTCTTTCTCTGATCCTTTTACTCGCTTCGCCAAGCATGGATGGAGAAAAATCCACTCCTACAAGCTGTTCATATTCCGGAGCATAATAAGTCAGGAGTTCTGCGGAGCCGCATCCGAAGTCAAGAAGCGTCTTACCTCCGTCAAGGTGATATAATTTTTCCCTGGCTTCCATAGCAAGAAACTCCTCAGAAGAATACCTGTGCCCTCCGTTTGTTTTGTCTTTAAAAAAATCTTCCCAGATGTTTTTTGGTTTCGACATGTTTTTGGACTCCCAAATTTTGCTCTTTGCCATACTCTTCCCAGGCGACCTGTACTTCTAAACTAATAGTTCTTCAGTTATTACGTGAACTGGCTCATAACTGCAAAAGGGATAAATAAATTCCGATTTCACACATATGCGCATAAATATTTATAATTTTCTAACTTGAATTATGAGATCAATGTTATGAAATATCAGTATCTCTGCCGTATTACTTCATAAATTCGAATGTACTCGATTCTATTCTTAATGTGCATAACTTCTAATATTATTTTAAAGATATTTAAAATAATATATAATTTCTGCTTCAGATTTGTTTGAAATAAATAATCGAAATTCTTAATTGATATAACGAATCTACGGGTTACTGCATAAGTACATTTTCATGCTCTTAAAGGTTATCTGTTACATTAAAATCAATAGTAATAAACTGATTTGTAGCTCGACTGAATGATTTCACTCACTGACCTGGGCAGGGAATATCAGGTTCTCACAGTGCGAAATTTCGGATGCAGAATAAAAATCGAAGTGGTAAGCATATATCTGAAAAAAAGAGGAGCAAAATCAAGGAAAGGGAAACGAAAATGAACTGCCCGACCTGGAACTACCGACTAAACCTTCCAAAGCAAGAAAGGTAATTCACAAAAATTTTGAGAACCCTGCCGCGGTTGTGAGACTGGAAGAAGAGCGGCTCAGAGTCTTCCGGCGAGTCGGAAATAAGACCAAAGACTGGATCTTGCAAACATTTAAGAAATGATACCAGGTTCTCTATCTGTCTGCCTGGTTCATCCCAATTTTTCTTGGCAGCTTTCATAACGCCAGCAGATTAGCCGAATATCCTGCAACTATAGCTATTGTGAAAATAGTTACTACGAAAGCAATCAGTAATTTTTTCCTAAATATAGCTGAAAGAAGCGTTAGCTCTGGGATACTAGCTCCTGCACCTCCAATTATTAGTGCCAGGACTGCTCCCACACTCATTCCCTTCCCAATAAGCGCAAGTCCAATTGGGATCATAGTCTCTGCTCGAATATAAATTGGAATACCAACAATTGCAGCCACAGGGACTGCCAGAGGATTGTTCGGCCCAGCGAGGCGGGAAATGATCTCTGTGGGCACGAATCCGTGGATGAATGCTCCAATGCCAGCTCCAATAACTAAATAAGGCATTAGCTGACGAAATAAGCTCATTGCAAACCCTGCAGATCGTTGTATCCTTGATTTTGCGTCGTCTGCCTGCTGACCATTACAACAACTTCGTACAACGGCCGCTGGCTTAACATGGCTGGCGAAGCCTAGCCCGTCGAGCAAAAGACTAATGATAACTGTACCCACGAAGGTGATGGCAAAATATAAAGAAGCTATCTTCCAGCCCAACAAAATGACGAATAGGGATATTATCACCGGGTTTAGCAAGGGTGATGAGAACAAGAATGCCATTGCTGCGGCAAAAGGCACCCCAGCGTTGAGCATTCCCAGTAGCATCGGTATGGTTGAACAGGAGCAAAAAGGGGTGAGAGCACCAAATCCAACCCCAATGATACTGCCTACAACTTTGTGCCGCCCTCCCATAGCTTTTTTTATGGTCTCGTCCGAAACGTACTCCTGAATCAGCCCCACGAGAAAGGTTATCCCTATGAATAAAACAGTAAGCTCTAAGGCGATTTCAATAAAGTAGTTGACTGCCACAGATAAATTATTCCAGAACATATTGATCTCCCTTAAAACTAATTTTCTTTCAAGCTTCTACTTTTTGATAGTCCCGTTGCACTATGTGTTTATATACATTAAAATGAATTTAATTACTAATTTATTAACAAAAGCTACCGCTAATCAAATTAAAATTACAGGATTATTTTTCTGGAACCTTATTTTTTTGAAAAATAAGCTGTTTTTGAAAGGTTCGAATTTGTCCTAAATCTTACACTTTTCAATAGGAGAACTTCATCCCGGTATTACTCGTCAATAAGCAGTTTTGCCTGATTAAGGATTTCAATGACTGCCCCATCAGAAAGACGAAAATAAGACCATTTTCCTTCTTTTCGTTCCTTGATCAGCCCCGCCGTTCTCAGTACAGAAAGATGGTGAGAAACTGTCGATTGAGAAGTGGAAAGAGCAGTAGTCAGTTCGCAGACACAGAGTTCTCCTTCCTTTAGTAATTTTATAATCTTGAGACGATTTATATCTGCAAGAGCCTTAAAAATTCTGACCTCCGAAGGTAATATCTTTTCATCCAGCCCACTCGACAGAGAACTGAGCCTTTGCGCCCTTATTTCAAGCTCTTTTTTGTCAGAGATAAAGCGCTTCAATCTTTCGATTTCTGTTTCAGTTTTTTCTGTCATGGTGGTCTTCCTTTCCCTTCATTTTCCATGTAATTACCTGCAACAGCCGCTCCCCACTTCTAAAGGAAGCAACTTATTTTTACTCTGTTCATTAGACCAGCAACCTACACAGAGCTTTACATTTCCTAAATCTTTGTGATTCACCCTGAATAAAGAACTCTCTTCTTTTCCACAGATCTTACACTTAAGGTTCATTAGCGAGACCTCGGAATAAATTGATGTTTAAATGTGGGCTCAATTATATCTACAAATATCGATATGATTTAATGCTTATTCTGCTGCCAGTATGTTATATATTCTTTCAAGATTGCTGTTTTAAAATTTTCGAATTC
Organism: Methanosarcina sp.; assembly: GCF_049706645.1. GTDB lineage: Archaea > Halobacteriota > Methanosarcinia > Methanosarcinales > Methanosarcinaceae > Methanosarcina. The sequence goes on along the minus strand of NZ_JBNAKP010000034.1, from coordinate 2,906 downwards.
TTTTTCAGGAATTACATTAATTTTCAACAGATTTTGCATGAGCTCTTCGGCGTCTATGTTCTCTGGTGTCTTGTCTGCCTCAAAGTGTTTTTTAAATTCTTCATCCAACCCGGCTACATTAGTATCTTTGTCATCAACCCTAATAGTTCTAATACTTACTATAGAAGGGCCACAACAGCAACTTTTATCGCTTCCGGTGAGTTTTCCAAGTAAATTTTTGCCAAATTTGCCCATTAAAGCACACCTCATTTACTACTATCTGATAATATCATTATATCGAAATACATCGATATGAAATATAAAGGTTATGATTTATGATAGATTGCCTCTAAAAATATCCTGGATCTCAAGAGCATAAAATCTTCTTTACTTAGTCATCCTGAGGAAATGTGCTGGTCAAATAGTCTCTACTTCCTTATAGCAATAAGTCTAATTTTCCCAATTTAGAAAAATATATATAGTTTCACAGATTCAATGATTGTTGATATGATTAATGAGGCAAATATACAGCTGTTCAAAGCCCTAAGCGAAGATACAAGGTACAGGATTATTAAGGCTCTTCTTGAGGCCGAGCGCAAATCCAGAGAAAATAAATACGGTAACAAAGGAGAACTATGTGCCTGTGAGATCCCGGAAATAATTGGCCGGACGCAATCCAATACCTCAATGCACCTTGCGAAATTGCAGGATTGGAGGATAATTAAAGTACGAAAAGAGGGGAAAATGAGGCTGTATTCCATAGAAAATGACAGAATCAGGAAGATTCTGGAAGTCCTTGAAGAATAAGATCCTGTACTACTACAGATAAAGTTCAAGAGTTATATTATCTAAAATGTAGTAAATAAAATAATTTTTTCAGGGATTCTGTGCAGCAGCCGTACATTTCTTAAATGGAGTTCTTTTTTTCTTTTTTATCTTTCTTCAACAATCAACGAAATCTTTAGTGTTTCAACCTATCACTATTTACTGAATAAGGAGGTTCTCATTTTTCGCTAACTGTGCATTTACTTACACCTGAGTTTTCCAGAAATTTTTTGTTTTTTGTATAGTTTTTTCAATTTTGCAGTGAACGTGCGGACTTATTTAGAAAACACACTCGAAATATCCATTGATGCCAATAAAATGTTCCGAATTCAAAGCAAATAATATTTCAGGCACTATGGAAATATTTATATAACACAGGGAATATCAATGTATATTGATATATTTGGGAATAAAGCGTTAATAAAGAAATAATAAAGAAGGATCCAAAATGGTTGATATATTTTATCCTCTTCAATGGATTGCTGATAAACTGACCTATGAGATCTTCGGGATTGCACCTGATACACGCCTTGCAGCAAGTGTCAACTTTGTTATTTACGATGTAATGAAAATCTTTGTCCTTCTAGCTGTAATGATCTTTGTTGTATCCTACCTCAGGACATATATCACTCCCGAAAGAACAAGGCAAGTTCTTGGAAGCAAGCAAGGACTCAGATATTATTTTCTTGCATCTCTTATAGGAACGATAACTCCTTTCTGTTCATGTTCGTCTGTTCCAATCTTTATAGGGTTTGTGGAAGCTGGAGTGCCCCTGGGAGTCACTTTCGCCTTTCTGATCACTTCTCCTCTTGTAAACGAAGCCGCAGTTGCTGCTCTATGGGCAACTCTCGGACTCCAGGCTACAGTAATTTACGTCATATCAGGAGTTTTACTGGGTGTTCTGGGAGGTTATTTAATTGGCCTTCTGAAACTTGAAAGATATGTAGAAGACTTTGTATATAAGATGAAAGTGGGAAAACAAAGCACTGAAGATCAAAAACTAACAATGAGAGAAAGAGCAGAATACGCCTTTGAAAGTGTAAAAGATATTGTGGGCAGGGTATGGCTCTATGTAATAATAGGAGTTGCTATAGGAGGCATTTTCCATGGATACGCTCCTGAAGGCATACTCGAAAAATACGCTGGTGAGGATAATCTGCTTGCAGTGCCGATTGCTGTCCTTATTGGAGTACCCCTTTACTCGAACGTTATGGCAATGATCCCTATTGTAGAAAGCCTGATTGGAAAAGGGCTTCCAGTCGGAACTGCCCTGGCCTTCCTCATGTCTGTCACAGCCGTATCTCTACCTGAGATGATTATCCTTAGAAAGGTACTGAAAAAAGAACTGGTAGCAATTTTCGTCTCAATTATAACATTATCTATCATTTTTACAGGATATCTATTCAATATGTTGTTGTAAGTCTTCTACTGTATTTTAAAATTTAACAATATAAAGCTGTAAATAAAGGCAAAGTCGGAACAGAATTCAACTAATGAAAAAGGAGGAAAATATATGAAAATAGAAATTCTCGGAACAGGATGCTCCAAGTGTAAGAAAACAAAAGAAACGATTGAAAAAGTACTGAAGCAAACTGGCGTTGAAGCTGAAGTAATTAAAGTTGAGGATATTGAAAAAATTATGAGCTACGGCGTTATGGTTACCCCTGCAGTTGTTATTGATGGAGACGTAAAACTTGCAGGCAAAGTTCCGGACGAAAAGGACGTTCGAAAGTGGATTGCCCAATGAAAGAAGATATGTGCCTATACTGAATTGGGTATCAAAAAGAATAAAGATAAAGATCCCAAGGACAATGAAATCTGAGAAGCTCTAGAAAAAACCCTTGGGATACTGCAGTCCGAGTGATCTCGGACTCAATTAACTTCTATATCGTCATTTACAGCTATTTTTCTAAAGAATCAAAAACTTAAATGACCAAAATCGAAGGTGGCATATTGACCGAAATTATCGTAAATTCCACTATCTGTGGGTTTGTTCATACAATCCATGGAAGCAAAAAGGGAAATAAAATTATTATTGACATCGAAACTCCGTGTGAAAAGATAAAGAAATTCTCTCATATGGAAGTTCCCATGACAGAAAT